>DATILD010000001.1:0-13644 GCA_035476815.1 Methylibium sp.
CCCAAAGAACAAGAGGCGCCGAAGCGCCTCTTGCGAAGAGAGCCGAAGGGGCTCAGCCGCGGCAGCTGGCCGGGGCGTAGCGGGTCGGAGCGCCGGTGCAGCTCCAGATGGCGGTGGTGCCGTTCCAGCTCGGGGTGAGGATGATGCTCACGACCGTGCCGACGTTGGCCGCAACGGCATTCACGGTGATCACGCCGGTGGCGCTGGTTGCGCCGCCGGAGATGAAGCGGGTGGCGGGGATCGCGATGACCGTCAGGCCGGCGCAGCCGTTGGCGATCTGGCAGCCCTCGGTGATGTCGGTGCGGGCGGCCGAGGCGCCGAGGATCAGCTCCGACACGCGGGCGCGGATCGTGTAGTCCTGGTAGGCGGGCAGGGCGATGGCGGCAAGGATGCCGATGATGGCCACCACGATCATCAGTTCGATGAGGGTGAAGCCCTTTTGCAGTGATTTCTTCACGGTTGGGTCCTTCCTGTCGGTCAGGGGTTGAGGGGGAACGCGCGCCATTTCTGCAAGGCCCGGGCCAGTGCGCGAAGTGACCAGAACCGACACTCCCGGCGCAGGCGGTTGAACTGATCCCCAAGCGCGCCCCGCTGGACTGACGGAAACCGTCAACTCTGCCCCCCCTTCCGCAAGTCAAACTGCGCCAGCCATAGGCCGAGCGCGTCGTGCACGTTGTTCAACAGGCCCGGCCAGTCGCCATGCTGCGGCTGACGGAACATCCGGGTGCTCGGGTACCAGGGCATCGACTCGAAGTGCAACCCGTAGCGCCACTCCGGAACCTTGGGCGCCATGACCCAGACGGGTTTTGCGAGTGCGCCGGCGTAGTGCACGGTGGTATTGCACACCGTGATCACCAGGTCCAGCGCCGATACCAACGCGGCGAACTCGTCGAGGTCGCGGATGGCTTGCGGCCAATGCAGCATCGGCGCCCCGGCCCCGGCCGACCGGTCAAGGTCGGACGTCACGTCGCCATACTGCAAGCAGACCCAGTCGGCGTCAGTACCTGCCATCAGCGGCGCCAGCATCGTGACGCCCATCGTCCGCACGCCTTGGCGGCTCATCTCGGTGCCGCCGCGCCAGGTGACGCCGATGTGCGGCCGGTTCGGTCGCCCGGCCGTGCTCAGCGCGTCGCGCCAGTGTTCGACACGGGCGGGGTCGGCCTTCAAGTAGCCGCTGTGGTCAGGGAAATCGGCCCGCCAGCGGCGGAAGTGGCGCGGCAGGTCGCCCATGTGGACGTGGTAGTCGATCGCACCGAGCCCGAGCACCCAGTCGAAGGCGCTGTCCTGCTGGGTGGCGACGACCTCGCAGGTCGGGAAAGACCGCTGGAGGGTCGGGGCGACGCGGTCGATCGCCTCGACGACGATGCGGGACGGGCGCTGCTTCAGCAAGTCGGGCAGGCAGGAGGCGAACATGACCTGGTCCCCCAGCCCCTGCTCGGCCAGCACGAGAATCGAACGGCCCTCGAGGGTCTCGCCATGCCACTCCGGGAACGGCAGCGTGCGCAGGTGCGTCGCCGAGGCGAGCTGCCGGAAGGCATAGTCTTCCCAGCCTTCAGCGTAGCGCTCGTTGTGCAGGTGGATCGTGGCGCGAGGAAAGCGCCGCACCGGTTCGTTCGGGTTCTGACGGATCGCCTCGTCGACCAGCGGCAACGCCTCGTCCTGTCGGCCGAGGTACATCAGCGAATAGATGCGGATCCCCTCCAGCCGCCCGGCCAGCACGGGCGCCTCGGCGACGATCTCGTCGAACAGGCGCACCGCCTCCTCATACTCGAACACCTTGACCAGCGCGTTCGCCAGCATGCCTTTGTGCTCGAGGGTCGGTTCGAGTTCGAAGGAGCGCCGCAGCAGGCGGGCCGTCTCGGCATAGCGGCCCTGCTCGGCGCGGATCTCGCTCATCGCCACGAGCAGGCGTGGATCGTCGGGGCGGCGTTCGAGCGCCGCGGTCACGAGCGGCTTGGCGCGCTTGAATTCACGCGCCCAGACGAGCGCGGAGCCGAGGGCGGCCACCACGTCGACATCCTCGGGATGCCGGACATGGAAGGCCTGCAGGGCGTCGATGCCGCTTTGCGTGTCACCCGCGGCGAAGTACAGCCGGTACAGCTCGACGATGACGGCGCCATCGTCGGGCCGTTCGTCCGCGAGGGTTTCGCAGGCGTCGATCGCGGCCGCCATGTCGCCGGCGTCCGCGATGTCGCGGACGCGCCGCAACGCCTCCGAAGCCGGCGCCGTGCGCCGATCCTCGGGCGGCGTGGCCGTCTCGAGATCGGTGTTCAGGAGGGTCAGGTTCTCGGCCGCCAGGGCGAAGCCCGGGTCGAGCGCCAGCGCGCGCTGGAAGGCCGCCCGCGCCCGGTCAAGCTCGCCGTTCGCCCGGGTCGCGATGCCGAAGTTGTTCCAGGCGTACTTGTCCTGAGGGTCGAGCCGGGTCGCGAGCTCCAGCGCCTCGTCGGCCTGCACGTAGTTCTGCAACACCACCTGGCATAGCCCGAGCTGGGCCCAGAAGCGCGCTTCCTGGTCGCTGTTGTTCGCCGCGAACTGGGCGTGGCGCAAGGCGTCCAGGGTCTCGCCCCGCGCCTGGAGCACGAGGGACAGTCCGTGGTGGGCGTCCGGGCTGCCGGGCGCCAGCGCGAGCGCCTCGCGAAAGCACCGCTCGGCCTCGGCGTCCTGCTGCCGCTTGTAGGCGATCTCGCCTCGAAGGCACAGCACGACCACGTCGCGCTGCGGTTTGTCGGCCGCCAGCCGTTCGAGGGCGGCCGCGGCGCCGTCGACATCGCCACGACGCATTCGTTCGCGCAGTTGGGCCGCCGTCCAGTCGCGCTGGTCCGTGTTGCCGCGTAGGCCGCGCAGGAGGTTGGTCAGCAAGCCCATCGGAGATCCTCGTCGCTCGGTTTGGTGCGCAGCATATCGGCCCGCCGGGTCGTTAGCATCGCGTCCGGCGGGCCGCCGGACGGCCGCCCTCGAGATGTCCAGCGCACCCACCCTGCTCCGCCCCTCGGTCACCCTGCTGCTTTCGGCAGCGCTGGCACTGCCCTGGCTGCTCGCGCCGTCGCCGGTGCCCGATGCAGTGCTTTACAACCAGATCGCAGCCCTTGCCGCTTGGGGCGTCTGGCTGGCAAGCGGAGCGTGCTTCGCTTGGCGCGCCGCGGCACCAGCGCTCGCCGCGCTGCTGCTGTGTGCGGTGCTGGCGGCAGCCGGCGGCTTTGCGCTGCAGGGAGGTGTGGCACTCATGCTGTTGTCGGCGACGCTGGTTCTGGCGGCTGCGGCAGCCAGGGCCGATGTCGCGTCGACGCGCATTGTCGCGCTGGGCCTGTGGCTGGCAGGGCTGGGCAGCGCGGGCGTGGCGCTGGTGCAGTTCTTGGCGCCCGGCTGGACCGACGGCTGGCTGATCGCCGCCAGCAGCACGGGCGGGCGCGCGGTGGGCAACCTGCGTCAGCCCAACCACCTCGCCACCGCGCTGCTGTGTGCGATGGTCTGGACCGTCTGGTTGTGGCAAGCTGGCTCGCTGGGAGGTCGAGCTGCGACGGCGTCGGTGGCGGCGATGTTGCTGGCGCTGGCGATGACTGCCTCGCGCACCGGCGCGCTGTCGCTGGTCGTGCTGGTGGCGTGGGCAGCGCTGGACAAGCGTCTGCCGCGCAACGCGCGCGGCCTGTTGGCGACAACACCGCTCCTGTATGGCCTGTGCTGGGCACTGCTGGCCGGCCACGCGGCGCTGCAGGAAGAGCACTTCTACGGCAGCGACCGCCTGCAGGCCGGCGGTGACATCAGCAGCTCGCGTTTCGCGATCTGGCGCAATGCGCTGGCGCTGCTGGCCGAACACCCTTGGGCCGGCGTCGGCTGGGGGCACTTCAATGCGGCGTGGACCTTTACGCCCTTTCCCGGCCGCCCGGTCGCGTTCTTCGACCACACGCACAACCTGCCGCTGCAACTGGCGGTGGAGCTCGGGCTGCCGGCTGCGGTGACGATCCTGGGCCTGCTGGGCTGGACGCTGTGGCGCGCGCGCGCGGCCTGGGGCAGCGCCGCGCCGGCCTCGCCGGCACGCGCCGCATTGGCGATGGTGGCGGTGCTGGCGCTGCATAGTCTGCTCGAGTACCCGTTGTGGTACGCCTACTTCCTGCTGCCGGCGGCCTGGGCGCTCGGCGTGTTCGTCGGCGGCGCACCGCGCACTGTTGCGCCGTCGGCCGCCGGCATGCGCTGGGCGGCGCGCGCGGCCGGCACGGCGATGGCGGCCGGCGCGCTGTGGGCCGGTGCCGACCATCGCCGGGTCGAGGTGATCTTCGCTCCGGCCGCCGGTGCCGAACCGCTGGCGCGGCGCATCGAGGCGGGGCAGCGCAGCGCGCTGTTCGGCCACCACGCCGACTATGCCGCCGTCACGACACCGCCGCGCGACACCGCCGCCGCGCGCTTTCGACGCCCGCTGCGCCAGCTGATCGACGTGCGCCTGCTGATCGCCTACATCGAGGCGCTGAAGAGGGAGGGGCGCGTGGCAGAAGCGCTCTACGCAGCCCAGCGGCTGCGCGAGTTCCACCGCCCCGACGCGCAGGCCTATTTCAAGGACTGCGAGGCCGCCGCGCCGCCCTGGCAGTGCGACACCCGGCCGGTCGCGCTGCAGTGGCGCGACCTGATGCCCTAAGCCCCAGCCGGCGAGGCGACCCAGGACCCGCTCTTGCCGCCGTGCTTCTCGAGCAGGCGCACGCCCTCGATCACCATGCCGCGGTCGATGGCCTTGCACATGTCGTAAACCGTCAGCAGCCCGACCTGCACCGCGGTCAGCGCCTCCATCTCGACGCCGGTGGGGCCGAGGGTCTCGGCCGTGACGCGGCAGCGCACGCGGCTGGCGGCGGTGTCGATCTCGAAATCGGCCGCCACCCGTGTCAGCGGCAGCGGGTGGCACAGCGGGATCAGGTCGGCGGTGCGCTTGGCGGCCTGGATCGCGGCGATGCGCGCGACGCCCAGCACGTCACCCTTCTTCGCGCCGCCGGCGGCGATCACCTGCAGCGTCGCCGGCAGCATGCGGATTGCGCCCTCGGCCGTGGCACTGCGGTGGGTGGCGGGCTTGGCCGACACGTCCACCATGTGCGCTTGGCCCTGGGCGTCGAAGTGGGTCAGGCCGCCGGTGGCTTCGGTAGGGGCACTCATCGGGGCGTCAGCAAAATCGGGAAACAATGCCGATGCATCATAGTCTCAGCGGGGCTCGCCCCCGGCCTGCGCCCCATGACCGACGCCCTCGCACCCCCTCCCCCGCAACCCGTCGGCTTCGACCTGCCGAGCCGCCTCAAGGCCGCCGGCGTCCATCTCGGCCTCAGTGCGCTCGTCGCGGCACTGGCAGCGCTGCTGGTCTTCGGCCTGTGGTATCCCGAGCCGTTCCGGCAGATCTCGGGCGGCCGCGAGCTGTTCACGCTGATTGTCGCGGTCGACGTGGTGGTCGGCCCGCTGATCACCTTCGCGGTGTTCGACCGCCGCAAGCCCTGGCGCGAGCTGCGGCGCGACCTCGCGGTGGTGGCGCTGCTGCAGCTGGCCGCGCTGGGCTACGGGATGCAGGTGGTGTTCCAGGCGCGACCGGTGGTGCTGGCGCTCGAGGCCGGGGAACGGCTGCGTGTGGTCCGCGCGATCGATCTTGTCTCCGCCAATCTGGCCAAGGCGCCCACCGCACTGCGCGCGCTGCCCTGGACCGGCCGGCTGACCGTGGCGACGCGCGAGCCGACCGCGGCCGAGCGTTTCGACGCGGTGCAGCTCGGCCTGGCCGGTATCGACCTCGGCATGCGCCCCGAGTTCTGGCTACCGCCCGAGAACACGGCCGACGCGCCGCGCCGCGCCGCGCGGCCGCTGGCGGACCTGCGCAAGCGCCACCCGGCGCAGGCCGGCGAGCTCGAGCGCAGCGTGGCCGCGACCGGCCGAGTCGAAGCGCAGCTCGGCTATCTGCCCTTGCTGGCGCGCCGCGCCGACTGGGTGGCGCTGATCGATCTGAGTTCCGGCGAGGTGGTCGGCCATGCGCCCATCGACGGCTTCTAGGCGGCTCGCGCTGGCCCTGGCGCTGGCCCTGCCCCCAGCCGTGCCCGCGGTCGCCCAAGGCGCTCCCGCCGACACCCGCAACGCCCTCCCCTCCCTCGGCGACAGCGCCGACGAAGGCCTGACCGTCAGCGCCGAACGCCGCCTCGGCGACCGCATCATGCGCGAGCTGCGGCGCGATGCCGACTACCTCGACGATCCGGTGTTGCTGGATTACCTGGCGCGCATGTGGGACGGGCTGGTCGTCGCCGCGCGCGCGCGCGGCGACGTCCCGCCGGAGCTGGCGGAGCGCTTCGCCTGGGAGCCGTTCCTGGTGCGCGACCGCAGCGTCAACGCCTTCGCGCTGCCGGGCGGCTACATCGGCGTGCACCTGGGGCTGGTGGCGGTGACGGCGACGCCCGACGAGCTCGCCTCGGTGCTGGCGCACGAGCTGTCGCACGTCTCGCAACGCCACATCGCGCGCAGCGTCGATGCCGGCAAGGCGACCTCGTTCGCCGGCATCGCCGGCATGATCCTCGGCGTGCTGGTCGCCAGCCGCAGCCCCGAGGCGGCGCAGGCGCTGATCACCGGCGGCCAGGCGGTGGCGGTGCAGGGCCAGCTGAACTTCTCGCGCGACATGGAGCGCGAGGCCGATCGCGTCGGCTTCGGCGTGCTCACCGGCGCGGGCTATGCGCCCGGCGGCATGTCGGCGATGTTCGAGAAGCTGCTGCAGGCCGCGCGCCTGAACGACAGCCAGAACTTTCCCTACCTGCGTTCGCACCCGCTGACCACCGAGCGCATCGGCGAGGCGCGCTCGCGGCTCGGCGTGGACGGCGCCGCGCCGCCGCCGCGCACGCTTGTCTATGCACTGATGCAGGCGCGCGCGCGGGTGCTGATGGACCCGCGCGACGCCGCGCTGCAGCGCGCACAGGACTTCGACCGCACCGTGGCCGCCGTCAGCGGCGCGCCGCTCGAGCGGGCGGCGGCGCTGTACACCAGCGCGCTGGCCTCGATCCTTCGACGCGACGCGGCGCGTGCGGATGCGGCGATCGCGGCGGCGCGACCGCTCGTCGACGGCGATGCGGCGGCGCGGCAGCTGCTGGACCTGCTGGCGTTGCAGGGCCTGATCGAGCGCGGCGACGCTGCCGCCGCCGCGGCGCTGCTCGAACGGGCGGCCCTGCCCGAGGCGCGCCCGACGCTGCTGGCGCGGGGCCAGGTGGCGCTGCTGCCGGGCGCCGCGGCGGCGGACCAGCGGCGTGCGGCCGAACGGCTGCAGACCTGGGTGGCGCTGCATGGCGCCGACGCGCTCGCCTGGGGCCAGCTGGCGCAGCTGTGGAGCCGCCTCGGCGAACCCCTGCGCTCCGTGCGGGCCGAGGCCGAGGCGCGTGCCGCGGTCGGCGACGTCGTCGGCGCGATCGAGCGCCTGCGCGCCGGCCAGCGGCTCGCACGCAGCGCGCGCAGCAGCGAAGGGGTCGAGGCGACCGTGATCGACGCGCGCCTGCGCGAGCTCGAGCGGCTGCGCCGCGAGATCGTCGAGGAAGAGCGGCGCGGCTGAGGCCGCGGCGCTCAGGCCGCCGCTTTGGGCCCGAGCCGCTCGATCGCCGCATCGATCACGATGCCGCAGACGCTGTAGATCAGCGAGCCGATCAGCGCCGCGCCGAAGCCGCCGACGCTGAAGCCGTCGAGCAGGCCGGCGACCCAGTAGAACATCAGCGCGTTGATGACGAACAGGAACAGCCCGAGCGTCAGCAGCGTGACGGGCAGCGTCAGCAGCACCAGCACCGGTCGCAGCACCGCGTTGAACAGGCCCAGCACCAGCGCCGCGATCAGCGCGCCCGAGAAGCTCGTGACCTGCACGCCCGGATAGACCTGCGCCACCAGCAGCAGCGCACAGGCCAGCAGTATCCAGCGCAGCAGCAACTTCATCGCGCGCAGCATAGCAGCGCGGTCCGCGGGTTCGCCCAGCCCCTAACTCGGGTTGCCTGCCTTGACTCGGGCCCCTCCCTCACGCACCCTGCGGCGCTCGCCGGCGTGACCCATGCACGCGCCCTCGACCCGAACGACGCGGCCACCCGCCGGCGCGGTTCAATCCACATCCCACAAGGAGAGTGACCATGCGAGGAAGTCTGGCGCTGACGTTCGTGTCCGCGCTCACTCTGGCCGCCTGCGGCGGCTCCGACGGCGGTTCGTCGTCGACGGAAAGATCCCAGAGCCTGGCCGCGCCGGCCGCCGATGCCGCGATCGCGGCCTTGGCGGTGCCCGCCGGGGCCACGTCCGCCGCGCGGGTCGATCGCCGCCTGCAGGCGGCACGCGGCGAGATCGAGGTGTGGGTGCAGCTGGCCGAGCCCTCGGTGGCGGCCAAGCGACGCGAGCTGGCGCCGGCCGCCGCGCTGCGCAGCCGCGACGCCGCGTTGCGCAGCGCGTTGGCAGCCCACCGCCAGCTGGTGCGCGAGCAGCAGGGCCGCGTGGTCGCCGCGCTGGCCAGCCTGGGCGCGCGCGAACTGGCGCGCGTGCAGGTCGCGCACAACGCCATCGCGGTCAAGGTCGACGCGCGCCGCATCCAGGAGATCGCGGCCCTGCCCGGCGTGGTGAAGGTGCGCCCGGTCGTCACCTACTCGCTCGACCTGGCCGAGACCGTGCCCTATGTCGGCGCCGCCGCGGTGCAGACCGCCGGCGTGGACGGCAGCGGTGTCAAGGTCGCGGTGCTCGACTCGGGCATCGACTACACGCATGCCAACCTCGGCGGTGCCGGCACCGGGGCCGCCTATGCCGCGGCCTACGGCGCGGCGCCCGGCGACGCGGCGCAGACCACCACCGACGGCCTGTTCCCGACCGTCAAGGTGGTGAACGGCTACGACTTCGTCGGTGAGGCCTGGCCCAACGGCGACCGCAGCGAGGACCCGGACCCGATCGACTTCCAGGGCCATGGCAGCCACGTCGCCGACATCATCGCCGGCCGCTCCAATGACGGCGCGCACAAGGGCGTGGCGCCGGGCGCCTCGCTGGTGGCGGTGAAGGTGTGCAGCGCGGTCGCGACCTCCTGCAACGGCGTCGCGCTGCTCAAGGGCATGGACTTCGCGATCGACCCGAACGGCGACAGCGACTTCAGCGACGCCGTCGACGTGGTCAACATGTCGCTCGGCTCCAACTACGGCCAGGAGGAGGACGACCTGACCCTCGCCGCCACCGAGGCGGTGAAGCTCGGCGTCGTGGTGGTCGCCTCGGCCGGCAACGGCGGCAACAAGCCCTATGTGACCGGCTCGCCGGGGATGGGCGCGGGCGTCCTCAGCGTCGCCCAGACCTCGGTGCCCTCGGCCGGCGCGATCCCGCTGGTCGTCAACGCGCCCGCGGCGGTGGCCGGCACCTACACCAACACCAACACGGTGGACTGGGCGCCGATCGACCGCAGCGTCACCAACGACGTGGTGGTCGCCGGCCTGGTCTGCGCCGAGGGCTCGGTGCCCGCGACGGTGGCCGGCAAGGTGGCGCTGGTCGACCGCGGCAGCTGCAACATCAGCGAGAAGGTCGACCGCGCGGCCCGTGCCGGCGCGGCGGCGGTGATCCTGGCCAACAATGCGGCCGGCGACGCACCGACCTTCAGCTTCGGCGGCGGCACGGTGTTCGTGCCGACGATCGTGATCCAGAACACGCTCGGCGCCGCGCTCAAGGCCGCGGCGGCGAGCGCGACGGTCAACGTGACGATCTCGCCCGACATCCGCATCAGCCTGGTCGGCAGCATGGCCTCGACCTCGTCGCGCGGGCCGGACGTCAGCCGCTCCGGCATCAAGCCGGAGATCGGTGCGCCCGGCGCCTCGCTGTCGGCCGAGGTCGGCACCGGCACCGGCCAGACCGCCTTCGGCGGCACCTCCGGCGCCGCGCCGATGGTGGCCGGCGCCGCCGCGCTGCTGCGGCAGGCGCATCCGACGCGGTCCCCGGCGCAGATCAAGGCGATGCTGATGAACGCCGCGCGCACCGAGGTGTTCAACAACAACGCGACCCAGCCGGGGGTGCTCGCGCCGATCAGCCGCATCGGCGCCGGCGAGCTGCGCGTCGACCGGGCGATCGGCCTGAACGCGATCGTGCGCAACCCGGCCGCGGCCAGCGCCAGCCTGCCCTTCGGCTATGCCGAGGTGCGCGGCAGCGCGACGCTGGTGCAGGACCTGGTGGTCGAGAACTTCTCCAACACCGCGCGCACCTACGCCGTGAGCCCGAGCTTCCGCTATGCCAACGATGCCGCCAGCGCGGCGGTGGTGGTCGAGGCGCCGGGCAGCGTGTCGGTGCCGGCGCGCGGCAGCGTCAAGCTGCGGGTCAAGCTGCTGGTCGACGGCAGCAAGCTGCCGACCTGGAACCTCAACGGCGGTTCGCAGGGCGGCAACGGCGCGCTGCTCGAGGGCGTCGAGTACGACGGCTACCTGACCCTCGCCGGCGGTGGCGAGACCCTGTCGGTCCCCTGGCATGCGCTGCTGCGCAAGGCGGCGGCGACCCGGGTCGCGCGGACCGCGCCGGTCAAGCCGGGCCAGGCCTTCGCCCTCGTCAACAACGGGGTCGAGGCCGGCGCCTTCGACGTGTTCGCGCTCACCGGCAGCAGCCCGCGCGACTTCGCCGAGTCGTCGTTCGGGCCGGGCAGCAACCTGCCGCTGATCGACCTGAAGGCGGTCGGGGTGCGCGCCGTCAACGTCGGCGGGGGGGCCACCAGCGGCCTGCAGTTCGCGATCTCGGCGTGGACCAAGCGCGCGCATCCGCTCTACCCGGGCGGCTACGAGGTGCAGATCGACGGCAACAACGACGGCACGGCCGACTTCGCGGTCTACCAGTCGGAGCTGAGCGGCTTCGGCGCCAGCGGCCAGAGCGTCGTGAACGTGTTGAACCTGGCGACGGGTGCGAGCGCGATCTACTTCTACAACGACGCCGACCTGCAGTCGGGCAACTCGATCTTCACCGTGCCGACCGCGGCGGTGGGCATCAGCGACCCGACCCAGCCGTTCACCTTCACGGTGCTGGCCTACGACAACTACTTCACCGGCACCGTGACCGACGCGATCGAGGGCATGCGCTTCACCGCGGCGACCCCGCGCTTCGTGGTGGCCGGCGACACCTCGCCGATCGCCGCCGGCGGCACCCGCCAGCTCGCCGCCACCCCGGTGGCCGGCGGTGCGGCGGCGTCGCCGTCGCAGCGCGGGCTGCTGCTGATGTACCGGCGCAATGCCGGCAGCGAGTCGGACGCGGTGCTCGTCCAGTGACGACGCCGCGCTGACCAGCGCAAAGGGGCCGCGCGAGCGGCCCCTTTTTTCATCCGGGCTCGGCCGGGCTCAGACCACGCGCTCCGTCCCGGCGGTGGAGGCCGCAGCACGGCGGGGTCGCGCGCACCGGGTCTTCGCCTTGGCTCCGATCCCCGTCCTGCGGACGGGGCCCCTCTCCGCGGGGCTCAGACCACGCTCAGCCGCACCTCGATGTTGCCGCGCGTCGCGTTCGAGTAGGGGCACACACCATGCGCCGCCTCGACCAGCGCCTCGGCCGCGTCGCGCGCCATGCCGGGGATGTGGACCGCCAGATCGACCTCGATGCCGAAGCCCTGCGGGATCTGGCCGATGCCGACCTTGCCGGTCACCGTCGTGTCGGCCGGCAGCGCCTGCTTCTTCTGGCCGGCGACGAACTTCATCGCGCCGAGGAAGCAGGCCGAGTAGCCGGCCGCGAACAGCTGCTCGGGGTTGGTGCCGGGGCCGCCGCCGCCGCCCAGCTCCTTGGGCGTGGACAGCTGGATGTCCAGCACCTCGTCGGACGACACGGCGCGGCCCTCGCGGCCGCCGGTGGCGGTGGCCTGGGCGCGGTAGAGCACGGTTTCGATCTTGTTCATCACGGTCCTTTCGAAGGGAAACAGGCGGCCCTCAGGCCGCGGTGGAGGAAAGCGGGGTGGCGTCGGAGGGCGCGAGCGCGTCGCGCAGCGCGCGCAGCGCCGTCGTCAGCGCGACGCGCTCGGCCGCGGTGCAGTCGAGCGCCTGCGCCAGCTGCGGCGGGATCGCCAGCGCGCGGCGGCGCAGCTGGCGGCCGGCGGCGGTGAGCGTGAGGCACACGCGCCGTTCGTCGTCGGTCGCCCGCAAGCGCTGCAGCAGGCCCAGCGCCTCGAGCCGCTTGAGCAGCGGCGTCAGCGTGCCGGAGTCCAGCCGCAGCCGCTCGCCGAGCGCCGAGACGGTGACGCCGTCGCGCTCCCACAGCGCCAGCATCACCAGGTACTGCGGGTAGGTCAGGCCGATCGCGTCGAGCAGCGGCCGGTAGCGCTTGGTCATCGCCAGCGACGCCGAATACAGCGCGAAGCACAGCTGCGCGTCGAGCGCCAGCGGGTCGGCCGCGGCCGACCCGGCGCGCCGTGCGCGCGGCCGTGCCGGGGGGCAAGCGTGGGGGGAGGACGAGGCCATGGGCCGGACTGTAGCGCCCTCGGGCGAATCAAATTGTGTGCAATCTAATTGCCCACAATGACGAACGGGGAACGCCGCGGCGAGCGCGCCTCGGGCGCCCCAGGGGGTGCGCCGCTGATGCCCGAGCGCCACACAAAGGCCGGCGCCCGGTGCGTTTGCGCGATTTCCTCTATGAAAAACGCTTCTCAGCGGGGTACCTGCGCAGTACCATCCGCGCCGCAGGGCCCTTGTGAGAATGAGAGTTCATGCGGCTTTCGCCCATGGCCCGGCACATCAACAACCCCTTGATGGAGATGTTCAACATGGCAACTGCGAAGAAGGCCGCCGCCAAGAAGGCGCCGGCGAAGAAGGCCCCGGCCAAGAAGGCGGCGCCGGCGAAGAAGGCTCCGGCCAAGAAGGCGGCGCCGGCGAAGAAGGCCGCTCCGGCCAAGAAGGCGCCGGCGAAGAAGGCCGCGGCCAAGAAGCCGGCCGCCAAGCGCACGCCGAACGCGGCGTTCATGAAGGCCTTGACCCCGAGCGCGGCGCTGGCCGCGATCGTCGGCGACAAGCCGCTGCCGCGCACCGATGTCACCAAGAAGATCTGGGAGTACATCAAGAAGAACAAGCTCCAGGACGCGGTGCAGAAGCGTGTGATCAACGCCGATGCAAAGCTCAAGGAGATCTTCGGCAAGGCCAAGGCCGACATGTTCGAGATGACCAAGCTGGTCAACAGCCACCTCAAGTGAGGCGCCGCGCGGCGCCCGGGCCCTGGGCCCGGCGCACCGCGCGGATCGACGAGCCCGGCCGCGCGCCGGGCTTTTTTTCGCCCGCGTGGGCTCTCGATCAGGCCGCGGCCGGCGCGAGCAGCGTGTCGAGCGCGCGCAGCATGCGCGGCACGTCGATCGGCTTGGTCCAGTAGTCGTCGAAGCCGGCGGCCCGCGCCGCCTCGATCTGGTCGCTCATCGCGTCGGCCGACAGCGCCACGCAGCGCAGGCCCCGCAGGGCCGGCTCGGCGCGCAGGCGCTGCAGCAGCGCCAGGCCGTTGGTGTCCGGCAGGTTCATGTCGATCAGCATCAGGTCGGGCGGCTGGCCGGCGGCGAGCGCCAGGCCGCTGCGGCCGTCGGCGGCGATCTCCAGCCGCCACTGCGGCCGGGCGCGGAACATCTCCTCGACCAGCACCTGGTTGAGCGGCTCGTCCTCGACATAGATGACGCGCCGCGCGGGCGGCGCCGCGGGGGGCGGGCCCGGCGCGGCCGCGGCGGCGCGGGCC
>DATILD010000002.1:0-94288 GCA_035476815.1 Methylibium sp.
CCCCAGCGCGCGCCGCGCGCGTCGCGGAAGGGCTCGAAGGCCTCCTGCGGCAGCCGCTCGGGCGCGGTGCCCCACTGGTTGTCGCCGAGCTGGCGGCCGTCGGCGCCGAGCAGGTAGCTGACCTCGGCCTGCGGCAGTTCCAGGAAGGACTGCGCCGCCTCCGGCAGGCTGCGGCCGCCGGCCAGCAGCGCCGAGGCATAGCCGATCGCGTTGACATAGGGCGCGATGCGCTCGCGGTAGGCGGCCTGCTCGTCGCGCCAGCGCTCGCCGAAGCCGCCCCACAGCGCCGCCAGCTTGTCGCGCGCATGGTCCTCGGCCACCAGCGCGGCCTGCGGCCGCGCGAAGTACCAGCCCTGCACCAGGTCGGCGTCGGCCTCGAGCGCGACCATCGCCTCGGTCTCGGTCTCGACGCCTTCCATCAGCACCAGCGCGCCGCACTCGTGCAGCAGCGACACCATCTGCACGACGACGCGCCGCGCGCCCGTCTCGAGCGCGGCACGCGCCACCAGGCTGCGGTCGAGCTTGACGATCTCGGGCCGCAGCTGCCAGACGCGGTCGAAGTTGGAGTGGCCGGCGCCGAAGTCGTCGAGCGCGATCAGGCAGCCGCGGCCGCGCGCCAGCGCCACCGCGGCGGCGAAGTCGGCGTCGTCGCGCACCGCGTCCTCCAGCACCTCGATCACCACCTGGGTGCCGCGCAGCCCGAAGTGGCGCAGCAGGCGCGCCTCGAAGCCGTCGGCCTCGCAGTGCGGCGCGCGCAGGAAGACCTGCGGATGCTGGTTCAGGAACAGCCATTGCGACGCCGGCGGCGTGCGCATGTAGTTGGCGGCGTGCAGCGTGCGCACCAGGCGGTCGCGCCACAGCAGCTCGTCGAAGGCGGCGCCGTCGACCTCGGGCGCGCCGACGTCGAAGAAGGCCGGCGGCGGGATCGCGGCGCCGCCGGGATCGCTGGCGCGCAGCAGCGCCTCGTGGCCGACCACGCGGCCATGCGAGAGGCTGAAGATCGGCTGGAAATGGCTGGCCAGGCGCAGGCCGGCATGGCGCGCCAGCACCGCGTCGCCGGCCGGCGCCGGGCTCAGGCGGGCCAGCGCCTCGTAGAAGCCGGGCGGCTGCGCGTCGGCAGGCCCCTCCTGGGGATCGGGGATGCTGGTTAACACGGGGTACTGCAGCGAGTTCACGAAGCGATATCGGCGCGGCGCGGCCGTTCTGTAGCGCGCCGGCACGGCCCATGCTGCCACCCAGCCGACCCATCGGCACGCTGCTGCTGAAAGCCACCGTCCGACTGACCGAGAATGCCCGGCGGGGGCGCCGACGAGCGCCCCCCGAGCCTGCCCACCGATGCCCCGACTGCCCTCCTTGCGCGCCACCCTGCTCAGCACCCGCGACCTGCTGGTCACCACCGGCCCGTTCGTGCTGCTGGTGCTGCTGCTGCTGGTGGTGGCCTACTGGGTGCTGGACCCGACGCCGCCGAAGCGACTGGTGCTCGCCACCGGCCCCGAGCAGGGCGCCTATGCCGAGTTCGGCCAGCGCTACAAGGCCCAGCTCGCGAAGTTCGGCGTCGAGGTCGAGCTGCGCGGCACCCAGGGCTCGGCCGAGAACCTCCAGCTGCTGCAGGACGCCTCGTCCGGGGTCGACTTCGCCTTCGTGCAGGGCGGCGCCGACCGCCTGCGCCAGCCCGACGAGCCGCCGCCGCCCGGGCTGCTGTCGCTCGGCAGCCTGTTCCACGAGCCGATCTGGCTGTTCTACCGCACCGCGGTCGCGCAGCAGCGGCTCGGCGGCCAGCGCCTGGACAAGCTCTCGCAGCTCAAGGGCTGGAGCGTCAACATCGGCGCGCCGGGCAGCGGCATCACCAACGTGATGCTGCGGCTGCTGGCCGCCAACGGCCTGGAGCCGGGCGACCTCGATGCGCAGCGCCTCGGCCAGACGGCGGCGACGATCGAGCTGCTCGAAGGCCGCATCGACGCGGTCGCCTACGCCTCGGCGCCCGAGGCGCCGCTGGTGCAGATGCTGCTGCTGACGCCGGGCATCGGCCTGGTGGACTTCGCCCAGGCCGAGGCCTATGCCCGGCGGCTGCCGATCCTGGCGCCGGTGACGCTGCCGCGCGGCATCGTCAAGCTCGAGGCCGACCTGCCGGCGACCGACGTGCGCCTGGTCGCGCCGACCGCGATGCTGGTGGCCCGCGACGACACCCACCCGGCGCTGCAGCAGCTGCTGGTGCAGGCGGCGCGCGCGATCCACGGCGAGGCCGGCTGGTTCCAGAAGCGCGGCGACTTCCCCAGCGCGCGCAACTCCGAGCTGCCGCTGGCCAAGGAGGCCGAGCGCTTCTTCCAGAGCGGCCCGCCCCTGCTGCAGCGCTACCTGCCGTTCTGGCTCGCCAACCTGGTGGACCGGATGTGGGTGGTGCTGGCCTCGATCATCGTGGTGCTGATCCCGCTGTCGCGGGTGCTGCCGCCGCTGTACGAGCTGCGCGTGCGCTCGCGGGTGTTCCGCTGGTACGGCAAGCTCAGGCAGATCGAGGACGGCGTGGCCGACGCCGACGAGCCGCACGAGGCCCAGGCGCTGATGGACGAGCTCGAAGGCCTGGACGCGCGCGTGCGGCGGCTCAACGTGCCGCTGTCGCATGCCGACGAGCTGTATGCGCTGCGCAGTCACATCGACCTGGTGCGCGGCAAGCTGCGCGCCCTGGGCGCGCAGGGCGCGACCGACTCGGCATCCGGCGCCGAGGCGACCCCTCCGGCGGATCCTTCCTCCCCTCCCCTCGCTTCCACAACAACACCATGAGCGCACCGACCGCCGTCGTCCCCTCCTCGTCCACCCGCCCGCGGGTCGTCATCGTCGGCTGCGGCTTCGGCGGCATCGAGGCGGTGCGCGTGCTCGCCAAGGCCGATGTCGAGATCACGCTGGTGGACCGCACCAACCACCACCTGTTCCAGCCGCTGCTCTACCAGGTGGCGACGGCCGGGCTGTCGGCGCCGGCGATCTCGGGGCCGATCCGCCACATCCTGCGCAAGGAGATGCAGCGCGGCAACCTGACCATCCTGCTCGGCGAGGTGACGCGCATCGACACCGCGGCGCGCGGCGTCGAGCTCGACGGCGGCAAGGAGCGGCTGCCCTACGACCACCTGATCGTCGCCGCCGGTGCGACCCACAGCTATTTCGGCCACGACGAGTGGGCGCAGCACGCGCCGGGTCTGAAGACCCTGGCCGACGCCTTCCGCATCCGCCGCCGGGTGCTGATGGCCTTCGAGCGCGCCGAGCGCCAGGCCGACCTGGAGCGCCGCAAGGCCTGCCTGACCTTCGCGGTGGTCGGCGCCGGTCCGACCGGCGTCGAGATGGCCGGCATGCTGGCCGAGATCGCCCACCACACGCTGCCCGACGAGTACCGCCGCATCGACTCGCGCCGCGCCCGCGTGGTGCTGGTCGAGGGCGGGCCGCGGGTGCTGGGCGGCTTCAGCGACAAGCTCTCGGCCAGTGCCGCGAGGCAGCTGGGCGAGCTCGGCGTCGAGGTGCTGACCAACGCCAAGGTGACCGGCATCGATGCCGAGGGACTCGACTACGAAGGCCCGAACGGCCCCGCGCGCATCCTGACCCACACGGTGGTCTGGGGCGCCGGCGTCGCCGCCTCGCCGCTCGGCAAGGCGCTGGCCGACAGTTGCGGCTGCCAGCTCGACCGCGCCGGCCGCGTGGTCGTCGAACCCGACCTCACGATCGCCGGCCACCCGGAGATCTCGGTCGTCGGCGACCTCGCCGCGGCGCTGAGCTACCCGCGCAAGGGCGAGCCTACGCCGGTGCCGGGCGTCAGCCCCGGCGCCAAGCAGATGGGCCGCACCGCGGCGCAGAACCTGCTCAAGCGCCTGCGCGGGGCACCGACCGCGCGCTTCCACTACATCGACTACGGCGCGCTCGCCACCATCGGCCGGCATTCGGCCATCGGGGCGATCGACGTGCCGGTGCTCGGCAAGGTGCAGTTCAGCGGCTTCTTCGCGTGGCTGTTCTGGCTGTTCGTGCACATCTACTTCCTGATCGGCTTCCGCAACCGGATGGTGGTGCTGAGCGACTGGGCCTGGGCCTATTTCAGCTTCGAGCGCCAGGCCCGCGTGGTCGCCGACCCGGAGAACCCGCCGGCGAAGGCCGCGGGCTGAGCGCGGCGGCGCGGGCTTCCTAGAATCCGGGCAGCGCGCGGCGCCGCCGACCGGGCAGCGCCGCGACCCTCCCTACGAAGGAAGCCGATGGACACCCGCACCCACCCCGCCCGCCTGCGTCTCGTCAAGCTGCGCGAGGCGATGGCCGCGCAAGGCAGCGACGCCGTGCTGCTGCCCTCCAGCGACCCGCACCTGTCGGAGTACCTGCCGGCGCACTGGCAGGGCCGCGAGTGGTTCTGCGGTTTCACCGGCTCGATGGGCACGCTGGTGGTGCTGGCCGACCGTGCCGCGCTGTTCGCCGACAGCCGCTACTGGGTGCAGGCCGAGGCCGAGCTGGCCGGCAGCGGCGTCGAGCTGGTGAAGCTCGGCGCGGTCGGCGCGCCGGCCCATGTGGACTGGATCGCGCAGGCGCTGCGGCCCGGGCAAACGCTCGCCGTCGACGGCGCGGTGCTCGGCCTCGCCGCCGCCCAGCAGCTGCGCGCGGCGATGGACGCGGCCGGCATCCGGCTCGTCACCGCCGGCGATCCGCTCGCCGGCGCCTGGCCCGAGCGCGCCGCGCTGCCGGCCGAGCCGGTCTACGAGCACCGCGCGCCGCATGCGCCGCTGCCGCGCGCGGCCAAGCTGGCGCAGCTGCGCGAGGCGATGGCGCGGCGCGGCGCGACCCACCACCTGGTGTCGACGCTCGACGACCTCGCCTGGCTGTTCAACCTGCGCGGCGCCGACGTCGACTACAACCCGGTGTTCCTGGCCCATGCGCTGGTCGACGCGCGGGGCGCGCAGCTGTTCGTCGGTGCCGGCAAGGTCGATGCGGCGCTGGCCGCGACGCTGGCCGCCGACGGCGTGGCGCTGCGCCCCTACGCAGCGGCCCGCGCGGCCCTCGCCGCGCTGCCGCCCGGCGCGACGCTGCTGGCCGACCCGAAGCGCATCACGCTGGCCTTCCGCGAGGCGGTGCCCGCCGGCGTGAAGGTGGTCGAGGCGGTCAACCCGTCGACGCTGGCGAAGAGCCGCAAGACCGCCGACGAGGCCGCCTTCATCCGCGAGGCCATGGAAGTGGACGGCGCCGCGATGTGCGCGTTCTATGCGTGGTTCGAGCAGGCGCTCGGCCGCGAGCCGATCACCGAGCTGACGGTCGCCGAGCGCCTGAGCGCCGAGCGGGCGCAACAGCCCGGCTACGTCAGCCTGAGCTTCCCGGTCATCGCCGGCTTCAACGCCAACGGCGCGATGCCGCATTACCGCGCCACCGAGGGCGCGCATGCGCGCATCTCCGGCCCGGGCGGCGTGGCCGCCGACGGCCTGCTGCTGATCGACTCCGGCGCGCAGTACCTCGGTGGCACCACCGACGTGACGCGCGTCTGGCCGATCGGCACGCCGAGCGCGGCGATGCAGCGCGACTACACGCTGGTGCTCAAGGGCACGATCGCGCTCAGCCGCGCGCGCTTCCCGCGCGGCACGCCGGGACCGATGCTGGACGCGCTGGCCCGCGCGCCGCTGTGGGCCGAAAGCCTCGAGTACGGGCATGGCACCGGCCATGGCGTCGGCTACTTCCTCAACGTCCACGAGGGCCCGCAGACCATCAGCAAGGCGGTCGTCGCGCCCGAGATGGCGATGGAGGCCGGCATGGTCACCAGCGTCGAGCCCGGCCTGTACCGCCCCGGCCGCTGGGGCGTGCGGATCGAGAACCTGGTGCTCGCCGTGCCGGCACCGGCCGACGAGTTCGGCGACTTCCTCGAGTTCGAGACGCTGACGCTGTGCCCGATCGACACCCGCTGCATCGCCCGCGCGCTGCTGCGCGACGACGAGGTGGCCTGGCTGGACCGCTACCACGCGCTGGTGCGCGAGCGCCTGGCGCCGCGGCTCGCCGGTCCGGCGCGCGACTGGCTGGAAGCGCGCGCGCGGCCGCTATAAGGCCGTCGCGGCCATGCTGTTCCCACGACCGCGCCCGCCGCATCCGGGGTACAAGCGGTAACGCTCCGACGCCTCGGCGCCCCCATGCCGCCACCCGACCGCTCCCCGCTGACTTCCCGTCTGGGCCTCGCCGCCGGCGCGCTGCTGCTGGCCGCTGCCGGCGTGCTGACCTTCCGCGTGCGGCGCACCCGCCAGCTCGCGCTCGAGGCCGAGCGCCGCCGCGCCGAGGCGGCGCTGGCCGAGAGGCGCCTCGCCGAGCAAGCGAACCGCGCCAAGATCGAGTTCATGGCGCGCATGAGCCACGAGCTGCGCACGCCGCTGAACGCCATCCTCGGCTTCACGCAGATGCTGCAGCGCGACGCCCCGGGCACGCTGGTGCCCGAGCAGCAGCGCGAGCTGCGCCACGTGCTGCACGCCGGCCACCACCTGCTGTCGCTGATCGACGAGCTGCTGGACCTGTCGCGCGTCGAGGCCGGCACACTGCGGCTGGAGCCGGCCGACGTCGACCTGGTCGACGTGGTGCGCGACGCGATGGTGCAGCTGCGCACCCAGGCCGAGGCGCGCCACGTGCACCTGGACCTGCAGCTGCCGAGCGCGCCGCCGCCGGCGGTGCGCGCCGACCGCATGCGGCTGCGGCAGGTGGTGCTGAACCTGCTGTCGAACGCGATCAAGTACAACCGCGCGGGCGGCGGCGTGGCGCTGCGGGTGCAGCCCGCCGACGGCCGGCTCGCGCTGACCGTGCGCGACACCGGCACCGGCCTGAGCCCCGCGCAGCTCGACCAGCTGTTCCAGCCCTTCAACCGCCTCGGCCGCGAGGGCGGCGACATCCCCGGCACCGGCATCGGGCTGGTGATCACGCGCAGCCTGATCGAGCTGATGCAGGGGCGGCTGTCGGTCCAGAGCGAGCCCGGCGTCGGGACCGAGTTCCGCGTCGAGCTGCCGGTGTCGCGGCAGCCGGCCGCCGCGAGCGCCGCCGCTGCCGATGCGCCCGCCGCCCGGCGCGACGACGGCGACGTGGTCTACATCGACGACGACGAGATCAACCGCCTGCTGATGCAGGCCTACCTCGACCAGCGCCCCGGGCTGCGGCTGCGCCTCGCGGCGTCGGGGTCGGAGGGGCTGGCGCTGGTGCGCGCGACACGGCCGCACCTGCTGCTGGTCGACCTGATGATGCCCGGCATGAGCGGCCTCGAGGTGCTGGCCGCCGTGCGCGCCGACCCCTCGCTGCGCACCCTGCCCTGCCTGGCGATTTCGGCCAATGCGATGCCCGAGGAGATCGACGCGGCGATGCGCGCCGGCTTCGACGGCTACCTCGTCAAGCCGCTGGCGGCCGACGTGCTGCTGGCCGAGATCGACCGGCGGCTGGCGCCGCTCGCGTCGCGCATGGCGCCGGGCGGCAGCGCCTGAGCCCTCGCGGCTACTCGTCGTCGCCGCCGAGGATGCCGCCGAGCAGCCCGCCGGCGCCGAAGCCGCCGAGCACCGAGCCCTCCTCGCGCGAGCCGCCGCGCTGCGGCGCGGCCGCGAACACGCGGCTCGCGAGGCGCGAGAACGGCAGGCTCTGCAGCCACACCGTGCCCGGGCCGGTCAGCTTGGCGAAGAACAGCCCTTCGCCGCCGAACAGCGCGGTCTTGATCTTGCCGACGTACTGGATCTCGAAGTTCACGTTCGGCGTGTAGGCGACCAGGCAGCCGGTGTCGACCATCAGGGTCTCGCCGGGCTGCAGCTCGCGCTTGAGGATGCTGCCGCCGGCGTGCACGAAGGCCAGGCCGTCGCCTTCGAGCTTCTGCATGATGAAGCCCTCGCCGCCGAAGAAGCCGACGCCGAGCTTCTGCTGGAAGTGGATGCCCAGGCTGACGCCGCGCGCGGCGCACAGGAAGGCGTCCTTCTGGCAGATCAGCGTGCCGCCGAGGCGGTGCAGGTCCATCGCGAGGATCTTGCCCGGGTAGGGCGCCGCGAAGGCCACGCGCTGCTTGCCGCGCGCGTTGTTGCTGTAGATCGTGGTGAACAGCGACTCGCCGGTGATCAGCCGCTTGCCGGCGCCCATCAGCTTGCCGAAGAAGCCGCCCTGCTGCGCCGAGCCGTCGCCGAACACCGTGTCCATCGCGATGCCGGCGTCCATGAACATCATGCTGCCGGCCTCGCCGATCGCCGCCTCGCCGGGGTCGAGCTCGACCTCGACGAACTGCATCTCCGCGCCCTTGATCTCGTAGTCCACCACGTCCATTGCCATACCGCGACTCCCGTTCGGATGCGGCCGCGCACACCGCGGCCTTGCAGGGCCGCGATGGTAGCGAAAGCGGGTGACCCCGTCGGGCGCCGGGTGCGGCTCAGCGCGGCGCGAAGCCCTGCGTCGCCAGCACCGCCTGGCCCTCGGCGCCGAGCAGCAGCTCGACGAAGCGCTGCGCCGCGGGCGGCGCGCCGGCGAGCAGCGTGACGCCGTAGTCGGCGGCGACGTTCACGTCCTCGGGCAGGTCGAGCTGACGCAGCGACGGCACTTCCCTGCGCGCCTGCAGCGCGTTGCTGCAGTAGGTGATGAAGACATCGGCCTGGCCCGCCTCGAGCAGCGCGCCGTAGACGCTGCGGCCGGGCGGCGGCGGCGAGGCCGGGCCGCCGGTCAGTTGCAGCGCCTTGCGCTGCAGCGCGGCCTCGGCGCCCGCATAGGCGCCGCCGCGCGCGCCGACCTTGCCGAACATCTGCCAGGCGTAGTCGCCCGAAGGGTCGGCCTTCGGCGTCGAGGTCGCCACGCGCACGGCCGGGTCGAGCAGCCGGTCGATCACGGTGGCCGCGCTCGCGTCGACGCCCTCGCGCAGCAGCGCGCACAGGCGGTTGCGCGTGAAGCGCTCGACCGCGCCGGCCCGGCCCGCGGCGGCCAGCGCCTGCGGATGCTCCATGTTGGCCGAGGCGAACACATGCGCCGCCTCGCCGCCCAGCAGCCGGTCCTTCAGCAGGCCGGAGGCGCCGAACACGAAACGCAGCTTGCTGCCGGGCTGGGCGGCCTCGTAGCGCCGGCCGACCTCGGTCAGCGCGCCGCGCAGGCTGCCGGCGGCGTAGACCACCACCTCGGCCGGCTCGGCGTGCAACGCCGTCGCGGCCAGCGATGCGGCGGCGGCCGTCACCAGCGCCCGGCGCCTCATGGCGCGGCGTTCGGGAAGAACAGCTGCTGGCCGCCGATCTGGTAGCTCGCGATCGCGGCCTGGCCGGCCGGCGACACGACCCAGTCGGCGAAGGCCTGCGCCAGCGCGGTCTTGGTGTGCGGGTGCTTGGCCGGGTTGGTGACGATCACGCCGTACTGGTTGAACAGCCGCTTGTCGCCCTCGACCACGATCGCGAGGTCGGCGCGGTTCTTGAAGCTCAGCCAGGTGCCGCGGTCGGCCAGCACGTAGGCGTTGGTCGAGGCCGCGATGTTGAGCGCCGGGCCCATGCCGCAGCCGCATTCCTGGTAGCCCGCGTAGGCCGCCTTCGGCGCCTCGACGCCGGCGGCCTTCCAGTAGCGCAGCTCGGCCGCGTGGGTGCCGCTCTTGTCGCCGCGCGACACGAAGGGCGTCGTGCCCTGCGCCAGCTTGGCGAGCGCGGCGACGATGTCCGCGCCCTTGACGCCCGACGGGTCGGCCTTGGGCCCGACCAGCACGAAGTCGTTGTACATGACCGCCAGGCGCTTGAGCCCGTAGCCCTCGGCGACGTACTTCTCCTCGGCGGCCTGGTCGTGCACGAACAGCAGGTCGGCGTCGCCGCGGCGGCCCATGTCGAGCGCCTGGCCGGTGCCGAGCGCGACCACCTTGGCCTCGATGCCGCTGGCCTGCTTGAAGAGCGGCAGCAGGTGGCCGAACAGTCCCGACTGCTCGGTCGAGGTGGTCGAGGCCATCACGATGCTCTTGTCCTGCGCCAGCGCCCCCGCGCCGAGGCCCAGCGCGAGCAGCGCACCCAGCGCCACGCGGCGCGACACGGACGACAGACGGTTCACCATGGCAACTCTCCTTTGAGGAACAAACGGGCTTCCGGGGGCGCGACCCCGTCGAAGAAGTCCTGCACCGGCAGGTCGGCCAGCACGCGGCCCTGCTCGAGGTAGACCACGCGCTGCGCGAAGCGCTGCACCTGGCCGAGGTTGTGCGAGGCCATCAGCAGCGTGACGCCCTGCGCGCCGAGCTCGTCGAGCAGCAGCTCGACCTCGCGCTTGGCATGCGGGTCGAGGCTGGCGGTCGGCTCGTCGAGCAGCAGCACGTCGGGCCGCAGCGCCCAGGCGCGCGCCAGCGCGAGGCGCTGCTGCTGCCCGCCGGACAGCGCGCGCGCCGGCCGCCCCGCCTCGGCGGCCAGGCCGACGCGCTGCAGCACCTCGGCGCAGCGCCGGCGCGCCTCGGCGCCGCGCACCCCCGCCAGCCACAGCGCGACGCGCACGTTCGCCTGCGCCGACAGCCGCAGCAGGAAGGGCCGCTGGAACAGCATCGCGATGCGCGGCGGCACGCTGGCGGTGCGGCGCGTGCCCGCGCTCGGCGGCAGCAGCCCGTGCAGCACCCGCAGCAGCGTGCTCTTGCCCGAGCCGTTGGCGCCGATGAAGGCCACGCGCTCGCCGGCGCGCACCGCCAGGTTCACGCCGCGCAGCGCCTCGTGCGCGCCGTAGCGCAGCACCACGCGGTCGAGCGCGATCAGCGGCTCGTGCGCATCAGCCATTGGCCGCTCCCGCCGCCGCCTGGGCCTCGGCCGGGCGCAGCGTGTCGCCGCCGTGGTGGTGGGTCGACCACCAGCGCACCGCGGCGATCAGCACGTTGAGGCCGAGCACCACCGACAGCAGCACCACGCCGAGCGCCAGCGCCAACGGCAGGTCGCCCTTGCTGGTCTCGAGCGCGATCGCGGTCGTCATCACCCGCGTGTGGCCGGCGATGTTGCCGCCGACGATCATCACCGCGCCGACCTCCGAGATCGCGCGGCCGAAGGCCGCCAGCAGCACCGTCAGCACCGTCAGCCGTTCGTCCCACAGCAGCAGGCCGGCGGCGGTGGCGCGGCCGGCGCCGAGCGAGCGCAGCTGCTCGCCGTTGGCCTTCCAGGTGGCGGCGATCGCCTCGCGCGTCAGCGCGGCGACCACCGGCACCACCAGGATGGTCTGCGCGACGACCATCGCGCCGGGCGTGAACAGCAGGCCCCATTCGCCCAGCGGGCCGGAGCGCGACAGCAGCAGGTAGACCACCAGCCCGACCACCACCGAGGGCAGCGCCAGCAGCGTGTTCAGCAGCACCAGCACGCCGCGCCGGCCGGGGAAGCGCAGCACCGCCAGCGCGGCCCCGGCCGCGAGCCCGAAGCCGGCCGCCAGCAGGCAGGCCGTGCCGCTGACGCCGAGCGACAGCCCGACCACCTGCAGCAGTTGCGCATCGGCACCGGCGATCAGCGCCCAGGCGGTGCGCACACTCTCGGCAAACGGGTTCATCGGGACGACTCGGACTCGGGGGCGGTGCGCGCTGCGGCACACTCTCGCGGCCCGCGATGCTAGGCAGACCCTGCCGGCTCGGCGATATGAAACGACATGCATAGCGACGCGCCCGCCACAGCCCCGCTCCCGACCCCGGACCCCGACACCGCCTCGGCGCGCCCGCCGCAGCGCGTGCAGCTCACCTACGCGCTGGGCGGCGAGCCCGGCGGCGGCCCGGTCCACCACCCGCTGTTCGCGCTGCTCGCGGCGCTGCACGACGGCGGCTCGGTCAGCGCGGCGGCCAAGGGCCTGGGGTTTTCCTACCGCCATGTCTGGGGCGAGCTGAGGCGCTGGGAGGCCGAGCTGGGCCGCGCGCTGATCGTCTGGAACAAGGGCCAGCGCGCCGCGCTCACCCCCTTCGGCGAGAAGCTGCTGTGGGCCGAGCGGCGCGCCCAGGCGCGGCTGGCGCCGCAGATCGAGGCGCTGCGCATGGAGCTCGAGCGTGCCTTCGCCGACGCCTTCGACGACCGCGTCGACGTGCTGCCGGTCTGCGCCAGCCACGACCAGGCGCTGCCGCGGCTGCGCGAGCTGGCGCTGGCCGAACGCCTGCACCTCGACCTCGAGTTCGCCGGCAGCCTGGAGGCGCTGCGCGCGCTCGACACCGGCCGCGCGCTGCTGGCGGGCTTTCACGTGCTCGACGGCGCGGCGCGCGGCTCGGTCAGCGCCCGCGCCTACCGCGCGCGCCTCAGGCCCGGCCACCACAAGCTGATCGGCTTCGCGCAGCGCACCCAGGGGCTGATGGTCGCGCCGGGCAACCCGAAACAGGTGCTGTCGCTGCAGGACCTGGGGCGCGCCGAGCTGCGCTGGGTCGGCCGCGCCGAAGGCACCGGCACCCGCATCCTGCTCGACGAGCTGGCCGGCCGGGCCGGCCTGGCCGCGCCCAGCCACTACGCGCTGGAGGAGCCCTCGCATGGCGCCGCCGCGCAGGCGGTGGCCAGCGGCGCCGCCGACGCCGCCTTCGGCCTGCAGGCCGCGGCGGTGGCCGCGGGGCTGGACTTCGTGCCGCTGGCCAGGGAGCGCTACTTCCTCGTCACGCTCAAGGCCACGTTGGAGCAACCGGCGGTGCGGCGGCTGGTCGCGCTGCTCGGCTCGGTCGCGTGGTCGCAGGCGCTGGCCGCCCTGCCCGGCTACCAGGCCACCGAGCCCGGCGCGGTGCTGTCGCTGACCAAGGCGCTGCCCTGGTGGACCTACCGCAAGGCGCGGTGAGCGGCACGCCGGCGCCGACGATCCACCTCGCCGCGCTGACGCGCGGCGGCGCGGCGGCGGTGCCGGCCACGGTGACGCTGATCGCCGCCAACGCCCTCGCCTTCGGCTTCCTGCTGGCCCATGGCGCCGGGCTGTGGCATGCGCCGACCGAGGTGCAGCTCGCCTGGGGCGCCAACTTCGGCCCGGCCACGCAGGACGGCGGCTGGTGGCGGCTGGCGAGCGCGATGTTCATGCACTTCGGCGTGCTGCACCTGGCGCTGAACCTGTGGGCGCTGTGGGACGTGGGGCGGCTCGTCGAGCGCCTGATCGGGCCGTGGCGGCTGGCGGCGGTCTTCCTGGGCAGCGGACTCGCGGGCAACCTGCTGTCGCTCGTGGTGCAGGGCAACGAGGCGGTGTCGGCCGGCGCCTCGGGGGCGATCTTCGGGCTGTACGGCACGCTGCTCGCGGTGCTGGCGCGCGAGCGTCGGCGCTTCGACGCGCACGAGTTCCGCTGGCTGTTCGGCGCCGCGGCGCTGTTCGCCGCCGTGGCGCTGGGCCTGGGTTTCTTCGTGCGCGGCATCGACAACGCCGCGCATGGCGGCGGGCTGGCGGCCGGTGCGCTGCTCGGCCTGCTGCTGCGCCGACCGCTCGGCGCGCACCCGGTGCCGCGGCGCGAGCGCGCACTGGCCGCCACGGCGCTGGCCGTGGCCGTGGTGGCGATGCTGCAGGCGCTGCCGGCACCACGCTACCGCTACGGCGACGAGCTCGCGGCGCGCCGGGCGATCCGCGACTTCGCCACCGACGAGCAGGCGCTGGGCGTGCGCTGGCGCTCGATCCTGCTGGAGGCCGACGGGCAGAGTTTCGAATCGCTGGCCGGCCGCATCGACGAGGACATCGCCAGCGAATACGAGGACAGCTTCGACCAGCTCTCGTCGCTGCGGCTGGACCCGGCGACGCCCTCGGCGGCGACGGTGGAGCGGCTGCGCCGCTACGCGCAGCAGCGCAGTGAGGCCTCGCATGCGCTCGCGGAGGCCTTGCGGCGCGGCGACGAGGCGGCCGCGCGCGACGCCCTCGACGCGCTGCGCGGCGCCGGACGCGCCGCATCGGCTGCATCGGCCCCGACACCGCGCGCACCATGACGGCCGCGCCGGTGGCCGCGCACCGTTAGCGATCCGCCACACCGCACCCCCTGCGTACAGGGGGCCGCGCCCGCCGGTGCCGCCATCGGTTCGTCATCGCACAGTCAGGGCCCGCGCGCCGGCTCATCGTCGGCACTCCCAGGACTCCGATGGCAACCCCACGGACCCACGCCAGCCCTTGGAGACTGCGACTGTCGTCGCAGTCTGGCCTCGACCGACCGAAGGAACCGATATGCACACGAACCGATGGATCACCACCGCCACGGCTGCCGCCACGCTGCTGGTGGCTGCTGGTGCCGCGCAGGCATTGACTGTCGTCAAGCGGCAATCCGGCAGCGGCGGCAACCTGCTGAGCAACACCTGCAGCTTTGCGGACGGGGCGGCCGACGCCACCGTGACGGGCTGCCTGAGCACAAACCCCGACCGGGCAGTGACGCTGACCTCGGACGAATCGATCGGCTACGGGCCCGGAAGCCCGCTCCGGGTCCGAGGCACCGACAGCGACTACTCGCACCTGTCCATCACGGTGGACGACCGGGCGATGAAGACGCTGGTCATGAACCTGAATGCGACCTCCGACGGCTACATCTCGTTCTCGGACGGCAGCGACACGTCGAAGCTGTTCAGGCTCAAGGGCGAGGGCAGCAATTTCTTCACCATCCGCGGTCCGTTCGATACGCTGAGCTACACGACCTACTCCGACAGGCTCGGTACAGAGAGCGACCTCATCCGCGACACGCGGCAGGTGCGCTTCGCCCTGGACCAGCCGACGCCAGCGATCCCGGAGCCGAGCACCTACGCGCTGATGCTCGCCGGATTCGGCGTGGTCGGGTTCATGGTCCGCCGGCGCCGCCGTGACCGCGAGGTTGCATGAAGCGAGCGGCGCACCGCGGCGGCGATAGAACGCGCCCGCGGCGGTCAGCGTGGCGCTGACCAGCCGCGCGCCTGCGGCTTCGATCCAGGCAAGCACCCAAGGGCCCGGCCACCGACCGGGCTCTTGCCTTTGAGCAGGAAGAACGCACCGCTCGCGCCTGGGCCGCCCAGCGGCTCGGCCGATCTGGCTGGTCGACCTGGAACACGTGGGGTGCGCTGAGATGGATCAACGTGCGTCGCGCCCGCGGCGGCCGGTGACCCGCACCGCGGCTAGTGGACCAACAGGATCCGCTGCGGCCGGTCGACGGCCTCGAAGATGGCCCGGAACACGTGGCCGGATGGTGACAGCAGCAGACAGAAGCCGAGCGCCGGCCGCCCGCCCTGCAACTCCTCCCACAGCCGCGGCAGATCCGAGGTCATCCGTGCCAGGTGGTGGCGACCCGAATGGTCCTGCAGCGCCACTTGGTGCGCCTGCGGGCACGCGTCATAGACACGGTAGAGGTACATGAGCGGTCCCGGTGTCAGGAGATCGCCGCACCGTGCGGCCCATCGGCCAGACGGTCCGTGCGCTAACGTACCGCAGGCTCGACGCGCCGAACGGTCAGCGCGTTCTTCCGCCGAACACCAGCAGCGCGCCACCGATGACGATCGCGACCACGCCGGCCCAGATCGGGATGTTGATCGTCTTCGTGTCCTTGACCGACAGCTCGATCGGCCCCAGCTTGGCCTGGTGGGTTTCCTGCGTGTAGCTGAAGCCGCCGTAGGCCAGACCGAGCGCCCCGGCGGCGATCAGCGCGATGCCGACCATCTTCGCCGCGTTACCCACCGGGCACCTCGTCCTTCTTGCCATGGCCGCGGCCAGCCGGCTCGTCGCGGCCCGCTGCCGGGCGACCACGGTTCGGCGGTGCGGCTTGCGGATCGTCGCGCTGCGGCATCGCCGGCGTTCGCGTCCACTCCTGGCGCGCGACAGGTTCGCGCGGCTGGTAGCGGTAGTTCTGGGCGCGGATCACCTGCTGCTGCCCGGCCTCTTGCGGATAGCGGCTCTGCGGGTACTTGCGCTGGTAGTCCGGCAGGGGCGCGGGCGCCCGCATCGTCTGGTGGTCGCGGCGCTCCCAGCCGGCGCGGCGCTGTTGCCAGTCACCTCCCCAATGGTCGCCCCAGCGCGGCGGTGCGTCGCCACGCCAGGCCCGGAACGCCATCGGCGGCTGGCGGTAGTAGCGCACCGGCACCCGCAGCATGTAGCCCGGCACGTCGTAGCGCGCCACCGACCGCCAGGGACCGTTGTACCAACTGCTGGCATACCAGTCGTCGCCCTGGAAGACCCAGTACAGGCCGTCGAAGAAGAAGTAGTTCCCCTGGGCCTGCGGCGCGTAGTAGACCGGGTAGCCAGGCACCCGCTGAAGCTCCGGATAGACGGGCATATGGATGCCGATGCTGACACCGGGCACGCTGACCCCGATACCCACGGAGACCTGAGCCTGCGCCGCGGGCAGGGCACCCAGCAGGAGCGGCAAGACGAGCAGCAGATGACGCATGAAAACCTCGATTCGACCCCATGGCACCGGCTAGACCGCCGGCGCGAGGGGCAACGGGGCCGCGGTACCTCGAGCGCAAGGTAGGACGCATTGCGCCGGCGGTCTGTGCGTTGCAGAACACAAGGGTCGTCGGCGAGCAGTACGCCGAAAGCTTCGAGCAGCCCTCGGCCCTGCACCTAAGCCTCGGCGCGCCGTCGACCGCGACGCGGCCCTCGCGCCCCGAGTGCCGGCGGTCGAAAATGGCAGCGCCCGTTCGTCGTTGCGATGAGGCCGCCATGGACTGCCGGCCCGCCCGACCCCACCGTGAAGGAGCCCGCCCATGTCATCCCGCAGCGTCCACCTCCACCGCGTGCTGCGCACGCCGCCCGAGAAGCTCTACCGCGCCTTCCTCGAAGCCGATGCCCTGGCCAAGTGGCTGCCGCCCTATGGCTACACCTGCACCGTCCATCACCTCGAAGCGAAGCAAGGCGGCGGCTTCCGGATGTCCTTTCGCAACTTCTCGACCGGCCATGCGCACAGCTTCGGCGGCGAGTACCTGGAGCTCGTGCCGCACGAGCGCATCCGCTACACGGACCGCTTCGACGACCCGAACCTGCCCGGCGTGATGACCGTGACGGTGGGCCTGAAGGCGGTGAGCTGCGGCACCGAGCTGTCGGTGGTGCAGGAGGGCATCCCCGACGTCATCCCGCTGGAGATGTGCTACCTGGGGTGGCAGGAGTCGCTGGTGCAGCTGGCGAGGCTGGTGGAGCCGGATATTCCGGGCTGACACCGCTTCAGAAGCGACAAGGGCTCGGACACAGCCGAGCCCTCTTCACATGTGGCCCGGGGGGAATCGAACCCCCTAGGATGATCGCCAGGTTCAGCGGAAGTTACCCGGTAAGTTACCCGGTCTGGCTCGGATCGGCGGTCCTCGCGAAGGGGGATTGCGGGAGGCGGATCGCCTTGCCACCATCCGCCGAGCACAGCCGTTCCGGGGAGGGGTTCACGTGGGCATGCCAGGCGAAGAACTGCTCCAAGTACTGAAGGCTCGCTTCGAGAAGAACATGCACCGACATGCCGGAATCGCATGGGCAGCAGTGCTGGCCAAGCTCGAAGGCAATCCTGATGCACTCAGGTCGCTACAGGAAATGGAGGCCACGGGTGGTGAACCTGACGTCATTGGGCGGGACAAAGAGTCCGATCGCTTCACCTTCTGTGACTGCTCGGCAGAGAGTCCCATGGGTCGCAGAAGTACCTGCTACGACGTTGAAGCGCGTGAGTCCCGGAAAGAGCACAAGCCAGAGAGCAGCGCGGTCGAAATGGCCGCCGCGATGGGCATCGAACTTCTGACAGAGGAACAGTACCGAGAGTTGCAGAAGCTTGGTGAGCTTGATGCCAAGACCTCCAGTTGGATCAGAACGCCGTCTGAGGTAAGAGCACTCGGCGGAGCCCTCTTCTGCGATCGACGCTATGGCAAGGTGTTCGTCTATCACAACGGCGCGCAGTCGTACTACGCCGCCAGAGGCTTCCGTGGCTCACTTCGAGTTTGAATCTTGCGCAACGCAGCGCCGGTGACGCCTCTGACGACGATCTTGTTGCTCCGCGCTGCGCTGCCGATTGAATAGATTAGGGCCATCCTCTGAACCCAACCCCGAGCACCATGAACACCACCTATACCGGAAGCTGCCACTGCGGCAACGTCGCCATCGAAGTCGAGGGCACCATTGATGGCGGGCTGGCCTGCAACTGTTCCATCTGCTCGAGGAGAGCCTCGCTGCTGTGGTTTGTTCCGCGCACCAGTCTTCGACTAAAAACTCCAGACGAAGCGGTGGGCACCTACATGTTCAACAAGCATGTCATCAAGCATCGCTTCTGCCCGAAATGCGGAATCCATGTCTTTGGCGAAGGCACGGACCCCAAAGGCAACGCCGTCGCCGCCGTGAATCTTCGATGCGTGGCGAATATTGACCTCGCGGCGATCCCAGTTCAAAACTTCGACGGCAAGGCAATCTGACACCTGATCCGTTCACCTACACGCGGAGGAGAAGATGATGATGAAGCAATGTAGCGCCGAGTTTCTCGGGACGTTCTGGCTCGTGCTGGGTGGCTGCGGCAGCGCGGTGCTCGCCGCCGCGTTTCCCGACGTGGGCATCGGCCTGCACGGTGTTTCGCTGGCCTTCGGCTTGACCGTCCTCACGATGGCCTTTGCGATCGGCCACATTTCCGGCTGCCATCTGAACCCGGCGGTCTCCATCGGCCTGTGGGCGGGCGGTCGCTTTCCGGCCGCCCGACTCCTGCCCTACATCGTCGCGCAGGTCCTGGGCGCCGTCGCGGCGGGCGGTGTGCTGTACGTGATCGCCAGCGGCGCGCCGGGATTCGACGTGGCCAAGGGCTTCGCCTCCAACGGCTATGGCGCGCACTCGCCCGGCGGCTATTCGCTGCTGGCCGCACTGGTGACCGAGGTGGTCATGACGATGTTCTTCCTCCTGGTCATCCTCGGCGCCACCGACAAGCGCGCGCCGGCAGGCTTCGCCCCCATCGCCATCGGGCTGGCGCTGACGCTGATCCACCTCATCAGCATTCCGGTGACCAACACATCGGTCAACCCTGCGCGCAGCACCGGCGTGGCGGTCTTCGTCGGCGATTGGGCGGTGGCTCAGCTCTGGCTGTTCTGGCTCGCGCCGATCGTCGGTGCCTTGCTCGGTGCCGCCGCCTATCGCTTCATCGCCAGCGAGGAGAGCTGACGCGCGACCGCGCCGGGCGGTCGGGTCGATCGAGCCGGCCGCCCGGACCTGCGGGTTGTCGCGTGCGTGCGGCGCGATGCGCTCGTCGCGCCAGTCGATGTGCGCGTCGCGCTGACGCCACTTCTCGGCTGCCCGACCATCGAAGTCGCGGCGCCATCGAACTACTCGGTTGTAAGGCCTGGTTCAGCTTACGCCATAATGCTGCACTGCAACATGAACGCGCCGAAGCAACAGATTGGCCTGCAAGCGGATCTCGAGGACATCCTCGGGAGCCTGCACTTCGCCCGACGATCGGGGGATCTCGGTCGCCTTGCTCTGCTCACCTATTGGGAGGTCCGTCGCTGGGCACGCGCGGCCCACCAGGAGTTGCTGGCCGAGCACGCCGCACAGCTGATCACCGAGCACCCGCACCCGACCCGCGTCGAGTTCCTCAAGATCGTTGACGGTGTCATTGCCGAGCTGGAGAGCATCCAGCGGAACCTGCACTGACGGCCAGCGCGAGGAACAGACGGCCACTCTAGAGACGGCCTGGTTGTACGCGGCGCAGGGCGCCGTTGATCGTGCGGGCCCGGCTCTGCGAACCGCCGAGTCGGGTCGTCCATCCGATCCCGTGGCCATGCTGGACGCGCGCCACGACGGATTGGTCGAGCGGGCCTGCCGCCGGTCTGACCTGTCAGGGCCTCTTCGTCGTTGTCGTCTGCGCGAGGAGGATCGTTCGGCGCGTCATGCTGACCGGCCCCTGCGTTTCGGGGGAGCGCCGCGGCCGGGGACGGGAACCGGGCAACAATCCGGCATGGCATTTCGGAATGATCAGCAGTGGGGCGAGAGCCGGCTGGACCGGCAGGATTCGATCGCGGCCGACGGCTGGTCGAAGCGCTCGGACTTCGAGGAGTCGGACCACCCTCGGGGGCCGCGGGCGACGCGGCCTGCGAAGCCGAACGTGCTGAGGCCGCTGCTGCTGGTCGGCATCGGCCTGCTCGTCGCTGCCGCCGTCTATCGGTGGCTGATCGGCTGAGGCGTGCTGCCGCCTGAGCCGCGCGCGCCGTCGCGGCGCCGATCATCGGCTCGCCCCACCAGCGCGCGCGCGCTGGCGGAGGCCGCCGAAACTGGTGGAGCCGGGGGGAATCGAACCCCCGTCCGCAAGCCATCACCGGGTAGATCTACATGCTTAGCTGCCTGATTTGGGTCTCACGCCGCCGTCGCGCAGGAGCACGCTACGGGCAACGCCAGTCACCTAAATCTCGTTGAACGCCAAGTGACCCGACGAGCAACCAGCCGATGTGCATGACGTCTCAGCCTTCCGCCTTGCGGCTTGGGCCCGGCCCATCGGCCTGCCGTTGAGACGCTCACCGGTGTTTAAGCGGCGAGGGCGAAACGTTCGTCGTTCGCAGTTGGTTTGTTTCAGCTGGATTTACGAGCTCACTGATGCTCGGCATGCACCACTCCAGATCCGCACCCACGTCGAAACCAGGTCGGCCCCAGGAGATGGATTGTAGGTGGCGCTCCCTCGCAGCGTTTCAAGTCCCTGCCGGCGTCACTTCAAGGCGAAGGCGACGCGGGTGGTCCTGCCCTTGTCGGTGATGCCCTCGCTGCCGAGCTTCGACGCGGTGAGCAGCACCCGATCGGCCGGCACCCTGGTGGTCAGGTAGGCCTTGACGCGGTCGCCGCGCTGGTTGGCCAGCGTGCGCAGCGCCTCCTCGCCGGCCGGGGCCGATTCGAGCAGCAGCGCCTCCATCTGCTCGGGTGGCAGGCTCTTGGCCAGGCCGATCAGGTTGCGCGGCTTGGCCTTGAGGTCGGCGGCCTTGTAGGCGGCCTCGAGCCAGCGGGCGCGCTCGGCGGGCTCGATCGTCACGCTGTCGGGCAGGTCGCCGCTGGACTTGGCCTTGGCCGCGCGCATCAGCCGGTCCAGGTGCAGGCGGCGCAGCGCGGCGTCGTCCAGCGCGGCGTCGGCGCGGCCGGTGGCCTCGAGCTTGAGCGCGGGGCGGTCGAGCAGCGCCTTGGCCAGGGTGTCCAGCCGCTTGCTGCTGACCTCGCTGAGCACCGTCGAGCCGGGCTCGAACTCCACGTAGCCGAGCTCCTCGCCGCCGCCGCCAAAGGCGCTGGCCAGTAGCGAGAACGGCGCGGTGATGGCCTTGGTGATCAGGTTGACGATGACCTTGACGATGATCCCGCCGATCGAGAACTTGGGGTCGTCGAGGCTGCCGCTGATCGGCAGGTGGATGTCGATCACGCCGTTGCGGTCCTTCAGCAGCGAGACGGCCAGCAGGATCGGCAGCTTCAGCGCGGTCGGGCTGTCGACCTTGTCGCCGAAGGTGAGCTGGTCGAGGTAGAGCTGGTTCTCGGCCTCGAGCTTGCCGTCGACGATCCGGTAGCGCACGTTGACCGACAGCGTGCCCTTCTCGATGCCGTAGCCGGCGTAGCGGGCCGAGTAGGCCGTCAGGCGCGTGATGTCGATGCCGCGCGCGCTGGCGGTGATGTCGGTCGCGAGCCGCGGGCCCAGCGGGTGCATGGTGCCGCCGATCTCCAGCGGCGCGCTGCCGTCGACGCGGCCCGCGACCTTGACGGTGGCCGGCTGCGGGTCGTTCCAGGCTAGCGCCGAGATCTCGCCGGCGATGTCGGTCAGCTTGGCCGAGTAGTTGGGGCGGATGAAGTTGTCGGTGAAGTCCACCGTGCCGTTGGCCAGCCTGATCCCGGCCCAGCGCAGCTGCGGGCCGGGGCCGGCCGAGGCCGAGGCGGCCGGCTCGGGCGCGGAGGCGGCAGCGTCGGCCGGCGGGGGCTCGGCGGCCGGGGGCGCCGCCGCGGCGTCGGTGGGCGTGGTGAGCGAGCGATCCTCCTCGCCGCGCTTGACGATGTCGCGCAGGTTGATGCGGCCGTCGGCGTTGACGATCACGCGGCCGTAGAAGTCCTCCAGCGCGATCTGGCCCAGGTCGGCGACCAGCGCGTCGGGCTTCCAGTGCACCTCCATCGCGTCGAGGCCGAGACGCTTGAAGCGCACCAGCTCGGCGTCGTTGAGCTTGTCGAGCGTGCGCAGCTCGGTGAGCGCCGCGCGGCCCTTCCAGCGCACCGCCGCCAGCGGCTGCCGGGCGCTGCCGTCGAGCGCGAGGTCACCCACCGCCGTGGCCTTGGCCGACGCGAGCGCGAGGTTCACGTGCGGCTCCAGGTAGGGCTGCAGCCCGCTCAGGTCGAGCGACCGGATGTCGATGCGGCTCTTCAGCGCCAGCGGCTGCGGACGGACCTCGCCGCGCAGCTGCAGCCGGCCGCCCTTGCCGGTGCGGCCGGCCAGGCCGGCGAGCTCGAAGTCGATGGGCTGGGCGAGGTCGCCGGACAGCTTGCGCAACGCGAGGTCGATGCGCGTGAAGGCGATCTGCGCGGCCGGCTTCACGCCGCGGTCGGACAGCGCGACGCTGCAGCCGCTGCAGCGCAGCTCCTCGAGCTGCCAGTGCGGCGGCGGCGTGTCATCGCTGCGCGGCGCGGCCGGCGTGCTCTTGTCGTCCGCGGCGGGCGGCAGCCACGCGAGGCCACCACGCTCGTCACGCGCGGCCTGCAGGTCCAGGCCGTCGAGCACGACCGACGCGACCTGTGCATCGATGGGCTGACCGGGCTCGCCGCGCAGCCGAGCGCCGGCGACGGCAAGGCGCGCGAGGCCGAGTTTGTCGGTGCCGGCTCGCGGCCCGGCCTTCGCAGCCCGCGGCTGGAGCTGCAAGCCATCGACCTGCAGCGCGCCGTCCTTCAGCGCCCAGCCGGTGGCGCCGGCCTCGGCCTGGGCCTGCACGGCGACGGTCGCGTCGAGCAGCCGCACCGGCAGCAGCGCCTCCCATGGCGCCAGCCAGGGCAGCGGCTTGAGGCCCTGCACGTCGGCCTTCAGCGCGACCTGCCGCGCAGCCACGCCGAGCGTGCCATCGACGCGGATCCGCGCGCCCTGCGCGTCCGCGGCCTGCAGTGCCAGCGTGGCGGGCGCGGCGTCGGGGCGGGCGTCGAGGCCCTGGATGTCGGCCGACGCCAGCGTGAGCGTCTGGCCCGCGGGCCAGGCCGCGTGCTTCAGCGTCACGCGGCCGTCGGCCAGCTTCACGCTGCCGACCGACCATGTCCAGCCGCCCGCCGCCGGGGCCTCGGCCGGCGCAGCCTCGCCGCGCGCCGGCGGCGGCGGCGCCTGCAGGTCGAGCTCGACGACCGGTCCCTGCAGCTGCACCGCGCCCACGCGCGCCTGCCGCTCGAACGGACGCAGGTCCAGCCCGGTCACGGCAAGCTGATCGAACGCGACCGCCAGGCCCTGTTCCGGCAGCACGAGTTGCAGTTGCGCCAGCGTGGCCGTGCCGCCGATGCGCAGCACGTCGGGCTGGGGGTCGGCGCGGCGCTCGAAGTCGATCTGCAGCGCCACGTCGAGCAGGCCCTGCTGCAGGCTCACCGGCACCGGCCGCGGCAGCAGCGGCACCACGCCGGCCAGCCACACCGGCAGGTCGAGCCGCCGCCAGTCCACCACGATGCTGGAGCGCAGCCCCTCGTCGAAGGGTCGCGTCTTGCCGCGCAACGCGAGGCGGCTGCCGTTGACCACGGCATCGAGCAGCGGCTCCACGTCGATCGCGACGTGCGACGGCAGGTTGGAGACGAAGGGCAGGCCGATGTGCAGTGCCTCGACCAGGTGCTCGGCGCCGCTCACGCGGTCGAGGAAACGGATGCGCCCGCCTTCGAGCTGCACGTTGTTGACCGCGAAGCGCGCCGGCTCGGCATCGGGCGGCGCGGGCGGGCGCTTGGCCAGCGCGTCGAGCATCGGCGAGACGTTGAAGCGCTGCGCATCGATGCGCTCGAGCTCGACCTGCGGCTTGCGCACGACGAGCCGCTCGAGCACCGGCGCGAGGCGCCACAGCGATTCGGCCGACACGTCGGCCGTCACCTCGGCGACGCGCAGCCACGGCGCCTCGGCCGGGCCGAGCCGCAGGCCGAGCACGCTCACCTGCAGCGACCAGGGTGCGATGTCGATCTCGTCGATCACGAGCGGCGCACCGAGCGCCTCGGTCGCCGCCGCCTCGATGCGCGGCTGCAGCAGCCGCGGCAGCGCCCAGCCGACGGCCGCCGTCCACAGCAAGGCGAGCGCCGCGAGGACGGCGGCGAGCTTGACGAGTCGGCCGCGCAGCGCACCGGGCAGAGGCAGTCGGGACATGGGCCGAGTGTGCCGGCCGCGCGCCGACGCGGTCAAACCCGTGAACGCCCGCGGCTCAGCGCGGCGCGACGAGCAGGTCCAGCAGCGCGAGCGGCGTGTCGATCACCGCGTCGGCGCCCCAGGCCGCGAGGTCGGGCGAGTCGCCGAGATAGCCGTAGCCGGCGGCGATCGCCGGCATGCCGGCGGCGCGCGCGGCCTGCATGTCGCGCAGGTCGTCACCGACGTAGATCGCCTCGTCCACGCCGACGCCGAGGCGGCTGCAGGCCTCGAGCAGCGGCGCCGGGTGCGGCTTGGCATGCGGCGTCGTGTCGCCGCACACCACCACCTCGGCGCTCAGGCCCAGGCCGTCGAGCACCCGCCCGGTGAAGCGGGTCGCCTTGTTGGTGACCACGCCCCAGCGCAGCCCGCGCTCGGTGAGCCGCGCAAGGCAGTCGGCGACCCCGTCGAACAGCACCGAGTCGCGGTCCAGCGCCGCCTCGTATTCGGCGAGGAACTCGTCGCGCAGCGGCTCGTAGCCGTCCATGTCGGGCGAGATCGAGAAGCCCGCGCCGAGCATGCCGCGCGCACCCGCCGACGCGACCGGGCGCAGCCGCGCGATCGGCAGCGGCGCCATGCCGCGCCGCGCGCGCATGCGGTTGAGGGCGCCGCCGAGGTCGGGCGCGGTGTCGGCCAGCGTGCCGTCGAGGTCGAACAGCACCGCGCGCACGGAGAAGCTCATGGCTTGCGGCACGCGAACAGGTAGTTCACGCTGGTGTCGGCGCTCATCCAGTAGCGCTGGGTGAGCGGGTTGTATTCCATGCCGCGCGTCGCGACGACCTCGAGCCCGGCCTCGCGGCACCAGCGCGCCAGCTCGCTCGGGCGGATGAAGCGCGCGTACTCGTGGGTGCCGCGCGGCAACAGCTCGAGCAGGTACTCGGCGCCGACGATCGCGAACAGGAAGGACTTGGGGTTGCGGTTCAGCGTCGAGAAGAACAGCTGCGCGCCGGGCTTGGCCAGGTCGGCGCAGGCGCGCACGATCGAGGACGGGTCGGGCACATGCTCGAGCATCTCCATGCAGGTGACGACGTCGTACTCGCCCGGCTGCTCGGCGGCCAGCGCCTCGGCGGCCACCTCGCGGTAGTGGACCGACGGCGTGGCCGCCTCCAGCGCATGCAGCTGCGCGACCTTGAGCGCCTTGCTCGACAGATCGATGCCCAGCACCTCGGCGCCGCGGCGCGCCATCGCGTCGGCGAGGATGCCCCCGCCGCAACCGACATCCAGCACGCGCCGTCCCGTCAGCGGGACGAGCCCGGCGATCCAATCGAGCCGCAAGGGGTTGATCTGGTGCAGCGGGCGGAACTCGCTGTCCGGGTCCCACCAGCGGTGGGCGAGCTCGCTGAACTTGGCGAGCTCCTGCGGGTCGGCGTTGGCGGCGGTCGTCATGCGGCGATGTTAGGGGCCGGGGCGCCAACCCCAGCCGCTGAAAACAGAAAACCCCGCCGAGGCGGGGTTCTCGACAGCAGGCCGCGAGGCCTACTTCTTGTTGCGGGTACCGACGACCTCGATCTCGGTGCGGCGGTTCTTCGCCTTGCCTTCCTTGGTCTTGTTGTCGGCGACCGGCTGCTTCTCGCCCTTGCCTTCGGTGTAGATCCGGTTCTGCTCGATGCCCTTGGACACGAGGTAGGCCTTCACCGCGTCGGCACGACGCTCAGACAGCTTCTGGTTGTAGGCGTCGCCACCGTCGGAGTCGGTGTGGCCGACCGCGATCACGACTTCGAGGTTCATGCCGCCGATCTTGCTGGCCAGGTCGTCGAGCTTGGCCTTGGCCTCGGGCTTGAGGATCGCCTTGTCGACGTCGAAGAACGCGTCGGCGGCGTAGGTCACCTTCTCGCTGACCGGGGCCGGCGGGGGCGGCGGCGGGGCCTTCGGCGGTGCGGGCGGCGCAACGGCCGGCGCAGGCGCCGGGGCCGGGGCGGGCGGCGCGGCCGGCGCCGGAGCGCCGTCGCAGCCGGCCAGCGCGGTGGCGGGCGTCCAGAACGCGTTGCGCCAGCAGTGCTCGTTGGTCCCGTTCTTCACGACGGTACCGTCGGAAGCACGCCAGTTGTCGATCACGCCGCTCGCGGGGCCGCCCGAGGTGGCGCAGCCACCGAGAGCGGCAGCGGCGAAGAGCACTGCCACCGTGTTCAGCTTTTTCATGATTCTCCTCTCAGGATGGGCCGCGATGCAGGCGGCACGACTGCAAACAAATATGGACCGGAACCGCGACACGACAGCGATCCAGCACGTTTCAGAACGTTTCAGAACGTCCAAAATCATTGTGCCATATGGGTTTGACTGAACAAGGCTTTGCCCAGGCACGACGGAACAGCCCTGCGGCCTGTTGCTCTGCCACGACAACGAGCCGCACCTAGAATCCTTCGGTCACCGCATCGTCCCGATCGGCTGACGTGCCCGTCCCGGCGGACCGCTCGTTCGCCCCGTTGCGCTCCGCGCCGCCCCGACCCATGACCTCGTTCGCCAAGGAAACCCTGCCCGTCAGCCTCGAAGAGGAGATGCGGCGTTCCTACCTCGATTACGCGATGAGCGTGATCGTCGGCCGCGCGCTGCCCGACGCGCGCGACGGCCTGAAGCCCGTGCACCGGCGCGTGCTGTTCGCGATGCACGAGTTGAACAACGACTGGAACCGGGCCTACAAGAAGAGCGCGCGCATCGTCGGCGACGTGATCGGCAAGTACCACCCGCATGGCGACACCGCGGTCTACGACACCATCGTGCGGATGGCGCAGGACTTTTCATTGCGTCACATGCTGGTCGACGGCCAGGGCAACTTCGGCTCGGTCGATGGCGACAACGCGGCGGCCATGCGCTACACGGAAATCCGCCTCGCCAAGATCGCCCACGAGATGCTGGCCGACATCGACAAGGAGACCGTCGATTTCGGCCCCAATTACGACGGCAGCGAGAAGGAGCCGCTGGTGCTGCCGACGCGACTGCCGAACCTGCTGGTCAACGGCAGCGCCGGCATCGCGGTGGGCATGGCGACCAACATCCCGCCGCACAACCTCAACGAAACCGTCGACGCCTGCCTGCACCTGCTGAGGAACCCCGAGGCCTCGATCGACGAGCTGATGGAGATCATCCCGGCGCCGGACTTCCCGACCGCCGCGACCATCTACGGCCTCAACGGCGTGCGCGAGGGCTACCGCACCGGCCGCGGCAAGGTGGTCATGCGTGCGAAGTGCCACTTCGAGGACATCGACAAGGGTGCGCGCCAGGCCATCATCGTCGACGAGATTCCCTACCAGGTGAACAAGAAGACGCTGCTCGAGCGCATGGCCGAGCTCGTCCACGAGAAGAAGCTGGAGGGCATCAGCCACATCCAGGACGAGAGCGACAAGTCGGGCATGCGCGTCGTCATCGAGTTGAAGCGCGGCGAAGTGCCCGAGGTGGTGCTGAACAACCTGTACAAGCAGACCCAGCTGCAGGACAGCTTCGGCATCAACATGGTCGCGCTGATCGACGGCCAGCCCAAGCTGTGCAACCTGAAGGACCTGGTCGAGGTCTTCCTCGAGCACCGCCGCGAGGTGGTGACGCGGCGCACCGTGTTCGAGCTGAAAAAGGCGCGCGAGCGCGGCCATGTGCTCGAAGGCCTGGCGGTGGCGCTGGCCAATATCGACGAGTTCATCGAGATCATCAGGAATTCGCCGACGCCGCCGCTGGCCAAGCTGGCGCTGATGGACAAGAGCTGGGACTCGTCGCTGGTGCGCGAGATGCTCGCGCGCGCCGAGGGCGAGACGCCCGGTGGCCGCGAGGCCTTCCGCCCCGAGGGCCTGCCGCTGCACTACGGCATGCAGGCCGGCGGGCTGTACCGGCTGTCGGACGACCAGGCGCAGGAGATCCTGCAGATGCGCCTGCAGCGCCTCACCGGCCTGGAGCAGGACAAGATCATCGGCGAGTACAAGGAGGTGATGGCGCAGATCGCCGACCTGCTGGACATCCTCGCCAAGCCGCAGCGCGTGACCAGCATCATCAGCGAGGAGCTGGTGGCGCTGAAGCAGGAGTTCGGCCAGACCAAGCTCGGCGCGCGCCGCAGCGTGATCGAGCACAACGTGCAGGAGCTCGGCACCGAGGACCTGATCACGCCGACCGACATGGTCGTGACGCTCAGCCACACCGGCTACATCAAGAGCCAGCCGCTCACCGAATACCGCGCCCAGCGCCGCGGTGGCCGCGGCAAGCAGGCCGCGCAGACCAAGGAAGACGACTGGATCGACCAGCTCTTCATCGCCAACACCCACGACTGGATGCTGTGCTTCAGCGACCGCGGGCGCGTGTACTGGCTGAAGGTCTGGGAGGTGCCGCAGGGCGGCCGCGCGTCGCGCGGCAAGCCCATCGTCAACATGTTCCCGCTGCAGCCGGGCGAGAAGATCACGGTGGTGCTGCCGCTGACCGGCGAGTTCCGCACTTTCCCGGCCGACCACTACATCTTCATGGGCACGGCGCTGGGCACGGTGAAGAAGACCGCGCTCGATGAGTTCAGCAACCCGCGCAAGGCCGGCATCATCGCGGTGGATCTGGACGAGGGCGACCACCTGATCGGAGCCGCGCTGACCGACGGCCACCACGACGTGATGCTGTTCTCCGACGGCGGCAAGGCGGTGCGCTTCGACGAGGACGACGTGCGGCCGATGGGGCGTGCGGCGCGCGGCGTGCGCGGCATGGCGCTCGAGCCCGGCCAGAAGGTGATCGCGATGCTGGTCGCCGAGGACGAGTCGCAGAGCGTGCTGACCGCCACCGAGAACGGCTACGGCAAGCGCACCTCGATCGCCGAGTACACCCGCCACGGCCGCGGCACCAAGGGCATGATCGCGATCCAGCAGAGCGAGCGCAACGGCAAGGTCGTCGCCGCCACGCTGGTGCGGCCCGAGGACGAGATCATGCTGATCACCGACAAGGGCGTGCTGGTGCGCACCCGCGTCAGCGAGATCCGCGAGCTCGGCCGCGCCACCCAGGGCGTGACGCTGATCGCGCTGGACGACGGCTCCCAACTATCCGGCCTGCAGCGCATCGTCGAGAACGACGCCGGCGAGGCCCCCACCGACACCGGCGCACCCGCCGAGGAGAACCCCTGATGCTCAAGCTCGTCATCGTGGCCGGCGCGCTGTTGCTGGCGGGTCAGGTCCATGCCCAGGCCAAGAAGGACCTGGTGCAGAAGGTCCTGCAGGCCCAGCAAGGAGCGATCGAAGCCACCGGCCAGCAGCTCGCCGAACAGCCGGCGAACGCGATGCTGCAGCGCGCGGCGATGGCGGTCCAGGGGGGCTTGCCGCCCGAGCAGCGCGAGGCCGTCGTCAAGGACCTGCAGGCCGCGGCGAAGAAATACGCCGACGAGGCGGTGCCGCTGCTGCGCAAGCGGGCGGTCGAACTGGCGCCGACCACGATCGGTCCGGTGCTCGAGGAGAAGTTCAGCGAGGACGAGCTCAAGCAGCTCGCGACGCTGCTGAACTCGCCGCTGTTCAAGAGGTACCAGCAGCTCGGCGGCGACATGCAGAAGGCGCTGGCGACGAAACTGGTCGCCGAGACGCGCCCCACCATCGAGCCGAAGATCCGCGCCCTGGAACAGCAGATGGCCCAGCGCCTGCAGGCCGCGCAGAAGGCCGCCAGTGCGCCGGCGGCGGGTAGCGCACCGCCCGCCCCCGCCGCGCCGGCCGCTTCGAAGAAGTGATGGCCGCGAGGCCGTTCAACTTCTCGCCCGGGCCGGCGACGCTGCCGGAGCCGGTGCTGCGCCAGGCCGCCGCCGAGATGCTCGACTGGCAGGGCTCGGGCATGGGCGTGATGGAGATGAGCCACCGCGGCCGCGAGTTCACGCAGATCTTCGAGCGCAGCGAGGCGCGCATCCGCGAGCTGCTGGCCGTCCCGGCGACGTTCAAGATCCTGTTCATGCAGGGCGGCGCGATCGGCGCCAACGCGATCGTGCCGATGAACCTGGCCGGCCGCCGACCGGGCGCGATCACCGATCACGTGATCACCGGCTCCTGGTCGCACAAGACCCACGCCGAGGCCCGGCGCTACAGCGACGCGCGCATCGCGGCGAGCAACGATGTCGGCGAGCGCCACGAGCACCTGACGCTGCCTTCGCCATCGACCTGGCGGCTCAGCGCCGGCGCCAGCTACGTGCACCTGTGCAGCAACGAGACCATCCATGGCATCGAGGTGCACGAACTGCCCGACCTGGTCGCGCTCGGCAGCGACGCGCCGCTGGTGATCGACTGTTCCTCGCACATCGCCTCGCGGGCTGTCGACTGGTCGCGCGTCGCGCTGGCCTACGCCGGCGCGCAGAAGAACATCGGCCCGGCCGGGCTGACGCTGGTGATCGTGCGCGAGGACCTGATCGGCCATGCGCTGCCGGCCTGCCCGAGCGCCTTCGACTACGCCCAGGTCGCGAGCCACGGCTCGATGTACAACACGCCGCCGACCTTCGCGATCTACATCGCCGGGCTGGTGTTCGACTGGATCGCCGCCGAGGGCGGCGTCGCCGCGATGGAGCGTCGCAACGTCGCGAAGGCGGCCCTGCTGTACGGGGCGATCGACGGCTCCGGCGGCTACTACCGCAACGAGGTCGCACCCGACTGCCGCTCGCGCATGAACGTGCCGTTCTTCCTGTCCGACGAGGCCCTGGTCGCGCCCTTCCTCGCCGGGGCCGCCGAGCGCGGCCTGCTGGGCCTGAAGGGCCACAAGAGCGTGGGCGGCCTGCGCGCCTCGATCTACAACGCGATGCCGCTCGCCGGCGTCGAGGCGCTGGTGACCTACATGCGAGAATTTGCCGCACGCCATGGCTGACTCGTCGCCCTCCCCCGTCGATCCGGCTCTGCAGGGCCTGCGCACGCAGATCGACGCGGTCGATCGCGAACTGCTGTCCCTGCTGAACCGCCGTGCCGCGCTGGCCGGCGAGGTCGGCGAGATCAAGAAGCGCGAGGGCTCGGTGGTGTTCCGCCCCGAGCGCGAGGCGCAGGTGATCGACGGCCTGAAGTCGGTCAACCCCGGGCCGCTGCCGACCGAGAGTGTGGCGCCGATCTGGCGCGAGATCATGTCGGCCTGCCGCGCGCTCGAGACGCCGACGCGGGTGGCCTACCTGGGCCCGGCCGGCACCTTCAGCGAGCAGGCGGCGCTGGGCTACTTCGGCAGCTCGATCGTGCGCGTGTCCTGCGCCAGCATCGACGAGGTGTTCCGCACCACCACCGCCGGCGCCGCCGACTTCGGCGTGGTGCCGGTGGAGAACTCGACCGAGGGCGTGGTCGCGCGCTCGCTGGACCTGTTCCTGACCACGCCGCTGTTCATCATCGGCGAGACGAGTCTGTTCGTGCGCCACAACCTGCTGCGCCGCGACAACTCGCTCGAGGGCATCACCGCCGTCTGCGCGCACCCGCAGGCGCTCGCGCAATGCCATGGCTGGCTCAGCTACCACCTGCCCGATGTCGAGCGGCGGCCGGTGTCGAGCAACGGCGAGGGCGCCCGCCTCGCGTCGCTGGATCCGTCGCTGGCCGCGGTGGCGAGCGAGCGCGCCGGCAGCGAGTTCGGCCTGCATGTCGTCGCGCCGGCGATCCAGGACGATCCGCACAACCGCACCCGCTTCGTCATCGTCACCCACCCGGACCGCCACCCGCAGCCGCAGGCCAGCGGCCACGACTGCACCAGCCTGGTGGTGTCGGTGACCAACCGGCCCGGCGCGGTGCATGACATGCTGGTGCCGCTGAAGGTGCACGGCGTGTCGATGTCGCGCTTCGAGTCGCGCCCGGCGCGCACCGCCGACCAGTGGGAGTACTACTTCTACATCGACCTGCAGGGCCACCCGGACGACCCGGCGGTGACCAAGGCGCTGGCCGAACTGCGCGCGGTGTGCTCCTACTTCAAGCTGCTCGGCACCTACCCGCTGGACGTGCACTAGAACCATGCGCCCCCACGCTCACTTCGTTCGCTGCCCCCCGAGGTGGCGCTCAGCGCCCTTGGGGCGGCCCGGCAGGCGCTGATGTTCACCCAGCTCGGCGTCATCGGATGCGGCCTGATGGGCGGCTCGTTCGCGCTCGCGTTGAAGCGCGCCGGGCTGGTCAAGCGCGTGATCGGCTACAGCAAGTCGCCGTCGACCACCGAGAAGGCCAAGAAGCTCGGCGTGATCGACATCGTCGCCGAGTCGGCGCTGCTCGCGGTGGCCGGCTCGGACATCGTGCTGATCGCGGTGCCAGTGGCCGCCACCGAGGCGACCTTCAAGGCGATCAAGCACCTGATCGAGCCCGGCACGCTGTTCATGGACGTCGGCAGCACCAAGCGCGACGTGGTCGACGCCGCGCGCCGGGTGCTGAAGGAGCAGGTCGGCAACTTCGTGCCAGCCCATCCGATCGCCGGCAAGGAAACGGCCGGCATCGAGCATGCCGACCCCCTGCTCTACGCCGGCCGCCAGGTGATCCTGACGCCGATGCTGCAGACCCGCCCCGAGCTGCTGCAGAAGGCCACCGACGTCTGGGCCGCGATCGGCTGCCAGGTGCTGAAGATGAGCGCCGAGAACCACGACGCCGCCTTCGCCGCCGTCAGCCACCTGCCGCACCTGCTGGCCTTCGCCTACTTCTCGTCGGTCGCCAAGCAGCCGGCCGGCAGGGACTTCCTCTCGCTCGCCGGCCCGGGCTTCCGCGACTTCACCCGCATCGCCGCCAGCGACCCGGTGATGTGGCGCGACGTGCTGATGAGCAACCGCGAAGAGATCCTGAAGCAGTCGCAGCGCTTCCGCCACACCCTCGACGCGCTCGAGCATGTGATGAAGCTCGGCAACCACGAGGCGCTGGAGGACCTGATCCGCAGCGCCGCCGAGTCGCGCGCCGGCTGGCAGATGAGCAATCCCAAGCCGGGCGGCAGCCGCTAGAGATGGGACCACCCCCGTTGCGGCTTCGCCGCTCGCCCTCCAGGGGGCGACGCTGGCGGACCGGCGGAGCCGGATCCGCGGCGTCTGCTGGTGAAGGCAACAGCTCACCACCTCCATGCGTCCTCCTGCTTTTCTCGACATCCCCCCGCTGACAGCAGTGGCAGGCCGGGTGCGCCTGCCCGGCTCCAAAAGCATCTCCAACCGCGTGCTGCTGCTCGCCGGGCTGAGCACCGGCACGACGCGGGTGCACGACCTGCTCGACTCCGACGACACCCGTGTGATGCTCGATGCGCTGCGCACGCTGGGCTGTGGCCTGCGGCGCGACGGCGAGGTGCTCGAGGTCACCGGCCTCGGCGGCCGGCTGGCGGTGAAGGAGGCCAAGCTCTTCCTCGGCAATGCCGGCACCGCGATGCGGCCGCTGGCCGCGGCGCTGGCGCTGCTGGCGGCCACGCAGGGCGGGCGCTTCGAACTCTCCGGCGTGCCGCGCATGCACGAGCGGCCGATCGGCGACCTGGTCGACGCGCTGCGCCCGCTGGGCTGTGCGATCACCTGCCTCGCGAACGAGGGCTACCCCCCGCTGCGGCTCGACGGCGGGCAGCTGAAGCTCGACGCCCCGATCCGCGTGCGCGGCGATGTGTCCAGCCAGTTCCTGACCGCGCTGCTGCTGGCCTTGCCCTTGGTGGCGGCCGCGCGCGACCTCGTCATCGAGGTCGAGGGCGACCTGATCTCCAAGCCCTATGTCGAGATCACGCTGGCGCTGCTGGCGCGCTTCGGCATCGCGGTGCGGCGCGAAGGCTGGCAGCGCTTCACGATCCCTCAGGGTTCGGCCTACCGCTCGCCGGGCGAGATCCACGTCGAGGGCGATGCCTCGTCGGCGTCCTACTTCGTCGCCGCCGGCGCGATCGCCGCGCAGGGCGTGCCGCTGCGCATCGAGGGCGTCGGCGCCGCGTCGATCCAGGGCGACATCCGCTTCGTCGAGGCGGCGCGCGCGATGGGCGCCGACGTCACCGAGGAGCCGAACGCGTTGCTCGTCAAGCGCGGCGCCTGGCCTTTGCGCGCCATCACGCTCGACTGCAACCACATCCCCGACGCGGCGATGACGCTGGCGGTGATGGCGCTGTACGCCGAAGGCACGACGCGGCTGACCAATATCGCGAGCTGGCGCGTCAAGGAAACCGACCGCATCGCCGCGATGGCGGCCGAGCTGCGCAAGTTCGGCGCGGCGGTGGTCGAGGGGTCGGACTTCATCGAGGTCAGCCCGCCGGCGCGCTGGCAGGCCGCCGCGATCCACACCTACGACGACCACCGGATGGCGATGTGCGCCTCTCTGGCTGCGTTCAACCCCCTGGTCGGCGGCCAGGTCGCCGTCCGGGTGCTCGACCCACGCTGCGTCGGCAAGACCTTCCCCGAGTACTTCGACGTGCTGTTCGGCGTCGTCGAGGCCGCCCCGGGCGCGATCCCGGTGCTCACGGTCGACGGCCCCACCGCCTCCGGCAAGGGCACGCTGGGCAGCGCGCTGGCCGAAGCGCTCGGCTACCACCACCTCGATTCCGGCGCGCTCTACCGCGCCACCGCGCTGGCGGCGCTGCGCGCCGGCGTCGCCGCCACCGACGAGGCGGCCGTCGCCAGCTTGGCCCGCCGCCTGCCGCTGCGCTTCGAGCAGCAGCGCGCCCTGCTGGCCGGCGAGGACGTCAGCGACGCGCTGCGCGAGGAGGCGGTCGGCAGCCTGGCCTCGCAGATCGCCGCGCTGCCGGCGGTCCGCCAGGCGCTGGTCGAGCTGCAGCTGTCCTTCCGCCGGCTGCCCGGCCTGGTCGCCGACGGCCGCGACATGGGCACGGTGATCTTCCCGGACGCCGCGCTCAAGGTCTTCCTCACCGCCGGCACCGCCGAGCGCGCGGAAAGGCGTCATAAGCAGTTGATTTCAAAAGGAATTCCTGCTAACCTTGACAGTCTTCGCGCCGATCTGGAGGCGCGCGACGAGCGGGATCGCAACCGCAGCGTCGCGCCCCTGGTCCCGGCGCAAGAAGCCCGGTTGCTCGACAACTCGGCGCTCTCGATCGAAGCCTCGGTCGAGCAGGTGCTGGGTTGGTGGCAGCAGGTGCAGCCCTTTCATGTGAGCGACCTCGCAAGCTGAAGGGCAGAACAGGCCCGACGTTTCCCGCGGTACCGCCCGGTACCCCGGCATGACGGCAGCGCAAGCTGCCGCCGAAGCGGCGGTTCTTACAACCTAACCGCCCCTCGCGGGGCACAGCCGCCGGCGCCGCCGGCACCAGGAAAACCCAATGACTCAAACCGCAACCGCCTCGTCGCAAGGCATGGAATCCTTTGCCGCCCTGTTCGAGGAGTCGCTGAAGCGCTCGGACATGCGCGCCGGCGAGGTCATCACCGCCGAGGTGGTCCGCATCGAGCACAGCTTCGTCGTCGTCAACGCCGGCCTCAAGAGCGAGGCCTACGTCGCGATCGAGGAGTTCAAGAACGACACCGGCGAACTGGAAGTCCAGGTCGGCGACTTCGTCTCGGTCGCGATCGACGCAATCGAGAACGGCTACGGCGACACCATCCTGTCGCGCGACAAGGCCAAGCGCCTCGCGTCGTGGATGTCGTTGGAGCGCTCGCTCGAGTCCGGCGACTTCGTCACCGGCACCGTCAACGGCAAGGTCAAGGGCGGCCTGACCGTCCTCGTCAACGGCATCCGCGCCTTCCTGCCGGGCTCGCTCCTCGACACGCGTCCGGTCAAGGACATGACGCCGTTCGAGGGCAAGACCATGGAGTTCAAGGTCATCAAGCTCGACCGCAAGCGCAACAACGTGGTGCTGTCGCGCCGCGCGGTGGTCGAGGCCTCGATGGGCGAGGAGCGCGCCAAGCTGCTGTCGACGCTGCGCGAAGGCGCCTTCGTCAACGGCGTGGTCAAGAACATCACCGAGTACGGCGCCTTCGTCGACCTCGGCGGCATCGACGGCCTGCTGCACATCACCGACATGGCCTGGCGCCGCGTGCGCCACCCGAGCGAAGTGGTCACGGTCGGCCAGGAGCTGACCGCCAAGGTGCTGAAGTTCGACGCCGAGAAGAACCGCGTCTCGCTGGGCCTGAAACAGATGGGCGACGACCCCTGGGTCGGCGTGTCGCGCCGCTACCCGTCGGGCACCCGCCTGTTCGGCAAGATCACCAACATCGCCGACTACGGCGCCTTCGTCGAGATCGAACCGGGCATCGAAGGCCTGGTGCACGTCTCGGAAATGGACTGGACCAACAAGAACGTCGCGCCCTCGAAGCTCGTCACCCTCGGTGAAGAGGTCGAGGTCATGGTGCTCGAGATCGACGAGGACAAGCGCCGCATCAGCCTGGGCATGAAGCAGTGCAAGGCCAACCCCTGGGACGAATTCGCGCAGAACCACAAGCGCGGCGACAAGCTCAAGGGCCCGGTCAAGTCGATCACCGACTTCGGCGTGTTCGTCGGCCTGGCCGCCGGCATCGACGGCCTGGTGCACCTGTCGGACCTGTCCTGGCACGAAGCCGGCGAGACCGCCGTGCGCAACTACAAGAAGGGCCAGGAGGTCGAGGCCATCGTGCTGGCGATCGATGTCGAGCGCGAGCGCATCTCGCTGGGCATCAAGCAGCTCGACGGCGACCCGTTCGCGACCTACACGACGCTCAACGACCGCGGCGCCACCGTCACCGGCAAGGTCAAGACGGTCGACGCGCGCGGCGCCGAGATCCAGCTGTCCGACGACGTCACCGGCTACCTGCGCGCCAGCGAGATCTCGCGCGACCGCGTCGAGGACGCCCGCAACGTGCTGAAGGAAGGCGACGAGGTCACCACGCTGATCGTCAACGTCGACCGCAAGACGCGCTCGATCCAGCTGTCGATCAAGGCCAAGGACCAGGCCGACAACCAGGAAGCGATGCAGCGCCTGCAGCAGACCTCGGAGCGCGAGAACGCCGGCACCACCAGCCTCGGCGCGCTGCTCAAGGCCAAGCTGGACCAGGGCAACAACTAAGAAGAACAGCGCAGCCGGGAGCCCTCGCGGGCTTCCGGCCTGCGCGCATGCCTTCGCCGAGGGCATGCGCGCAGGCCGATCCGACGCACCGACCTCAGCCCACCCGACCGCCCCATGACCCGATCCGACCTCGTGGCCCTGCTGGGCGAGCGCTTCAGCCAGCTGACCCACCGCGACACCGAGTTCGCCGTCAAGACCATCCTCGACGCGATGACCGACGCGCTGGCACGCGGCCACCGCATCGAGATCCGCGGCTTCGGCAGCTTCTCGATCAACCGCCGCCCGCCGCGCATGGGCCGCAACCCGCGCTCGGGCGAGCAGGTGCTGATCCCCGAGAAGCTGGTGCCGCACTTCAAGCCCGGCAAGGCGCTGCGCGAGGCGGTCGACGCGCGCACCGCCGAGCTCGAGGCGCAGCGCGCCGCCACGCCGTCGGGCGAGGTCTGAGCCCGGCCTCGGCGCGCGGCGCGCCGATAGAATCCGCCGCGATGCGTGCCCTGATCTGGCTCTTGCGGGCCGCCCTGTTCTTCGCGCTGTTCGCCTTCGCGCTGAACAACCAGCACGATGCGGCGGTCAAGTGGTTCTTCGGCCGCGAGTGGCGCGCCCCGATGGTCTTCATCGTGCTGGCCGCGTTCGGCCTGGGCTGCGCGCTCGGCATCAGCGCGATGCTGCCGAGCTGGTGGCGCCAGCGCCGCCTGGCCCAGCAGCAGCGCGCCGTGCAGCGCGAGACCGCCACCACCCTGCTCGACGCCGAGGTGTTGCGGCGCGAGGACGCCCCGACCAGCGAACCCCAGCATCCGCCGCGCGATGGACTCTGACGGCCTGACCACGCTGCCGCTGGCGCTGCTTGGCCTGATGGTCGCGTTCGCCTTCGGTTGGCTCGCCTCGCGCTTCGACCTCAAGCAGTGGAAGCGCGAGCAGAGCGACTCGCCCAAGGCCTACTACAAGGGCTTGAACCTGCTGCTCAACGAGCAGCAGGACAAGGCCATCGACGCCTTCATCGAGGCCGCTCAGCACGACCCCGGCACGGCCGACCTGCACTTCGCACTCGGGAATCTCTTTCGCCGCCGCGGCGAGTACGAGCGCGCGGTGCGGGTGCACCAGCACCTGCTGGGCCGCGGCGACCTGTCGGCCACCGAGCGCGAGCGCGCCCAGCATGCGCTGGCGCAGGACTTCCTCAAGGCCGGCCTGTTCGACCGCGCCGAGGCGGCGTTCCGCGCGCTCGAAGGCACGGTGTTCGACACCGACGCACGGCTCGAGCTGCTGACGCTGCAGGAGCGCTCGCGCGACTGGCAGGGCGCGACCGAGACCGCCCGCCGGCTCGAGGCCGCCGGCACCGGCTCCTTCGCCGCCCGCATCGCGCACTATGGCTGCGAGCTGGCGCTGGAGGCCGATGCGCGCCGCTGGCCGGAGGAGGCCGAGACGGCGCTCACGCGCGCCCGCGAGGCCGCCCCCCAGGCCGCGCGGCCGCGGGTGCTGGCCGGGCAGCGCTTCGCCAAGGCCGGCCACCACCGCGAGGCGCTGGCGGCCTGGGACGAGCTGCTTGCGGTGCAGCCGGGCGTGTTCGCGCTCGTGGCCGCCGAGTACGCCGACAGCGCCCGCCACTGCGGCGACACCGACGCGGCGCGCGCCCAGCTGCAGGCCGCCTACGCCCGCTCGCCCGGCATCGACCTGCTCAATGCCCTGCTGAAACTGGCCCCGGACGCGGCAACGCGGCTGGCGCTGGCCCGCACCCACCTGCAGCAGCTGCCGGGGCTGTCGGGCGCGGCGGCGCTGCTCGCCGAACTCCAGGCCCAGGGCCAGACGCCGACCGCGGCGGACGCCGAGCTGCTGCAGCGGCTCACCGCCAGCGCGGCGCGCCCGCAGCTGCGCTACCGCTGCGCCGCCTGCGGCTTCGAGGCGCAGCAGCATTTCTGGCAATGCCCGGGCTGCCAGAGCTGGGACAGCTACCCGCCGCACCGGATCGAGGACGCGTGACGCGCATCCTCGTCATCCGCCTCAGCGCCATCGGCGATGTGGTGATGGCCTCGGGGCTGATCCCGGCGCTGCGCGCACTGCACCCCGACGCCCACCTGGCCTGGCTGGTCGAGCCCGCGGCGGCGCCGCTGCTGGCGCACAACCCGCGGCTCGACGAGCTGATCGTCTGGCCGCGCGGCGAGTGGCTGGCGCTGTGGCGCGCGCGCCGCTACGGCGAGCTGTGGCGGCGGCTGCGCGACTTCCGCCGCGGCCTGCGCGAACGGCGCTTCGACCTGGTGCTCGACACCCAGGGGCTGCTGAAGAGCGCGGTCTGGTCCTGGCTCAGCGGTGCGCCGCGGCGCGTGAGCCTGATCGGGCATGAGCAGAGCCACCGGCTGGCCACCGAGCGGGTGATCCCGCCGCCCGACGACGGGCCGCGACCGATCGGCGCCGAGTACCGCCATCTGGCGCACCACCTGGGCGCGCCGGCGGGCAGCTTCCGGCTCGATCTGGCGGTCGGCCCCGCGCCGCGCGAGCGCGCCCGTGCACGGCTGCCGGCGACGCGCTATGCCGTGCTCTGCCCCTTCACGACGCGGCCGCAGAAGCACTGGTTCGAGGACCGCTGGCGGGCGCTGGCCGCGCGGCTGCTGGCCGCCGGTCTGACGCCGGTGCTGCTCGGCGGACCGGATGACCGCGACGCGGCGACCCGCATCGCCGCCGGCGTGCCCGACCTGCTGAACCTGGCCGGTGCGCTGAAGCTCGACGAGACCGTCGCCGCGATCGAGGGCGCGGCGCTGCTGGTCGGCGTCGACACCGGCCTCACGCACATGGGCACGGCCCTCGGCGTGCCCACCGTCGCGCTGTTCGGTTCGACCTGCCCCTACCGCGACCCGATGACGCCGCGCAGCGTGGTGCTCTACGAGGCGCTGGCCTGCTCGCCCTGCCGCCGCCACCCGACCTGCGGCGGCCGCTACGACTGCATGCGCGCCTTCGAAACCGATCGCGTGTTCGACACCGCGATGGCCTTGCTGGCATGAAGACGCTGCACGTCGAGTCCGGCATGCACCTCTACGGCGGCGCGCTGCAGGTGGTGTTCCTGCTGCGCGGCCTGCAGGCGCGCGGCGAGCAGCCGGTGCTGGCCTGTCCCGAGGGCAGCGCGATCGCCGGCGCGGTACGCGCGCTCGGCGTGCCGGTGCACGAGCTGCCGATGCGCGGCGATCTCGACCTCGGCCTGCTCGGCCGGCTGCGGACGCTGATCCGCGCCGAGCGGCCGGCCCTCGTGCACCTGCACAGCCGCCGCGGCAGCGACCTGTGGGGCGGGCTGGCGGCGCGCCGCGAAGGCGTGCCGGCGGTGCTGAGCCGACGCGTCGACAACCCCGAGCCGCGCTGGTGGGTGGCGGCCAAGTACCGGCTCTACGCGAAGGTGGTCGCGATCTCCGAGGGCATCCGCCGCGTGCTGCTGGCCGAGGGGCTGACGCCCGAGCAGGTGGTGTGCGTGCACAGCGCCGTCGACACCGAGGCCTACCGCCCCGAGCCGGCCGACCGCGCCTGGCTGCGCGCCGAGTTCGGCCTCGCCGACGACGAACCGGTGCTGGCGATGGCCGCGCAATTCATCCCGCGCAAGGGCCACCGCACGCTGCTCGCGGCGCTGCCGGCGGTGCTGGCCGCCCACCCGCGCACCCGCGTGCTGCTGTTCGGCCAGGGGCCGGAGCTGGAGGCGATCCGGGCGCTGGTCCAGCAGGCCGGTCGGGGCGAGCGGGTGCGGTTCCCGGGCTTCCGCCGCGACCTCGCACGCATCCTGCCCTGCATCGACGTGCTGGTCCACCCGGCCGAGATGGAAGGCCTGGGTGTCGCACTGCTGCAGGCGGCGGCCTGCGGCGTGCCCATCGTCGCCGGCCGCGCCGGCGGCATCCCGGAGATCGTGCGGCCGGGGCTGAACGGCGAACTGATCGAGCCCGGCGACGCGACCGCCCTCGCGCGGCATCTGGTCCGGCTGCTGGGCGACGCCGACCTGCGTCGGCGCTACGGCGCGGCCGGCCGCCAGCTGGTGCTGGACGAGTTCTCGGTCGACGCGATGGTCGACGGCAACCGCGCCGTCTATGCCGAGGTGCTGGCAGCGGCGACCTAGAATCGGTCGGCCTTCCCGACCGGAACCCTTGTCCAAGTGCAACTCGCTGGCCACCGCATCCTCGTCACCGGCGCCGACGGTTTCATCGGCTCGCACCTCGTCGAGCACCTGGTCGCACTCGGCTGCGACGTGCGCGCCTTCGTGCTCTACAACAGCTTCAACTCCTGGGGCTGGCTCGACGAGTCGCCCGCCGAGGTGCGGCGCGCGATCGACGTGTTCGCCGGCGACATCCGCGACCCGCATGGCGTGCAGACCGCGATGCAGGGCTGCGACGTGGTGCTGCACCTGGCCGCGCTGATCGCGATCCCCTACAGCTACCACTCGCCCGACACCTACGTCGACACCAACGTCAAGGGCACGCTGAACGTCCTGCAGGCGGCCCGCTCGCTGGGCGTGCAGCGGGTCGTCCACACCTCGACCAGCGAGGTCTACGGCACCGCGCGCTTCGTGCCGATCACCGAGGAGCATCCGCTGCAGGGCCAGTCGCCCTACTCGGCCAGCAAGATCGCGGCCGACCAGATGGCCTATGCCTTCCATGCCTCGTTCGAGCTGCCGGTCACGACGATCCGTCCGTTCAACACCTACGGTCCGCGGCAGTCGGCGCGGGCGGTGATCCCGACCGTCATCACGCAGATCGCCAACGGCGCGCGCGCGCTGCAGCTCGGTGCGATGCACCCGACCCGCGACTTCAATTTCGTCAAGGACACCTGCCGCGGCTTCGTCGCGGTGGCCGAGGCCGACGCGGCGATCGGCGAGATCGTCAACATCGGCAGCAACTACGAGGTCTCGATCGGCGACACGGTGCGCCTGATCGCCGAGGAGATGGGTGCCGAGGTCGCGGTGCACAGCGCCGACGAACGGCTGCGGCCCGAGGCCAGCGAGGTCGAGCGCCTGTGGGCCGACAACGACAAGGCCCGCCGCCTGTGCGGCTGGACCCCCGAGTACGCCGGCGTCGATGGCCTGCGGCGCGGCCTGCGCGAGACCATCGCCTGGTTCCGCGAGCCCGAGCATCTGCGCCGCTACAAGGCCGACCGCTACAACATCTGATGGCTGCCGCCGCTCCCGCGCCGAACCTTGCTGCCGACCGGCAGGCGCTCGTCGAGGCGGTGCTGGCCGCCACCCGCCGTGCGATCGGCGACCGCGCCGGCGCGGTCGCGCTGCACGAGCCCGAGTTCGCCGGGCGCGAGCGCGAGTACGTGCAGGACTGCCTGGACACCGGCTGGGTCTCGTCGATCGGCGCCTATGTCGAGCGCTTCGAGCGTGCGCTGGCCGACTACACCGGGGCCGGCCATGTCGCCGCCACCGTCAACGGCACCGCGGCGCTGCATCTGTGCCTCAAGCTCGCCGGCGTGCAGCCCGGCGACGAGGTGCTGACGCCGGCGCTGAGCTTCGTCGCCACCGCCAACGCGGTCTCGCACTGCGGGGCGACGCCGCATTTCGTCGACAGCGAGTTCACCAGCCTCGGCGTCGATGCCGGTGCGCTCGAGGCCCACCTGCGGCGCATCGCCGAACGCCGCGGCGACGCGTGCGTCAACCGCGGCAGCGGCGCGACGATCCGCGCGCTCGTCGTGATGCACAGCTTCGGCCACCCGGGCGACCTCGATGCGCTGGCCGAGCTGGCCGCGCGCTGGGGCCTGGTGCTGGTGGAGGACGCGGCCGAGTCGCTCGGCTCCTTCTACAAGGGCCGCCACACCGGTCGCCATGGCCGGCTGGCGGCACTGAGCTTCAACGGCAACAAGATCATCACCACCGGCGGCGGCGGCGCGGTGCTGACCGACGACCCCGAGCTCGGCCGGCGCGCGCGCCACCTGAGCACCACCGCGCGCGTGCCCGACCGCTGGAACTTCGTGCACGACGAGGTGGCGTGGAACTACCGCATGCCCAACCTGAACGCGGCCCTCGGCTGCGCGCAGATGGAGGTGCTGCCGCGCTACGTCGAGGAAAAGCGCCGCCTCGCGGCACGCTACCGCGAGGCCATCGCCGGCGTGCCGGGCCTGCGCTTCGTCGACGAGCCGCCGCACACGCGCAGCAATTTCTGGCTGGTCGCGGTGCTGCTGCCCGAGGCCGACGCCGCGCTGCGCGACGCGCTGCTCGAGCGGCTCAACGCCGAGGGCCTGATGTCGCGCCCGGTGTGGCGGCTGATGCAGCACCTGCCGATGTACGCGAACGCCCCCCGTGCGCCGCTGCCGGTGGCAGAGAGCATCGAGGCGCGGCTCGTCAACCTGCCGAGCAGTCCCAGGCTCGCCCGTGCCGGCTGAGGCCCGCGGCACCCGATGACCCCGCGCAAGGACAGGCTCCCATGAAGGATCTCGGCATCTTCGGCACCTCCGGTTTCGCCCGCGAGGTCGCCGACATCGCGCTCGAGCTGGGCCACCGGCCGATCTTCGTCGCGAAGGACGCGGACGAGGCCGCCGCCTGGTCCTACCCCGCCGAGCTGATCCTCGAGGACGAGGTCGAGCGCCATGCGGCGATGCCGTTCGCGATCGGCATCGGCGAGAACCGCGTGCGCGAGAAGGTCGCGCTGCGCTACGCCGCGCGGCTGCGCTTCGCGACCCTGCTGCATCCCAGCGCCTCGTTCGGCCTGCGCCAGCGCGCGGCCATCGAGGCGCGGCGCGGCGTCGTCGTCTGCGCCGGCGTACGCTTCACCAACAACATCCAGGTCGGCGACTTCACGGTGTTCAATCTGAACGCGACGATCGGGCACGACTCGATCATCGAGGACTTCGTCAACCTCGCGCCCGGCGTGCATGTCTCCGGCAACGTCCACATCCGCAGCCGCTGCTGGGTGGGCACCGGCGCCGCGATCAACCAGGGTTCGGGCGCCGCGAAGCTCGAGATCGGCCGCGACACCGTGATCGGGTCCGGCTCGGTGGTGGTCAGGTCCTGCGACCCCGAGGCCGTCTACGTCGGCATCCCCGCGAAGCGCATCAAATGAGCACGTTGATCATCGCCGAGGCCGGCGTCAACCACAACGGCGACCTGGCCCTCGCGCAGCGGCTGGTGGCCGAGGCCGCGGCCGCCGGCGCGGACCTGGTCAAGTTCCAGACCTTCGTCACCGGCAGCAGCATCTCGCGCGACGCCCCGAAGGCCGAGTACCAGCTCGGTGCGACCGACCCCGCCGAGAGCCAGTACGAGATGGTGCGCAAGCTCGAGCTCTCGCGCGCCGACCACGAGGTGCTGATCGATGCCTGTCGGCAGCATCGCATCGGCTTCTTCTCGACGGCGTTCGACGCCGCCAGCTTCGACCTGCTGGTCGAGCTCGGACTCGACCGCGTCAAGATCCCCTCGGGCGAGCTGACCAACCTGCCGCTGCTGCGCCACATGACCCGCCTCGGCAAGCCGGTGCTGCTGTCGACCGGCATGGCGACGCTGGGCGAGGTCGAGGCGGCGATCGAGGCGGTCGAGGCCGCCGGCACGCCGCGCGACCGCATCACGGTCCTGCAGTGCAACACCGAGTACCCGACGCGGGCCGCCGACGTGAACCTGCGCGCCATGCTCGCGATGCAGCGGGCCTTCGGCGTCAGCGTCGGCTACTCCGACCACACCCGCGGCATCGAGATCCCGATCGCCGCGGTGGCGCTGGGCGCGGTGGTGATCGAGAAGCACTTCACCCTCGACCGCAGGCTGCCCGGCCCGGACCACCAGGCCAGCCTGGAGCCGGCGGAGTTCAAGGCGATGGTCGACGCGATCCGCAACGTCGAGCTGGCGCTCGGTGACGGCGTCAAGCGGCCCAGCCCGAGCGAGCGCAAGAACCGCGCAATCGCCCGCAAGTCGCTCGTCGCCAGCCGGGCGATCCGCGCCGGCGAGCCGTTCAGCGCCGACAACCTGACGGCCAAGCGCCCGGGCACCGGCATCTCGCCGATGCGCTGGGACGAGGTGATCGGCCGGCCGGCGCCACGGGACTTCGCTCCCGATGCGCTGATCACGCTATGAAGCGCAAGGTCTGCGTCGTCACCGGCACGCGGGCCGAGTTCGGCCTGCTGCGCTGGCTGATGCAGGACCTGCGCGACATGCCGGCGCTCACGCTGCAGGTCATCGCGACCGGCGCGCACCTGTCGCCCGAGTTCGGCCTGACCTACCGCGAGATCGAGGATGCCGGCTTCGCCATCGACCAGAAGGTCGAGATGCTGCTGAGCGGCGACACGCCGACCGCGGTCACCAAGTCGATGGGCCTGGGGCTGATCGGCTGCGCCGACGCCTATGCGCGGCTGGCGCCCGATCTGGTCGTCGTGCTCGGGGACCGCTACGAGGCCTTCGCGGCGGCCGCCGCCGCGCTGATCGCCGGCCTGCCGATCGCGCACCTCCATGGCGGTGAGACCACCGAGGGCGCCTTCGACGAGGCGCTGCGGCACTCGATCACCAAGATGTCGCAGCTGCACTTCGTCGCGGCCGAGCCCTACCGGCAGCGCGTGATCCAGCTCGGCGAGGACCCGGCCCGGGTGTTCCTGGTCGGCGGGCTGGGCATCGATGCGATCCGGCGCGTCCCGCTGCTCGACCGCGCCGCGCTCGAGGCCTCGCTCGGCTTCGGTCTCGGGCCGCGCAACCTGCTCGTGACCTTCCACCCGGTGACGCTGGAAGGCCGCAGCGGCGCCGGGCACCTGCGCGAACTGCTGGACGCGCTCGACGGGCTCGCGGACACGCGCCTGATCTTCACGCTGCCGAATGCCGACACCGGCGGGCGCGAACTGATCCGCATGGTGGAGGACTACGTCGCGGGCCGCCCGCATGCGCGGGCCTATGCGTCGCTCGGCCAGCAGCGCTACCTGTCGTGCATGCGCCAGGTCGACGGCGTGGTCGGCAACTCCTCCAGCGGCCTGGCCGAGGCGCCCAGCCTGGGGGTCGGCACCGTCAACATCGGCGACCGGCAGAAGGGCCGCCTGCGGGCGTCGAGCGTGATCGACTGCGAGCCCGACCGGGCATCGATCCGCCGGGCGATTGACACGCTCTATTCGCCGGCCTTCCGACAGACGCTGGCCACCACGGTCAACCCCTACGGCGACGGCGGCGCCAGCGCGCGCATCGCGAAGCGGCTGGCCGAGCAGCCGCTCGAGGGCCTGCTGAAGAAGTCCTTCCACGACCTCGCCCGCTGACGGCCGACGATGAGCGCATCCCCCCCGTCCTCCGACGCCTGGCGCGCGGTCCTGATCGCCCCCGAGGCGACGCTGCGCGACGCGATGGCCGCGATCGACCGCGGCGGCCGCCAGATCGCGCTGGTCGTCGATGCCGACGACCGCCTGCTCGGCACCCTGAGCGACGGCGACGTGCGCCGCGGCCTGCTGCGCGGCGCCGGCCTGGACAGCCCGGCCGATGCCGCGATGAACCGCCAGCCGACGGTGGCGCGACCGGGCGAGACCCGCGAGGCCATCGTCGCGGCGATGCGGGCGCGCCGGCTGCACCAGATCCCGCGGCTCGACGCGGCCGGCCGCGTCGTCGGCCTCGAGCTGATCGACGAGCTGCTGCTGCCGCAGGCGCTGCCGAACCGGGTCGTCATCATGGCCGGCGGGCTCGGCACCCGCCTCGCCGAGCTGACCCGCGACACGCCCAAGCCGATGCTCAAGGTCGGCTCGCGGCCGCTGCTGGAGACCATCGTCCGCGAGTTCGTCGAACAGGGCCTGCGGCGCTTCTGGATCGCGGTGAACTACAAGGCCGAGCAGATCGAAACCCATTTCGGCGACGGTGCCTGGCTCGGTGCCGAGATCGGCTACCTGCGCGAGACCGCGCGCATGGGCACGGCCGGCGCGCTGAGCCTGCTGCCCGAGCGGCCGGCCGAATCGATCCTGGTCACGAATGCCGACCTGCTGGTCAAGGCCGACTGCCGCGCGCTGCTGGCCGCGCACGAGGCCAGCGGCGCGCTCGCGACGATGGCGGTGCGCGAGCACGAGACCCAGGTGCCTTACGGCGTGATCGAGACCGCGGGCGAGCACATCACCGGCGTCACCGAGAAGCCGACGCTGCGCCACATCGTCAGTGCCGGGCTCTACGCGCTGGCGCCGGCGGCGCTCGACCGGGTGCCGAAGGGGCGCTTCTTCGACATGCCAGAGCTGTTCGCCGCGCTGATCGCCGAGGGCCGGCCGCCGCGGCACCACCGCCTCGACGGCTACTGGCTCGACATCGGCCGGCTGCCCGACTTCGAGCGCGCCAACGCCGAGTTCAAGGACGTGTTCGGGTGATCGCCGGCCAGAACGTGCTCGCGCTGATCCCGGCGCGCGGCGGCTCCAAGGGGCTGCCGGGCAAGAACATCGCGCCGGTCGCGGGCCGGCCGCTGCTGGCCTGGACCGTCGACGCGGCGCGCGGCTCCCGCCACATCGACCGCACCGTGCTCAGCAGCGACGACGAGGACATCATCGCCACGGCCGCGGGCCTCGGCCTCGAGGTGCCGTTCCGCCGGCGCGCGGAGCTGGCGCGTGACGACACCCCCTCGATCGACGTGGTGCTCGACGCGCTCGACCGCCTGCCCGGCTACGGCATCGTCGTGCTGCTGCAGCCGACCTCGCCGCGGCGCACGGCCGCCGACATCGACGCGGCGCTCGAGCGCATGCAGGCCGCCGGCGCACCGGCGGTGGTGTCGCTGCGCGCCGCCGAGGACCACCCGGCCTGGACCTTCCGGCTCGGCGCCGACGGGCGGCTGCTGCGCTATGTCGACGACGCGCAGCTCGCCGCTGCGACGCGCCGCCAGGACCTGCCGCCCGCCTGGTGCCTGAACGGCGCGGTCTACGCGGCCCGGGTCGACTGGCTGCGCCGCACGCGCAGCTTCGTCGCCGAGGGCACCGTCGGCAGCGAGATGCCGGCCGAGCGCTCGCTCGACATCGACACCGCCGAGGACCTGCGGCGCTTCGCGGCCGCCGTCGCGGCCGGCTGAGACCGCGGTGCGCGTCGCCGTCTACTTCGTCGCCACGCCGCTGCACTACCTCGCCGCGCGGCGCGTCGCGCAGGACTTCGAACGCGGCGCGCGCCAGGTGCTGCTGTGGTACCGGCCGGGCGCGCAGCCCGCGGTGCGCGCGGCCGACTGGCATGCGGCCGCCTACCTGCCCTGGCCGCGCTGGGACCCGCTGCCCGGCCCGTTCGGCCGCCACCGGCAGCTTCGCAAGAACATCCGCCTCGTCGCCGGGCTGGTGGGCCGCTGCGACGAACTGGTGCTGCACAGCCCGGTGTTCGACACCGAGGCCGTCAACTACTTCCTGCGCGCGCTGCCGCGGGCCTGCGGTGCGACGACGTTGCAGGCCCGCATCCTGCCCGACGGACTGGGCAACACGATGAGCCAGCCGCTCGGCCTCGCCCGCCGCGCCGCGCAGTGGCTGCGCAAGCTGCGCCGGCTGGCCGCGCCCGAGCTCGACTACTGGGTCTACACGGGCGACCGCATCGGCGCCGACGCGCCCTTCTGCGACCGCATCTACGTGCTACCGGGCTTTCCCCACCCCTACCCGGCGCACAAGGTCGTGACGCTGCCGCCGCTGGCCGAAGCGGCCGCCGACACGGCGCCGCGTCAGCGTCGTGCGCTGGTGCTGGGCCAGCCGCTGGTCGGCAGCGGGCTCACCGACGCCACGAGCCTGGCCGAGATCACCGCGGCGATCCGCGAGTGGCTGCGTGCCGAGGGCGTGAGCGACATCCGCTACAAGCCCCACCCCCGCGACCCACGCCACGAGCTCGCCCACCCCGACTACAGCGTGGTCGAACTCGACGAACCGCTCGAGACCTGGATGAGCCGCGAGCCGCACGATCTGGTGGCCGGCGTGCACTCCACCGGCCTGCTGATGGCACGCCAGATCTACGGTGGCCGCGCCCAGGTGCGCGGCTTCGGCTGGGACCGCATCCGCTTCCGCTCGGCGGCGCAGGAGCAGCAGCTGCGCGCCGCCTTCACGCAGGGTGGCGTGACGATCGTCTAGCCGCGCAGGCGTTCGACCAGCGACGTGGTCGAGTAGCCGCCGACGAAGGGCAGCACCCGCGCGTCGCCGCCCCAGCCCTGCACCAGCGGCACCTCGGGCAGATCCTCGAGCCGGTAGTCGCCACCCTTGACGTAGAGGTCGGGGCGCACGCGTTCGAGCAGCGCCAGCGGCGTCGGCTCGTCGAACCAGGTGACCAGCGAGACGGACTCGAGCGCGGCCAGCACCAGCGCACGGTCCTGCTCGCCGTTGATCGGCCGATCCGGCCCCTTGCCGAGGCCGCGCGCCGAACGGTCGGTGTTGATCGCGACGACGAGCGCGGCGCCGAGTGCTCGCGCCTGCTCGAGATAGCTCACGTGACCGCGGTGCAGCAGGTCGAACACGCCGTTGGTGAACACCAGCGGGCGCGGCAGCGTGGCCAGGCGCCGCGGCAGGTCGGCCGGCGCGCAGAGCTTGTCGGCGGCGCTCATGACGACACCCCGCTCGCCGGGTACGGCGAGCACCCCTCCGCGAGGGGCGCGCCTTGCTTGGGGCGGCCCGGCGCGGCGGCGCTCATGCGAGCAGCTCGTCGAGCGTCACGCTCGCGGTGCCGAAGCGGCCGACGACGAGGCCGCCCGCCTTGTTGGCCAGCGGCACGGCCTCGCGCGGCGACGCCCCGGCCGCGAGCAGCACGGCCATGGTGGCGATCACGGTGTCGCCCGCGCCGGTCACGTCGAACACCTCGCGCGCCTGCGCCGGCACGTTCAGCGGCGCGCTGCCGTCGAACAGGCTCATGCCCTGCTCGGAGCGCGTGACCAGCACCGCACCCAGCCCGAGCTCGGTGCGCAGGGCCTCGGCGCGGGCCTGCAGGTCGGCCTCGCCGGACCAGGCGCCCACCACCTGCGCCATCTCGGCACGGTTGGGCGTCACCAGGTCGGCACCGGCATAGCGGCGGTAGTCGCTGCCCTTCGGGTCAACCAGCACCGGCTTGCCCGCGGCGCGGGCCAGCTCGATCATGCGCGGGATATGGGCCAGACCGCCCTTGCCGTAGTCGGAGAACAGCACCAGGTCGTGGTCGGGCAGCGCGCGCTCGAAGTCGCCGGTCATCTGGGCCAGCACCTCGTTGGCGGGCTCGCTCTCGAAGTCGGCACGCAGCAGCTGCTGCGAGCGGCCGATGATGCGCAGCTTGACGATGGTCTGCAGCCGCGCGTCCTCGCCGAGCAGCGTGTGCACGCCCTCGCGTTCGAGCAGCGTGCGCAGCGTCGCTGCCGCCGCGTCGGCACCGACCACCGTGAGCAGCGTCACCTGCGCGCCCAGCGTCTTGGCGTTCAGCGCGACGTTGGCGGCGCCGCCCAGGCGTTCCTCCTCGCGCGCGATTCGCACGATCGGCACCGGCGCCTCGGGCGAGATGCGCTCGACGGCGCCGAACCAGTAGCGGTCCAGCATCACGTCGCCGACCACCAGCACGCGGGCGGCGGCGACCTTCGCGGCGTCGGGGCGCATCCTCAGTCCAGCCCGAGCGCGCGCTCGACTTCGCCGCACAGCGTGTGGCCGATCAGGATGTGCGCCTCCTGGATGCGCGCCGTCACCGTGCTGGGCACGACGATCGGGTACTCGCACAGCGCCTTCAGCGCGCCGCCGTCGCGGCCCAGCAGGCCGATGGTCGCGACACCGAGTTCGCGCGCCGCGTGCACCGCCTCGATCACGTTCTTGGAATGGCCCGAGGTCGAGATCGCCACCAGGCAGTCGCCCGGCCGCGCCAGGCCGCGCAGCGGTCGCGCGAAGATGTCCTCGAAGCGGTAGTCGTTCCCGATGGACGTGATCGCCGAGGTGTCGGTGGTCAGCGCGATCGCGGCCAGCGGCCGGCGGTCCTTGACGAAGCGGCCGGTCAGTTCGGAAGCGAGGTGCTGCGCGTCGGCCGCCGAGCCGCCGTTGCCGCAGAACAGCAGCTTGCCGCCCGATCGCAGGCAGTGCGCGGCGGCGGCGGCGGCCTTGGCCACGGCGGCGTCGAGTTCGGCCAGCCGCTCGAACAGCGACTGGTGCTCGCGGAGATTGCTCAGGAACAAGGAGGTCATCGGCGGGGCCATGGCATCGACAGCGATGCCGCCGATTGTCGCCGAGCGGCCCGCCTCCCCCGCCCGGGTGACCCGACCGCCTCCCCCATCGGCCGGCCCGCCACGGGGCGATGCGCGCGCGGCGCGTGCGGCCTATCTTTGCGTCACGGTGCACCACCGCACCGCAACCAGCCCAGAGGGAGCCCGATCATGATCAAGCACTTCGCCGCCTTCATCCTGTCCTTCGCCGCCGCCGCCGCCATGGCCGCGGTCGATGTCAACAAGGCCGACCAGGCCGCGCTCGAATCGGTCCGCGGCGTCGGTCCCGGCCTGTCGGGCAAGCTGATGGAGGCGCGCAAGCAGACCGCCTTCAAGAACTGGCAGGACCTGATCGACCGCGTCGGCGGCGTCGGCCCCGGCAGCGCGGCACGGCTGTCGGCCGCGGGGCTGACGGTCAACGGCGAGGCCTACACCGCGGCGGCGCAGCCCGCGACGACGCCCAAGGCGCCGGCGCCGCGCAAGCCGGCCGCCGACAAGGCGGACAAGACCGCGAAGAAGGGCTGATCGGCCTCAGGCCGCGAGCGCGCCCGGCCGCGTCGCCGGGCTGCGGTCGACCACCTCGGTCGGCCAGCGGAAGAAGCGCAGCACGTCGTCACGCCGCGCCATCGTGTCGGCCTCGCCGAGCGCGATCAGCTCGCGCGTGTACGGCGCCTCGAACAGCAGGTAGCTCGCCAGTGCCGCGCCGCGCGCGTCCTGGCCCTCGCCGGACACGCCGACCGCCCGCAGCATCGCCCGCACCGGCGCCGGCAGCGCATGGATATGGCGGGCGGCGATCTCGTCGAGCCGCTGGCTCGGCGCGATCACCAGCAGTTCGATCGGCCGCAGCGTGGTGCGCTGGCGCAGCTCCGGCCCGAGCAGCGACAGCGTGTGGTTGATGCGCTGCAGCCGTTCGATGTCGACCGCCAGCGCGTCCAGGAAGATGTTCGACAGCGCATGGCCGGCGATCTGCGCCAGGCTCGGGTAGCCTGCCGATTCGACCCGCGCCCCCGCTGGCTCGTGCAGCCGGCCGGCACCGATCACGAGGATGCGGTCGGCACCCAGGTGCACCGCCGGCGAGATCGGCGCGGCCTGACGCATCGAGCCGTCGCCGTAGTAGCCGCAGGCGCCCTGCACCGTCAGCGGCACCGCCGGAAAGATGAAGGGGATCGCCGACGAGGCCATCAGGTGCGCGATGTCCAGCCGCGAGCGCACCGCGATGCGCTGCGAGCGCGTCCAGGGCGCCAGCGCCTCGGCGCCGTCGTAGAAGGTCACATGGTCGCCGGCGGTGTAGCTCGACGCGGTGATCGCCAGCGCGTGCAGGTGGCCGGCCGCCATCAGGCCCGGCAGGCGCTCGAGCGGGACCAGCCGGCGCAGCAGTTCCTCGAGCGGCGCGTTGTCGAGCAGCGAGCGCGGCCGGGCACGCCGCCAGCGCGCCAGCGCCCAGCCGGCGGTGAACAGCGTCAGCCAGCGCGCGCCGGTACGGATCACGCCGAAGGCATCGGCCCGGTAGACCTGCCCGGCCTCGAAGTGGCGCCACACCGAGGCGAGCATGCGCACCGCGCCGCGGAAGTCGTCCGACCCGGCCGCCAGCGCCGCGGCGTTGATCGCCCCGGCCGAAGTGCCGGCGATCACCGGGAAGGGATTGGCCTCGGGCGCCCCGACCTCGCGCCGCAGCCGTTCGATCGCGACCAGCACGCCCACCTGGTAGGCCGCGCGCGCGCCGCCGCCAGTGAGGATCAGGCCGGTCTTGGGGGTGTCCACGCGGCCAGCATAGACCTCGGTGCGCGAGGTCGAAACCATGAAAAAGCGCGGCCGAGGCCGCGCTTTAGGACTTTCACACGGTTCGCCCGCTCAGTCCTTGTGCTTGTGCTTGTGCTTGTCCTTGCCGTGACCGCGGCCGTGGTCATCGTCCCGGTCGCCCTGCCCGCTGCGGCCGCGGTGGGCCGGGACATAGACGTTCTGGTACCAGCTGTCCTGCACGAAGTAGACGCGCTGGCCGCAGGCGTTGTACCGGCCGCAGTGCTTGCGCCAGTCCTTGGCATGGCCCGGAGGCACGCGCAGGTAGATCGGCTGCTGCACCACCGCATAGGGCGCCGGCGCGATGACGACCGGCTGCGGATAGATGAGCTGCGGCTGCGGATAGTTGCCGATGTCGATGCGGCCGTAGAAGCCGGGCTGGCCGATGCTCACCGACACGCCGACGTCCGTCGCCAGCGCCGGGGTGAGGCTTGCCGCCGCCAGGGCGGCGGCCACTGCAAATCGCTTCATGGAAGCTCCTTCGGGTTATGTATCCAGCCAACGCTTCAGCATCGGCGCCGGCTGACCGTCAGTGTGGCCCGGTCCGGTGCGGAATCGGCACGCCGTGGCCCAAAGTTGTAACAAGCTCAATCGTAGACCACCACGGCCTCGCCATGACTGCCGGCTTTCCAGCGCTCCAAAGCATCATCTGTCGGGTAAAAGCGGCCTTCGTCACCCAAATCAAGTTCAGCCTGCGCCGCCTCACGGTGCAGCAGCAGGTGCACGCCCAGCCCGACGCGCAGCTCGCCCTGGTCGGTCTGCTGGACCCGCGGCGGGAAGTCGCGCAGCAGTTCGGCCACCGGCGGCACGCTGCCGTTGACCGCGACGCGCAGGTAGCGGCCGAAGCGACAGCGTGCGGCGGCCAGATCCCAGACCTGGGTCACGTTGAGCCGCAAGCCGCCGGAAAAACGGTCGGGCTGGACCTTGCCCTGCACCACCACCAGCGCGTCCTCGGCCAGCAGCTCGCGGCGGTCTTCCAGCAACTCCTCATTGGCAACGGCTTCGATCGTGTCGCTTTTGTCGTCAAGCTTGAAAATCATGACGCGTCCGCGCTGACCGTTGACGAGCCGCGGGTCGCCGACGATGCCGGCCAGCAGCTGCGGCTCGCGGCTGTCGCTCAGGTCGGCGATGCGGCGCCGGGCAAAGCGCCGCACCTCGGCCTCGCAGTCGTCGAACAGGTGGCCCGACAGGTAGAAGCCGAGCGCCTGCTTCTCCTGCATCAGGCGGTGGCGGATCGTCCAAGGCTCGGCCGCGAACAGCGCCGGCTCATGGGTGCTGGAGGCATGGGCGTCCTCGCCGAAGTCGAACAGCCCGCCCTGGTCGGCGTTGGCGGCCTGGGTCTCGGCGTCCTCGAAGGCCAGCGCGATGCTGGCCAGCAGCGAGGCGCGATCGGCCTGGATCGCGTCGAAGGCGCCGGCCTTGACCAGCGCCTCGACGACGCGTTTGTTGACCCGCTGGCGGTCGACACGGCGGCAGAAGTCGAACAGGCTGGTGTAGGGGCCGCCTCCGGTGGCGCCGTCGGCCCCGCCCGGCCGGCCATCGCGGGCCTCGACGATCGCCTCGATCGCGCCCTGCCCGGTGCCCTTGATCGCGCCGAGCCCGTAGCGCACGCGCTTGTCGTCGACCGGCTCGAAACGCCAAGTACCGGCATTGACGTCCGGCGCGTCGAAGGCCACGCCGAGCGCGACGGCGTCGTCGTGGAAGATCTTGAGCTTGTCGGTGTCGTCGATCGCCACCGTCATGTTGGCCGCGGCGAATTCGGCCGGGTAATGCACCTTGGCCCAGGCCGTGTGATAGGCCAGCAGCGCGTAGGCCGCGGCATGCGACTTGTTGAAGCCGTAGCCCGCGAACTTCTCCATCAGGTCGAAGATCTCGTTGGCCTTGCCCGCGTCGATGCCGTTGTGCGCCGCGCCCTCGGCGAAGATGACCCGGTGCTTGGCCATCTCCTCGGGCTTCTTCTTGCCCATCGCGCGGCGCAGCAGGTCGGCGCCGCCGAGCGAGTAGCCGCCCAGGCGCTGGGCGACCTGCATCACCTGCTCCTGGTAGACCATGATCCCGTAGGTCTCCTCCAGCACCTCGCGCATCAGCGGGTGCGGGTACTCGACCTCCTCGCGGCCATGCTTGCGGGCGCAGAAGCTCGGGATCAGGTCCATCGGCCCCGGCCGGTAGAGCGAGACCAGCGCGATGATGTCCTCGAACACGCTGGGCTTGGCGTCGCGCAGCATGCCCTGCATGCCCCGGCTTTCCAGCTGGAACACCGCGACCGTCTTGCCTTCGCTCAGCAGCTCGTAGGTCCTGCGGTCGTCGAGCTTGAGCTGCTCGAACGCGAAGCCGGCGCGCTCGGGGTGGCGGGCGCGGATGAAGTCCTTGGCCAGCTCGAGGATGGTCAGCGTCGCCAGGCCGAGGAAGTCGAACTTCACCAGGCCGGCCGCCTCGACGTCGTCCTTGTCGAACTGGCTCACCGCGCTGTCGCTGCCCGGCTGCTGGTAGAGCGGGCAGAAGTCGGTGATCTTGCCCGGCGCGATCAGCACGCCGCCGGCATGCATGCCGACGTTGCGCACCGTGCCCTCGACGCGCTCGGCCAGCGCCAGCAACTCGGCGACCTCTTCCTCCTTGCGCTCGCGCTCCTCGATCTCGGGCGCCTCCTTGCGGGCGTAGATCACGCCCGGGTCGGGCTTGTCGCCGGGACGCCGCAGCGTCACCGTCTTGCCCGGCGGCGCCGGCACCAGCTTGGCGATGCTGTCCACGTGGCCATAGCCCATGCCGAGCACCCGGCCGACGTCGCGCAGCGCGGCCTTCGCGGCCATGGTGCCGAAGGTGGCGATCTGACTCACCGCGTCGCGGCCGTACTTGGCCTTGACGTAGTCGATCACGCGGTCGCGGTTGCCCTGGCAGAAGTCGATGTCGAAGTCGGGCATCGACACCCGGTCCGGGTTCAGGAAGCGCTCGAACAGCAGCTTGTATTCGAGCGGGTCGAGGTCGGTGATCTTCAACGCATAGGCCACCAGCGAGCCCGCGCCCGAGCCCCGCCCCGGGCCGACCGGGCAGCCATGGGTCTTGGCCCAGTTGATGAAGTCGGCCACGATCAGGAAGTAGCCGGGGAAGCCCATCTTCAGGATGGTCTCGATCTCGAAGGCGAGCCGCTCCTCGTAGCGCGGGCGCTGGCGCTCGCGTTCGGCGGCGTCCGGGTAGAGCTGCATGAGGCGCTGCTCCAGCCCCTCGCGCGAGACATGGCGGAAGTAGGCCTCGGGCGCCATGCGCTCGCCGTTCACCTCGGGGATCGGGAAGTCGGGCAGCTGCGGCTTGCCCAGCGACAGGCTCAGGTGGCAGCGCCGCGCGATCGCCACCGCGTTGGCCAGCGCCGACGGCAGGTCCGCGAAGCGCTCGGCCATCGCCGCCGCACTCTGGAAATGCTGCTGACGCGTGAAGCGCTTGACGCGCTTGGGGTTCGCGAGGCTCTCGCCCTCGGCGATGCAGACGCGCGCCTCGTGGGCCTCGAAGTCGTCGGCGGCCAGGAACTGGATCGGGTGGGTCGCCACCACCGGCAGGCCCAGCCGGGCTGCCAGCGGCACCGCGCCGCGCACCTGGGCCTCGTTGCCGGGCTGGCCGGCGCGCCACAGCTCGAGGTAGTAGCGGCCGGGGAAGAGTTCCGCGAAGCGCCGCGCCATCGCTTCGGCCCGCGCCGCGTCGCCGGCCAGCAGCGCCTGACCGACCGCGCCCAGGTCGGCGCCCGACAGCGCGATCAGCCCCTCGGCATGCCGCTCCAGCCGCTCCCAGCTCACCCAGGCCTGCTGGCGCTGCACGTTCTCGGTCCAGGCGTGCGAGATCAGCGTGCACAGGTTCAGGTAGCCCGTGCGGTTCTGCACCAGCAGCAGCAGGCGGCTGGGCTGGCGGTCGCTGGCCGCGCCGCCCTCGGGTTCGATCCACAGGTCGCAGCCGAGCAGGGGCTGCAGGCCCTTGCCGCGCGCCGCCGAGTAGAACTTGACCGCGCCGAACAGGTTGGACAGGTCGGTGATCGCGAGCGCCGGCTGGCCATCGGCCACCGCCGCGGCCACCATGTCGTCGACGCGCAGCATCCCGTCGACCACCGAGTATTCGGTGTGGGTGCGCAGGTGGACGAAGGGGGTCGGCGTGGCGGTCATCCCGCCATTCTAGGAAGTGGCCTCAGCCGGCCATCGCGAGCAGCGCCAGGCCGAGCGCCGCCGGCAGCGCCTGCACATAGAGGATCTTGCGGCTCGCGGTCGCCGCGCCGTAGAGCCCGGCCACCAGCACGCAGGCCAGGAAGAACACCTGCACCGGCCGCCCGGCCGCGCCAAGGCTCAGGCCCCACAGCAGCCCGGCCGCCAGGAAGCCGTTGTACAGCCCCTGGTTGGCCGCCAGCACCTTGGTGGCCGCGGCCTGCTCGGGCGTCTGGCGGAAGGCGCGCAGCCCGGCCGGCTTGTCCCACAGGAACATCTCCAGCACGAGGAAGTAGAGGTGCAGCAGCGCGACCAGCGCGACGACGATCTGGGCGGCCAGGGCCATGGAGCCTCCTTTGGGGCGACGGTGGGGTGCTCAGCGGTACTTCGCCGCCGAGATGAACTGGCTGAAGCTCTCGCACCAGACGATCACGGTGTCGTAGCGCTCCACGTCCACCGCCGGCGGCACCGCGACGAGGAAGTTCTCGAAGGTCTTGACGTCGCCGACCCGCACCATCTGCGGCTTCAGGCGCTGGAACTCGGCCTCGGTCTCGACGAAGGCGGGCGACAGGTAGAGCTTGTAGTCCGGCCCCGGCGCCAGCCGGCCGACGAAGGCCACGCTGCGCGGGCCCACCGACACCGTGCCCTCGCCCCAATGCAGCGCATCGCTGTCCTGCAGGTCGCGCCGGAAGCGGCCGCTGTAGCGCGCGTCCATCGTCTGGGCGGTGAGCTCGGGGCCCGACGGGCCGTCGGGCGCGATCAGGATCGGCAGCAGGTAGACGCCCAGCCCGAAGCCGGCCCCCAGCACGAGCAGGTGGCTGAGGGCGAGCGTCAGGGCGCGTGTCACGGCAGCGGGGCGGGGTGTCACGGCATCGTAGCGGCGTTTCGCGGCAATCCGCGCTGATTCACCGGCCGCGCTGCGCGGCGGGCACGCCGGCTGCATGCGCCAGCGACGCGATACTCCAACCTCGATGAGCGAACCGATGAACCGACCCACCGCCCTCGGCGTCACCCGCCGCCACCTGCTGCGCCTGGCCGTCGCCGGTGCCGCCCTGCCCTTCGGCCTGTCGATCGCCGCCGAGCCCGAGCAGCGCCCCGAGGCCGCGACCGGCTATGCGGTCGCGATCGGCGGCGCGCTCAAGTACGACCACGCGGCGATCTGGACCCGCCTGGTGCAGCTCAGCGGCGGCACCGGCTCGCGCTGGGTCGTGATCCCGGCCGCGGCCGCCAACCCGCAGGCGACCGGCTGGCGGCTGATCGACGCGCTCGAGCGCCACGGCGCCCAGGCCGACCTGCTGCCGGTCGCACCGCGCTGGGCCGGCACCGACGTGGCGCGCGCGGTGCGCGACCCGCTGCTGATCGAGCGCGTGCGCAGTGCCCGCGGCGTGTTCTTCGCCGGCGGCGCGCAGGAGTACATCGTCGATGCGCTGCAGCCCGACGGCAAGCGCACGCCGCTGCTCGAGGCCATCTGGGACGTGTTCCGCAGCGGCGGCGTGATCGCCGGCACCAGCGCCGGCGCCGCGGTGATGAGCACGACGATGTTCCGCGACGCGATGGACGTGCGGCGGGTGCTGATCAACGGCCGCCTGATCCAGGGCCAGGAGATCGACCGCGGCCTGGGTTTCATCGGGTCCGAGCTGTTCGTCGACCAGCACTTCCTGAAGCGCGGCCGCATCGGCCGCATCCTGCCGGTGATGGTGCAGGCCGGCTACAAGCTCGGCCTCGGCGTCGAGGAGGACACCGCCGCGATCGTCCACGGCAGCACGGTCGAGATCCTCGGCGCCAAGGGCGCGCTACTGGTCGACCTGTCCGACGCGACCCGCGACGATGCGCTCGGCGCCTTCAACCTGCGCAACGCCCGGCTGAGCTACCTCGACCGCGGCGACCGCCACGACCTCGCCACCGGCGTGACGACGCCCTCGCCGCAGAAGCTCGCCGGCATGGCCATCGACCCGAGCGCGCCCGACTTTCGCCCCTACAACCGGCGTGCCGCCTTCCACGGCGACATCCTCGGCGACTCGGCGATCGTCAACGCGATGAGCCACCTGATCGACAACCGCGACACCGAGGCGCTCGGCCTCGCGCTGCCGCCGCCGGGGCTCGGCGAGGGCATCGCCGCGCTCGGCTTCGAGTTCCGCCTGCGCCGCGCACCCGACAGCCGCGGCTGGTACACCGGGGCCTTCGGCGGCGAGGACTACACGGTGCTCGGCATCCGCCTCGACGTGACGCCGGTGCGCATGGCGCAGCCGATGTACGTGCCGCTGCAGTCCACCTCGGCGGCGGTGCCGTCGGCGCCGGCTCGCTAGCCTCCCCCACCCGACCGCCCCCGCACGCACCCCATGCTCCGACGCACCGCCCTCGCCATCCTGCTCGCCCTGTGCGCCGCCGCCCAGGCCCAGGCTCCGGACTGGAAGAAGATCCGCATCGCCGTCGAGGGCGCCTACCCGCCGTTCAGCGAACTCACGCCCTCGGGCCAGCTCAAGGGCTTCGACATCGACATCGCGCTGGCGCTGTGCCAGCGCATGCAGGCCGAGTGCACGCTGGTGCAGCAGGACTTCGACGGCCTGATCCCGGCGCTGCAGGCGCGCAAGTTCGACGCCGTCGTCGCGTCGATGTCGATCACCGAGGAGCGCAAGCGCCAGGTCGCCTTCAGCGACCGCTACTACAACACCCCGGCGCGCTTCGTCGTCAGGAACGGCAGCGGCGTCACCATCACGCTCGAGGGCCTGAAGGGGCGCAAGATCGGCGTGCAGCGCTCGACCATCCACGACCGCTACGTCACCGACACCTTCAAGGGCTCGCAGATCGTGCGCTACACCAAGCAGGACGAGGTCTACCTCGACCTCGCCGCCGGCCGCATCGACGCGACGCTGCAGGACGTGGTGGCCGCCGACGTCGGCTTCCTGAAGACGCCGCAGGGCAAGGGCTTCGGCTTCACCGGCCCGACCTACAGCGACCCGAAGTACTTCGGCGACGGCTCGGGCATCGCGATGCGCAAGGCCGACACCGCGCTGCAGGCCAAGTTCAACGCCGCGATCAAGGCGCTGCGCGCCGACGGCGGCTACAAGCTGCTGCAGGACAAGTACTTCGACTTCGACATCTACGGCGACGCGCCGGCGCGCTGACCCCCATGCTGCACGGCTACGGCCCCACGCTGCTCGCCGGCACGCTGGTCACGCTGGCTGTGGCGCTGGCCTCGCTGGCGATCGCCACGGCGCTGGGCCTGGCCGCGGCGAGCGCGCGGCTGTCGCGCTCGCGCCCGCTGCAGGCGCTCGCGCTGGCCTACACGACGGTGATCCGCGGCGTGCCCGACCTGGTGCTGATGCTGCTGGTGTTCTACGGCGGCCAGCTGCTCGTCAACGAGCTGGCGGCGCGGCTGGGGCACGCGGACTACGTCGACATCGACCCCTTCGTCGCCGGCGTGCTGACGATCGGCTTCATCTTCGGCGCCTACCTGGCCGAGACCTTCCGCGGCGCCTTCCTCGCGGTGCCGGCCGGCCAGCGCGAGGCCGGACTGGCCTGCGGCATGAGCCGCGGGCAGGTGATGCGCCGCCTGCTGCTGCCGCAGATGCTGCGCCACGCGCTGCCGGCGCTGGGCAACAACTGGCTGGTGCTGGTCAAGAGCACCGCGATCGTCTCGGTGATCGGCCTCAACGACATGATGCTGCGCGCCGGGCAGGCCGCCGGCGCGACGCGCGAGCCCTTCGTGTTCTATGCCGCCGCCGGCGCGATCTACCTCGCGATCACCGGCGTCAGCGAGCTCGGGCTGCGCGCGCTCGCGCAGCGCCTGGCGGTCGGCACGCGGCGGAGCACGCTGTGACGCTGGAACCGATCGTCGAAAGCCTGCCGCTCTACGCGAGCGGGCTCGCGACCACGCTGCAGCTGCTGGCGATCTCGCTCGTCGCCGGCGGCGTGGTGGCGCTGCCGCTGGCGGTGGCGCGCGTGCATCCGGCGCGCTGGGTGCACGGGCCGGTCTGGGCCTTCACCTACGCGATCCGCGGCACGCCGCTGCTGGTGCAGCTCTTCCTCGTCTACTACGGGCTGGCGCAGTTCGAGGCGGTGCGCGACAGCGTCGCCTGGCCCTGGCTGCAGTCGGCCTGGTTCTGCGCCTGCCTGGCGTTCGCGATCAACACCTGCGCCTACACCACCGAGATCCTGGCCGGCGCGCTGCAGACCACCCCCCACGGCGAGGTCGAGGCGGCGCGCGCGCTCGGCCTGAGCCGCGCGCAGCTGTGGCGGCGCATCCTGCTCCCGTCGGCGCTGCGCCGCGCGCTGCCGGCCTATGGCAACGAGGTGGTGCTGATGCTGCACGGCACCGCGCTCGCCAGCGTCGTGACCCTGCTCGACCTGACCGGCGCGGCGCGCGAGGTCAACTCGCGCTTCTACCTGCCCTTCGAGGCCTTCCTGACCGCCGGCGCGATCTACCTCGCGGTGACGCTGGCGCTGGTGGGCCTGCAGCAGCTCCTCGAACGACGCTGGCTGGCGCACCTGCGGCCGCGCTCCTGAACCACCATGCAACGCCACGACCACCCCCTGCCCGGCCGCACCCCCGGCACCGCGCGCCACCTGAGCAGCTTCCACTACGGGCCGACCGGCGGCGCCAAGGTCTACGTGCAGGCGGCGCTGCACGCCGACGAGCTGCCCGGCATGCTGGTGGCCCACCACCTGCGCGAGCAGCTCGCGGCGCTCGAGGCCGCCGGCGCGCTGCGCGCCGAAGTGATCGTCGTGCCGGCGGCCAACCCGATCGGCCTGGCTCAGTGGCTGCTGCGCAGCCCGATCGGCCGCTTCGAGCTGGAGAGCGGCGAGAACTTCAACCGCCACTACGCGACGCTGCGCGACGCGGCCTGGCAGCGCATCGAGCCCGCGCTCGGCGCCGATGCGGCGGCCAATGCCGTGCTCGTGCGCGCCGCGCTGCGCGAGGCGGCCGCCGTGCTGCCGGCCGAGACCGAGCTGGCCGCGCTGCGCCGCACGCTGCTGCAGCTCGCCTGCGACGCCGAGGTCGTGCTCGACCTGCACTGCGACGCCGAGGCCGTGATGCACCTCTACACCGGCACCGCGCTGTGGCCGCAGTGCGAACCGCTGGCGCGGCTGCTGGGCGCGCAGGCCACGCTGCTGGCCGACGAGTCCGGCGACCAGCCCTTCGACGAGGCCTGCTCGCAGCTCTGGTGGGAGCTGGCGGAGCGCGCCGGCCCGGCGCGGCCGATCCCGCTCGGCTGCCTGTCGGTCACGGTCGAACTGCGCGGCATGGCCGACGTCGATCACGCCACCGCGGCGCAGGACGCCGAGGCGCTGCTCGACTTCCTGATCCACCGCGGCTACGTCGACGGCCGCCCGGTCGTCATGCCGGCGCTGCTGCACGAGGCCACGCCGCTGGCCGGCTCGATGCCGGTCACGGCGCCGGTCGGGGGCCTGCTGGCCTGGCACCGCGCGCCCGGCCGCTGGGTGCACGAGGGCGAACCGCTGGTCGACGTGATCGACCCGCTGGACGGCACGCTGACCACGCTGGTCAGCCCGGTCGAGGGCCTGTTCTACGCCCGCGAGAACCTGCGCTTCGTCACCGCCGGCACGCGTGTCGCCAAGGTCGCCGGCCGCGAAGCCAGGCGCAGCGGCAAGCTGCTGAGCGCATGACGGCCGTCAAGCTCCAGGCCACCGACCTGCACAAGCGCTACGGCGCCCACGAGGTGCTCAAGGGCGTGTCGCTGACCGCCCGCGCCGGCGACGTGCTGACCGTGATCGGCTCCAGCGGCTCGGGCAAGAGCACGCTGCTGCGCTGCCTGAACCTGCTCGAGCAGCCGCACCGCGGCACGCTGAAGCTCGGCGACGAGGCACTGGCGCTGAAGCCCGACCGCGACGGCAGCCTGCGCGCCGCCGACGCGAAACAGCTGCAGCGCTGGCGCGCCCGGCTGGCGATGGTGTTCCAGAACTTCAACCTCTGGCAGCACCTGAGCGCGCTCGACAACGTCACCGAGGCGCCGATGCGCGTGCTGGGCCTGACGCGGACCCAGGCGGTGGAGCGCGCCCGCGCGCTGCTCGCGCGCGTCGGCGTCGGCCACCGCGAGGCGCTCTACCCGACCCACCTGTCGGGCGGCGAGCAGCAGCGCGTCGCGATCGCGCGCGCGCTGGCGATGGAGCCCGAGGTGATGCTGTTCGACGAGCCGACCTCGGCGCTCGACCCCGAGCTGGTCGGCGAGGTGCTCAAGGTGATGCGCGACCTGGCGGCCGAGGGCCGCACGATGATCGTCGTGACGCACGAGATGGGTTTCGCGCGCGAGGTCTCGAACCGCACGCTGTTCCTGCACCAGGGCGTGGTCGAGGAGGAAGGCCCGCCGTCCGAGGTGCTGGCGCGGCCGCGGAGCGAGCGGCTGCAGACCTTCCTGTCGGGCGGGCTGAAGTAGCGGGTCGCGTTCAGGCGCCGCGCAGCATCTCCAGCACGTCGGAGCGGAACTCACGCCGGTACAGCACGAAGATCACGCCCACCGTCGCCAGCGCGAACACCAGCGGCGAGATGAACCAGCCCATCGCCGCGAACGCCAGGTAGTAGCCGCGCAGGCCGTCGTTGAAGGTCTCGGCCGCCAGGCTCAGCACCCGGCCGGCGCGGCGCGCGAAGTCCTCGCGCGACAGGCTGGCGTCGGCGGCGAACTCGCGCGCGTCGGGCGCGGCGCCGACCATCATCGCGCCGAAGGTGTATTGGCGGATGCTCCAGGTGAAGCGGAAGAAGGTGTAGACGAAGATCCCCGTCAGCACCAGCAGCTTGAAGTCGAACACCAGCAGCGGCGTCTGCGCCGCGAACGGGATCTCGCGCACCAGCTCGGTGGCCTTCTCGGTGGTGCCCAGCACCGCCAGCAGGCCGCCGATGATCAGGATGGTGGTCGACGCGAAGAAGCTCGGGCTGTTGGCCAGCGTCTGCACGATGCTGCCGTCGACGATGCGCACCTCGCGCTGGGTGACCTGGAGCATCCACTGGTGGCGGATGCGCGAGGTCGCGGCCAGCACCGAGGGCTTCACCAGGCTGCGGCGCCGCGCGAAGGTGGCGTAGCCGAACCAGGCGCCGAAGAACCAGACCAGCGCCGCCCAGTCGGCCCAGGGCAGCAGCGCGGTCAGCTTGAGCATCGCATCCATCGCGCGATGCTAGCGCCGGCCGCGCGGCGCGAGCGGTTCAAGCGATCAGATGCTCGCGGAACCAGTCGCAGGCCGCGCCGCCGGCGATCTCGAAATCCTCGACATAGGCCTCGAAGTGCCCGCCCTTCAGCGTCACCAGCTTCTTCGGCTGCAGCGCCCGCTCGTAGGCGGCCAGCGCCTCGTCGGCGACGGTCAGGTGGTCCTGCAGCGCGACCAGCATCAAGAGCGGCGTCGGGCTGATGTGGCCGATCCAGGCGCCCGGCTCGTACTCGGTGAACAGCTCGACCGAGCGCAGCGTGACCTCGTTCTGCCAGGCCGGCGCGCGCAGGTCGCGGGTGCCGTTCATGAAGGTCCAGGAGTCGGCCGTCGGCAGCGCCGCCGCGCCACCCGGCTCGTTGGTGGCGACCGGGATCATCAGCGGCGCCTCGCCCCGGTAGCGGCCGCGCCGGTCCTGGTCGAACAGCGCCCGCAGCCCGGCGAACTGGTCGGCCCGGATCAGCCGCCGCGCATTGCGCCAGCCGCTGATCAGCGGCACCTGCGACACCACGCACCTGACGCGCCGATCGGTCGCGGCGACCACCAGCACATGCGCGCCGCTGTAGCTCGAGCCGAACACGCCGATGCGCGCCGCATCGGTCTGCGGCAGCGTCTCGGCAAAAGTGATCGCGTCGCGGTAGTCGCGGATCTGCTGCTGCGGGTCGATCTCCTGGCGCGGCTGGCCGTCGCTGGCGCCGAAGTTGCGGTTGTCGTAGACCAGCGAGGCGATGCCCTGCGCGGCGAAGCGCTCGGCATAGCGGTCCAGGTACATCTCCTTGACGGCCGAGAAGCCGTGCGCCATCACGACCGTCGGGTAGCGCGGGCCACCGCGCTCGGGCCGGTAGTGCCAGCCGCGCAGCACGGTGCCGTCCTCGGCCTTGAACTCGATGTCAGATCGCATGCTCGTCTCCTGTGCAAGACGCGCAGGGTGACGGCAAACCGGGCCTGCGGCAAGCGTGGAAGCCCCGTCACCCAGGTGACACTCAGGTGCGCAGCGCCGTGGTGGTCTTCAGCAGCGCGACCAGCACGGCCTCGAGCGCCGCCTGCTGGCCGGCGTCGGCCAGCGCGCCGTCGGCCGTGTAGGCCTTGGGCGCCTGGGCCAGCGCGAACTGCGGCGGGATCACCAGCATGCCGGGGTTGATCGCGAGGTAGTTGCGCAGCGCCAGCAGGCTGCGCATGCCGCCCAGCATGCCCGGCGAGGCGCTGGCGAGCGCGGTCGGCTTGCCGTTCATCGCCGCCTTGTGCTCGGGCAGCCGGGTGGCCCAGTCGATCGCGTTGATGAACAGCGGCGTCGGGAAGGCGTTGTACTCGGGCGAGACCACCAGCACCGCATCGTGCGCGGCGAAGGCCTCGACCAGCGCCCGGGCACCGGCCGGCGGGCCGGACTCGGCCTCGAGGTCGCCGTCGTAGATCGGCAGCGCCAGCGCGCGCAGGTCGAGCAGCGTCGGCTCGGCGCCGAGCGCCGTCAGCCGCCCGGCCGCGAGGCGCGCCAACTGCAGGTTGAGCCCGCCCTTGCGGACGCTGCCGGGGATCACCAACACGCGCACTGCGGCCATCGTTTCGCTCCTTGCTCAGGGGTTGAGTCGAGACGCGATTGTCGCCACCCGGTCGCCGAAGGCGCGCGCGGTCGCCAGGTCGCCCGGCAGCATCTCGTCGACGCTGGCGTCCGAGGGCGTGGCCGCCATCGCGCCGGAGAACGCGCCGAGGTGGTTCAGGTCGTTGCGGGTCGCGGCCTTGCTGCTGCTCGGCAGCATGCCGGTGCCGACCCAGACGCCGCCATGCTGCATCGCCAGCGTGACCATGCTGTTCAGCGTCTGCAGCTTGTCGCCGCTGGGCGAAGCGCTGTTGGTGAAACCGGCAAACAGCTTGTCCTTCCACGCATGGGTGAACCAGGGCTTGCTCGAGGCGTCGGCGAACTTCTTGAACTGCCAGCTGACGCTGCCCATGTAGGTCGGCGAACCGAACACGATGGCATCGGCCGCGGCCAGCTGGTCCCAGCCGCCGGCCGGCAGGTTGCCCTCGGCGTCGATGGCGAGCAGCGTGCCGTTGGCGCCTTCGGCCACGGCCTCGGCGAGGCGCCGGGTGTGGCCATAGCCGCTGTGGAACACGATCACGATCTTCGGGTTGGACATGCTGGACTCCTGGGGTGAACAAAAAAAAGGTGGGCAAGGGCTCCGCCAGCGCGTCCCGGGCGGGACGCGTCGGCGGGGATCGGGTGGTTCAGGCGGGGACGGTCGGCGCGAGTGCGCCCATCTCGCCGGCCTGGTAGCGGCGGATCATCTCGGCCACGTCGGCGGCGCTGTTGCCGACGAAGGGGCCGTGCGGCAGGACCGGCTCGCGCAGCGGCTCGCCGGCCAGCAGCACGACCTGCGCACCATCGGCGCCGGCCGCGAGCACGACGGCGTCGCCGGCCGCATCGAAGCGCAGCGCATGCGGCGCCGCGGCACCGACGCCCTGCAGCCCGCCACGCACGACGATCGCGAAGGCGTGTTGCGAGCGCGGCAGCGGCAGCTCGACGCGGCCACCCGGCGGCAGCGTGATGTCCAGCAGCGTCACCGGCGTGTGCGCGCCGATGCGGCTCTCGACGCCGCCATGGGCGCCCAGCACGACGCGCACCGCGGCGCCGCCGGACTCCAGCACCACCGGCACGTCCTGCGGCGCGACATGGAAGGCCGCCGGCGCGACGTTCTTGTTCGCACGCGCCGAGTTGACGAAGATCTGCAGCCCATGCGCCGCGCGGCCCGGCTCCAGCGGCAGCTCCTCGTGCACCATGCCGCGGCCGGCCTGGGTCCAGTGCAGCGCACCGGGCAGGATGTAGTTGGCGGTGCCGAAGGAGTCGCGGTTGCGCACGCCGCCCGCGCTGTCCTCGAACAGATAGGTCACGGCCGAGAAGCCGGCATGCGGGTGCGGCGCGAACACCGCGTCGGGCATGACGAAGTGGTCGACCATCACGAAGGGGTCGAAGGCGGCCAGCGCCTGCGGCTGCCGGGCCGGATGCAGCGTCCAGGCGCCTGAATCGGCGCCGAACGCGTGCCAGGGCGTCGCGATCAGCTCGGCGATGCCGCGGGTCGAGGACTGGAGGACGGCGGACATGGTCGTTTCCCTTCTCAGCGCGCGAGGTCGAACACCAGCACTTCGGCGTCGCGGCCCTCGCCCAGGTCGAGCAGGGTCTCGCCGTCGAGCTTGGCGGCGTCGCCGGCCTGCAGCGCCTGGCCGTTGACGGTCACCGCGCCGCGTGCCACGTGCACGTAGGCGAGGCGCTGCGGGTTCAGCGCCAGCGTCGCGCGCTCGGCGCCGTCGAACAGCCCGGCGTAGAGCGCCGCGTCGGCGTTCAGGCGGATCGCCCCGTCGCGGCCATCGGGCGCGGCGACCAGCGTCAGCCGGCCGCGCTTGCTCCCGGGCGCGAAGTGCTTCTGCTCGTAGCCGGGCTCGAGGCCGCGCGCCTCGGGCAGCAGCCAGATCTGCAGGAAATGCGTCGTCTGGTCGGCGGCATGGTTGAACTCGCTGTGCTGGATGCCGGTGCCCGCGCTCATGCGCTGCACGTCGCCCGGCACGATGGCCGCGCCGTTGCCGATGCTGTCCTTGTGGCCCAGCGCGCCGTCGAGCACGTAGCTGACGATCTCCATGTCGCGGTGGCCGTGGGTGCCGAAGCCGGTGCCCGGGGCGATGCGGTCCTCGTTGATGACGCGCAGGTTGCCCCAGCCCATGTGGGTCGGGTCGTGGTAATCGGCGAAGGAGAAGCTGTGGAAGCTCTTGAGCCAGCCGTGGTCGGCATAGCCGCGTTCGGCGGATCGGCGCAGGGTGATCATCTGGGGCTCCTTGCTTGCGGCGCGGCAGTCGCGCTGCCATGGAGCCAATGTAGGAGTCCGGCCGGCGTCCATCGGCCGGGCGTCTTGATGGCATCATTCAAACGGACTGAATGAGAGCCCCATGAGCCATCCACGCGAATCGCTTCGGCGGGCCGAGCGCCGGGCCGCTCCCAAGCCGGCCCGCATCCCCTCGGGGGATCGGCCGACGGACCCGTCGGACGAGAGGCCGTCATGACCGACCGCCGCAACTCACTGACCCCCGAGGCGCTGACGATGATCGACCTGATCGCGCGCACCGGCAGCTTCGCCGCGGCGGCGCGCGAGCTCGGCAAGGTGCCCTCGGCGCTGACCTACAGCGTGCGCCAGCTCGAGGACGCGCTCGACGTGCTGCTGTTCGACCGCAGCTCGCGCCAGGCGCGGCTCACCGCCGCCGGCGAGGAGCTGCTGCACGAGGGCCGGCGGCTGCTGCTCGAGATCGACGCGGTCGCCAACCGCGTCAAGCGCATCGCCACCGGTTGGGAGACCGAGCTGACGATCGCCGTCGACGCCATCGTCGCGCCGCGCGCGGTGTTCGAGCTGATCGAGGCCTTCTACGCGCTGCGCGTCGCCTCGGGCAGCGCGCCCGACAGCGCACCGCCGACGCGGCTGAAGCTGCGCAGCGAGGTGCTGTCCGGCACCTGGGAGGTGCTCGCCACCGGCCAGGCCGACCTCGCGATCGGCGGCGCCGGCGACCCGTCGCGGGCCAGTGGCATCCAATGCGAGCCGCTGGGCGAGATCGAGCTGGTGCTGGCGGTGGCGCCCCACCACCCGCTGGCCGCGCTGCCCGAGCCGCTGGCGGCCGAGACGATCGCGGCGCACCGCATCGTCGCGATCGCCGACAGCGCGCGCAACTTCGCGCCCATCACCACCGGCGTGCAGCCCGGCCAGGACGTGCTGACCATGCCCTCGATGGCCGCCAAGCTCGAGGCCCAGCTGCGCGGGCTGGGCTGCGGCTTCCTGCCCGAGTCCCTGGTGCGTCGCCATGCCGAGGCCGGCCGGCTGGTCGTCAAGGCCACCGCGCTGCCGCGCCGCGTCGGCACGCTACGCTACGCCTGGCGCGCCGGCAGCCCGGGCGCCGAAGGGCTGGCGCTGCAATGGTGGCTGAAGCAGCTGCGCAGTCCGACGACGCGCCGCGCGCTGCTGGAACAGCATGCGGGGCTGGTGCTGTAGCGGCTCTGGAGGCAACGCCGGGCCGCCCCCAGTTTCCTTGAGCCCCGCGGGGGGCAGTCCGGCCCTGGGAGCGCTCAGAAGCCCAGCGTGCCGCGCAGGCCGAGCACGACGAGCCCGAACGGCGCGCCGCGCTGCCCGAGCTCAGGCTCGACAACCACTGGCTGCGTCTCGGCTGAAGCGCGCGCCTTAGGATCGTGCAGGCCCGCAGTCCGCGCGGGCACCGGAGACCGCCATGCTGCTCGGACTGCGCACCGCGCTCTACCCCGCCCCCGACCTCGCCGCCGCCAAGGCCTGGTACGCGCAGGTCGTCGGTCACGCGCCCTATTTCGACCAGCCCTTCTACGTCGGCTTCGAGGTCGGCGGCTACGAGCTCGGGCTGCTGCCCGACGGCACGCCCGGCAGCAGCGGGCCGCAGCCGCTGTGGGGCGTCGCCGATGCCGAGGCCGCCTATGCGCGGCTGCTCGCGCTCGGCGCGACGCCGCTGCAGCCGGTCACCGAGGTCGGCGAGGGCATCCGCGTCGCGGCGGTCACCGACCCCTTCGGCAACCGCTTCGGGATCATCGAGAACCCGCATTTCGAGGGCGGCGTTTGAGCGGCTACGTCGGCCGCTTCGCCCCCTCGCCGACCGGCGCGCTGCACGCCGGCTCGCTGGTCGCGGCGCTGGCGAGCTGGCTCGACGCGCGCGCGCAGCGCGGGCGCTGGCTGGTCCGCATCGAGGACGTCGACACGCCGCGCTGCGTGGCGGGCGCCGACCGCGAGATCCTGCGCCAGCTCGACGCGCTCGGCCTGCGACCCGACGCGCCGCCGCTGTGGCAAAGCACGCGCGGCGCGGCCTACCAGGTGGCGCTCGACCGGCTGAGCGCCGCCGGCCTCGCCTACCCCTGCGCCTGCACGCGGCAGCAGATCGCGGCGGCCAATGCGTTGCTCGGCCGCGACGCGCAACGCCACGGCGAACTCGTCTATCCCGGCACCTGCCGTCCCGAGGCCGGCGGCCTGGCCGGCCGTGCGCCGCGCGCCTGGCGGCTGCGGCTGCCCGACGCGACCCAGGTCGACTGGACCGACCGCCGCCTCGGCCTGCAGTCGCAGGACGTGGCCCGCGAGGTCGGCGACTTCGTACTCAAGCGCGCCGACGGGCTGTGGGCCTACCAGCTCGCGGTCGTGGTCGACGATGCCGCGCAGGGCATCACCGACGTTGTGCGCGGCCAGGACCTCGCCGACAACACGCCGCGCCAGATCCTGCTGCAGCGCGCGCTCGGCCTGCCGACGCCGCGCTACCTGCACACGCCGCTGGTGCTGGCGGCCGACGGCGCGAAGCTCAGCAAGCAGAACGGCGCCGCGCCGCTGGACGTGAGCGATCCGCCGGCGGCGCTGCGCGCCGCCGGCGCGGTGCTCGGCATCGAGATCGAAGCGGCGACCGCCGGCGACTGGCTTGCCACGGCCGTGGCCGCCTGGTCTCAGAGCGCCAGGAAGCTCGCCCGGTAGTGCAGCAGCTCGTCGATCGACTCGTGCACGTCGGCCAGCGCGGTGTGCGCCTGGGCCTTCTTCACGCCCTCGAGCACGGCCGGCTTCCAGCGCCGCGCCAGCTCCTTCAAGGTGCTGACGTCGAGGTTGCGGTAGTGGAAGAAGGCCTCGAGCGCCGGCATGTCCTTGGCGAGGAAACGGCGGTCCTGGCAGATCGAGTTGCCGCACATCGGCGACTTGCCCTTGGGCACGTAAGCCGACAGGAAGTCGATCACCTGCCGCTCGGCGGCCGCCTCGTCGACGGTGGAGGCCTTGACGCGGTCGATCAGCCCGCTCTTGCCATGCGTGCCCTTGTTCCACGCGTCCATGCCGTCGAGCACCGCGTCGCTCTGGTGGATCGCGAACACCGGCCCCTCGACGCGCAGCACGAGCTGCGGGTCTGTGACGACGACCGCGATCTCGATGATGCGGTCGTTCAGGGTGTCGAGACCGGTCATCTCGAGGTCGATCCAGACCAGGTTGTTCTCGCTCTTCGCGAGCGTGGTGGTGATGGTGTCGTTCATCGCGGCGATTGTCGGTCAACCCGTAAACTGGCTGCATGACCGCGTCCTTCGTCACCGTGCTGTTCGCCGCCGCCCTGGTCGCCTCGCTGCTGGCGCGGCTGTGGCTCGCGACGCGCCAGATCCGTCACGTGGCGACGCACCGCGGCGAGGTGCCGGCCGCCTTCGCCGGCACCGTCAGCCTCGCGGCCCACCAGCGCGCCGCCGACTACACCATCGCCAAGCTGCGCTACGGCCTCCTGGCGATGGCCTGGGGCACGGCGCTGCTGGTCGGCTGGACGCTGCTCGGTGGGCTCGATGCGCTCAACGGCTGGCTGCTCGTCCACGCCCGGCCGGCGCTCGGCGAGCTCGGCACGCAGCTCGCGCTGCTCGCCGGCTTCGCGCTGATCGGCGCGCTGCTCGACCTGCCCTGGGAGGCCTGGCACACCTTCCGCCTCGAGGCGCGCTACGGCTTCAACCGCACGACGCCGGCGCTGTGGCTGGGCGACCAGCTCAAGGGCGCCGCCGTCGCCGCGGTGCTGGGGCTGCCGATCGTCGCCGTGATCCTGACGCTGATGGGCGCGGCCGGGCCGCTGTGGTGGCTGTGGGCCTTCGGCGTGTGGGCGGCCTTCAACCTCGCGGTGCTGGTGCTCTACCCGACCGTCATCGCACCGCTGTTCAACAAGTTCCAGCCGCTCGAGGACGGCGCGCTGAAGGCGCGCGTCGAGGCGCTGATGGCGCGCTGCGGCTTTGCCGCCAAGGGCCTGTTCGTGATGGACGGCAGCCGCCGCTCGGCCCATGCCAATGCCTATTTCACCGGCCTGGGCCGCGCCAAGCGGGTGGTGTTCTTCGACACGCTGCTGGCCAAGCTCTCGCCGGCCGAGGTCGAGGCGGTGCTGGCGCACGAGCTCGGCCACTTCAAGCGGCGCCACGTGCCCAAGCGCATGGCGACTATGTTCGCGCTCAGCCTCGCCGGCTTCGCGCTGCTGGGCTGGCTGGCGCAGCAACCGGCCTTCTACGCCGGCCTGGGCGTGAGGCCGAGCCTGGACGCGCCCAACGACGCGCTGGCGCTGCTGCTGTTCATGCTGGCCGGCCCGCCGTTCGCCTTCTTCGTCACGCCGATCGCGACCGCGGTGTCGCGCAAGCACGAGTTCGAGGCCGACGCCTACGCCTGCCAGCATGCCGCCGCCGGCGACCTGAGCGCCGCGCTGCTCAAGCTCTACGAGGACAACGCCTCGACGCTGACGCCCGACCCGCTGTACGTGCGCTTCTACTACTCGCATCCGCCGGCCTCGGAGCGCCTGGCGGCGATGCGGTCATGAAGCTCGCCGACCAGCGCTGCCAGCCGCGTGACGGCCAGGCCGCGATGCCCGACGACGAGGTCGAGTACTACCTCGCCGAGCTGAGCGGCTGGGCCCGGGTGGACGGCGCGCTCGAGAAGGCCTACGCCTTCGCGACCTTCCACGAGGCGATGGCGTTCGCGAACGCGATCGCCTGGCTCGCCGAGCGCGAGGACCACCACCCCGATCTCGCGATCAGCCACGGCCGCTGCGCGGTGCGGCTGGCCACCCGCGCCGTCGGCGGGCTGTCGATGAACGACTTCATCTGCGCGGCGAAGATCGACGCGCTGCTGCCGTGACGGCGAAGGACGCCGCTTGACCGCGACGGTCGAGCTCGACATCGGCCTGGTGGTGGCCAACCACGGCCGCCACTGCGTCGTCGAGACGCCCGAGGGTGGGCGCATCCATGGCCGGGCGCGCGGCAAGAAGAGCGAGGCGGTGGTCGGCGACCGCGTGCGCTGGCAGCCCACCGGCGCCGCCGAAGGCGTGATCGAGCACCTGGAGCCGCGCCGCAACCTGCTGTTCCGGCAGGACGACTTCAAGACCAAGTCCTTCGCCGCCAACCTCGACGCGCTGCTGCTGTGGTTCGCGGTCGACCCGGTGTTCAGCGAGTCGCAGCTCACGCGGGCGCTGATCGCGGCCGAGTCGGCCGGCATCGCCGCCACCATCGTGCTGAACAAGACCGACCTGCCGGGCACCGAGACGCAGCGCGCGCGGCTCGCGCCCTACCGCGCGATGGGCTGCGAGCTGCTCGAGCTGCAGCTCAAGCCCACGCCCGACGCGGCGCGCGCGCTGCTGCTGCCGCGGCTGGCCGGGCGCACGACGCTGGTGCTCGGGCCCTCGGGCGCCGGCAAGAGCACGCTGGTCAACGCGCTGGTGCCCGATGCCCAGGCCCAGGTCGGCGAGATCTCGCAGGCGCTCAATTCCGGCAAGCACACCACGACGACGACGCAGTGGTACTGGGTCGACCGCGAGGCCGGCACGGCGCTGATCGATTCGCCGGGGTTTCAGGAATTCGGCCTGCAGCAGCTCGAGGGTTCGCAACTCGTCGCCTGCATGCCCGACCTGCGGGCCCATGCGGGCGGCTGCAGGTTCTACAACTGCACCCATCGTCACGAGCCGGGCTGCGCGGTCATCGCCGCGGTCGAGCGCGGCGAGGTCAGCGCGAGCCGCTGGCGCATCTACGGCGAGCTGCTGGACGAGCTCGGCCGCACGCGCTGGTAGGGCCTACCAGGCGCCCACGTTCGGCATCGACGTCCAGGGCTCGGCCGGCGCCAGCGGCGCGCCGCGCTGCAGCAGTTCGATCGAGATCTGGTCGGGCGAGCGCACGAAAGCCATGCGGCCGTCGCGCGGTGGTCGGGCGATCACGACGCCATGCTCCTGCAGGCGGCGGCAGGCGGCGTAGATGTCGTCGACCGCGTACGCCAGGTGGCCGAAGTTGCGCCCGCCGCTGTAGGCCTCGGGGTCCCAGTTGTGGGTCAGCTCGACCTGGGCCTCGCGGTCGCCCGGTGCGGCCAGAAAGACCAGCGTGAAGCGGCCCTGCGGCACCTCGCGGCGCGAGATCTCCTCGAGGCCGAGCGCATCGCGGTAGAAGCTCAGCGAGGCCTCGAGGTCGGTGACGCGCACCATGGTGTGGAGGTATTTCATCGATCGGTCCGCCAGATGCGATGCCGCGATTGTGCGCAGGGCCTGCGCCGGGTGCGGGCGCAGGGCCTTGCTCAGCCTCCGGGACGCCAGTTCAACGCATAGGGCGCCAGTGCGGCGTCGATCAGCGCCCAGGGATCGGCCGCGACGGCCGCCTCCGCGGCGGCTTGCGCGGCCGCGTCCATCCGCGGCACGAGCCGTGTGCGGATGCGCTCCTGGGCGCTCAGCGGCGTGCCGTCCTCGTGTTCGGCGGTGCAGGCCTCGCACAGGCTGTAGCAGGCCCAGCTCGCCGCCAGCGGGGCCTCGCGGTCGAGCAGGTGGTAGTGCTCGAACAGGTTGCCGAGCTCGTACAGCGCAGCGCCGAGTTCGAGCGCCGCATCGGAGCGCCCCGCGTTCACGATCGCCAGCGCCAGCAGCACCAGCGCATCGTCGAGCGCCGGCTCGCCGTCGTAGGCCAGGTCGACCGCGACCGTCGCGAGCTGGCGCGCATAGCGCGCGCCCTGGCGGCCGCCGAAGGCGTGCTCGGCCTGCGCGCCGATGCCGCGCGCCGCCTGCACGAAATGCAGCGCCTCGGCCGCGTCGCGCTGGCGGCAGGCCCGCGCCAGCCGCTCCGCGGCCATCACCGCGACATTGGCCTCGCCTTCGCGCAGCGCTTCGTCGAAGGTGTCGCGGAACAGGGTCAAGGCCTGCTCGCGATCGGCCTCGACACCCGTCGAGGCGCGCAGGTCGCCGATCTGCAGCTGGGCGATCAGGGCGCCGTTGAGCGCCCCGAGCACCCCGCCGCCCGCCACCAGGCGGCGGTCGTGGGCGACGGCGCGCCGATAGGCCTGCTCGGCGCCGGCGACATCGCCCATCAGGCGGCGCGCATGCCCCAGCGCCGAGACGAATTTGCCCTCGCTGATCGTGCGCGCGTCCTCGTCCATGTCCTCGGCGTCGAGCATCGCGACCGCGCGCGCGAGCTCCTGCGCCGCCTCGGCATGTCGGTCGGCCGACAGCAGCGCGTCGCCGAGGAAGTAATGGCCCCACATGCGCGCATAGGCCGAGCTGTCCGCCAGCAGGGCCAGCGCGACCCGCTGGTGCTTGACGTGCAGCGCGTACTGCCCGCGGCCGGTCAGGAGGCCCTTGACCGAGATCTGCGCGTCACCCTCGCCGAACCAGGGGTAGACGCGCGCGGCGCGGTCGCCGTCGCCGGCCGCGCCGGCATGCCAGTGCGAGCGCAGCACCGGCCGCAGCTCGGCGATGCTGCGCGGCGGCCGCGGCGCCCGCTCGAACCAGTGGTCGGCGATGCGGCCATGCGCGACGCGGCGCTCGTCGGCCGGGCGGGCCGCGGCCTGCTCCTGTGCATAGTCGGCCAGCAGCGGGTGCAGGCGCAGCCGCCCGGCATCGACCGGCTGCGCCAGCGACAGGTCGAACAGCTCGTCGAGCAGCGCCTGCGCGGCGGCGGCGTCACAGCCCCAGGCGGCGGCGGCCTCGCCGGCCTCGATCTCGCCGGGCTCGAACAGGCCGAGCAGCGCGAAGGCCCGCTGCGCTTCGGCGCCGAGCGCGCGCTGCCAGGTCTGCGCGAAGGCGGTGCGTACCGAGGCGCCAGCCAGGCCGCTGCCGAGCCGGCCGCTGCCGCTGCCGTAGGCAGCGGCGAACCGGGCCCAGACGAAGCCCGGTCGCCGGGCCTGCTGGCGTGCCAGCTTGCCGGTCAGCTCGAGCGCCAGCGGCAGGCCGCCGAGGCGGTGGGCGAGCTCGGCGAGCAACGCTTCGTCCTCGGGCGCCCCGGCGGTCGCCGCGAGCAGCCGCACCGCGTCCTCGGCCGGCAGCCGATCGATCGCGATCACCTCCTGCGCCAGGCTGGAGGCGATGGCGTCGTTGCGCGTCGTCAGCAGCGCGCCACAGCCGGCCGCCGGTGGCAGGAAGGGCTGCGCGGCCTCGACCGTCCAGGCGTCGTCGAGCACCAGCAGCACGCGCTGGCCGGCCAGCAGCGAGCGCACGGTCTGGGCGCGCGCCTCGCGGGTCGCGAGCATCGCGATGTCCTGACCGAAGGCCAGCGCGATGCGCGCCAGCGCATCGTCGGCGGAGCCGACGGCGAGGTCGATCCAGAAACAACCGCCGGGGTAGTCGGTCGCCAGTTCCTGCGCGATCCGTGCCGCGAGCCGCGACTTGCCGGCGCCGCCCATGCCGACCAGCGCCACCACCGACGCACCGCCGGCACCGAGTGCCGTGGTCGCCAGCGCGGCGAGCCCGGGGCGCTCGACCCAGTGCGCCGGCAGCGCCGGCGCCTCGCGCGGCACGAAGCGCTCGCGCCGCGCGTCGAAGTTCATCGTGACCCGGGCGTGGTCACCGACCACCACGCCCTGCGCGGCGCCGGCGATGTGGACGCCGCGCTCGGCCGGGGTCGGGCTCATCCCCCGCGGCCCTCGCCGCGCGGCGGCGGCGCGCCGAAGTTCATCGTCACCGTCGCGTGGTCGCCCTGCACCAGGCCGTGGACGTCGCCGCCGACCTGCAGTGCGTAGCGCCGCGCGACGTGGCCGTCGGCATCGGCCAGCCGCAGCAGCGCGCGGGCGGCGGCCAGCAGCTCGGCGTCGTCGCCGGCCGCCCGGGCCTGCAGCGCGGGACGCAGCACGGCCTCGGCCGCCGCGGCGTCGCTGGCATGGGCCTCGACCGCCGCGCTGGCCATGGCCTTGCCGGCGAGCTTCGTCTTCAGCAGCCCCTTCAGGCCCTCGTAGGCGTCCTTGATCGCGCTGCCGGCGGTTTCCTGCACGGCGGCGGTCGCTCCGGCGGCAAGCGCCGCGAGCACGGCGGTGATCGGGTCCATCGCGGGCCTCCATCCAGCAAGCGGGCAGGACGATCAGCTTAGCCAGCCGCCTGCACGCTGCCAAGGCGGCCCACCAAGAACAAAGACAAAGGGCTGCCGGTGGCAGCCCTTTTCGAGGTCGGAGGCAGGAACGCTGGCGTCAGCGGCCGTCGCGCGAGCCGAAGCGCGGCGCGCCGTCGCGGCGACCGCCGCCGCCGAAGCCGCCCGGCCGGCCGCGGCCCTGACCCTGACCGTGGCGCTGACCCGGCAGCGGCTTGGCCGGCCGCGGCTTCTGCGGCGTCGGCTCCAGGCCGGCGATCTCGCTGGTCTGGATCGGCTGGCGGGTGTAGGCCTCGATCGCGCGGATCTTGCCGCGCTCGCGGTGCTCGGCGATCGTGATCGCGACGCCGCTGCGGCCGGCGCGGCCGGTGCGGCCGATGCGGTGCACGTAGTCCTCGGCCTTCATCGGCAGGCCGAAGTTGATGACATGGCTGATGCTCGGCACGTCCAGGCCGCGCGCCGCCACGTCGGTGGCGACCAGCACGCGCACGCGGCCGTCGCGCACGTTCTGCAGGCGGCGGTTGCGCACCGCCTGCGGCATCGCGCCGTGCAGCGCGATGGCCGAGTGGCCGATCTGCTGCAGCGCCTCGGCGATGGCCTCGGTGTCGCCCTGGGTGCTGGCGAACACGACCGCCTGGTCGACCTCGGCGTCGCTGAGCCAGTGCTCGAGCAGCTTCTGCTTGTGGCCCATGTTGTCGGCCCAGTGCAGGGTCTGGGTGATGTCGGCGTGCACGTCATGCGCGGTCGCCAGTTCCAGCCGGCCGGGGCTGCGCATGACCTTGGCGGCCAGGGTCATGATGCGCGGCGCGAAGGTGGCCGAGAACATCAGGGTCTGCTCGCGCTGGGCGGTGGCATCCTGGATCGCCGCCAGGTCCTCGGCGAAGCCGAGGTCGAGCATGCGGTCGGCCTCGTCGACGACGAGCACCTGAGTGCCGTCGAGCATGATCTGGCCGCGGGTGTGCAGGTCGAGCAGGCGGCCCGGGGTGGCGATCACGATCTGCGCGCCGCGCAGGTCGAACAGCTGCTTGCCGAAGGGCATGCCGCCGACCACGGTGGCCACGCGCAGGCCGCGGGCGGCGTCGCGCAGCGGATGGTGCTTGCTGTCGGCGCGCATGGCGTCGCCGACACCGCGCATCAGGTCGATCGCATCGGCGGTCACCTGCTGGGCCAGCTCGCGGGTCGGGCACAGCACCACGGCGCGCGGGGTCGCGACCTTGGTCTGCGCCGGCGCGCCGGCGTGGAGCAGGCGGTGCAGCATGGGCAGCAGGAAGGCGGCGGTCTTGCCGCTGCCGGTCTGGCTGCTCACCATCCAGTCGCCGCCCTTCAGCGCGGCCGGGATGGCCTGGGCCTGAACCGAGGTCGGTTGCGTGAACCCGAGCTGGGTCACGGCATGCAAAAGGGGAGCGGCGAGGCCGAGGGCCTCGAAAGTCGAAACGTCAGTCACAGTGCAGCCGCCGGGGTTGTCCGGCGGGTCCGTCAGCGCCGCACGAAGCGGCAGGTTGGTTCGACACATCGACCAACAGACGGAACGCACGGGGTGCGGGGCCTCGAGTGCGGCGCGTGAGCGCCAGGCCGGACTGGTGACGACATGCACAGGCCCCGGTCGCCCGGGGCACGCCGCTCTTTGTTGTTGCGGCGCAGCGAGATTGTCGCACAGTCGGGCGGCGGCGGACGGATTCCTAGAATGCCGTATGACTTCCACCCCCTTGCCGGCCTGGCTGGAGCCGCTCGGCCACGGCATCTTCGCGATCGACACCGGCTTCCAGCGCCCGCGCTTCGACGCCGCCTACCTGATCGTCGAGAGCGGCCGCGGCGCCTACGTCGACAACGGCACCAACGACGCGCTGCCGCGGCTGCTGGGGGCGCTCGACCACGCCGGGGTGCGGCGCGACGCGGTCGACTACGTGATCGTCACCCATGTCCACCTCGACCATGCCGGCGCGACCGGGCTGCTGATGCAGCAGCTGCCGAACGCGAGGCTGGTGGTCCACCCGCGCGGCGCGCGCCACATGGTCGACCCGAGCGTGCTGCTCGACGGCGCGCGCGCGGTCTACGGCGCCGAGGAGGTGGCGCGCACCTACGGCGAGCTGCGACCGGTGCCGGCCGAGCGCGTGCTCGAGAGCGCCGACGGCCTGGTGATCGAACTGGCCGGCCGGCCGCTGCTCCTCATCGACAGCCCGGGCCACGCCAAGCACCACCACTGCATCTGGGACGAGCGCAGCCGCGGCTGGTTCACCGGCGACACCTTCGGCCTGTCCTATCCCGAGTGCGAGGCGCCGCTCGGCCGCTACCTGCTGCCGACCACGACGCCGGTGCAGTTCGAGCCCGAGGCGCTGAAGCAGTCGGTGGCCCGCATGCTGGCCCACGAGCCGGCCTGCATGTACCTGACCCACTACGGCCGCGTCACCGAGGTGCCGCGGCTGGCCAAGGGGCTGACCGAGCAGGTCGACGCGATGGTGGCGCTGGCCCTGCCGCTGGCCGCCGCGCCGGACCGCCACGCGCGGCTGATCGCGGGCCTCGGTGCGCTCTACCGCGACCGCCTGCGCGCACTCGGCAGCCCGCTGTCGGACGACCAGATCGCCACCCTGCTCGCGCTCGACGTCGAGCTCAACGCCCAGGGTCTCGAGGTCTGGCTCGACCGCGCGGCGAAGCCGGCGGCGTCAAGTCCCGCGAAGGCCGGATAAGCGGGCGTTTCGGCCCCCGCTTCTTCCGCCGCCGCGCGGAATGGGCGGGCGCCGACACGCAAAGTCAAGAACCCCCTACAGACCCCCACGGGGGCCGCGGCCGATAGTGGCTCCACCGCTGCGCTGGAGACGCGGCGGGCACAACCACCGCGCCGCCAAGGCGCAGAAAGATCGACCGATGCGCCTCAACACGCCTGTCACCGCTGTCGAGTACCCCTTCCCGCGCGGCGAGACCCTGGTATCCGTGACCGACCTCAAGGGCCGGATCACCTACTGCAACCCGGCCTTCATCACGGTGAGCGGCTTCGTTCGCGAGGAACTGCTGGGCCAGCCGCACAACATGATCCGCCACCCCGACATGCCGGAAGAGGCCTTCCGCGACATGTGGGAGACGATCGCCGCCGGCCTGCCCTGGTCGGGCTACGTCAAGAACCGCCGCAAGGACGGCAGCTTCTACTGGGTGCTGGCCAACGTCACGCCGCTGATGGAGGGCGACCGGCCGAACGGCTACATGTCGGTGCGCACCGAGCCGACGCGCGCCGATGTGCAGACCTGCGAATCGCTGTACGCGACGATGCGCAGCGAGAAGGCTGCCGGCAAGCTGGTCCACACGCTCGAGGCCGGCCGCCTGATGAAGGCCGGCTGGGCCGGGCGCATCGCCCGCGTTGCCGACTACGCGCCGCAGCTGCGCCTGGGCCTGATCTGTGCCGCGCTGAGCGGCGCCGGCTATGCGGTCGGCGCCCACGAGGGCACCGGGTCGATCGCGCTGCCCCTCGGCGCGGTGCTGCTCGCCGCGGGCGTGGTCGGCGGCACGCTGTTGCACCGCATGACGGTCAGGCCGCTCGGCGCGCTGCTGGGCTTTGCCAACCGCATGGCGGCCGGCGACCTGACGCAGAAGATCGCCAACGCCCGCCACGACGTGGTGGGCCAGCTCACCAAGGCGCTGAACCAGCTCAACGTGAACCTGCAGTCGATCGTGCGCGACGCGCGCAACGAGGTCGACCAGATGCGCGTCGTGACCGGCGAGATCGCCTCGGGCAACCAGGACCTGTCGGGCCGCACCGAGTCGCAGGCCTCGAGCCTGCAGCAGACCGCGGCGTCGATGGAGCAGATCACCGGCACCGTCAAGCAGAGCGCCGACTCGGCCCAGCAGGCCACCGAGCTGGCCGCCGAGGCCACCTCGGTCACCCAGCGCAGCAGCGACGCGGTGCAGGACGTAACGCGCACGATGGGCGAGATCTCGCAGGCCTCGCACCGCATCGCCGAGATCATCCAGGTGATCGACGGCATCGCCTTCCAGACCAACATCCTCGCGCTGAACGCGGCGGTGGAAGCCGCTCGGGCCGGCGAACAGGGCCGCGGCTTCGCGGTCGTCGCCTCCGAGGTGCGCGCGCTGGCGCAGCGCACCACCACCGCGGCGCGCGAGATCAAGACGCTGATCGAGGACTCGACCTCCAAGGTCGATGCCGGCAGCCGGCTGACCGCGACCGCCCGCACGACGATGGACGATGCGCTGCGCACCGTGCAGCAGGTCGGCACGCTGATCGGCGAGATCAGCCACGGCGCGCGCGAGCAGCTCTCCGGCATCTCGCAGGTCAACGAGGCGGTCACGCAGCTCGACACCATCACGCAGCAGAACGCCGCGCTGGTGGAGCAGATGGCGGCCTCGGCGGTGTCGCTGGAAGGCCAGGCGCAGACGCTGGCCGAGACGGTCAAGGTGTTCCGCATCGAGGGCGGCGGCGCCGCCACCGACGCGGTGGCGCTGCGCAAGGCGATGAAGCAGCAGCAGAAGATGCAAGCCGCCTGAGCCAGGACCAAAGGCAAGCCGCGACCGCCGACCGCACGGCGCTACACTGCCCTCGATCCGAGCCCGCCACGAGCGGGCTCGGCCGTTCAGGAGACAGCCATGAGTGAGGTGAACTTCGCCCTCGCGGGCCGCGTGACCGTGATCACCGGCGCGGCCCAGGGCATCGGCGCGGCCTGCGCCGAGCGCTTCGCGCGCGAGGACGCGCCGGTCGCGCTGTGGGACGTGGACGATGCGCGCGGCCAGGCGCTGGCGGCGCGGCTGCAGTCCGAGGGGCGGCGCGCGCTCTACGCGCACTGCGACGTGTCGAAGGCCGCCGAGGTGCAGGCCGCCCTCGACGCCACGCTGGCCGCCTTCGGCCGCGTCGACGTGCTGGTCAGCAATGCCGGCATCTTCAGGGCGGCCGACTTCCTCGATGTCACCGAGGCCGACTGGGACGCGGTGATCGCCGTCAACCTCAAGGGCGCCTTCCTGGTCGGTCAGGCCTGCGCCCGCGTGATGGCGGCGCAGGGCTCGGGCGCGATCGTCAACATGAGCTCGGTCAACGGGCTGATGGCGATCCCCAGCATCGCCAGCTACAACGCCAGCAAGGGCGGCATCAACCAGCTGACGCGCGCGATGGCGCTGGCGCTGGCCGACCGCGGCGTGCGTGTCAATGCAGTGGCACCGGGCACCATCGCCACCGAGCTGGCCGCCAAGGCGGTGCTGACCAGCGAGGCGGCCAAGGCGCGCATCCTCGGCCGCACGCCGATGAAACGGCTGGGCGAACCGCAAGAGGTCGCCGACCTGGTGGCCTACCTCGCGAGCGACGCGGCCAGCTACCTGACCGGCCAGATCGTCTACGCCGACGGCGGGCGGCTGGCGCTGAACTACACGGTCGCCTGACAGCGCGCGCATGAGTCTCGAAGCCTTCGCCGTGTCGACCGGCGTGGTCGCGCTCGGCGAGATCGGCGACAAGACCCAGTTGCTGGCGCTGCTGCTGGTGGCGCGCTTCCGCCAGCCCGGCGCGATCGTGCTCGGCATCCTGGTCGCGACGCTGGCCAACCATGCGCTGGCCGCCGCGCTGGGCGCCTGGGTGCGGCAGGCGGTGTCGCCGGAGGCGCTGCGCTGGGGCCTGGCGGCGAGCTTTCTCGCGGTGGGCGCCTGGGCCCTCAAGCCTGACCGGCTCGACGACGACGAGGCGCCGGCACGCTCGCGCTTCGGCGTGTTCGGCCTGACCGTGGTGGCCTTCTTCCTCGCCGAGATGGGCGACAAGACCCAGGTCGCCACCGTGATGCTGGCGGCCCGTTTCACCGTCGAGCCCTGGGCGCTGGCCGCGGTGACGGCCGGCACGACGCTCGGCATGCTGCTCGCCAACGTGCCGGTGGTGCTGCTCGGGGAGCGGGTGATGCGCCATGTGCCGCTGCACTGGGTACGCCGCGCGGCGGCGGCGCTGTTCGGGTTGCTGGGTGTGCTGGTGCTGGCCGGCGTCGGCGGATAGCACCGTCCCCGACGGCTACACCCAACTTTGCACGGCGCGGGGCCGCGGGCCGCTTGACAGACTCGCCCGAGCCCCGCAATCTTGCTGCTGTGCAACAGGCGTTCGACCGCGGTTTCGATCCGGCCCCTGCTACCGGGGCCGAGGTCGCGCCACCTCCTCCTCCGCCGTCGCCGATGACGCCGCTGCGCGACCCGCAGGTGCTGCTCGAGCGCGCGCTCGCGGCCCGCGACCCGCGCCACGACCTCTGGGTGTTCGGTTACGCCTCGCTGATCTGGCGGCCCGAGTTCCACGCGGCCGAGCAGCGCCCGGCGCGCATTCATGGCCACCACCGCGCGCTGCAGATGCGCTCACGCGTCAACCGCGGCACGCCGGAACGGCCGGGGCTGGTGTTCGCGCTGGTATCCGGTGGCTCCTGCGCCGGCATGGTCTACCGCATCGAGCGCGAACGCGCCGAGTCCGAACTGCGGCGCCTGTGGGCGCGCGAAATGCCCACCGGCGTCTACGACCCGAAATGGCTGCCCTGCCGCACCGCCGACGGGCCGGTCACCGCGCTGGCCTTCACGCTGAGCCGGCGCAGCCCCAACTACACCGGCGCGGTCGACGAGGACACGCTGCTCGCGATCCTGCGCCATGCGCGCGGTCGCTACGGCAGCACGCTCGACTATCTGGTCGAGACCGCCCACTGCCTGCGCCAGCGCGGCATCCGCGACACGGCGATCGAACGCCACGTCGCGCTGGCCCGCCGCCACGGCTTGGCGGCCTGAGCGGGGTCAGGCGGCGGCCGCGTCGCTCGATGTGACGCGCTGGCTGCGCAGCTGCTGCAGGTCCGCCTCGGTGTCGATGTCGAGCAGCACGCCACCGTCCGGTACCTCGACGCCCTGCACCGGGTAGCGCGCCAGCAGACGGCGTGCGCCCTCGTCGCCGCTGAGCATCGCCAGCTCGGAATACAGCTCGGGGCCGAAACCGACCGGGTGGCCGCGCCGACCGCGGTGCTGGGCGTAGACCACCAGGTGCTGGGGCAGCGCCGCGACCAGCGCCTGCAGGGTGGCGGGCTGCACCAGCGGCATGTCGCCGGGCAGCAGCAGCCAGCCGCGCGCATGCGGCCTCGCCGTGACGCCGCTGGCGATCGACCAGCCCATGCCCTGGCGTGGGGCATCGACCCCGTCCGCCGGCAGCACGACGATGTCCGCTTCGGCAACCTGGGCGGCGACGCTGTCATGCAACGCCTCCGTCGTCACCACCACCAGCGGCAGGCCGCTGGCCTGCACCATCGCCAGCGTGGTTCCGAGGACGGTGCTGTCGCCGAACGGCTGCTGCAGCTTGTGGCCACCGTCGCCGCCCGCGCCGAAGCGCGTGCCGCGACCCGCCGCCAGTACCACCACCACAGGACCCTGGACCACGTCGATTTCCCCCGCCTCGCGCATCGTTGTGAGCGACCGGCCGCTGCGACGCCGCGGCCCGGCCATGCCCGCATCACACCGCGAGTGCCGCCCGGCCGAAACTGGGAGCTTCACTTAAGGCCTTCCCCGTGGGCGCAGCCCCCTAGAAAGCGTGCCCGCCGGCTGCTCCCGCCGGCCATCGGCCTGCCCGGATTGCTGCGCCGCGACGCAGCGGCGGAGCAACCGGTCAGGTCAAGGTATCGAACGGCAACTTGCGCAACCGTTTGCCGGTCAGCGCGGCGACCGCGTTCGCGACCGCCGGGGCGATCGGCGGCACGCCGGGCTCGCCGAGACCGGTCGGCGGCTCGTGGCTGGGGACGAAGTGCACCGCGACCGCGGGCGCATCGGTGATGCGCGGCGGCGGGAAGTCGCTGAACTGGCTCTGCTCGACCACGCCGTCCTTCAGCGTGATCGCGTGGCCGGGCAGCGTCATCGCGAGGCCGTAGATGGCACCGCCCTGGACCTGCGCCTCGGCCGCGGTCGGGTTGACGATCTGGTTGGCGTGCACGCCGGCCGTCACCGCGTGGATCTTGGGACGGCCGTCGGCGATCGACACGTCGACCACGTAGGCCACCACCGAGCCGAAGGACTCGTGCACCGCCACGCCCCAGGCGTGACCCGCCGGCAGGGCCTTGCCGTAGCCCGACTTCTCGACCGCCAGCTTCAGCGCGGCGATGTGGCGGGCATGCTTCGTCGCGTCGTAGCGTGCCAGCCGCCACGCCACCGGGTCCTGGCCGGCCGCGCGCGCCACCTCGTCGGCCAGCGTCTCCATCACGTAGCCGGTGTGGGTGTGGCCGACCGAGCGCCACCACAGCACCGGCACCGGCAGCTCAGGATGGCTGACCCGCAGCCGCATCGGCACCGCATAGGTGTTCTCGTGCACACCCTCGACCATGGTCTCGTCGATGCCGTCCTTGACCAGGAAGCCCTCGAAGGGCGTGCCCTTGACGATCGACTGGCCGACGATGGCGTGGTCCCAGGCCGTCACCGCCCCCCGCTCGTCGAGCGCGATCTCGACACGGTGCACATGGGCCGGGCGGTAGTAGCCGCCCTTGATATCGTCCTCGCGGCTCCACATCACCTGCAGCGGGGACTTGCTGCCCTTGGCCGACCACGCCTTGGCGATCGCGGCCCCCTCCCGAAGGTAGTCCGAGGTCGGTACCGCGCGCCGGCCGAAGCCGCCACCGGCCGGCAGCGTGTTCAGCGTCACCTGCTCGGGCTTGAGCCCCAGCGTCTGCGCGATGGCCTGCTGGTCGATGGTCTGGAACTGCGTGCCGGCCCAGACGGTCGCGCGGTCGCCCTCAAGCCGGAAGGTCGCGTTCAGCGGCTCCATCGGCGCGTGGGCGAGGTAGGGGAATTCGTACTCGGCGACGATCTTCCTCTTCGCTCCGGCGAGCGCCGCGACATCCCCCTTCACCGCGGTGAGCTTGGGCGCCTTGGCTTCCTCGCGAAACTGCGCGAACAGCGCGTCGCTGCTCGTCGTGCCGCCGACGCCGGGCTTCCATTGCACCTTCAGCGTGTCGCGCGCCTGCTTGGCGGGCCAGTAGCTGTCGGCGATGACGGCGATGCCGCTGCCGCCGCGGTCGGTCGGGACCTGGATCACGTCGAGCACGCCCTTGATCGCCTTCGCGGCGCTGGCGTCGAAGCTCGCGACCTGGCCGCCGAAGGTCGGCGCGCGCTGCAGCAGCGCGACCTTCATGCCGGGCAGGCGCATGTCGATGCCGTAGCGCTTCTGCCCCTTGGCGGTGGCGACCGCGTCGATGCGCGGGCGTCCCTGACCAATGGTGTGATAGGCCTCGGGCTTCTTGAGCACCACGGTCTGAGGCACGGACTGCTTCGCCACCGCCTTCGCGAGCGACGCGTAGGTCGCGCGCTTGTTCGCATGGAAGACCTGACCCGCGCCGGTTTTGCAGGTGGCCGGATCGACCTTCCACTGCTCGGCCGCCGCGGCGATGAACATCAGCCGCGCGGCGGCGCCGATCTCGCGGTGCTGCTGCCAGGAATGCGCGACGGCCGTCGATCCGCCGGTCATCTGGATGCCGAACAGAGGGTCCTTGTAGGCCTCGCCGGCCGGCGCGAGGCTGGCGCGCACCTGCTTCCAGTCGACGTCGAGTTCCTCGGCCACCAGCATCGGCAGCGCGGTCAGCGCGCCCTGGCCGAAGTCGAGCCGGTTGACGCGGATCTCGACGGTGTTGTCGGGATGGATCTTGATGAAGGGCGACGGGTCCGCCGGCGGCTTGGCCGCGGGCGGCGCGCCTTCCGCGGCCTGGACGTCGGCACCGACGGCGTAGATCGCGAGGCCGCCGCCGGCCAGCGCCGTCAGGCGCAGGAAGTCGCGTCGGTCGACCCCGGCCACGGGCGAGGCCCCGGCGAGACGCTTGGCGATGAGGGTGTGTTCCATCGTCTTCACTCCTCAGGCCAGCGCCTTGGCGGCATCGTGGATCGCCGCGCGGATGCGCTGGTAGGTGCCGCAGCGGCAGATGTTGCCGGCCATCGCGGCGTCGATGTCGGCGTCGCTCGGCTGCTTGTTCTGCTTGAGCAGGCCGGTGGCGCTCATGATCTGGCCGCTCTGGCAGTAGCCGCACTGCGCGACGTCGTGCTTGACCCAGGCGGTCTGCACGGCCTGACCGACCTTGTCGGCGCCGATCGCCTCGATCGTCGTGACCTTCTGGCCCGCCACGGCCGAGATCGGCAGCACGCAGGAGCGCGTCGGCGTCCCATTCAGGTGCACCGTGCAGGCGCCGCAGGCGGCGATGCCGCAGCCGAACTTGCTGCCGGTCAACTGCAGCGCGTCGCGCAGCGTCCATAGCAGCGGGGTGGATGGATCGACATCGACGCTGACCGCCTTGCCGTTGAGGGTGAAACGGGTGCTCATCGCGACCTCCCTGTCGTTGGCAGCACAGGACTTTGCCGCGCCGCCGGGCACGCACGGGCGCGGCGCCGCGATGCCCGAGCCCGCCACAGGGGCAAGCCGGCGCGCCTGCACGCCCTACACTTTTGTGCATGTCCATGAACATCGCCGACCTGCGCAAGAGCTACGAGCAAGGCGAGCTCGACGAACGCCACTCCGCGGCTGACCCGCTGCAGCAGTTCTCGCTGTGGCTCGACCAGGCGCTGAAGGCCGAGCTGCCCGAGCCCAACGCGATGACGCTGGCCACCGTCGGCGCCGACGGCCGGCCGTCGACACGCATCGTGCTGATCAAGGGTCTCGATGCACGCGGCATTACCTGGTACACCAACTACGAGAGCCGCAAGGGTTGCGAGCTGGCCGCGCACCCGTATGCGGCGCTGCAGTTCCACTGGGTCGAGCTGGAGCGCGTCGTCCGCATCGAGGGCCGGGTCGAGAAGACCAGCGCCGAGGAGTCCGACGCCTACTTCCACTCGCGCCCGCTCGACTCGCGCCTCGGCGCCTGGGCCTCGCCGCAGAGCCGCGTGATCGCGTCGCGCGCGGTGCTGGTGGCCAGCGCCGCCAAGGCGGCGGCACGCCATGCGCTGAACCCGCCACGCCCGCCGCACTGGGGCGGCTACCGGCTCGTGCCCGACCGCTGGGAGTTCTGGCAGGGCCGCAAGAGCCGGCTGCACGACCGGCTGCGCTACACGCCGCAGCCCGACGGCGGCTGGCTGCGGGAGCGGCTCGCGCCCTGATCAGAAGCTGACCCGCAGTCCCGCCACGACCGAGCGCCCCGGCAACGGCGCGAGCCACCGCACCGTCGCGATCGAGCCCGCGTTGTAGGCCAGTTCGTCGCCCAGGTTGTCGATGCGCAGGAAGGCCAGCGCCTCGCTGCCGCCGAGCGCGAAGCGCTTGCTGGCGCTCAGGTTGACGAGCGTGTAGCCCGCGGTCGGCAGGTCGTCGTCGGGCACCCGGTCCTGCGCGGCGGCGCGCACGATGTCGCCGTGCAGCGTCCAGCCGCCGTGCGCCCAGCTTGCACCGAGCTTGACGCGCCGCGGCGGGATGCGCGGCAGCGGCTCGCCGGTACGGCGGTTGGTCGCGCGGACCGCATCGAGCTGGGCGTCGAGGTCGAGCGTGCCCGAGGTGCCGTCGAACACGCGCCGGGCCGCCTCGAGCTCGATGCCGCTCAGCCCCGCCTTCACGCCGCGGAAGGCGTAGACCGGGAAGAACTCGCCCCCGTCCTCGACATCCGCTTCGCCGCTCGGCAGCAGCGCGATGTAGTGGGCGTAGCGGCTCGCGAACACGCCGGCGCGCAGCCGGCTCGGCCCGTCCTTCCACTCCAGCGCCAGGTCGAGGTTGCGGCCGCGCTCCTTGCGCAGCGCGGGATCGCCGCGCTCATAGGCGGCGGTGGCGATGTGCAGCCCGTCGGCGTAGAGCTCGTAGTGGGTCGGCGCGCGTTCGGTGTAGGCGAGGTTGGCGCTGGCGCTCCAGCCGCGGCCGAGCCAGCCCGCCAGGTCCTTGATGCCGCCGAGCGCCACGCTGCCCGCGGTGAAGCGGCGTCGCTGCGGTGCGCCGAAGCGCGGCTCGGTGCCCGCGGCATCGCCGTCGGAGGCGATGCGGCTGCGCTCGACGCGCGCCCCGAAGCTCAGCTGCGAGACGCCCTCGAGGGCCAACTCCTCGTGCGCGAACAGCGCGAGCTGCCGCGTCGAGCTGCCGGGCACGAAGGCCTCCTTGCCGAGCGCCTCGAACTCGGCGTCCTCGGCCTGCAGCCCGACCACACCCTCGAGCGCGCCGAGCGGCGCATGCACGAACTCGACACGCGCGTCGCGGCCCCGGTTGCGGAAGGTCGTGCCGACCGCGCCGTCGCCTTCGACCTCCCGGTGCTCGTAGTCGGTGAACTGCAGGCGACCGCGCAGCGTACGCAGCGGGCCGTCGGGACGGCGCCACTCGCCGGCCAGCGCGAGCTTGTCGCGCCGCATGCGGATCGTCACGTCGTCCTCGGCGACGATGCCGTAGTCATTGCGGTAGGTGTCGACCGCGACACCCAGGTGGCCACGGTCCCACAGCAACGAGCCGCCGAGCGCGCCGCCCTCGGCCTCGCTGGCCGAATTGACGATACGCCGGCGGCGCTCGCTGCCGCTCTCGGCCGGGCGGTCGAAGGCGGGGACGCGCAGGTCGTCGGTGCGGCGCCCGAAGGCATCGGCGTGCAGGGCGATGCCCGTGCCGCCGGTCTCAAGCAGCGCGCTCGCACCGCGCTCGCGGGCCGCGCCGCCGCCGCGCAGCTCGACCGCACCGCCGGGGCCCTCGACCGGCGCGTCGGGAATGCGGTTGTCGATCACGTTGACCACGCCGCCGATCGCGCTGCCGCCGTAGAGCAAGGCGGCCGGGCCGCGCAGCACCTCGACGCGCTCGATCGCCAGCGGGTCCAGCGGCACCGCATGGTCGAAGCTGAGTGCCGAGGCGTCCAGCGTCGCGCCGGCGTTGTTCAGCATGCGGACCCGGTCGCCGTCGAGGCCGCGGATCACCGGCCGGCTGGCGTTCGGACCGAAGCCGCCGGCGCTGACGCCGGGCAGGCCGTTCAGCGTCTCGCCGAGGCTGGAGGTGCGTCGCAGCAGCAGCTCCGGGCCGGCGAGCACGCTGGCCGGCGTGCCCGGCCCATCGCTGCCGAGCGGGTTGCCGGTGACGCGCACCGGTTCGAGCGTGGTCGTCTGCGCCAGCGCGGCGGAAGTACAGAGGGCGTGCAGCAGCACGCCGGAGGCGAAATATCGTGATCGCATGAGGCAGGCCCGCAGGGCGGGCTCCGTTCAGGAAGGGACGGACCGGCTCCGCGCGTCTCGCGCTGCCGGCGGCGGGAACGGGCTCAGGCGATGAAGGGAGGCGCGCGCGCGGCGTAGGCCAGGCACACCCGGCCGGCGTGACACGTCGGCAGGGGCAGCGACGCCGCGGCCGCCGCAGGCGCCGCAGCCACCAGCGCCGGCGCCGCGACCAGCATGTCGCCGGCCGCGAGCTGGTCGAACAGCCGGCATTCGGGCGACTGCGGCGCATGGCCGAGCGCGTCGGCGACCGTGGCGACCGCCACATGCGGCACCCCCAAGGCGTGAACGGCGCGGTGCGCCAGGCCGATGGCCTGCGCCCACAGCAGCGCCAGCACCAGCAGCGCGGCCAAGCCGCGGCCAATACGGCGCGCGGCGGGGGCACAAGGGACGGTCACGGCAACCACGGCGGGGAGTATCCGCCGCCGGCGTGTCAGCGCTTCACGCGCGCCGCGAAGGTCTTCCTGAACTTCTCGACCTTGGGCGCAACGACGAAGGCGCAATAGCCCTGCCCCGGATTGCGGGCAAAGTAGTTCTGGTGGTAGCCCTCGGCCGGCCAGTAGTTGCGCTCCGGTTCGACCTCGGTGACGACCTTGCCGCGCAGCGTGCCGCTGGCCTGCAGCTCCGCGATCACCTCGCGGGCCACGCGCGCCTGCTCGTCGCTGTGCGTATAGATGCCCGAGCGGTACTGCGTCCCGACGTCGTTGCCCTGGCGATGGGGGGTGGTCGGGTCGTGGACGACGAAGAAGATCTCGAGCAATTCGCGGTAGCCGATGCGTGCCGGATCGAAGCTGACGCGGATCACCTCCGCATGGCCGGTGTCGCCGCGGCACACCTGCTCGTAGCTAGGGCTGATCGCCCGGCCGTTGCTGTAGCCGGACTCGACCGCGATCACGCCCTCGACGTCGAGGAACACGGCCTCGGTGCACCAGAAGCAACCGCCGCCGAGCGTGGCGATCTCGGTCGAGGAAGGTGTGGAGTCCATCTGGGGAAAGCCTCGTGGAAGTGGGGACCGCCATCGGTCGGGCTCGACGCACGCGAATTACAGCCCACAAAAAAGAAACCCCTCCCGACCATGACGGTGGGAGGGGCGGGTGGCGGGGCCACCTTCGGAGCTCCGGGGAGATTTCGCCCGGGGCTCCCGGCACGCAGAGACTGCGCCCTGGGGGTTGCCTGCATAGCAGGCAGACGAAGAGTAAGCCTCGGCCCGCCGCCCCGCAACGCATGGTTCGCTATGACGCGCCGGAGCCCGATTGCCCGCCGAACAGCGCCGCCATCCGCGCCTCGACCTCGGCATCCATGCGGATCGTCCGGCCCCACTCGCGCTGGGTCTCGCCGGGCCACTTGCTGGTCGCGTCCAGTCCCATCTTGCCGCCCAGGCCGCTGACCGGCGAGGCGAAGTCCAGGTAGTCGATCGGGGTCTGGTCCACGAGGGTCGTGTCGCGCACCGGGTCCATGCGGGTGGTGATGGCCCAGACCACCTCCTGCCAGTCGCGGATGTTCACGTCGTCGTCGGTCACGACGATGAACTTCGTGTACATGAACTGCCGCAGGAAGCTCCACAACCCGAACATCAGCCGCTTGGCGTGGCCGGGGTAGCTCTTGCGGATCGAGATGATCGCCATCCGGTAGCTGCAGCCCTCGGGCGGCAGGTAGAAGTCGGTGATCTCCGGAAACTGCTTGCGCAGGATCGGCACGAACACCTCGTTCAGCGCCACGCCCAGCACCGCCGGCTCGTCCGGCGGCTTGCCGGTGTAGGTCGAGTGGTAGATCGGGTCGCGGCGGTGGGTGATCCGCTCGACCTCGAACACCGGGAACCAGTCCTGCTCGTTGTAATAGCCGGTGTGGTCGCCGAACGGGCCTTCGAGGGCGTGCAGGTAGCCGCCCTGCTCCTTGAGCCGGACGCCATGCGCGCTCTCACCGGCGAAGCCCGGTGCCGCCGTGGGAATGTGGCCCTCCAGCACGAACTCGGCGTAGGCCGGCACCTGCAGGCGCAGGTCCCCCTCGCCGACCCCGGTGTCGGCGACCTCGGTGCGACTGCCGCGCAGCAGACCGGCGAACTGGTACTCGCTCAGGCTGTCGGGCACCGGCGTGACGGCGCCGAGGATGGTCGCCGGGTCGGCGCCCAAGGCGACGGCGATCGGGAACGGACGGCCAGGGTTCGCCAGCGCGAACTCCCGGAAGTCCAGCGCCCCGCCCCGGTGGGCCAGCCAGCGCATGACGGTCTGGCGCGGGCCGATCACCTGCTGGCGGTAGATGCCGAGGTTCTGGCGCCGGCGCGGCCGGGGCACCGACTGCGGCCCGCGCGTAACGACCAGGCCCCAGGTGATCAGCGGCCCGGCGTCGTCCGGCCAGCAGGTCTGCACCGGCAGACGGGCCAGGTCGACGTCGGCGCCCTCGAGCACGACCTCCTGGCAGGCGGGACTGCGAAGCAACGAGGGCTTCATGTCCCACACGGCCTTGACCAGCTGCAGCAGCCGGCCGGCATCCTTCAGACCCTTGGGCGGCTCCGGCTCCTTCAGGCGGGCCAGCACCTCGCCCACCTCGCGCAGCGCGCCGACGTCCGCTGCCCCCATGCCGAGCGCGACCCGCCGAGGGGTACCGAACAGGTTTGTCAAGACCGGAATTTTGTAAGCGCCCCCCGGTCCCAGGGCCTGCTCGAACAGCAGCGCCGGCCCCTCGGCGCGCAGCGCGAAGTTGCTGAACGCTGTCATTTCCAGCCGCACGGACACTGGATCCGGGACCCGCCGCAGCTCGCCGAGGCCGTCCAGGCCGTCCAGGAAATCGCGGAGGTCGCGGTATTTCATATCTTTAAGTTATTAAAAAACAATTCCATAGGCTTGACCGGTTATTTTCAGCCTTCCTAGAATTCGTTTCCTCCCACTAGGGATAACCCGCACCAGGTGTCTCCTGGTGCCACGCTGCCGGTGATCACCGCCCAATCGGCCCGCTTTCCAGGGCCGATCAGATGTAACGGGTCGATTATCGCTGCGGGGGTCTGCGGCCTTGGCCGTGCACTCTCGCACCGTCTGAAAGGAGAGGCATGACAGCGTCGGAATCAGTCAGTACAGCCTTGGTCCGCGGCGCCCGCGCCTGCGGTCGGCCGGTGGTGGTGTTCCTCAAGGATGCCGGTCAGGGTCTGCTCGAGATCAGCCACAACTCGCTGGCGCTCGTCGGGCTGGTGGTCGTGGCCCTGTCGATGTTCTTCGCCGGCCGCGCCGACCTGCGGCACAGCCTGGAGGAGCGCGCGTTCGACTGGCTGCAGTCGCGCCAGGAGGCGCGGCTCGATGCCGACGATTCGCCGGCGGCGCTGGCGCTCGCGCTCGGCGAGCGCGGGGCGGTCGAGCGTGCCACCGCGATCGACCCGGCCGAGCTCGACCGCCGGCAGGCCGCCGTCGCCTCCTGGATCGCGCGCCGCTACCGCGTGGCGCCTGAGCCGGTCGGCCGGCTGGTCAAGGAAGCCTGGATGGTGGGCCAGCGCGCCAAGCTCGACCCGACGCTGATCCTCGCCATCATGGCGATCGAATCGAGCTTCAACCCCTTCGCCCAGAGCTCCGTCGGCGCCCAGGGGCTGATGCAGGTGTTGACCCGCGTCCACGACGACAAGTACACCGCCTTCGGCGGCAACCACGCGGCCTTCGACCCGGTCACCAACCTGCGCGTCGGCGTCCAGGTGCTGAAGGAGTGCATCGCGCGCGCCGGCAGCCTGGAAGGCGGGTTGAAGTTCTACGTCGGCGCGGCCAACCTCGTCGACGACGGCGGCTATGCCGGCAAGGTGCTGGCCGAGCAGGCTTACCTGCGCGCGGTGGCGTCCGGCCGCCAGGTGGCGGTCAACGCGCCCATCGTCGTGGCTCCGCCGGCCGAGCCGGCCGCCTCGGCGACCGACCCGGCCGACCCGACCACTGCCGAAGAGACCGCCCCGGCGGCCGACGCCGAGCGCATCGCGCTGCGCTGAAAGTAGACTGTCGGGTCCGAAGCCGCCGCCCTCGCGGCGGCTTTCTCGTTTCAGCCCCTCCCCGAAGGACCCCATCATGTTCGACCGCACCCAGTCCACCGTTGCGAAGGTGGATGCCGAGCTCTGGAGCGCGATCCAGGCCGAGAACCGCCGGCAGGAAGAGCACATCGAGCTGATTGCCTCCGAGAACTACGCGTCTCCGGCGGTGATGGAAGC
>DATILD010000003.1:0-4006 GCA_035476815.1 Methylibium sp.
GATCTCGCGCAGGATGTCTTCGGGCACCGGCTCGTCCATGCCCTTGACCTTCTGCATCTTGTAGTTCTTGACCAGCTCCTTGTCGAAGCCCAGCTTGCCCGCCAGCTGGTACATGATCATGTGGTCGGAGCGGCTCTCCCACAGCGGCTCGATCACGCGCTCGCGCCACTGGATCGAGCGGTTCGATGCGGTGCACGAGCCGCTGGTCTCGAACTGCGTGCACGCCGGCAGCAGGTAGACGGCGCGGTTCGGGTTGCGATCGCCCTCCTTGCTGGGCATCGCTGCCATCGCCGCGGTGGCGCTAGGGAACGGGTCGATCACCACCAGCAGATCGAGCTTGTCCATCGCGCGCTTCATCTCGAGGCCGCGGCTCTGCGAGTTGGGCGCGTGGCCCCAGAAGAACATGCCGCGCAGGTTGCTTTCCTGGTCGATCAGCTCGTTCTTCTCGAGCACGCCATCGATCCAGCGCGACACCGTCATGCCGGGCTTGTTCATCATGCCGGGCGCGTACTGCTTCTTGATCCAGTCGAAGTCGACGCCCCACACCGCCGCGAAGTGCTTGAACGCGCCGTCGGCCAGGCCGTAGTAGCCGGGCAGCGAGTCGGGGTTGGGGCCGACGTCGGTGGCGCCCTGCACGTTGTCGTGGCCGCGGAAGATGTTGGCGCCGCCGCCCGACACGCCGATGTTGCCGAGCGCGAGCTGCAGGATGCAGGAGGCGCGGACGATCGCGTTGCCGATGGTGTGCTGGGTCTGGCCCATGCACCAGACGATGGTGCTCGGCCGGTTCTTGGCCATCGTTTCGGCGACGCGCGCCACCGTGGCCTCGTCGACGCCGCAGGCCTCCTGGACCTTGTCGGGCGTCCAGTGGGCCATCACCTCCTCGCGAACCTTGTCCATGCCGTAGACACGGTCGTTGATGTACTGCTTGTCTTCCCAGCCGTTCTTGAAGATGTGGTGCAGCACGCCGAACAGGAAGGGGATGTCCGAGCCCGAGCGGATGCGCACATGCTCGTCGGCCTTGGCCGCCGTTCGCGTGAAGCGCGGGTCGACGACGATCATCTTGCAGCCGGTTTCCTTGGCATGCAGCATGTGCAGCATCGACACCGGGTGCGCCTCGGCGGCGTTCGAGCCGATGTACAACGCGCACTTGCTGTTCTGCATGTCGTTGTACGAATTGGTCATCGCGCCATAGCCCCAGGTGTTCGCGACGCCCGCGACCGTGGTGCTGTGGCAGATGCGCGCCTGGTGGTCGCAGTTGTTGCTGCCCCACAGGCTCATCCACTTGCGCAGCAGGTAGGCCTGCTCGTTGTTGTGCTTGGACGAGCCGACGATGAACACCGAGTCCGGGCCGCTCTGCTTGCGCAGCTCCTGCATCCGGGCGGTGATCTCGCCCAACGCCACGTCCCAGCTGATGCGCTGGTACTTGCCGTCGACCAGCTTCATCGGGTACTTCAGGCGGTACTCGCCGCGGCCATGCTCGCGCAGCGCCGCGCCCTTGGCACAGTGCGCGCCGAGGTTGATCGGCGAATCGAACACCGGCTCCTGGCGCACCCAGACGCCGTTCTCGACCACCGCGTCGACCGCGCAGCCGACCGAGCAGTGGCCGCAGACGGTGCGCTTGACCGTCACCGACTTCGCGGCCGCGGCGGCCGGTGCATCGGCGGCCCGGGCCTTGCGCACCAGCGTCAGCTGCCCGGCCGCGAGGCCGGCGCCGACGCCGAGACCCGAGCGGCGCAGGAAGCCGCGCCGGTCCATGGTCGGGATCGCGCGCCGATTGTGTGCATCAATGCCGCGCGACAGGCTGGACAGCAGCGAGGACACCGACGCGCCGGTACCCGCCTCGGACGACTTGCGAGTGAGCAACATACGGCCTCCGATCCTCAGACCTTGGCGGTCTGGTAGTAGCGCTGGATGTGTTCGGTCAGGCGGTAGCCCGTCGACTTCTCGGCCTTCGCCGCCGCGTCCTGGCGCGCCGCGCCCTCGTCCTGCTGGGCCAGCGGCAGCACCGCCGCCGCGGCGGCCAGCGCACCCACGGTGCCGGCGCCGGCGAACACCCGCCGACGCGAAAGCTTCGATTGCGAGTCGTCCATCTCTAGCTCCTGGGTCGCGATGCGAGACGCATCGCCTGTGCCTGGCTTGCCTGCCTGAAGAGCACGAGGATCGGCAAGTGCTTGCATATGTTGTCACGCCCACTCGTCCCTTGCACCGTGTCGAGTGCTGCTCGCGAAGGCGGGCGTCGCGTTTGCTGCATTGCCGCATCGCCAAGCCCGCATCGCGCCGCCAATCTGTCGCGCCCATGGGGAGGCGGACGACAGCATGGCGAGGTCCATGCGACAAGTTGTCGCGACCCGGGAGCCCGAGGACCCCGGGTAAGTCCGGGGTCGGATCTTCATTCATCGCTGTCGGCTGCGCGCGACGCCACCCGCAGCCCGAGGCGCCACGCAGCGCTGTGCCACAGTAACGGCCGCCCCCGCGTCCCGCCCGCCATGCCGACCGCCGCCCCCTCGTCCCCACCGACCACGCTCGACGACTGGCCGCGTGCCAGCGTGCTGCTGGTCGACGACGAGCAGGGCATGCGCAACTTCCTCGAGAAGACGCTCGCGCCGCGCGTCGGCGACGTGAAGAGCGCCGCCAGCGCCGAGGAGGCCGACGCGCTGGTGCGCCGCCAGCGCTTCGACCTGGTGATCCTCGACATCTCGCTGCCCGGCAAGAGCGGCCTCGAATGGCTGCGCGAGCTGCGCGAGCAGGGCTACAGCGGCGAGGTGGTGCTGATCACCGCCTACGCCGACCTCGACACCGCGATCGAGGCGCTGCGCGCCGGCGCCTCGGATCTCATCTTGAAGCCCTTCCGCGTCACGCAGATTCTCAATGCGGTGAAGCACGGCCTCGACCGCACGCTGCTCAAGCGCGAGAACTGGGTGCTCAAGCACATGATCTCGCGGCCCCACGAGGGCTTCTACGGCCTGGTCGGCGACTCGCCGGCGATGCTCGAGCTGCAGCGCGCGCTGCAGCGCGCCGCGCCGGTGGCCAGCACGGTGCTGCTGGCCGGCGAATCGGGCACCGGCAAGGAGCTCGCCGCCGTCGCGCTGCACCGCGACAGCCCGCGGGCGAAGGCGCCCTTCGTGCCGGTCAACTGCGCGGGCCTGGCGCCCGAGCGCATCGAGAGCGAGCTGTTCGGCCATGCCCAGGGCGCCTTCCCCGGCGCGACCCATGGCCGCGACGGGCTGTTCTGGTACGCCCAGGGCGGCACCCTCTTCCTCGACGAGATCGCCGAGCTGCCGCTGGCCCAGCAGTCGGCGCTGCTGCGCGTGCTGGAGGACCACCGCATCCGCCCGGTCGGCAGCGAGCAGCAGATCCCGGTGGACGTGCGCATCGTCGCGGCGACCAACCGGCGCCTCGCCGACGAGGTGGCGGCCGGCCGCTTCCGCAAGGACCTGTACTACCGGCTGCAGGTGGTCGAGATCGGCCTGCCGCCGCTGCGCGAGCACAAGGAGGACATCCCGGCGCTGGTGGCGCACTTCATCGCCACGCTGGCGCCGCAGCTCGGCGTCGAGCCGATCGCGCTCAGCGCCACCGAGCTGGCCTATCTGCAGCAGTACGACTGGCCGGGCAACGTGCGCGAGCTCGAGAACGTGATCGAGCGGCTGGTGGTCACCGGCCGGAACGACACCGTCATGCGCGACGACCTGCCGATGGAAATCAAGATGCAGCAGGGCATCGGTCTGCGCCCGAAGCGCGAGCGCCGCCGGACGGTCGCCGACGATCTCTACAAGAAGCTCGTGGAGGACCGCGAGTCGTTCTGGACGGTGGTCTATCCCCTCTACATGCAGCGGGAGATCACGCGCGGCAACATGCGCGATCTGGTGCGGAAAGGGCTCGAGGATGCTCGCGGCAACTACAAGATTGTCGCCAAGCTTTTCAACATGGAGCAGCGCGACTACAAGCGTTTTCTGAACTTCCTGCGCAAGCACGATTGCCAGTTGCCGTTCAAGGAATACCGCCAGTA
>DATILD010000004.1:0-26156 GCA_035476815.1 Methylibium sp.
ACTCGCCCTACGTGCCCACCTCGGTCGCGCTGCGCACCCAGCAGCTGCGCGCGTCCGGCTACACGCTGCACCGCCTCCACGCGATGCTGGCGCGCGGCCGCGGCGCCGACGCCGGCCTGTGGCGCGCCGACCTCGAGGCCACCGAGCTGGCCGGCCGCGCCGAGTACCGCCCGCCCAGCGCCGGCGAGGCGGCCGGCCGCATCGTCGCGCGGCTCGCGCGGCTGTCGCTGCCCAAGGGCGGCGACGAGGCCGTCAGCGAGCTGCTCGACCAGGCGCCCGCCTCCACGGTGCCGGCGCTCGACGTGGTGGTCGAGGACTTCGAGCTGCGCGGCAAGAAGCTCGGCCGGCTCGAGGTCGAGGCCGAGAACCGCGCCGCCGAGAGCGGCGCGGTCGTGGCCGGCGACTGGGAACTGAAGCGCCTGAAGCTCGTCACCCCGGACGCGACGCTCGCCGCCACCGGCCGCTGGCTCGCCGCGCCGCGGCCCGGCGTGGCGCGCCGTGCGGTGCTCGACTTCAAGCTCGACGTCGGCAACGGCGGCGCCCTGCTGTCGCGGCTGGGCGAGGGCGAGGTGCTGCGCGGCGCCAGGGGCAGCATCACCGGCCAGATCGACTGGCTGGGCTCGCCGCTGGACATCGACTACCCCAGCCTCGGCGGCAAGATGCGCGCCGACTTCGACCGCGGCCAGTTCCTGCAGGCCGAACCGGGGATCTTCAAGCTGCTCGGCGTGCTGAGCCTGCAGTCGCTGCCGCGGCGGCTGCTGTTCGACTTCCGCGACGTGTTCTCCGAGGGCTTCGCCTTCGACGCGCTGACCGGCGACCTGACCCTCACCCAGGGCGTGGCCCACACCAGCAACCTGCGGCTGCGCGGCGTGCAGGCGGTGGTGCTGATGGAGGGCAGCGCCGACGTCGAGCGAGAGACCCAGGACCTGCGCGTCGTCGTCGTGCCCGAGATCAACGCCGGTGCCGCCTCGCTCGCCTATGCGGCCATCAACCCGGCGGTCGGGCTGGGCTCCTTCCTCGCCCAGCTGTTCCTGCGCCGTCCGCTGGCCGAGGCCGGCACGCGCGAGTTCCGCGTCACCGGCCCCTGGGCCGCGCCGCAGGTCGAGCGCGTCGAACGCCGCAGCGGCGCGCGCGCGGTCGATGACGCCACGCCCCCCTCCTGACCGATCGCAACGAGAAGGACCCTCCGCGATGAAGATTGCCGCCGTGCAGATGCTCTCCACCCCCGACGTGGCGCGCAACCTCGAGCGCGCCGCCGCGCTGGTGGCCGAGGCCGCGGCCGCGGGCGCCGAGCTGATCGGCCTGCCCGAATACTTCTGCCTGATGGGCCACCAGGACCGCGACAAGCTCGCCCATGCCGAACCGCTGGGCGAGGGCCCGATCCAGCGCATGCTGGCCGACACCGCGCGCCGTCACGGCGTGTGGCTGGCCGGCGGCACGCTGCCGATCGCGATCGCCGGCGACGCCGCCCATGCCTACAACACCACGCTGGTGTTCGGGCCCGACGGCGCGCGCGTGGCGCGCTACGACAAGATCCACCTGTTCCGCTTCGACGACGGCGAGCGCCGCTACGACGAGGCCGCGACACTGAACCCGGGGACCGAGCCGGTCGCCTTCGGCGTCACCGACCGCGCCGGCACCACCTGGCGCGTCGGCCTGAGCGTCTGCTACGACCTGCGCTTTCCCGAGCTCTACCGCACGCTGAGCGAGCCGCCCTCCGACCTGCTGATGGTGCCGGCCGCCTTCACCTACCCGACCGGCGAGGCCCACTGGGAACTGCTGCTGCGCGCCCGCGCGGTCGAGAACCAGTGCTACGTGCTCGCGCCGGCCCAGGGCGGCACGCACGAGAACGGCCGCCGCACCTGGGGCCACTCGATCGCGGTCGGCCCCTGGGGCGAGGTGCTGGCGGTGCGCAGCGACGAGGGGGCGGGCGTCATCGTCGCCGAGATGAGCGCCGAGCGGCTGAAGCGGGTGCGCACCCAGCTGCCGGCGCTGCAGCACCGCGTGGGCTGAGGCGGGGCTAGCATCGCGGCACCGCCTCGATGCCGGAGCCCGTCATGCAGCCTTCGTCCTTCGTCGTCGCCGCCGCGCTGGTGGCCTTGCTGGCGGCGCCGGCCGCGCGCGCCGAAGCCGGCGCCGTCTCGAGCACCGGCTTCACCATCACCCACGGCGTGCCGCTGAAGGCCCCGCCGGCCCGGGTCTACGAGGCGCTCGGCCGCATCGGCCAGTGGTGGAGCTCCGACCACACCTATTCCGGCCAGGCCGCCAACATGACGATCGAGCTGCGCGCCGGCGGCTGCTTCTGCGAGCGCTGGGGCAGCGGCAACGAGATCGAGCATGCCCGCGTGCTGTTCGTCGCCAAGAACGCGGTGCTGCGCCTCGAGGGCGGCCTCGGCCCGCTGCAGGACCTGGCCGTCAACGGCGTGCTGACCATCGCGCTGAAGCAGGCCGCCGAGGGCGGCGGCACCGAGATGAAATGGGTCTACCGCGTCAGCGGCGCGCCCGATCCGGCGCTGGAGCGATGGGCCGGTCCGGTCGACGGCGTGCTGGGCGAACAGGTCAAGCGCCTGGTCGCCCTGGTCGACGGCGCGCCGCGCTGAGCGCCGCCGCTCAACGCGGTGGCAGGGCCGCGAGCTGCCGGTCGTGCCGGCGCGACAGCAGCGCCAGCGTCGCCACCGCGCCCAGCAGCGCCATGAACATGTCCGACTGCGTGTCCCAGGGGTCGCCCTGGGTGCCGAGGAACTCGTCCGCGCCCTGGCCGAGCGCCAGCGCCGCGGCCCATTCGATCAGCTCGTAGCTGGCGCTCACCGCCAGCACCACGCAGCCCACCAGGAAGGCCAGCATCTTGCGGCCCTGCACATGGCCGCCGCGCAGCAGGATCTCGCGCGCCGCCAGCGCCGGCACGAAGCCCTGCATGAAGTGGCCGATCTTGTCGTAGGGGTTGCGCGACAGCGCCATCGCCTCCTGCATCCAGAAGCCCAGCGGCACCCGCGCATAGGTGTAGGCGCCGCCGAGCATCAGCACCGCGCAGTGCGCAAAGATCAGCGCGTAGAGCAGCGGCGTCAGCGGATGGCGCTCGCGCGTGGCCCACAGCAGCGGCAGCACGACGAAGATCGGCGCCACCTCGAGCAGCCAGGTGGTGCGGTCGGCCGGGCCGAAGGCGGAGACGGCGAGCAGGAGCAGCAGCGCGGCGCTGCCGAGGGCGAGGGGGCGCATCGGGGCTCTTGGGGGAGGGGATCGAGCGCGTGGTGTACCAGATCGCCGCGTCAGCCGGGCGGCGGCGCGGCGCCGGCGGCGATCTCGGCGCCCTGCTCGGCCAGCAGCTCGCGCAGCACCGAGCGGTGGCAATGCGCGTCGTCCTCGCAGTAGCAGCCGACCGAGAAGTCGCTGTAGCGCGACAGCGTCGCCAGCAGCGCGATCGCATGGCGCGCGTCGGGTGCGGCCATCTCGGCGCGGTAGGCACGCACGAAGGCGGCCCATTGCGCCGGCGCCGCGGCAGCCTGGCCGAACCGCATCGTCGCGACGCTCGGCGCCAGCGTCGGGAACCAGGCGTCGTACCAGTCCCGGATGGCGAACTGCGCCTTCGGCACGCCGCGCGGCGGCCGCCGCACCGTGCCGATGCGCGGGCCCTCGCCGGGGACCCGCGTGCTGCCGAGACGGACGACGCGGATCACCATGGACCAAGCTCCTGCTGCTAGGACACCGGACGGGGGCGCGAGCGCTCGGCGAGCGCGCCGCGCCGGTGCATTCTGAGCCCGAGCACGGCCGCGGTGAAGAGCGCGCAGGCCCCGACCGCGAGCGCCAGCTCGGACGCCGACGGCGGTAGCACCAGCACGAAGCCCTTGCCCTTGATCAGCGACGCGAAGCTCGACACGCAGAAGGGCATCGCGAACAGCCGGAAGGTCTGCCATTTGTCGGCCGCCACCGTGCGCAGCCCGCCGACGCTGAGCAGCAGCGCGACGCCGATGACGGCGCTGATGCCGACCGAGTTCAGCCAGATCGCCGGCGCCGGGTCGAAATGGTGCGCCAGCGTGTTCAGGTACCAGATCAGGTAGCACCACAGCACGACGCGGCCGTTCGGCAGCTCGGCAAAGTACTGCGGCAGCGCGGCCAGGGATTGCATCGTCGTCGGTGGGGCAGGGCGCACCGGGGCGGGTGCAGGCGCCGCTCCATGCAAGACCAGGGCCACCGCGGCCCCGCCGGGGCTAGAGCGTGCGGGTCATGAAGACGCTGTGCGGGTCTTCGGCATAGTCGGCGAACGGCCCGCAGGGCACGAAGCCGAAGTCGGCATACAGCCGGCGCGCCGGCTCGAAGGCCGCCATCGAACCCGTCTCGAGGCTGAGCCGCCGGTAGCCCCGGCCCTGCGCCTCGGCGACGATGTGGTCGAGCAGGGCGCGCGCGACGCCTTGGCGCAGATGGGCGGCGGCGGTGCGCATCGACTTGATCTCGCCATGCTCGGCATCGAGCGCCTTCAGCGCGCCGCAGCCGAGCAGCGCGCCGGCGTCGGACCAGGCGGTCCAGAAACTGACCTCGGGCCGGCGCAGCGCGTCGAGGTCGAGCGCGTGGACGCTCTCCGGCGGCGAGAGGGCGTGCATGCTGCGCAGGTGCTCCTGCAGCAGGGCGTGGATCGCGGGGCCGGCGAGGTCGTCGAGGTGGATGTGCATCGGGCTAGAGCGGATTGAAGCAGGGAGGCGACGTTGAACCTACGCTTCCCGCAGACCTTTCAGCCTTGACACGGCAATCATGTGTTTGTTGTCGCGTGCTGAGAAGCGTGCTTGAGCCTTGACCGGGCCATACGGGCCAAAGTAGATCTCTTCCCACGAGCCATCGCTCTGAATGCCGATCACCAACAAGAGGTCGGCTTCACCGCGGAAGCCGATCTGCGATGCCGCGTAATTTGTCTTGATCTGAACGGACTTGCCTTCAGCGGTACGAGCGTCGTAGTCGCCAGCGCCGGACGGCGCCTTTGTCAGCTTGTAGTGGTCGGTTGCGAGCAACTCACCGAAGTCGCCCAGCAGATTGCCGAGGCCGGACCAAAGGTACTCCGGCGCAAGGACTCGCAGAGCCTTCTGCGACGCAAAGATGCTGGCGAGGATCGCCTGAGCGGCCACGATCCGATCTCTCGCGAAGCGCTCTGATGGCATGGACGGGTCCGTGGCTTCGGCGCTGGCTCTCGAAACAAGTGAGGACGCCAAGACTACCGCCACCCAAACATCATCTGCCTCGCCACCGCCCGCCTCAAAGGCCCCAGCGCCTGCAGCGCCGCCAGCCCCAGCCCGCGCGCACTCGCCAGCCCCGGCAGCGGCCAGGTGAAGCTCCTTGCCAGGAAGTCGGTCGTCGCGATCAGCGCCCAGCGGTCCGGCGCGCGCTGCCATTCGACCTTGCGCAGCGCCGCGTCCATGCCGCCCGGCGCGCCCTGCAGCGCCGCGACCAGCGCATGCGCGTCGCGCAGGCCGAGGTTGAGGCCCTGGCCGGCCACCGGGTGCAGGGTCTGGGCGGCGTTGCCGATGCGCACGGTCCGCCCTTCGACCAGCGTGCGTTCGGCATTGAGCCCGAGCGCGAAGTCCTTCAGCGGCGTGATGCCGACGAGCCGCCCGACGCGCGGGTGGAACACGGTGTTGAGCACCGCGAGGCGCTGTGCGTCGTCGAGCGCGCGCACCGGGTCGTCGGCGGCGTTCACGCACCACACCAGCGCGGCGCGCGCCGGCGCGCCGTCCTCGGCCGGCAGCGGCAGCAGCGCCGCCGGGCCCTGCGGCGTGAAGCGCTCGTAGGCGGTGCCGGCGTCGGCCGGGTCGGCGCCTTCGATCGTCACCTGCCCCACCCAGGCGGTCTGGCCGTAATCGGCGCTCACGCCCTGCGGGAAGCTCTTGCGCGGCTGCCCGGCGAACACGCCGCCCTCGGCCACCACCGCCAGGTCGTGGCGCTCGGCGATGCCGGCATCGACCTCGACGCCGCCGTCGATTGGCTTCAGCGCCGCCACCGGCGTGCCGAAGCGCGCCGCCAGGCGCTGCGGCTCGGCCGCCACCGCGGCCAGCCAGGCGGCCTGCAGCGGCGCGACGATGGCGCCGTAGCTGGCCACCGCGCCGAGCTGGGTCACGCCGCATTCGCCGGCCGTCAGCCGCAGCTCGGGCTGCGGCAGCCGGGCGAAGGCGGCCAGCAGCGCCGGCTGCTGCTGCGAGACATGCACCGCGCGGATCGCCGCGGCCTGCGGCGCGATGGCGGGCCACACGCCCAGGCGCTCGAACTCCTGCACGCTGCCGAGCGACAGCGCCAGCGTGCGCGGGTCGCGGCCCACGTCCTGCCCGGCCGGGCGGGTGTCGAAGACGGCGATGCGCGCGTCGGGCAGCGCGCGGGCGGCGTGCAGCGCGAGCGCCAGGCCCACCGGGCCGGCGCCGACCACCGCCAGGGAGAGCTCGGTCACGGTCCTCCTCCTGTTGCGATCTATGATCCCGCGGCGATTGTGTCCGCAACCCCGACTGCACTGGGAGGTGCTCCATGGCGCTGATGGATTTCATCAAGAAGCAGTTCATCGACATCCTCGAATGGACGGAGGACGGCGACGGCACGCTGGCCTGGCGCTACCCGATGGCCGGCAACGAGATCCAGTACGGCGGTTCGCTGACGGTGCGCGAGTCGCAGATGGCGGTGTTCGTCAACGAGGGCAAGGTGGCCGACGTGTTCGGCCCCGGCCTGCACAAGCTGACGACGCAGACGCTGCCGCTGCTCACCTACCTGAAGAACTGGGACAAGCTGTTCCAGTCGCCCTTCAAGAGCGACGTCTACTTCTTCAGCACCCGCCAGCAGATCGACCAGCGCTGGGGCACGACCCAGCCGGTGACGATCCGCGACAAGGACTTCGGCGCGGTGCGGTTGCGCGCCTTCGGCAACTACGCCTACCGCGTGGCCGACCCCAAGCTCTTCCACACCGAGATCTCGGGCACGCGCGAGCGCTACACCGTGGCCGACCTCGACGGCCAGCTGCGCGCGCTGATGCTGCAGCACATCTCGGATGCGGTGGCCTCCAGCGGCACGCCCTTCCTCGACCTGGCGGCCAGTCAGGTGGAGTTCGCCGCGCACCTGCAGCAGGTCACCGCGCCGGCGTTCGAGAAGATCGGCCTGAAGCTCGAGGCGGTGACGGTGCAGAACGTCTCGTTGCCCGAGGAGCTGCAGAAGGTGCTGGACCAGAAGATCGGCATGGGCATGGTCGGCAACGACATGGGCAAGTTCATGCAGTACCAGACGGCGCAGTCGATCCCGAAGTTCGCCGAGGGCGCGGCCGGGGCCGGTGCGGGCGGTGCCGGGGGCGGCGGTGGCGTGATCGGCGACGCGATGGGTCTGGGCGCCGGCGTCGCGCTGGGCCAGGTGATGGCGCAGCAGCTCACGCAGGGCCTGCAGGGTGGCGGCGCCGCGGCCGCGCCGACGGTGAAGCCCGACGAGGTGATGGCCACGATCGAGAAGCTCGCCGACATGAAGGCCAAGGGCATCCTCACCGACGAGGAGTTCAGCGCCAAGAAGGCGGAGCTGCTGAAGAAGCTGACCTGAGCCGCGGGTGGCCACCGAGCCGTCCCCGCAGCGCGCCTACCGCGCCGCCTGCCCGAACTGCGGTGCGGCGGTCGAGTTCCGCTCGGCCGCCTCGGCCAGCGCCGTCTGCAGCTTTTGCCGCAGCACGCTGGTGCGCGAGGGCGAGGCGCTGCGCCGCATCGGCCAGAGCGCCGAGCTGTTCGACGACCACAGTCCGCTGCAACTCGGTGCTGCCGGCCGCTGGCAGGGCGCGGCCTTCACGCTGGTCGGGCGGCTGCAGCTGCGTTACGCGGGCGGGTATTGGAACGAGTGGCATGCGCTGTTCGACAGCGGCAAGTCGGGCTGGCTGTCGGAGGACAACGGCCGCCATGTGATCGCCTTCGACGCGCCGCTCGACGTGGCGCCGCCGGCGCCGGCCGAGCTGCAGGTCGGCGCGCGGGTGGTGGTCGGCAGGCAGGGCTGGCAGGTCGCGTCGCTGACCCGCGCCCAGGTGCATGCGGCGCAGGGCGAGCTGCCCGGCGGCCCGCCGGCGGCCGGCGAGTACCTGGTCGCGGACCTGCGCAACCCGCAGGGCGAGGTCGGCACGCTGGACTATGCGGACCTGGCCAGGCCGCTGTGGTCGATCGGCCGCGAGGTCGAGCTGGGCGCACTGGCCCTCACCGGCCTGGCCGGCCCGGCCGAGAAGACGCTGGGCGCGCGCACCGTGCAGTGCCCGAGCTGCGGCGCCGCGATCGAGATCAAGCTCGCCGGCACCCAGAGCGTGAGCTGCGGGCAATGCCGGGCGGTGGTCGACGTGTCGGGCGGCGTCGGCGCCGACCTGAAGCACTATGCCCAGCTCACGCCGGGCGAGGACGCCGAGCATGGCCCGCCGCTGATCCCGCTGGGCCGCGTCGGCACGCTCGCGCTCGGCGACGGCGGGCCGCATCCCTGGCAGGTGGTCGGCTATGTCGAGCGCTGCACGCTGCCCGGCGGCGACGACGACGAGCAGTTCTACTGGCGCGAGTACCTGCTCTACCACCGCGTCGCCGGCTTCGCCTTTATCGTCGACGCGGAGGACGGCTGGAGCTGGGTGCGCCCGCTGACCGGCGCGCCCGAGGTCCGGGGTGCGACGGCCCGCTGGAAGGGCGAGAGCTACCGCGAGACCGAGCGCTACGCGAGCCGCACGACCTACGTGCTGGGCGAGTTCTACTGGAAGCTCGCGAGCGGCGAGCGCACCGACCATGCCGACTACCTCGGCCCGGCCGGCCGGCGGCTGAACCGAGAGGCCACCGGTTACTCCGGCCACGAGGAAGTCACCTGGTCGGCCGGCGGGCCGCTCGAGGCGGACCAGCTGATCGCGGTCTTCCGCCTCGGGGCTGACCGGCGCGCCGCGATGAAGCGCGACGTGAAGCCGCTGTCGCTGCCGGCCTCGCTCGGCAGCCTGTCCAGCGGTGGCGGCGGTGGCTCGATCGCGACCTGGTTCGTCGCGCTGCTGGTCTTCGCCTTCGTGGTGTCGATGGAGCGCTGCAGCGACGACGACCGCTGCGACGAGCTGCGTCTGGCCTACGGCGACGCGAGCAACGAGTACCAGCAGTGCCTGCGCAGCAACGGCGGTGGCGGCGGTTTGTTCCGCGGCTCCGGTGGCTCGTTCGGCGGCTTCAGCACCGGGGGCGGGCACAAGTAGCCGCGCGCTGATCGATGATTCACGACCAGGAGGTTTCGACATGATGATGGGCATCGAGTGGTTCCGGCCGGCCGTCCTGTTCGGCTCGATCGCGTACGCGCTGATCGGCGTGCTGGTGTTCTGGATCTGTTTCGTGATCATCGACAAGCTCACGCCCTACGACCTGTGGAGCGAGCTGGTCGAGAAGCAGAACGTCGCGCTGGCGATCGTGGTCGGCGCGATGTGCCTCGCGGTCGGGCTGATCGTCGCGGCGGCGGTCGTGGGCTAGTCGTCGAAGCGCACCGGCGCCTGGGCACGGCGGTCCACGTGGAGCTGGAGCACGTCGGGGCGGGCGTAGTGGCCGCAGACGTCGAGCACGCGCCGTGCCGCGCCGACGCGCTCGAGATCGATGTCGGCGGTCAGCAGCCCGGTGGCGCGGCGCATCGGGCCGGCGGCGACCTTGCCGCCCGGGGCGACCACGATCGAGTCGCCGTCGTTGATCCATTCGTCGGCGTCGGGGTAGAGCTGCGCGCGGCCGGGCAGCGACGCCGGCACGTCGGGGGATCGCAGCACATGCCCGCTGCCCAGCACCCAGCAGCCGCCCTCGCGGGCGATGTGCTGCATCGACGCGAGCCAGCGTTCCCCGGTGTCGTAGGTCGGCGCCACGTAGATCTCGACGCCCTGCGCGTACAGTGCCGCCCGCGCCAGCGGCATGTAGTTCTCCCAGCAGATGAGCGTGCCGATGCGGCCGACGGGCGTGTCGACGACGCGCAGGCCGCTGCCGTCGCCGAAGCCCCAGACCATGCGTTCGGGGTTGGTCGGCATCAGCTTGCGGTGGCGGTTGAGCAGGCGACCGTCGGGGCCGATCACGACGACGGTGTTGTACAGCGTCGCGCGGCTGAAGTCGGCGTCGCGCTCGTGCAGCCCGCAGACGACGGTGACGCTGCGCTCGCGGGCCGCGTCGGCCAGCGGCCGGAGGTCGTCGCCGTCGAGTCGCAGCGCCTGGGCCAGCAGGCCGGCGTGCAGCTGCTCGGCCAGCGCCATGTCGGCCCCGGGCTTCAGCCGCCAGATCCAGGCCGGGTAGCCGGGCAGGAAGGTTTCCGGAAACACCACCAGCGCCGCGCCGTCGCCGGCCGCTTCGTGCAGCGACTCGACGGCCCGCGCCATCGTCGCCGCCCGGTCCAGCAGGACGGGTGGGCGTTGGACGATGGCGATGCGCTGCGTGCTCATGGGGGCTCCTCGGGCATGGGGCGTCCGACTCTACGCCTGGGCTACCCTCGGTCGCGATGAAGGCAGCCGACGCCGTCCTGGCCTCCGAGGAGCGCGCCGCGCGGGTCGCGCCGGCCGAGCTCGCGCTGCTCGCGTCGGTGTTCGTCGTCGCGGCCTGCGGGCTGGTCTACGAGCTCGCGGCCGGCGCGCTGGCGAGCTACCTGCTCGGCGACTCGGTGCTGCAGTTCAGCACCGTGATCGGCGCCTACCTGTTCGCGATGGGTGTCGGCTCCTTCCTGTCGCGCTACATCGACCGCCAGCTGGTCGCGAACTTCCTGCGCATCGAGCTGCTGGTCGGGCTGATCGGCGGGCTGCTGCCGGCGGCGCTGTTCGTCGCGCACGGCGCGTTGCCGGCCGGTGCGACCGCGCCGTTCCGCGTGCTGCTGTATGCGCTGGTGCTGGCGGTCGGCATCCTGGTCGGGCTGGAGATCCCGCTGGTGATGCGCCTGCTCAAGCGCCACTTCAGCGAGCGCTATGCGCTGAAGGACCTGGTGTCACAGGTGCTGACCTTCGACTACCTCGGCGCGCTGGCGGTGTCGGTGGCCTTCCCGCTGCTGCTGGTGCCCCGTCTCGGGCTGGTGCGCACGGGGCTGCTGTTCGGGCTGCTGAACGCGGCGGTGGCGGTGTGGGCGCTGTGGCTGTTCCGCGCCGAGCTGCGCGCCTGGCGGGCGCATGCGCTGGCCTGCGCGACGGTGGTCGTCGTACTGCTCGCCGCCTTCGTCGGCGCCGACCGACTGACCACCTGGGCCGAGGACCGCTTCTACGGCGACCGCATCGTCTTCAGCCGGAGCTCGCCCTACCAGCGCGTGGTCGTGACCGCCGGCCCCGGCGGCGTGCGGCTGTACCTGAACGGCAACCTGCAGTTCCACTCGCGCGACGAGTACCGCTACCACGAGGCGCTGGTCCACCCGGTGATGGCCGCGCACGGCGCGCCCCGACGCGTGCTGGTGCTCGGCGGCGGCGACGGCATGGCGGTGCGCGAGCTGCTGAAGCACCCGTCGGTCGAGCACATCACGCTGGTCGAGCTGGACCGCTTGATGACGCGGCTGTTCGCCACCGAGCCGCTGCTGACGGCGCTGAACGGCGACGCGCTGAACTCGCCCAAGCTGACCATCGTCAACGACGATGCGTTCGGCTGGCTGGACCGCAGCGACGCGTTGTTCGACGTCATCGTCGTCGACTTCCCCGACCCGAGCAACTTTGCCCTCGGCAAGCTCTACTCGACCAGCTTCTACGCGCTGCTGGCGCGCCACCTGGCGGCCAGCGGTCACGCGGTGATCCAGACCACCTCGCCGCTGGTCGCGCGCAAGAGCTTCTGGACCGTCGTCAGCACGGTCGAGGCCGCCGGCCTCGGCGCGACGCCCTACCACGCGCATGTGCCCAGCTTCGGCGAATGGGGCTTCATCGTCGCCGGCCGCAGGCCGTTCGCGCTGAGCTGGTCGAAGGGCCAGCGCGCGCTGCCCGAAGGCCTGCGCTTCCTCACGCCGAACGGGCTGCCGGCGCTGTTCGACTTCCCGCCCGACATGGCGCGCGTGCCCGCCGAGCCCAACCGGCTCGGCACCCAGGGCCTGGTGCACACCTTCGAAGAGGAATGGGGCAAGGTGCACGAGTGAGGCTGACGCGCCGTTCGCTGCTCGCCGCCGGCGCGGCCCTGCCCTGGCTGGCGGGCTGCGAGCCGCCGCCGGCCGGCATCGAAGGCGGCTGGATCGGGGCCGACGCGGCGCGCGGCCATGCGCTGCGCGACGGCCGACTGCCGAGTGCCGATGCAGGCAGCGCGCGGCGCTGCGCGGTCGCGATCGTCGGCGGCGGTGTCGCGGGCCTGGCGGCGGCGCGTGCGCTGCAGCGGCTCGGCGTCGACGACTTCCGCGTGTTCGAGCTCGAAGACGCCGCCGGCGGCAATGCCCGCGGCCATTCGATGGGCGGCCTGCGCTGCCCGCTCGGCGCCCATTACCTGCCGCTGCCCGGGCCCGAGGCGCGCGAGGTGGCCGAGCTGCTGCACGAGCTCGGCCTGGCACGCCAAGAGCTCGGCCGCACCGTCTACGACGAGCGCCACCTCTGCCACGCACCGCAGGAGCGGCTGTTCCTGCCGGCCGAGGGCGGGCCGGGTGCGGGCCGCTGGGTCGAGGGCCTGTTGCCGCTCGACGGCGCGGGCGAGGCGACGCTCGCGGCGCTGAGCCGCTTCGCCGCCGACCTGCGCGCGCTGCAGGCCGAGCTGAGCTTCGCGATGCCGACCTTGCGCAGCGCCTGGAGCCCCGGACTGGCCATGCTTGACGCGCAGACCTTCGCGGCCTGGCTGGCCGCCCGCGGCCACGACGACGCGACCCTGCTCGCCTACCTCGACTACTGCTGCCGCGACGACTACGGTGCCGGGCTCGGGCGCGTGTCGGCCTGGGCCGGCGTCCATTACTTCGCGAGCCGGCATGGCTTCGCGGCGCCCGGCGAGGACCGCGAGGCCGACGCGGTGCTCACCTGGCCCGAGGGCAACGCCTACCTGACGGAGCGGCTGGCGGCGGGCCTGGGCGAGCGGCTGCGCCGAGGCTGCGTGGCGACGCGCCTCGCCCCGTCGCGCCACGAGGTGGCGATCGAGCTGTGGGACGCCCGCGCGCAGCGGGCCGAGCGCTGGATCGCGCCGCGGGTGGTGGTGTGCGTGCCGCCGTTCGTCGCCGCGCGGCTGATCGACGCGCCGCCGGCCGCGCTGGCCGACCTGGCGCCGCGGCTCGCCTACGCGCCCTGGCTGGTCAGCAACCTGCAACTGCGCGCGCCGCTGCTCGACCGCCCCGGCGCCGCGCCGGCCTGGGACAACGTGATCGCCGGCAGCCCGGCGCTCGGCTATGTCGACGCGATGCACCAGAGCCTGCGCCCGGTGCCGGGGCCGACGGTGCTGACGCATTACTGGGCGCTCGGCGGCCAGACGGCCGCGGCGGGCGCCGCCCAGCGCGCCCGGCTGCTGAGCGAGCCCTGGAGCGCCTGGCGCGACGCGGTGCTGGCCGACCTGGCCCGCGCCCACCCGGATCTGCCGGGCAAGGTCGTGCGCGCCGACCTGATGCGCTACGGCCACGCGATGGTGGTGCCGGCCCCCGGCTTGCGCGGCGACGCGGCGCTGGCGGCACTGGCCGAGCCCCAGGGGCGGCTGCTGTTCGCCCAGGCCGACCTGTCGGCGAGCTCCTGCTTCGAGGAGGCCTACACGCGCGGGACGCTGGCCGGCAGGGCCGCCGCCGCGGGGCTGCGCAGCGGGTGAGCGACGCAGTTAGGCATTTGCAATCGGATAGATTTCATCAATCAATTCCGAGAATGATGCGGCGCACCAATAATTTCGGGTGTGCGGGTTGACCCGCAACGTTTTCCAACCCACCACCCGAGGACCCCATGTCGCTGATCAACATCCAGGTTCAACCGTTCAAGGCCCAGGCCTTCCACAGCGGCAAGTTCGTCGAAGTCACCGAGCAGTCGCTGAAGGGCAAGTGGTCGGTGCTCGTGTTCATGCCGGCGGCCTTCACCTTCAACTGCCCGACCGAGGTCGAGGACGCGGCCGAGCACTACGACACCTTCAAGTCGCTCGGCGCCGAGGTCTACATCGTCACCACCGACACCCACTTCGCGCACAAGGTCTGGCACGAGACCAGCCCGGCCGTCGGCAAGGCCAAATTCCCGCTGATCGGCGACCCGACGCACCAACTGACCCGAGCCTTCGGCGTGCACATCGACGAAGAAGGCCTGGCGCTGCGCGGCACCTTCGTGATCAACCCCGAGGGCTTGATCAAGACCGCCGAGGTGCACGACAACGCGATCGCTCGGGACGTCAAGGAAACGCTGCGCAAGCTGCAGGCGGCGCAGTACGTCGCCAAGAACCCCGGCCAGGTCTGCCCGGCCAAGTGGCAGGAAGGCGCGAAGACGCTGACCCCTTCTCTCGACCTCGTCGGCAAGATCTGACCGACCGCCTCCGTTGACCCTGCCCGCCGCCGGTCACGAGCCGGCGGCAGGGCATCGCTTTGCCCACCGGAACACGACCATGTTGGACGACAGCCTCAAGACCCAGCTCGCCGCCTACCTGCAGCGCCTGACGCAGCCGGTGGAGCTGATCGCCTCGCTCGACGACCGCCCGGCCGCGCAGGAAATGCGCGAGCTGCTCGACGAGATCGCCGCGCTCAGCCCGCTGGTGACGGCGCGCTACGACGGCACGGACGCCCGCCGTCCCTCGTTCCAGGTGACCCGCGCCGGCGCCGACATGGGGCTGCGCTTCGCGGCGATCCCGATGGGCCACGAGTTCACCTCGCTGGTGCTGGCGCTGCTGCAGGCCGGCGGCCACCCGCCCAAGGTCGAGGCCGACGTGATCGACCAGGTGAAGAGCCTCGAAGGCGAGTTCGTCTTCGAGACCTGGATGTCGCTGACCTGCCACAACTGCCCCGACGTCGTGCAGGCGCTCAACCTGATGGCGGTGCTGAACCCGCGCGTGCGCCATGTGGCGATCGACGGCGGCCTGTTCCAGGACGAGGTCGAGCAGCGCCAGATCATGGCGGTGCCGGCGATCTTCCTGAACGGCCAGCCCTTCGGCTCGGGTCGCATGGAGCTGGGCGAGATCCTCGCCAAGGTCGACACCGCAAGCGCGGCGCGCGCTGCCGCACGGCTGGCCGACAAGTCGCCCTACGAGGTGCTGATCGTCGGCGGCGGCCCGGCCGGCGCCGCGGCGGCGGTCTATGCCGCGCGCAAGGGCATCCGCACCGGCATCGTCGCCGAGCGCTTCGGCGGCCAGACGCTGGACACGATGGGCATCGAGAACTTCGTCTCTGTCAAGGAGACCCAGGGTCCGCGCTTCGCGGCCGACCTGGAGGCGCATGTGCGCGCCAACGAGGTCGAAATCCTCAACGGCCAGCGCGTCGAGGCGCTGGAGCCGGCGCCGCAGCCGGGCGGCTACGCCACCGTCACGCTCGCCAACGGCGCCGAGCTGAAGGGCCGCAGCGTGATCCTCGCCACCGGCGCGCGCTGGAAGAACGTCAACGTGCCCGGCGAGACCGAGTACCGCAACAAGGGCGTGGCCTATTGCCCGCACTGCGACGGCCCGCTGTTCAAGGGCAAGAAGGTCGCGGTGATCGGCGGCGGCAACTCCGGCGTCGAGGCGGCGATCGACCTGGCCGGGATCGTCGAGCAGGTGACGCTGATCGAGTTCGCCGACCAGCTCAAGGCCGACGCGGTGCTGGTCAGGAAGCTGCACAGCCTGCCCAACGTGGCGGTGCACGTGAACGCCCAGACCACCGAGATCACCGGCGACGGCCAGAAGGTCGACGGCCTGGTGTTCAAGGACCGCGTCAGCGGCGCCGAGCACCGCGTCGAGCTGGCCGGCGTGTTCGTGCAGATCGGCCTGGTGCCCAACACCGAGTGGCTGCGCGGCACGGTCGAGCTCAGCAAGCACGGCGAGATCCTCGTCGACGCCAAGGGCGCGACCAACCTGCCCGGCGTGTTCGCCGCCGGCGACGTGACGACGGTGCCCTACAAGCAGATCATCGTCGCGGCGGGCGAGGGCTCGAAGGCGGCGCTGTCGGCCTTCGATCACCTGATCCGCAGCCCGGCGCCGCCGACGCACTGAGAGGGTCGCCGCGCGGCGACAATGACGCCCCCCGTCGCTGCGTGTCCGATCACCGTGCCTGCCACCCTTCCCGAGACCGATCCCGCCGGCGTGCTGCCGGCCCCCGACGCGCACGATGGCGATCCCGGCCCGGCGGCCGAGGCCGTGACGGGCGACGCCGCGCCCGCGGCGCCGGCCAACGACGGCGCCGCCGAGGCCGTCGGCCTGTCGCCGGCCGACACCGCCAAGCGCCTGGCCGAACTGTTCCCGGCCGTGTTCGCCCCAGGCGCGGCACGGCCCCTGAAGCTGCGCATCCAGGCCGACATCCAGCAGCGTGCGCCGGGCGTCTTCTCGCGCAAGGCGCTGTCGGTGGTGCTGCACCGGCACACCACCAGCACCGCCTACCTGCGCGCGCTCGCGGCGGCCACCGAGCGGACCGACCTCGACGGCCAGCCCGCCGGCCCGCTGGCCGACGAGCACCGCGAGGCGGCCCGCGTCGAACTGCAGCGCCGCCGCGAGGTCCATGAGCAGCGCCGCGCCGCCGAGCGCGAGGTCCAGCGCCGCACCGAGACCGAGGCCCGCCGCCACCAGCAGGCCCAGGCGCGCGCCGACGCGCAGGCCGTGGCCGAACGCGCCGCGCTGCTTCGCGCCTTCGAGGGCAGCACGCTGACGCGCGCCAACTTCTGCGCGCTCAAGGGCCTGGCCGAGCCGCAACTCGAGGCGCTGCTGGCCCAGGCCCGCGAGGACCGGACGCGGGCCCGCGCGCCGTCCGATGCGCGGACCGGCCCCGATCCCCGGCGCCACCACGCGCCGCGCCGGCCGCGCTGACCGTCCACCGGCCGCGCCGGCTCGCTACCATCGCGGCATGAGCGCGACGAGCCGCCCGCAGCGCATCGCCGTCATCCCGGGCGACGGCATCGGCATGGAGGTGATGCCCGAGGGCCTGCGCGTGCTCGAGGCCGCGGCCCGGCGCTTTGGCCTCGCGCTCGAATTCGAGCCCTTCGACTGGGCCTCGGCCGCCTACTGGCAGCAGACCGGCGAGATGCTGCCGCCCGACTGGCAGGCGACGCTGCAGGGCTTCGACGCGATCTACTTCGGCGCGGTCGGCTGGCCGGCGGTGGTGCCGGACCACATTTCGCTGTGGGGCTCGCTCTTGAAGTTCCGGCGCGACTTCGACCAGTACGTGAACCTGCGGCCGGTGCGGCTGCTGCCGGGCGTGCCCTCGCCGCTGGCGAACAAGCAGCCGGGCGACATCGACATGATGATCGTGCGCGAGAACACCGAGGGCGAGTACTCCTCGGTCGGTGGCCGCATGTTCGAAGGGACCGAGCGCGAGTTCGTGCTGCAGGAGGCGGTGTTCACGCGCCATGGCGTCGACCGCATCCTGAAGTTCGCCTTCGAGCTGGCCGAGCGCCGGCCGCGCAAGACCCTCACCGCCGCGACCAAGAGCAACGGCATCGCGATTTCCATGCCCTACTGGGACGAGCGCGTCGCCGCGATGGCGCAGCGTCACCCGTCGGTGCGCTGGGACAAGCAGCATGTCGACATCCTGGCCGCGCGCTTCGTGCTGCAGCCCGAGCGCTTTGACGTGGTGGTCGCGAGCAATCTGTTCGGCGACATCCTGTCCGACCTCGGGCCGGCCTGCACCGGCACGATCGGGCTCGCGCCGTCGGCCAACCTGAATCCGGAGCGCAAGTACCCGTCGCTGTTCGAGCCGGTGCACGGCTCGGCGCCGGACATCTACGGCCGCAACATCGCCAACCCGATCGCGATGATCTGGTCGGGGGCGCTGATGCTCGACTTCCTCGGCCACCGTGGCGCGCACGACGCGATCGTCGCGGCGATCGAGCGGGTGTTGACCGAGGGGCCGCGCACGCCGGACCTGGCCGGGGCGGCGAGCACCCAGCAGGTGGGGGCGGCGGTCGCCGCCGCCGTGACCGCCGGCTGAGGCCTGCGCCCGGCCTTGCGCCGGGTGAGGACATGCTTTCAAATGCTAATGATTCTCATTAGTATGCGATCACGAGGGCGACACCTTGTCGTCGCTTTCGCCTCAGCCACGGGCCGCGATGGTCCTCAGCCAGCCGCCAGACCCATGCCGCTCGCGCGGCCGGAGATGCCCGATGAGCTGCCACGCCTGCCCTCCACCCGCCCTTTCGGCCGAGGCCGACGACGACGCGCCGCCGCTCCCCAGTGCCGAGGCGATGCTGGCCGGCACGCTGGCGCTGATGACGGGGGTGGTCGAACGCGCCGCGCTCGCCCAGCCGCTGGCGGCGCATGGCCAGAGCCTGCTGATGGCGAACAAGGTGCGCTCGAACCTGTTCGAGCTCGCCGGCCACCCGCATCTCAGCGCGGGCTTCCGGGCGATGGTGCAGCGCCTGCGCGGCCATTGGGACCGGTTGGCGCTGCCGGCGCCCGGGGACGGGATACCGGCTGCGCCCGATGCCGCCGACAGGACCCAGCCGCTCTGGCACGCCGCGCCGCAGCGCGTGCAGTGAGGACCCGACCCGTCACCACGCCGCGGCCATGACCTCGCGTTCGGCCGCCAGCCAGTTGCGCACCGGCGCCGGCAGCGGCGTCGCGAGGTCGAAGCCATGCTCGCCCAGCAGCGCGTAGGAGCGCTCGTTCGGCACCAGGCCCTCGCGGCCGACCGCCGCGCCCTTCATGTAGCCCGCCGCGCACACCTCGCCGGCGGCCGAGACGAACTCGAAGCGCATGTAGTTCCAGCGCTCGTCGGCGGCGTCGAGCCGGAAGCGCAGCGTGTAGCGCTGCAGCGGCTGCAGGCCGCGCCGGTAGCTGATGAAGGAGCCCCCGGCCATCGGCCGCCAGCCGTGGCGCAGCATCACCCGCGCGAAGCCGGTGCGGGCGAAGTACTCGACCAGCATCAGGTCGACCACCGTCAGGTAGCGGCCGTTGTTCATGTGGCCGTTGAGGTCGAGGTCGTTGGGCAGCACGCGCATCGCGCGGGCCAGCGTCTCGCCGGCACGCAGCGCCGGCAGGCGCGAGGCGCGCAGCAGGGCCCAGATCAGTCGCAGCCAGAGGTTCATCGGGTTCGCCTACAATCGTTCGAATTAGAACAGTGTAGTTCAAAATCGAACGACTTGCTTCATGCCGCCGACCCGTCCTCCGGTCCAGCAGTCCACCGCCACCTGGCTGGCGGTGGTGCGCGCCTACAACCTGTGCGACGCGGTGCTGACGTCGCGGCTGGCGGCGCTCGGCGTGCGGGTGGTCGAGCACGAGGTGCTGGCCCACCTGCAGCGCCACCCGGGCCTGACGCAGCAGGAGCTGACGGCGCGGGTGTTCTTCGCCAAGAGCCACCTGAGCGGGCTGCTGACGCAGATGGAGGCCGACGGGCTGGTGCGCCGCGACGCCGATGCGGCCGACGCCCGCGTCAAGCGGCTCACGCTGACCCGCGCCGGCGCGGCGCTGGCGCAGCGGACGATGGCGGTGCAGAACGAGCTGGTCGCGACGATGACGGCCGGCTACCCGGCCGCCGAGCTGGCGCGCATCGAGGCGACGATGAACGAGGTGGGCGCGCGGCTCGGGGCGCTGCTGGCATCGGACGCGGCCTCGGCGAGGGCCGCCGCCGCGCCTAGGCCCCGCGCATCAGGGCCTCGATCTCGTCGGGCCGGACCGGCACGCCGCGGCTGAGCAGCTCGCAGCCCTCGGGCGTGACGAGCGCATCGTCCTCGATGCGGATGCCGATGTGCCACCAGCGCGCGTCGACGTCGGGCGCCGGCCGCACGTAGAGGCCGGGCTCCACCGTCACCACCATGCCGGGCCGCAGGAGGCGCGAGGGCTTCTTGAGGACGCGGCCGCCCAGGCCGTCGGGCTGCTCGAAGGGGGCCTCGCCGAGCTCGAGGTATTCGCCGGCGTCGTGCACGTCCAGCCCCAGCCAGTGGCCGGTGCCGTGCATGAAGTAGCGGCGATAGGCGGCGCTGGCGATCACGTCGTCGACGCTGCCGACCTTGCCGCGGTCGAGCAGGCCGAGGTCGAGCAGCCCCTGGCTGATGACGCGCACCGCGGCCCAGTGGCTGTCGAGCTTGCGGGCGCCGGGGCGGGTTTCGGCGATCGCCGCCTCCTGCGCCGCCAGCACCAGCTCGTAGAGCGCGCGCTGCGGCGCGCTGTAGCGGCCGTTGACCGGAAAGCTGCGGGTGATGTCGCTGGCGTAGCTGCCGACCTCGCAGCCGGCATCGATCAGGCACAGCTCGCCGTCCTTCAGCTCGGCGTCGCCTGCGGGATAGTGCAGGATGCAGGCGTTGGCACCGGCGGCGACGATCGAGGTGTAGGCCGGTCCGGCCGCGCCCTGGCGGCGGAATTCGTGCAGCAGTTCGGCCTCGAGCTCGTACTCGCGCAGGCCGGGGCGGCAGGCGCGCATCGCACGCGCATGCCCGGCGGCGCCGATCGCGCCGGCACGGCGCATCAGCGCGGCCTCGTGCTCGTCCTTGAAGAGCCGCAGCTCGTCGATCAGCGGCGCCAGGTCGCGCTGCTGCGTTGGCGCCGCGATGCCGGAGCGCACCCGCGTGCGCACCGCCTCGAGCCAGCCGCCGACGCGCGCCGCCAGGCCCTCGTGGCCGCTGAACGGGAACCACACCGCCGGCTGGTCGGCCAGGCGCTGCGCGAGCGTGGCATCGAGTGCGTCCAGCGGCAATGCCTCGTCGACGCCGAGCGCGGCGGGCGCGGCCTCGGGGCCGAGGCGGTAGCCGTCCCAGATCTCGCGCTCCTCGTCGCGCGGGCGGCACAGCAGCAGGCTGCGCCCCGCGGCGTCGAGCACCAGCCAGGCGCCGGGCTCGACGAAGCCGGTCAGGTAGTAGAAGGCGCTGTCGTGGCGGTAGGGGTGCTCGCTGTCGGCGTTGCGGATGCGCTCGGGCGCGGTCGGCAACACGGCCAGGCCGCCGCCGGCCGCGCGCAGCGCCGCGCAGACGCGCTCGCGGCGCTGGCGGTACACGCTCGGATCGACGGGGGGGTGAGCCATGGGGACTTCGCGCTTGTGGGTACGCTCGCAGTCTAGGACCAAGGAGACCCACCATGCGCTACCGCCGCCTCGGCCGTTCGGGCCTGCAGATCAGCGAGCTCTCGCTCGGCTCGTGGGTCACGTACCACAACCAGGTCGACGTCGCGGCCGCGAAGGAGATGCTCGCCGCGGCCTTCGACGCCGGCGTCAACTTCTTCGACAACGCCGAGGTCTACGCCAACGGCGAGAGCGAGACCATCATGGGCGAGGCGCTGAAGCAGCTCGGCCGCTCGCCGCTCGACTACCTCGTGTCGACCAAGTTCTTCTGGGGCCTGGACCGCGGCGGCAAGGAGCAGCCGCGCATCAACGGCCAGGACACGCTGAACCGCAAGTACCTGCACCATGCGATCGACGGCTCGCTCCGGCGGCTGCAGCGCGAGTGCATCGACCTCGTCTACTGCCACCGCCCCGACCCGAACACGCCCGTCGAGGAGACGGTGTGGGCGCTGCACGACCTGATCCAGCGCGGCAAGGCGCTCTACTGGGGCACCAGCGAGTGGCCGGCGACGGCGATCCGCGAGGCCTGCGACGTGGCCGAGCGCCACCACCTGCACAAGCCCGTCGTCGAGCAGCCGCAGTACAACCTGTTCGCGCGCAAGCGGGTCGAGAAGGAGTACGCCAAGCTCTACGACGGCATTGGCCTGGGCCTGACGACCTGGAGCCCGCTGGCCTCGGGCCTGCTGACCGGCAAGTACCGCGACGGCGTGCCGCCGGGCAGCCGCGGCGCGATCGAGAGCCTGGCCTGGCTGCGCGAGGGCCTGACCGACGCCGAGAAGAACGCCGCGGTCGCGAAGCTCGCGCCGATCGCCGCCGAGCTGGGCGCCAGCGTGGCCCAGCTCGCGATCGCCTGGTGCAACCACAACCCGAACGTCAGCAGCGTGATCCTGGGCGCCAGCCGCGTCGAGCAGCTGCAGGACAACCTGAAGGCGCTCGAACTGACGCCGCGGCTGACGCGCGAGCTGCTGTCGCGCATCGATGCGGCGACCAAGGGCCTGGCGGCCTGAGAGGGCGACGCGGGCTCAGCCCGTGTGCAGCGTCGGCAAGGCCTGGTGGTCGAGGCGGGTGGCCGGGTGGGCCGGCGGCAGCTCCATCGCCTGGCGCTTGAGGGCGCGCTTCTCGGCCGCGGCGCGGCGGCGGTTGTCGGCCACCACGTCCATCTGCATGCGGATGAAGTTGGCGAAGTCCTCGATGCCCGCGTCGCCGCCGAACAGCGTGCCGGTGCGCGGCAGCTTGATGGCCTTGCCCTCGCGCAGCACCAGCGTCAGCGAGCAGGTGCCCGGCCGCAGCCGGGCCGGCAGCCAGGCCGGCAGCTTCGACGGGTAGCGCTCCGAGACATGGACCTCGCGCAGCTCCGACACCGCGACCCGCCGCGTCGACTGCTGCCAGCCGCGCCGCCAGGACACGAACTTCACGCAGCCGGCCGCGCGCTCCCAGGTCCACAGGTCCCAGACCAGCACGCCGAGCCAGATCAGTTCGGCCGGCACCAGCAGCCAGGCGCTGCTCTGCAGCGCCGCGGCGGCCAGCACGCCGCTGACGGCGACGAGGCCCAGCGCGGCCAAGCCGTCGGGACGGTCGAGCGCCCAGAGGCTGCGGTGGTAGACGCAGGAGTCGGTGTGCTCGCCGGACAGCGGCTCGCGCGCCAGCATCACGGTGCGCACGCCGCGGACCGCGTGGCGCTGCGCCAGCACGGCGAGCGCCGCACCGACCAGCCACCACAGCGTGGTTCCCAGCGCACCCATCGCGTTCACCCCCGGTCCTGCAAGTCCTCCCAGCGTGGCGGCGTGCCGACGTCGGCCCAACGGCCTTCGTAGACGCTGCCGCCGAGGCGCCCCTGGGCGATGGCGGCCTCGAGGCAGGGCCGCAGCGGCGCTCGTTCGCCGTCGCGGATGCCCTGCACGAGCGCCGATTGGAACAAGCCCACGGTCGAGTACGTGTAACGACCGATGACACCCGGTTCGCCGCGGGGCCGCACGCGCCCCTCGGCGCTCAATCCGAAGTCGCCTTCGGGGTGGTGCGGGGGGTTGGGCACCAGCCACAGGTGGCCAAGGTCGCCGCCGGGCGTGACATGCTGCACGGCGCGGGCATCGAAGCGGAAGTCCGGCAGCCAGGCGTCGCCGGCCACGACCCAAAAGGTGTCGCTTTGCAACAGCGGCAACGCGTGAACGATGCCACCGGCGGTCTCGAGCGCGGCGCCGAAATCGCGCCCTTCCATGGAGTAGCGCACGCGCAGGCCCCAGCGCGTGCCGTCGCCCAGCGCGGCCGGGAACTGTTCTTCGAGCCAGGCGGTGTTGATGACGACCTCGCGCACGCCGTCGCGCGCCAGCGCCTCGAGCTGCCATTCGATCAGCGGCTTGCCGTGCACCGGCAGCAGCGGCTTGGGCATGTGGTCGGTCAGCGGCCGCATGCGCTCGCCGCGGCCGGCGGCGAGGATCAGCGCGGGGGCCTGGTTCACGCGGCACCCCGCTGCACTCGGTGGACGCGCACGTCGGCGGCTGCGAAGCCCTCGAGCAGCGCCGCCAGTGCCGCCTCGGCACGCGCCGAGTTGTCGGCCTGGCGGTGGCAGACGTAGAGATCCAGCGTCACCACGCCCAGCTCGGGCCAGGTGTGCACCGCCAGGTGCGATTCGGCCAGCAGCAGCACACCGGTCACGCCGCGCGGCTCGCCGCCCTCGGAGGGGAAGGGGTGGAAGCATTCGCCGACCGCTTGCAGCCCGGCCGCGGTGACCGCGCCGACGCACAGCGCGCGCAGCGCGGCCAGGTCGGTCATGGCGGGTTGCGCGGCAGCGCAGCCGCTCAGGTCGGCGGTGAGGTGCAGGCCCTGCATGGGGTCGGAGGGGCGCGGGAAGCGGGGCTCGTAAAATCGCCGATTCTGCCGCCCGCGCGGCCCACCCTGTCCCCCGCGAGACCATGGCCGCCATCGAGACCCGCCCTGTCGCTTCCTCCCCCGACACCGCCCTGATGGCCAACGCGATCCGCGCGCTGGCGATGGACGCGGTCCAGCAGGCCAATTCCGGCCACCCCGGCGCGCCGATGGGCATGGCCGAGATCGCGGTCGCGCTGTGGGGCCGCCATCTCCACCACAACCCGGCCGACCCGCACTGGGCCAACCGCGACCGTTTCGTGCTCAGCAACGGCCACGGCTCGATGCTGGTCTACGCGCTGCTGCACCTGAGCGGCTACGACCTGCCGATCGAGGAGCTGCGCCACTTCCGCCAGCTGCACAGCAAGACCCCGGGCCATCCGGAGGTCGGCATCACGCCGGGCATCGAGACCACCACCGGCCCGCTCGGCCAGGGCCTCAGCAACGCGGTCGGCATGGCGCTGGCCGAGAAGCTGCTGGCGGCCGAGTTCAACCGCGGGCCGCACCAGGTCGTCGACCACCACACCTATGTCTTCCTCGGCGACGGCTGCCTGATGGAGGGCATCAGCCACGAGGCCTGCGCGCTGGCCGGCGCCTGGAAGCTCGACAAGCTGGTCGCGTTCTACGACGACAACGGCATCAGCATCGACGGCCAGGTCGCGCCCTGGTTCGTCGACGACACCCCCAAGCGCTTCGTGGCCTACGGCTGGAACGTCATCGGCCCGGTCGACGGCCACGATGTCGACGCGGTCGATGCCGCGATCGCCAAGGCCAGGCGCCACGGCGGCCAGCCGACGCTGATCGTCTGCAAGACGGCGATCGGCAAGGGCTCGCCGAACCGCGCCAACACCGCCAAGGCGCATGGCGAGCCGCTGGGTGCCGACGAGATCGCGCTGACGCGCGCGGCGCTGGGCTGGGGCCATGCGCCGTTCGTGATCCCGGCCGACGCCTATGCCGCCTGGGACGCCAAGGGCAGCGGCGCCGAGGCCCAGGCGATGTGGGACGCGGCCTTCGCGAGCTACCGCGCCGCGCACCCCGAGCTGGCGGCCGAGTTCGAGCGCCGCATGAGCGGCGCGCTGCCGGCGAACTTCGCGCAGGTCGCGGTCGACGCCGCGATCGCGGCCCACACCAAGGCCGAGACGGTGGCCAGCCGCAAGGCCAGCCAGCTCGCGCTCGAGGCCTTCACCGCCGCGCTGCCCGAGCTGCTGGGCGGCAGTGCCGACCTGACCGGCTCGAACCTGACGAACACCAAGCACACGCCGGCGCTGCGCTTCAACGCCGACGGCACGCCCAAGCTTGGCGAGGACGGCAAGCCCGGCCGCCACATCAACTACGGCGTGCGCGAGTTCGGCATGGCGGCGGTGATGAACGGCATCGCACTGCATGGCGGCTTCATCCCCTACGGCGGCACCTTCCTGACCTTCAGCGACTACAGCCGCAACGCGATCCGCATGGCCGCGCTGATGCGCCAGCGCGTGATCCATGTGTTCACGCACGACAGCATCGGCCTCGGCGAGGACGGCCCGACCCACCAGTCGGTCGAACATGCGGCGAGCCTGCGACTGATCCCCAACCTCGACGTCTGGCGTCCCGGCGACACCGCCGAGACGGTGATGGCCTGGACCCGCGCGCTGCTCAACCGCGACCGCCCGACCGCGCTGCTGCTGTCGCGCCAGAACCTCGCCTATGCGCCCAAGGCCGGGCTCGACGAGATCGCGCGCGGCGCCTACGTGCTGGCCGAGCCCAGCGAGGTGGGCCTGAAGAAGAAGGCCCAGGCGGTGATCCTCGCCACCGGCTCCGAGGTGCAGCTCGCGCTGCATGCGCAGCAGCAGCTCGCCGAGGCGGGCATCGCGGTGCGGGTGGTCTCAATGCCCAGCACCACCACCTTCGACCGCCAGGACAGCGCCTACAAGAAGAAGGTGCTGCCCGCCGGCCTGCCGCGCATCGCGGTCGAGGCCGGCGTGACCGACGGCTGGTGGAAGTACGGCTGCGCCGCGGTGGTCGGCCTCGACACCTATGGCGAGTCGGCCCCGGCCGGCGCGCTGTTCAAGCATTTCGGGTTCACGGCAGAGAACCTTGCGGCGACGGTCCGCAAGGTGCTGCGCGGCTGAGCGCGTCCAGATTCGTTTATTTGACTGTCCGGAGATCTCCCTCATGACCCTCAAGATCGGCATCAACGGCTTCGGCCGCATCGGCCGCATGGTGTTCCGCGCCGCCGTCCAGAACTTTGCGAACGACATCGAGGTCGTCGCGATCAACGACCTGCTCGAGCCCGACTACCTGGCCTACATGCT
>DATILD010000005.1:0-20482 GCA_035476815.1 Methylibium sp.
GGGCCACAAGGGGGCCCGTTCCGGACCCATGGTGATCCCAGGAAACGGCGGCCCTCGGCGTTGCAAATGCTCGCCGTAGCCGTGCTACGGCTGTGCTTTGCGCCTTGATGGCCGCCGTTTCCTGGGTCACGCGAGCCCTCCAATAGCGTTAGCAGGCCCTAGCCCCGCTGCCCCGAGATGTAGTGCTCGAGTTGTTCGATGATGAACTGCTGCTCGGAGATGATGTCCTTGACCAGGTCGCCGATGGAGATGATCCCGACCAGCTGCCCGCCGTCCAGCACCGGCAGGTGGCGCAACCGGTTCTCTGTCATCAGGGCCATGCACTCGTCGTTCGTCTGGTCCGGCCGCACGTACATGACCGGGCTGGACATCACCTCGCGCAGCGCGGTGTCTTTCGAGGATCGTGCCAGCAGCACGATCTTGCGCGCGTAGTCGCGCTCGGAGACGATGCCGACGACCTCGTCCCGCTCGACGACGACGAGGGCGCCGATGTTCTTGTCCGCCATCAGCTTGACGGCGTCGAACACGCTGGCCTCGGGCGCGATGGTGTGGACGACCGGATGGGCCTTGGTCTTGAGAATGCTGGCGACGGTCTTCATGGGGTGGCTCCGGGGCGGTGAGGCGGTGCCTGGCGGTCGGCTGACCACGGCGGCTTGCTCAGGTGTTCGGTGAAGCGCACCACGACCTGATCCCAGCGGGCGTGCACACGTGGTAGACCTCGCTCAGGAAGTTGTTGGGGTGGCTGTGGAGCTTGTGCGCCGCGCCGCGCGCCAGCACCGTGGCCCAGCAGGCGGTGGTCTGGTGGCCCGCGTGGCCGATGCGCAGAAAGCGCAGGATGCTCGCCACGGCCTGGTCCACGCAGCCATCAGCTCCCGGAACTCGGCGCGCTCGTGCAGCACCTGGCCCGACTGCCAGCCCTGGCCGGATGCGAGCGGCGGCAGGCCGGCACGCAGGTCGCTCAGCGCCGCCAGGGCCTGCCGGCGCGGCGTCTCGCGCAGGTCGGCCTCGATCTGGTGCTTCCAGACCAGGGTCGGGAACATCGGCACGACGTCCGAGGCTTCCATCCAGCGGCGGCTGTCCTGCACCATATGTCGACGCGAACGAAGAAACGTTACGCCCTGAAGGAAGCATAGGCCATCCCGCGCGGTTTCCGAAGAGGTCGACCCTGGCATGAGCCCGCCCATCGCGCTGGCGTGTCGTGGAACGCGGCCGCGTGGCCGAGCATGCACCGCGGCGGCAAGCGCTACGATCCTTGCACCTCCGCCGCCATGAGCAAGACGCCGTCTCTGCCGCTGCTCAACCGTGCCGAGGCCGGGCGGCTGCTCGCACGGTCGCTGCTGGCGCGGTCGCCGACCGCGGTGGATCGGCTGGTGCTCGCGCTGCCGCGCGGCGGCGTGGCCGTGGCCCGGCCGATCGCCGACGCGCTGCACGCGGCGCTGGAACTGCTGTTGGTGCGCAAGGTGGGTGCGCCGGGCCAGCCCGAACTGGCCTATGCCGTGCTGGTCGACGGCGCCCCGCCGACGCTGGAGCTCAACGCGGAACTGGCGGCCGAATGGCCGGTGGAGGAGGCCTGGCTGGCCGCGGCCGTGGCCAGGGAGCGCAGGGTACTGGCGGCGCGGCGCGTGCGCTACCGCGGCGGGCGGGCGCCGGCGGCGGTGTCGGGGCGCACGGTCGTGGTGGTCGACGACGGGCTGGCGACCGGAACGACCATGGCCGCGGCGCTCAAGGCCTTGCGGCGAGACGGTGCGTCAAGACTGGTGCTCGCGGTGCCGGTGGCACCACGCGAGACGCTGGCGCGGCTCGGCGCGCTGGCGGACGAAACGCATTACCTGGCCACGCCTGCGCCGTTCCGATCGATCGGCGAGCACTACGCGGACTTTCATCAACTGAGCGATGAAGAGGTGCTGGCCTTGTTGAAATGAAGGCCGCGCGCCTACGACCAGGGAGTGATTTCGACGCAGCCTGGTCGAACCGTCACTCCCATTCAATCGAACGCAAATCCGTATGAGCCCGGGTGCGCCGGGCGCGCGGACCTCAGCGGCTCTTGCTCTCGCGCTCCAGTGCTTCCTCCAGCGCCTTCATCGGATCGGCCTGCGCCGGCTCGGACGCCGCCTCGTCGAGCGTCGGCGGCGCGTCCTCGCGCCGCAGGTCGTCGGGCGCGGCCTCGATCTCGATGTTCGTGGTGTCGACCGTCGCCCCCGCGTCGGTGTCGCGCGCGACCAGGCCCGGGAAGGCGATCACCAGCGCGACCATCGCGATCTGGATCAGCACGAAGGGCACCGCGCCCCAGTAGATCTGGCCGGTGGTGACCTTGGCCACCGGGCGGCCCGTGACGCGGTCGCGGTAATCCTCGGCCGGGGCCACGCTGCGCAGGTAGAACAGCGCGAAGCCGAACGGCGGGTGCATGAACGAGGTCTGCATGTTGATCGCCAGCAGCACGCCGAACCACACCAGGTCGATGCCGAGCTTCTCGGCCACCGGCGCGAGCAGCGGCACGACGATGAAGGCCAGCTCGAAGAAGTCCAGGAAGAAGGCCAGCAGGAACACCAGCAGGTTCACGACGATCAGGAAGCCCAGCGGCCCGCCGGGCAGGCTGGTCAGCAGGTGCTCGACCCACTTCGGCCCGTCCACGCCCTGGAAGCTCAGGCCGAACACCGTCGAGCCGATCAGGATGAAGAGCACGAAGCACGACAGCTTCATCGTCGTGTCCATCGCCTGGCGCAGCAGCGCGAGCCCGAGCCGGCGCCGCGCGAGGGCCATCGCCAGCGCACCCACCGCGCCCATCGCGCCGCCCTCGGTCGGCGTCGCGACGCCGAGGAAGATCGTGCCCAGCACCAGGAAGATCAGCGCCAGCGGCGGGATCAGCACGAAGGTCACCTGCTCGGCCAGCCGCGACAGCAGCCGCAGCCGCAGCAGCCGGTTGGCGACCGCGAGCGCGAAGGCCGTGCCGACGCCGATGCACATCGCGACCACGAGGGTCTCGTCGAGCGGCGCGCCGTCGGGGCGCTGATGCGCGTAGGCGAGCGCGGCGCCGACCGACAGCGCCGCGACGACCGCCAGCGAACGCAAGCCGGTGCGGCCGTCGTCCGTGCGGATCGAGCGCGCCTCGGGCGGCAGGGCCGGCACCCAGGCCGGCCGCCACAGGCTGACCGCCAGGACGAACAGCAGGTAGAGCCCGGTCAGCACGAAGCCGGGGATGAACGCGCCCTTGTAGAGCTCGCCGACGCTGCGGCCGAGCTGGTCGGCCAGCACGATCAGCACCAGCGAGGGCGGGATGATCTGCGCCAGCGTGCCCGACGCCGCGATCGTGCCCGCGGCGATGCGCCGGTCGTAGCCGTGGCGCAGCATGATCGGCAGCGAGATCAGGCCCATCGAGATCACGCTGGCCGCGACGACGCCGGTGGTCGCGGCCAGCATCGCGCCGACCAGGATCACCGCGTACGCGAGCCCGCCCCGGATCGGACCGAACAGCTGGCCGATCGTGTCCAGCAGGTCCTCGGCCATGCCCGAGCGCTCGAGGATCAGTCCCATGAAGGTGAAGAAGGGGATCGCCAGCAGCGTGTCGTTCTGCATGATCCCGAAGATGCGCAGCGGCAGCGCCTGCAGCAGCGAGGCCGGCAGCAGCCCCAGCTCGATGCCGAGCCAGCCGAACGCCAGCCCGCAGGCGGCCAGCGAGAACGCCACCGAATAGCCGAGCAGCAGGAAGACGATCAGGCCGCCGAACATCAGCGGCGCCAGGTTGGCCTGCAGGAACTCGGTCATCGCGCGGCTCCGCGGCCGCGCTCGGCACGGATCTGCTCGGCCAGCGCCTCCTCGGCGGAGCGCTCGCGCCGCACGGCGGCCGGGTCGGGCCCCCGGCCCGCCAGGAAGGCGATGCGCTTGACCAGCTCCGACAGTCCCTGCAGCCCCAGCAGCGCGAAGCCGACCGGCAGCAGCGCGTAGACCGGCCAGCGCACCAGGCCGCCGGCGTTGGACGACATCTCGCCCGACGCGTAGGCGCGCAGCACCAGCGGCAGCGCGAGCTCGATCACGACCCCGACGAAGGGCAGCAGGAAGGCGACGATGCCGACGCACTCGACGACGACCTGCGTGCGGCGCGCCAGGCGGCCGAGCAGCACGTCGATCTTCACGTGCTCCTGCCGCAGCAGCGTGTAGCCGGCGGCGAGCAGGAACACCGCCGCGAACAGGTACCACTGGATCTCGAGCCAGGCGTTCGAGCTGGTGTTCAGGGTCTTGCGGACCACCGCGTTGCCGGCGCTGATCAGCACGGCGGCCAGCACCAGCCACATGAGCCTGCGGCCGACCCATTCGTTGAGCGCGTCGATCGCGCGCGCGGCCTGCAGCAGCGGCTTCATCGCGGCGGCCTCAGCTCGGGTAGGTGCCGGGCAGCAGGATGCTGCGGTCCACGGTCTTGATGTCGGTGCGGCCGCAGAAGGCCATCGTGATGTCGAGCTCGTTGCGGATGATCTCCAGCGCCTTGCCGACGCCGGCCTGGCCCATCGCACCCAGGCCGTAGAGGAAGGCGCGGCCGATCATCGTGCCGTGCGCACCGAGCGCCACCGCCTTGAGCACGTCCTGGCCCGAGCGGATGCCGCTGTCCATCCAGACCTCGATGTCGCGGCCCACCGCGTCGGCGATCGCCGGCAGCGCGGCGATCGCCGAGGGCGCGCCGTCGAGCTGGCGACCGCCGTGGTTGGAGACGACGATCGCATCGGCGCCGCTGGCCGCGGCGCGCTTGGCGTCCTCGACCTCCATCAGTCCCTTGAGGATCAGCTTGCCGCCCCAGCGCTGCTTGATCCACTCGATGTCGGACCAGTCCAGCCGCGGGTCGAACTGCTCCTTGGTCCAGGCGCCGAGCGAGGACATGTCGCTGACGCCCTTGGCATGGCCGACCAGGTTGCCGAAGGTGTGCCGCCGGGTGCCCGCCATGCCCAGGCACCAGCGCGGCTTGGTCATCAGGTTGATGATGTTGGCGAGCGTCGGCTTGGGCGGCGCGGTCATGCCGTTCTTCAGGTCCTTGTGGCGCTGGCCCAGCACCTGCAGGTCGAGCGTCAGCACCAGCGCCGAGCAGCGTGCGGCCTTGGCGCGGCCGATCAGGTTCTCCATGAACCCGCGGTCGCGCATCCAGTAGAGCTGGAACCAGAACGGCGCCGTCGTGTGGGCGGCGATGTCCTCGATCGAGCAGATGCTCATCGTCGACAGCGTGAACGGGATGCCGAAGGCCTCGGCCGCCTTGGCGCCGAGGATCTCGCCGTCGGCATGCTGCATGCCGGTCAGGCCGGTCGGCGCGATCGCGACCGGCATCGCGACCGGCTGGCCGGCCATCGTCGTGCGCAGGCTGCGGCCCTCCATGTTGACCGCGACGCGCTGGCGCAGGCGGATGCCCTGGAAGTCGCTCTGGTTGGCGCGGTAGGTGCTCTCGGTCCAGGAGCCCGAATCGGCGTAGTCGTAGAACATCCTCGGCACGCGCTTCTCGGCGAGCACGCGCAGGTCCTCTATGCAGGTGATCACGGGCATGGTCCGGCTTCTTGATGGTGAGCGTGGCGGCGATTGTCGGTCCGCCGCGGCCCGCGCGCGGCCCGGCCGGCGCAGGCAGAATCGCCCGCGATGAGACGATGCCTGCCGGCCCTGCTGCTCGCCGCCATGGCGGTGGTGCCGGCGCTGGCGGCCACCGAGCCCTGCCGCGTCGCCGGCGTCCGGCAGGCGGTGCAGTGCGGCCAGGTCCGGCGTCCGCTCGATCCGGCCCGGCCCGAGGGCGCCGGCATCGCGGTCCACTACGTCGTGCTGCCGGCGGCCGCGCACCGCAAGCATCCGGACCCGGTGTTCTTCTTTGCCGGCGGGCCGGGGCAGAGCGCGATCGAACTGGCCGGGCAGGTGGCCGCGCTGCTCGGCCGCCTCGGTCAGCGGCGCGACCTGGTCTTCATCGACCAACGCGGCACCGGCCGGTCGGCCGCGCTGGACTGCGACGACGACGAGGACGCGCTGCCGCTGGCCCAGCGGCTCGACGCCGAGGCGCTGGCGGCGCGCGTCGCGGCCTGCCGGCAGCGGCTGCAGGCGTTGCCGCACGGCGACCTGCGCCAGTACACGACGCCGGTCGCGATGGCCGATGCCGATGCGGTGCGCGCCGCGCTCGGCGCCGAACGCATCAACCTGGTCGGCGCGTCCTACGGCACGCGCGCCGCGCTCGACTACCTGCGGCAGTTCCCGCAGCACGTGCGCCGGGTCGTGCTCGACGGCGTCGCGCCGGCCGACATGGTGCTGCCGGCCAGCCTGGCGCGCGATACGCCGGCGGTGCTCGACGCGCTGCTGCGCGCCTGCGCGACCGACACCGCCTGCGCCGCACGTCATCCGCGGCTGGCCGAGCGCTGGGTCGAGTGGCTCGCGACGCTGCCGCGCGAGGTCCGCGTCAATGACCCGGTCGACGGCCGCGAGGTCGCGCTGACGCTGAGGCGCGACGCGGTGGCGCTGCTGCTGCGTGGCCCGCTGTACGCGCCGTCGCTGACCGCGGCGCTGCCGCATGCGATCGAGGAGGCGATCGCCGGCCGGCTGACGGCGCTGGTCGGCCTGCCGGGGGCGCTCGGCGGTGGCAAGCGCGGCGCGATCGCGCTCGGCATGCATTTCTCGGTGGTCTGCGCGGAGGACTATCCGCGCCTCGACCCCGAGCCGCTGCCGGGCGACTTCGGCGAGCCGGCCGCCTTGCCCTACCGGCGACTGTGCCCCGACTGGCCGCGCGGCGCGCTGCCGGCCGGCTATGGCCGCATCGCGACCAGCGCCGTGCCGGTGCTGGCCTTCAGCGGCGGGCTCGACCCGGTGGCGCCGCCGCGGCATGGCGAGCGGGTGGTCGCGGCACTCGGTCCGCAGGCCCGGCACGTGGTGGTGCCCAACGCCGGGCATGGCGTGCTGGCGGTCGGCTGCGCGCGCGACCTGCTGCACCGCTTCGTCGATGCCGACACCGAGGCCGAGGCGCTGGCCGTCGATGCCGCCTGCCTGCGGCGCATCCCGCGGCCGCCGGCCTTCGAGCCGCCGCGGCCGGGGGGCACGCCATGATCCGCGCCGAGGGCCTGCGCAAGGCCTTCGCCGCGGCCGCCGCCGGGCCATGGTGGCGCCGCGCGGCGGCGCGCGAGGTCGTGGCGGTCGAGCAGGTCTCGTTCGCCGCGGCCGACGGCCGCATCACCGGCCTGCTCGGCCCCAACGGCGCCGGCAAGACGACGACGCTGCGCATCGTGGCCGGGCTGATCGCGCCCGACGCCGGGCGCGTCGAGGTCGACGGCCTCGAGGTCGCCCGCGACCCTTCGGCCGCGCTGCGACGCCTGGGCGTGCTCGGCGATGCGCGCGGTCTCTACCCGCGGCTGACGGCGCGCGAGAACATCGTCTACTACGCCGCGCTGCACGGCCTGGCGCGCGACGCCGCCGAGGCGCGCGCCGAGGCGCTGGCCGAGACGCTGGACCTGAAGCCGCTGCTCGACCGCCGCACCGAGGGCTTCAGCCTCGGCGAGCGGATGAAGACCGCGCTGGCCCGCGCGCTGGTCCACGACCCGCCCAATCTGCTGCTCGACGAGCCCGGCAACGGCCTCGACGTGCTGGCGACGCGGCGCTTGCGCGAGACCCTGAAGCACCTCGTCAGCCCCGCCGGCGGCGCCAAGTGCATCGTGCTGTCCAGCCATGTGATGCAGGAGGTCGAGCGGCTGTGCGACGAGGTGGTGATCGTCGCGCAGGGCCGTTCGGTGGCCGAGGGCACGGTCGAGGCGCTATGCGCGCGCGCCGGCACCACGGACTTCGAGGAGGCCTTCGTCGCCTTTGCCTTCCCGGCCGCGGGGGCGAAGGCATGAGCGCCGCCGCGCCGGGCCGCCCCAAGCAAGGCGCACCCCTCCCGGAGGGGTGCTCGCCGTACCCGGCGAGCGGGGTGTCGTCATGACCGCCGCCTGGGTGGTGCTGCGCAAGGAGCTGGTCGACGCGCTGCGCGACCGCCGCACGCTGCTGGCGGTGCTGCTCAGCGCGGTGGCGGTCGGACCGCTGGTGCTGCTGCTGCTGTCGAGCCTGGTGGCGCAGATCGAGGAGCGGGCCGAGCAGCGCATCGTCGTGGCCGCCGGTATCGGCGAGGCGCCGACGCTGCGCAACTACCTCGAGCGCCAGGGCTTCGAGCTGCGCGAGGCGCCGGCCGATCACGAGGCGCGGCTGAAGGACTCGACGCTGGCCGATCCGGTGCTGGTCGTCGCGCCCGGCTTCGAGGCGGCGCTCGCGCGCGGCGAGCCGGCCGAGGTGGCGATCGTCAGCGACAGCGGCAACCGCCGCGCCGAGGCCGGCAGCGGGCGGCTGGCCCAGCTGCTCGACGGCTTCGCGCGCGAGCGCGGCACGCTCGCGCTGGCGTTGCGCGGCGTGCCGACGGCGCTGCTGCGGCCGCTCGACGTGCAGGAGCGCGACCTCGCCGGGCAACGCGAGCGCGGCGCGCAGTTCACCGCGATGCTGCCCTTCTTCGTGCTGATGGCGGTGCTCTACGGCGCGCTGAACGCCGCGCTCGACACGACGGCCGGCGAGCGCGAGCGCGGTTCGCTCGAGCCGCTGCTGGCCAACCCGGCGCCGCCGCTGGCGCTGGTGCTCGGCAAATGGGGCGCGGTCGCGACGGTCGGCCTGCTGGTCGCGCTGCTCAGCGTCGCGAGCTTCATCCCGGCGCAGGGGCTGATCCGCAGCGAGACGCTGCGCGCGCTGTTCGTGTTCGGCCCGCGCGAGGCGTTGCTGTTCCTGGCGCTGCTGCTGCCGCTGGCGGCGGCGCTGTCGGCGCTGATGATGGCGGTGGCGATCGGCTGCCGCAGCGTCAAGGAGGCCCAGGCGGCCAACACCGGCGTGATCCTGGCCGCGTCGCTGCTGCCGCTGGCGACGCTCTACCACCAGGGCGCCGAGCAGCGCTGGTTCCTGTGGGTGCCGGCGCTGGCCCAGTCGACGCTCATGAACCGGGTGCTGCGCGGCGAGCCGCTGGCCGCGGCCGACGTGGCGCTGGCCTTCGCGGTCAGCGCGGCGATCGCGGCGCTCGGGCTGGCCTGGGTCGCGCGGCGGCTGCGCACGGCGGCGGTGCGGTGACGAAGATGCCGCGCAGGTAGGCGTCGATCGTCTGCGCGCCGACCTTCGGCAGGTCGAAGGACCCGGGCTCGAGCATCCAGTTCGCGATCAGGCCGTCCAGCAGCGAATGCATGCCGATGGCGGCGGTCCGCGCCGTCAGGCCGGGCGCGAGCGGCCGCTGGCGGGCGGCGCGGCGCAGGCCGCGTTCGAGGTGCGAAACGCGGGTCCACAGGCCGTCGAGCCGGCGCTGCTTCACGCCGGCGAGTTCATCGACGTACTCGACCTTCTGCAGTGCGATCTCGAACACCCGGCGCGCCTGCGGGTCCTTGACGGTCGTGTGCAGCGCGGCCAGGAAGCTGCTGCGGGTCTGTGCCAGCGGGTCGTCCAGGCCGGGCTCGTCGCTGCGGTTGATCTCGCGCTCGAGCGGCAGCGTCACGCGCTTCATCATCGCGTTGAACAGGTCGGCCTTGTCGGTGAAGTGCCAGTAGATCGCGCCGCGCGTCAGCCCGGCGGCGCGCGCGATGTCCTCGAGCGAGGTGCGCGACACGCCGCGGCGCTGGAACTCCAGCTCGGCCATGTCGAGCAGGCGGTCGCGCGTGATCTGCGCGTCTTCCTTGGTGCGGCGGGGCATGGGGGCTTCAGCCTCCGGGCGGCATACATACAAGCATGTATGTATAGTAGCGCAGAGACCGGAACGGGCGCGAGAGGGCGAGTCATGACAGCAGGGCAGGGGTGGAGGGTCAGGGCCGCGGGCGTGGGGCTGGCGGGCGCGGCGGTGCTGCTGGGCGGCTGCGGCCGCTCGGGCGGCGCCGCAGCGCCGGCGGTACCGCCGGCGCCCGAGGTCGGGGTGGTGACGGTCGCCTCCGGTGCCGCGGCGCTGCAGACCGAGCTGCCCGGCCGCACCGAGGCCTACCGCGTCGCCCAGGTGCGGGCGCGCGCCGCCGGCATCCTGCAGCGCCGGCTGTTCCGCGAGGGCAGCGACGTGAAGGCCGGCCAGCCGCTGTTCGAGATCGACGCCGCACCCTACCGCGCGACGCTGGCCAGCGCCCAGGCGGCCCTGGCCAAGTCCGAGGCCAACCTGACGCAGGCGCGCGCCCAGGCCGAGCGCTACAAGCCGCTGCTCGAGGCCAACGCGATCAGCCAGCAGGACTACGTGAATGCGGTGGCCGCGCAGAAGCAGGCCGAGGCCGATGTCGCCGCCGGCAAGGCCGCGGTGCAGACGGCGCAGATCAACCTCGGCTACGCCGCTGTCGCCTCGCCGATCGCCGGGCGCGTCGGCCGCGCGCTGGTGACCGAGGGCGCGCTGGTCGGCCAGGGCGATGCGACGCCGCTGGCGGTGGTGCAGCAGATCGACCCGATCTACGTCAACTTCACCCAGCCGGCCGGTGACGTGCTGCGCCTGCGCGCGGCGATCGCCGACGGCCGCCTGCGCAGCGCCGGCGGCGAATCGGCCGCGGTGCGCGTGCTGCTCGACGACGGCAGCGTCTACCCGCTGCCGGGCAAGCTGCTGTTCTCGGACCTGACGGTCGACGCCAGCTCGGGCCAGATCACGCTGCGCGCCGAGCTGCCCAACCCCAAGGGCCTGCTGCTGCCGGGGCTGTACGTGCGCGTGCGGCTCGAGCAGGCCGAGGTGCCCGACGCGGTGCTGCTGCCGCAGCAGGCCGTGAGCCGCAGCGGCCAGGGCGACAGCGTCAAGGTGGTCGCGGCCGACGGCACGGTGGCGACGCGGCCGGTCAAGGTCGGCGGCACGCGCAACGGCCAGTGGGTGGTGCTCGACGGTCTGAAGGCCGGCGAGCAGGTGATGGTCGACGGCTTCCAGAAGCTGCGCGGCAGCGGCCCGGTGAAGCCGCTGCCGTGGAGCCCGGCCGCATCGGCCGCCACGGCGCCTGCGGCCTCGGCCGCCAGCCGCTGAGGGGGCGCGCATGGCGCAGTTCTTCATCCAGCGACCGATCTTCGCCTGGGTCATCGCGCTCTTCATCGCGGTGATCGGCGGGGTCGCGATCACCCAGCTGCCGGTGGCGCAGTACCCGCCGGTGGCGCCGCCGTCGATCGTCGTCAACGTCGGCTATCCCGGGGCGTCGGCGCAGACGCTGGAGGAGAGCGTCATCAGCGTGATCGAGCGCGAGATGAACGGCTCGCCGGGCCTGATCTACATGGAGTCGGTCAGCCAGGCCGACGGCAGCGGCTCGATCACGCTGAGCTTCGAGCCCGGCACCAATCCCGACCTGGCCCAGGTCGATGTGCAGAACCGCCTGGGCCGCGCCACCCCGCGCCTGCCGCAGGCGGTGACGCAGCAGGGCGTGCGGGTCGACAAGTCCAATCCGAACTTCCTGCTGTTCGTGACGCTGTATTCGGACAACCCCGCCTTCGACCCGGTGGCGCTCGGCGACTACGCGTCGCGCAACGTGCTGCCCGAGATCCAGCGCGTGCCCGGCGTCGGGCAGGCCCAGCTGTTCGGCACCGAGCGCGCGATGCGCATCTGGATCGACCCGGCCAAGCTGGTCGGCTACCGGCTGTCGTCGGCCGACGTGACCGCGGCGATCGCGGCGCAGAACGCCCAGGTGGCCTCGGGCACGATCGGCGACCTGCCCAACGTGCCGGGGCAGTCGATCTTCGCGACCGTGGTGGTCAAGGGCCAGCTCAGCAGCGCCGGCCAGTTCGGCGACATCGTGCTGCGTGCCAATGCCGACGGCTCCACCGTGCGGCTCAAGGACGTGGCGCGCGTCGAGCTTGGCGCGCAGGGCTATGGCACGCGCGCGCGGCTCAACGGCGAGCCGGCGACCGGCATCGGCGTGCTGCTGTCGCCGACCGCCAACGCGCTGGCCACCGCCACCGCCGTGAAGAAGCGGGTCGACGAGCTGTCGCGCTACTTCCCGGCCGGCGTGAAGGCGACCATCCCCTACGACAGCTCGACCTTCATCGACATCTCGATCTCGCAGGTCGCCGAGACGCTGGTCGAGGCGGTGCTGCTGGTGTTCCTGGTGATGTACCTGTTCCTGCAGAACATCCGCTACACGGTGATCCCGACGCTGGTGGTGCCGATCGCGCTGCTCGGCACCTTCGCGGCGCTGCTGGCGATGGGCTTCTCGATCAACGTGCTGACGATGTTCGGCATGGTGCTGGTGATCGGCATCGTGGTCGACGACGCGATCGTCGTGGTCGAGAACGTCGAGCGCATCATGAGCGAGGAGGGCCTGTCGCCGATCGCCGCGACGCGCAAGGCAATGGGGCAGATCTCCGGCGCCATCGTCGGCGTGACGGTGGTGCTGGTGTCGGTGTTCGTGCCGCTGGCCTTCTTCAGCGGCGCGGTCGGCAACATCTACCGGCAGTTCTCGGCCGTGATGGTCACGTCGATCCTGCTGTCGGCCTTCCTGGCGCTGTCGCTGACGCCGGCGCTGTGCGCGACGCTGCTCAAGCCCGTCGAGGCCGGCCACCACCATGCGAAGGGCGGCTTCTTCGGGGGGTTCAACCGCGGCTTCACGCGCATGGCCAAGGGCTACGAGGGCTGGGTCGCGCGCATCCTGAAGCGCGCGGCGCGCTGGCTGCTCATCTACGCGGCGGTGATCGGCGCGGCGCTGCTGCTGCTCAACCGCCTGCCGACCGCCTTCGTGCCCAACGAGGACCAGGGCAGCATCCTCGTCAACGTTCAGCTGCCGCCGGGCGCGGCCCAGGGCCGCACGCTCGAGGTGATGAAGCAGGTCGAGACCTACATGCTCGCGCAGCCCGAGGTGCGCAGCATGGTCTCGGTGCTGGGCTTCAGCTTCGCGGGCAGCGGCCAGAACGCCGCGCTCGGCTTCGTCACGCTGAAGGACTGGGACGAGCGCCACGGCGCCGAGCATTCGGCGCAGTCGCTGGCGGCGCGCGCCTTCGGGGGGCTGGCCGGGATCCGCGACGCCTTCATCTTCCCGGTGAGCCCGCCGCCGATCCGCGAGCTGGGCCGCGCCAACGGCTTCGCGTTCCGGCTGCAGGACCGCGGCGGTGCCGGCCACGACGCGCTGCTGGCCGCGCGCAACCAGCTCCTGGGCGCGGCGGCCAAGAGTCCGCTGCTCGCGGTGGTGCGGCCCGACGGCCTGGAGGACGCCGCGCAGCTCGAGCTGCGCATCGACCGCGACAAGGCCAATGCGCTGGGCGTCGGCTTCGCGGCGATCAACCACGCGCTGTCGACCGCGCTCGGCTCGTCCTATGTCAACGACTTCCCGAACGCCGGCCGCCTGCAGCGCGTCGTCGTGCAGGCCGACGCGCCGGCGCGCATGCAGCCCGAGGACCTGCTGAGGATCAACGCGGTCAACGGCAGCGGCCAGCCGGTGCCGCTGGCCTCGTTCGCGCGCACCGAATGGGTCACCGGGCCGATGCAGACGGTGCGCTACAACGGCTACGCGGCGATGCGCATCGCCGGCGAGCCCGCGCCGGGCGTCAGCACCGGTGCCGCGATCGCCGAGATGGAGCGCCTGGCCGGCGAGCTGCCGCCCGGCTTCGCCTACGAATGGACCGGCCAGTCGCGCGAGGAGAAGCTGTCGGGCTCGACCGCCATCTTCCTGTTCGCCTTCTCGCTGCTGGCGGTGTTCCTGTGCCTCGCGGCGCTGTACGAGAGCTGGTCGATCCCGCTGGCGGTGATCCTGGTGGTGCCGCTGGGCGTGCTGGGCGTGGTGAGTGGCGCGAGCCTGCGCGGGCTGGAGAACGACGTGTACTTCAAGGTCGGGCTGATCACCATCATCGGCCTGTCGGCCAAGAACGCGGTGCTGATCATCGAGTTCGCGAAGGACCTGCACGCCCGGGGCAAGGGCGTGGTCGAGTCGGTGCTGGAGGCGGCGCACCTGCGCTTCCGGCCGATTCTGATGACCTCGCTGGCCTTCATCCTCGGCGTGCTGCCGCTGGTGCTGGCCAGCGGCGCCGGCTCGGCCAGCCAGCGCGCCATCGGCACCGGCGTGATGGGCGGCATGATCACGGCCACCGCGCTGGCGGTGTTCTTCGTGCCGGTGTTCTTCGTCGTCGTGCGGCGCCTCTTCAAGGACAGCGAGCGGCAGCGCCGCCGCTTCGCGCACGAGTCCGAGGAAGTGCCGACCCGCCTGGCGCCGGAAGCGGAGGATCAGCGATGAGCGCTCCCGCCCGGCCGCTCCGAAGGGAGTGCTCCGTCCCTCTCGGAGGGAGCGCGCGCAGCGCGAGGGTGCCAATGAGCACGCCGCGCCTGAGCGCCCTCGCGTTGGCCGCGCTGCTGGCTGGCTGCGCGTCGATGGCGCCCGAACACGAGCGGCCGGTTGCGCCGGTGGCCGAGCGCTTCCCCGGCGCCGCCGAACCGGCACCCGGTGCAGCGGTGGCCGCCGAGCTGCCCTGGTCGGACTTCTTCCGCGACGCGCGGCTCAAGGGCCTGATCGAGCTGGCGCTGCGCAACAACCGCGACCTGCGCGTCGCGGTGCTCAACATCGAGGCCGCGCGCGCCCAGGCCCAGGCCCGCAGCGCCGACCTGTGGCCGACCGTCAACGCCGGCATCACCGGCTCGCGCCAGCCCAACAGCAGCGGCGGCATCACCAGCCTCTACAGCGCCGGCGTGCAGATCACCGCTTACGAGGCCGACCTGTTCGGCCGCGTGCGCAGCCTCAACGACGCCGCGGCGGCGCAGTTCCTCGCCACCGAGGAGGCGCGCAAGGCGGTGCAGATCGGGCTGATCGGTTCGATCGCCAACGCCCACCTGGCGTTGCAGGCCGACGACGAGCTGCTGCGCCTGACCGCGCAGACGCTGGCCAGCCGGCAGGACACCGAGCGGCTGACGCGGCTGCGCTTTGACAACGGCGCGACCTCCGAGATCGACCTGCGCCAGGCCGAATCGCTGCTGCAGGCGGCGCGGGTCGCGCAGGCCCAACTGACGCGCCAGCGCGCGCAGGACGAGAACGCGCTGGTGCTGCTGGTGGGCCAGCCGCTGCCGGTCGAGCTGCCCGCGGGGCTGCCGATCACGGCCGATCCCGGCCTGCCCGCGCTGCCGGCCGGGTTGCCGTCGGAGGTGCTGACGCGCCGCCCCGACGTGCGCCAGGCCGAGCGCCAGCTGCTCGCCACCGAAGCCAGCATCGGCGCGGCGCGCGCGGCCTTCTTCCCCAAGCTGACGCTGACGGCGAGCACCGGCATCGCCAGCAGCAGCCTGTCGGAGCTGTTCAAGGGCGGCAACTTCGCCTGGAGCCTGGCGCCGCAGCTGCTGGCGCCGATCTTCGACGCCGGCCGCAACCGCGCCAGCCTGAAGCTCGCCGAGGTCAACCGCGACATCGCCGTCGCGCAGTACGAGCGGGCGGTGCAGTCGGCCTTCCGTGAAGTGGCCGACGCGCTGGCCGGGCGCGCGACGCTGGTCGACCAGCTCGCCGCGCAGACGGCGCAGGTGCAGGCCGACCAGCGCCGCGCCGAGCTTGCCGAGCTGCGCTACCGCAATGGCGCGGCCAGCTTCCTCGAGGTGCTGGACGCGCAGCGCTCGCTCTACGCCAGCCAGCAGGCCCAGGTGCAGGCGCAGGCGCTGGTGGCGCAGAACCTGGTGACGCTGTACCGCGTGCTCGGCGGCGGCTGGACCGCCGAGGCCGAACCCCAGGCGGCGCGCTAGACCGCGACCAGCAGCCCGCGCGTCTCGATGAAGCGCACCACCTCGGCGAGGCCGGTGCGCGTCTTCAGATTGGTCATCACATAGGGCTTGGCGCCGCGCATGCGGCGGGTGTCGGCCTCCATCACGCCGAGGTCGGCGCCGACATGCGGCGCGAGGTCGGTCTTGTTGATGACGAACAGGTCGCTCTTGGTGATGCCGGGGCCGCCCTTGCGCGGGATCTTCTCGCCGGCCGCGACGTCGATCACGTAGAGCGTCAGGTCCGACAGTTCCGGGCTGAAGGTGGCCGCGAGGTTGTCGCCGCCGGACTCGATGAAGACGATGTCGGCGTCGGGGAACTTTGCCAGCATGCGGTCGACCGCCTCGAGGTTGATCGACGCGTCCTCGCGGATCGCGGTGTGCGGGCAGCCGCCGGTCTCGACGCCGAGGATGCGCTCGGGCTCGAGCGCGCCGGCGACGGTCAGCAGGCGCTGGTCCTCCTTGGTGTAGATGTCGTTGGTGACGACCACCAGGTCCCAGCGCTCGCGCATCGCCTTGCACAGCATCTCGACCAGCGTCGTCTTGCCCGAGCCGACCGGCCCGCCTACGCCGACGCGCAGCGGGGGCAGCTTCTTGCTGCGGCCGGGGATGTGGTGCAGGGTGGGGTTCATGCCGGCGATCATGCACGAAGCGTGCGCACCCGCCGGCAGCGCCGGACGCTAGAAGCCGACCTGCAGCGTCGCGACGTAGCCGTCGGCCGGGTTGCCGCTCAGCTCGGCCAGCTGCAGCGTGACGCCGTCGCTGAAGACGTTGTCGCTGGCGAAGCTCAGCGCTGCGAGGTTGGCGGTGCTGCCGGGGTAGCCGCCGGTCGCATAGACCGCCTCGCAGGCCGCCACCGGCAGCGCGAGCTGCGAGGTCAGCAGCTTGTTCGACCAGCTCGTCGCGGTGTTGGCGTCGCGGTAGACCTCGAAGTGGATGTGGGGCATCCGCCCCGGGTAGCAGCCGGGGAACACGGTCACGAAGCTCAGCTCGCCGGCGCTGTCGGACACCTGCACGCCGCGCAGGTAGTTCTCGCCGGTGACGCCGCTCGAATACATCGAGTAGCGGCCGAGCGCGTCGCAATGCCACAGGTAGACCGCATAGCCGGCCAGGTCGGCGCAGCTGGCGTCGCTGTCGACGAGCCGCAGCGTCACCGCCAGCGGCACGCCGGTGGCGGTGCCGGTGGCGCCGGCGATGCTCGAGCGGATGTCCTGGCGCACGATGCCGCTCAGCGCCAGCGCGTTGGCGAGGCTGCCGTTGGCGTTGTTGGAGCCGTCGCCGGGGTAGGGGCCGGCCGTCTCCTCGGGGATCGCGGCGCAGGTGGTTCCGTTGCCGGACGTCGTCGTCGTGCTGCTGCTGCTGCTGCTGCCGGCGGTCGACGCTTCGTCCGAGCCGCCCCCGCCACAGCCGCCGAGCAGCGCCAGGCCGCCGGCCCCGGTCAACGCCAGCGCGCCGGCGCCGCCCAGCCAGCGCAGTGCGCCGCGGCGGCGCTGGCTCGCCAGCGCCTCCAGGTCGGCGGCGAGGCCGCGGTCATGGTCGGGATCGGGGGAGGGCGTGGTGGGCATGGGCAGGCTCGGGCAGGGTGGATCGGGACGAGCCCGCCACTGTGCGCAGCCGTTGTTGCCGCGGTGTTGCTGGCGCGTGTGCCGATGTGCCGATCAGGAGCGGAACAGCCGCGAGTACTGGGTCTCGTGGCGTGCGCCGAGGATGGCCAGGCCCGGCAGCGACGCGAGGCGCTCGCCGTCGCTCAGGGTCAGCGCGGCATCGACCGTGCCGGGAATCGCGTCGGCCAGCGCGCCGAGGATGCGCTGGCCCGCGCTCTGGCCCAGCGGCACCGCCTTCAGCGCGGCCTGCACCAGGTTCTCGGCCCAGCCGAAGGCATAGGCCAGCGCGGCCTCGCGCGGCGTCGCGGCGCCGCCGGCGGCGGCCAGCGCCCAGGCGACCGGGTAGGTCGGCGCCGGCGCCAGCGCGGCCAGCGCCGCGCGGCGCGCCGGGTCGGTGTCCGGTCGCTGCTGCAGCCAGGCGGCCAGCGAGCGGCCCATCTGCTCGGTCTGCAGCCGTGCCTCGGCGGTCTCGCGGGTCGCGAGCAGCCAGTCGTTGAGCTCGCGCACGCGGGCGAGGTCGTCGCGCCGCCAGGCCGCCAGCGCGGCGGCGACCAGCGGCAGCTCGCTGCGCGCCAGGCCGAGGGCCAGCTGGTCGAGCAGCCAGGCGCGCGTGCTGGCCTCGTCGTGCACCAGGCCGGCGTCGACCGCCGCCTCGAGCCCCTCGGAATAGCTGAAGCCGCCGACCGGCAGCGCCGGCGAGGCCAGCCAGATCAGGCTCAGCAGCGTCGCCGCGCTGGTCGGCGCGGCGGGCCGGCGCACGCGCGGCATCGCGACTCAGTGGGAGTGGTCGTGGCCGCAGCCGGGGCCGTGCACATGGGGCGCCGGCGCCGCGGCGACGGCGATGCCGATCGGCTTGCCGCGCGCGGGCGCCGGTGCGTGTTCGTGTCCATGGTCGTGGCCATGCGCATGCCCGCCCGCCGCGTAGGCCCCCGCTTCGGGTTCGAACGGCGCCTGCGCCGCGGCGACGATCAGGTGCATCGCGCGCAGCATCTCGGCCAGCACATGGTCGGGCTCGAGCTGCAGGCGCTTGGGCTGCAGCTCCAGCGCCACATGGCGGTTGCCCAGGTGGTAGGCGGCGCGCAGCAGGTCGAAGGGCGAGCCATGCTCGGCGCAGGCCGTGACCTGCAGCACCGGCTGGGCCGCCGCGAGCACGCGGACCAGCGAGCCGTCCTCGGCCACCAGCACGTCGCCGCCGCGCACCACGCTGCCGCGCGGCAGGAACACGCCGAGCGTGCGGCCCTGCGAGTCGGTGGCGTCGAAGCGGCTCTTCTGGCGCACGTCCCAGTCGAGTTCGACGCTGGCGGCGCGCTTGAGCAGCGCCGGGGCGAGTCCCTGGCCGCGGGGGATGAGCTTGTTGACGGTGATCATGCCCGGCAGCTTAGCGCAGGCCTTAGCATCCGCCGCAGGAGGGGGTTGCCATGCTGATGTTCCGACAGCTTTTCGACACCGTGTCGTCGACCTACACCTACCTGCTCGGCGACCCGCGCAGCGGCGAGGCGCTGCTGATCGACCCGGTGTTCGAACATGCCCGGCGCGACGCCGCGCTGCTGCGCGAGCTCGGGCTGACGCTGCTCGCGACGCTCGAGACCCATGTGCACGCCGACCACGTGACCGGCGCCTGGCTGCTGCAGCAGCGCACCGGCAGCCGCATGCTCGGCAGTGCCGCCGGCGGCGCCGAGGGGCTGGACCGGCGGCTCGCGCATGGCGACCGCATCGCCTTCGGCTCGCGCCATCTGGCGGTGCGCGCGACGCCGGGCCACACCGACGGCTGCCTGACCTATGTGCTCGACGACGAGAGCCTGGCCTTCACCGGCGACGCGCTGCTGATCCGCGGCTGCGGCCGCACCGACTTCCAGCAGGGCAGCCCGGCGCGGCTGTGGGCCTCGGTGCACGGGCAGATCCTCGCGCTGCCCTCGCACGCGCTGCTCTACCCGGGCCACGATTACCGCGGCCTCACGGTCACCAGCGTCGACGAGGAGCGCCGCTACAACCCGCGCTTCGGCGGCGACAGCAACGAGGGTGACTTCACCGGCTACATGAACCACCTCGGCCTGCCGCACCCGAAGCTGATGGACCACGCGGTGCCGGCCAACCTGCGCTGCGGCCGGCCGGAAGGCGGCGCGCTGCCACCCGATGACCCGGCCTGGGCCCACCTGACCTGGACCTTCGCCGGCCTGTGGGAGATCCAGGCCCAGACGCTGGAGGAGATCGGCGCGCAGGTGCAGATCGTCGACGTGCGCGATGCCGACGAGTTCGGCGGCCCGCTCGGCCACATCGCCGGCGCCGTGCTGATCCCGATGGCGGACTGGCCGGCGCGCATCGCCGAGATCGGGCGCGACCGCCCGGTCGTCACGGTGTGCCGTTCGGGCACGCGCTCGGCCCAGGCGGCGACGCTGTTGACGAAGGCCGGCTATGCCGACGTCGCCAACCTGGCCGGCGGCATGCTGCGCTGGCGGGCCGCGGGTTACCCGGTCAAGGGCGGTGTCACCTAGGGGCGCCGTTTCCTGGGCCACCTGTCGGCGCAGCGCGCCTGTCGGGGGTGGGTCTCACCCGCTCGTGCCCGGGGTGATTTCGTTGAGCACCAGCCAGTACATGCCCAGCTGGCGGGTCGCCTCGAAGAACTTGTCGAACTCCACCGGCTTGCGGATGTAGCTGTTGGCGCCGAAGCCGTAGCTGTCCAGCACGTCCTGTTCTTCCTTCGACGAGGTGAGCACCACCACCGGCACGCGCCGCGTGCGCTCTTCCTTGCGGATGCGTTGCAGCACCTCGAGCCCGTCGATGCGCGGGAGCTTCAGGTCGAGCAGGACGACCGCGGGCAGCTCCGGCGGTTTGGGGCCTGCATAGGCGCCGGTGCCGAGCAGGTAGTCGAGCGCCTCGACCCCATCGTGGGCCACGACCAGCTCGTTGGCGATATTGCTCTGTTCGAGCGCCATGCGCGTGAGCTCTTCGTCGTCGCGGTTGTCTTCGACCAGCAGGATGATCTTCGGCATGGAGGCCTCCCTAGGTGGGCAAGGTGAAGAAGAAGGTCGCGCCCCGGCCCGGCTCGCCGGCGGCCCAGATCCGGCCGCCATGGCGCTGGATGATGCGGTGGACGTTGGCCAGGCCGATGCCGGTGCCTTCGAAGTCGCTCGATGCGTGCAGGCGCTGGAAGGCGCCGAACAGCTTGTTGGCATAGCTCATGTCGAAGCCCACGCCGTTGTCCCGCACGAAGTAGACGGTTTCGCCGTCCTGC
>DATILD010000006.1:0-12347 GCA_035476815.1 Methylibium sp.
GGGCTACACCGAGGACAAGGTGGTCTCGACCGACTTCCGCGGCGAGGCGATGACCAGCGTGTTCGATGCCGAGGCCGGCATCGCGCTGGACTCGACCTTCGTGAAGGTCGTGGCCTGGTACGACAACGAGTGGGGCTACTCGAACAAGGTGCTGGAGATGGTGCGCGTGATCGGCCGCTGAGGCTGCTCCGCCCCGACGCAAGAGCCCCGGACGGGGCTCTTTTGCAGAGCCCTACCCGGGGCTCTTTTCGTTTCAACGACCGACACACGGCCGCGCGGGGCGCGCCCCTACACTTTGGCCATGCCCGTCCTGAACAAGCTCCTGGCCGGCCTCGCGCTGGCCCTGCCGCTGGTCCTTGCCGCCGCGCCGCGTGCCGAACGCCCGGCCCAAGGTCTGATCGTCCGCATGGCCGCCGATGCCGGCGAGGCCGACTGGCAGAGCCTGCAGCAGGCCGCCGGCCTGCAGGGCCGTGCGATGCGCGAGCGCGGCCCGCGCTCGCGCGTGATCGGCGCCGACCGCGTGCTGCGCGGCGCCGAGGCGCGCGAACTGGCCCGGCGCCTGCGCAGCCAGCCCGGCGTGGCCTGGGTCGAGCCCAACACCCGCGAGCGCCGCCTGCAGGCCGTGGTGCCCGACGACCCCGACTTCACCGCCGGCCTGCAGTGGTGGCTGCGCCCGGCCACCGGGTCCAACGGCAACGCGATCGAGGACCGGCTGCGCGGCGTGGGCGGCTTCCAGACCGGCTGGATCACGACCACCGGCAGCGCCGACTCGGTGATCGCGGTGCTCGACACCGGCATCACCACGCACCCGGAGCTCACCGACCGCGTGATCGTCGGCCGCGACTTCGTCTCCGAGGTCGAGTACGCCAACGACGGCGACGGCCGCGACGCCGATGCCTCCGACCCGGGCGACTGGGTCAGCGCCGCCGACCAGAGCGGCAACGCGGCGCTGTTCGGCGACTGCGAGCTCGAGGACAGCAGCTGGCACGGCAGCGTGATCGCCGGCCAGCTGGTGGCCGCGACCGACAACGCGACCCGCGTCGCCGCGATGCAGTGGGCCGGCCGCGTGCTGGCGGTGCGGGTGGCCGGCAAGTGCGGCGCGACGGTGGCCGACATCGTCGACGGCATGCGCTGGGCCGCCGGCCTGCCGGTGACCGGCGCGCCGATCAACCCGAACCCGGCGCGCGTCGTCACGGTCAGCTTCGGCGGCAGCGCGTCCTGCAGCGCCGCCTACCAGGAGGCGATCGACGACCTGCGCGCCGCCGGCGCGGTGGTGGTGGCCGCGGCCGGCAACGAGCATGGCGGCGTGTTGCGGCCGGCCAACTGCGACGGCGTCATCGGCGTCGGAGCGGTCAACCGCGACGGTTTCAAGACCACCTACTCGAACTTCGGCCCCGAGCTCGTCATCACCACCGTCGGCGGCGACCCGGGCGGCGATGGCCGCTGGGGCAGCCTGCTCGGCGACAGTGGGCTGCTGACGCTGAACAACGACGGCACGACCGCGCCCGGCGCGGCCGCCTACGCCTACGTGTTCGGCAGCAGCTTCTCGACGCCGCAGGTGGCCGGCGCGCTGGGCCTGATGCTGGCCGCGCGGCCCTCGCTGTCGGCCGCGCAGCTAATCGACGGCCTGCGGCTCAGCGCGCGGCCGCATGTCACGTCGCCGGTCATCGGCGCCTGCTCCAGCGCCAACCCGGGCCGCTGCATCTGCAGCGCCAGCACCTGCGGTGCCGGCCTGCTCGACGTGCCCGAGGCGCTGCGCTACGCGAGCGACCCGTCGAGCTACAGCGCCCCGGCGCGCACCGGCGCGGTGATCGACAACGCCGAGGTGCGTTCCGCGGCAGCGCTCGGCGCCGACCGCCCGGCCAACAGCGGCTCGGACGACGACGACGAGGACAGCGGCATCTCCGGTGGCGCGCTCGGCTGGCCCTGGCTGGCGGCGCTGTGGCTCGCGGTCGGCGCGGTCTGGGCGCTGCGGCGCCGCCGCCGCGCCTGAAGCGACCTCAGGGCGCGTCGGGCGGGCAGGGCTCGAAGCGCCGGCCGCCGAGCTTGTCCTCCGGCAGCGCGGCCAGCAGCACCTGCTGGTCGGCATCGGCCTGGGCCACGCGCAGCGCCCGCGGCGCGGCGACGCCGCCGTCGACGATGCGGCCGCTGCGGACACCGCGCTCGGCCAACGCCTTGAGCGCGGCCTCGGCGGCCTCGCGGCTGTCGTGGCGCTGCAGCACCAGGTAGGGCGCGCCGTCGGCCGCCAGGCGCGCGGTCGCGGGGCTGAAGTCGAGCTTGCGCAGTTCCTCGCGCTTCTGGCGCAGCGGTGCGGCCTCGACATAGGGGCCCATCGCCACCCACCACGAGCCGGTCGCGAGCCGGCGCACGCGGGCGGCATCGGCCGGCAGCAGCACCTGCAGCACGGCCTGGGCGGCGGTCAGGCCGGCAGCGTCGAAGGGACCGGCCTCGAGGCAGGCCAGCGCCGGCGGGGCGGCGGGCTCGGACGCGGCGGAGGCCGCCGGCTCGGCCGCGGACGCCGCGCTGGCCGGCCGCGCCGGGGCCGACGCGCCGCGTGCCGGCTGCAGCCGCACCAGCTCCGGGCTCACCTGCAGCGCCAGCCGCTCGGGCTCGCGCTCGCCCTCGGGCCGCGCGCCGATCACGCCGTGCAGCGGCTCCAGCCAGCCCTGGCGCCAGGCCCAGAAGCCGGCATTGGCGAGCAGCAGCAGCAGGACGAGCATCCTCAGCATGGGCGCACGCTCACCTCGCCGCTGCGGACCGCGACGCTGCCGTCGGCCGTGCGCACGCGCAGCGCGCCCTGGGCATCGACGCCGTCGGCGACGCCCTGCAGCGCCTCGGCCCCCCGGGTCTGCACCGGCCGGCCGGCGAGCGCATCGCGCGCGGCATAGCGGCTGGTAAAGGCCGCGAAGCCGGCGCCTTCGAAGACCTGCACCGCCTCGACCAGCGGCGCCGCGACCGTGGACAACAGTTGATCGGCGGTGACCTGCGGGGCGGTCTCGCGCCAGCCGGCCACCGGCTGCTCGAGCCCGGGGCGCGCGGTCGGTGTCGCGAGGTTGAGGCCGACCCCGATCACCGCGTAGCGGCCGCCGTCCGGCAGCGGCAGCGTCTCGATCAGCACGCCGCCGAGCTTGCGGCCGGCCAGCCACAGGTCGTTCGGCCACTTGAGCTGCACCGCCGGCCCGAGCGCCTCGGCCAGCGCGACGCCGACCGCGAGCGACAGCCCCGACCAGTCGGCCGGCGCCAGCACCAGCCCGAGCGACAGGCACAGCGTGCCGGGCCCCGGGGGCGCACCCGCGGCGGCCGGCTCGGTGAACCAGGGCCGGCCCATGCGGCCGCGGCCGGCGGTCTGCCGCTCGACGACCAGCAGGCAGGGCGCGACATCGCCACCGCGGGCGCGTTCGAGCAGCCGGGTGTTGCTCGAATCGGCCTCGGCCAGCACCTCGACCCGCAGCCCCGGCCGCAGCGCGCCGAGCGACGCCGCGAGCGCGTCGGTCGGCCAGGGCAGGGCGGTCGCGGTGGTCACGGCAGCAGGCAGGGGTTCAGCGCTTGGGCGCGAGCATCGTGCCGCGGCAGGCCCTGGCGCCGCAGCGGCACTCGTACTGCTTCTTGAGCTTGGGCGTGTAGCGCTCGTCGATCGTCAGGCCGTAGTCGTAGAACAGCTCCTCGCCCGGCGCGATCTTGCGCAGCGCCTTGATGAAGACGCGGCCGTCGGTCTCGTCGGCCTCGCAGTTGGGCGCGCAGGAATGGTTGATCCAGCGCGCCGCGTTGCCGCCGACGTTGGCATCGATGACATGATCCTCGTCGATGCTGAAATAGAAGGTGTGGTTGGGGTCGCTCGGGTCGTGGGGGTGGCGGCGCAACGCTTCCGGCCAGTCGATCACCTCGCCGAGGTACTCGATCAGCACCTCGCCCTTGGCCAGCGGCTGCAGCGCGTACATGCCCTTGCCATGCACGCCCGAGCGCCGCACCTGGATGCGCCGGCCGCCCGGGGCGGCATGTCCGTTCATGGGGGCGGGGCGGCGCGGGGATTGCGGCATGTTCGGGTTTGGCTACATTGAATTCATGGGTGCGCGCGCGTGAGCGCGTGCGCGCGAGAGCCCGGATTGTAGGGACGGCCGCACGTGGGCCGGGCCTGCGGCGGGCGGCAACGACTGGGAACAGATGAGCAAAGCACTGGTGATCGCCGAGAAGCCGTCCGTCGCGCAGGACATCGTCCGCGCGCTGACGCCGAGTTCGGGCAAGTTCGAGAAGCACGACGACCATTTCGAGAACGAGCGCTATGTCGTCACCTCCGCGGTCGGCCACCTGGTCGAGATCAAGGCGCCGGAGGAGTACGACGTCAAGCGCGGCAAGTGGAGCTTCGCCCACCTGCCGGTGATCCCGCCGCACTTCGACCTGGCGCCGATCGACAAGGCCAAGAGCCGGCTCAACGCGGTCGTCAAGCAGGTCAAGCGCAAGGACGTCACCGAACTCATCAACGCCTGCGACGCCGGCCGCGAGGGCGAGCTGATCTTCCGGCTGATCGTGCAGTACGCCGGAAGCGAGAAGAAGCCGATCGACAAGCCGGTGCGCCGGCTGTGGCTGCAGAGCATGACGCCGCAGGCGATCCGCGACGGCTTCGACGCGCTGCGCGCCGACAAGGATCTGCGCGGCCTGGCCGACGCCGCCCGCAGCCGCAGCGAGGCCGACTGGCTGGTCGGCATCAACGGCACGCGGGCGATGACCGCCTTCAATTCGCGCGACGGTGGCTTCTTCCTCACCACCGTGGGCCGGGTGCAGACGCCGACGCTGTCGATCGTGGTCGAGCGCGAGGAGAAGATCCGCAAGCATGTGTCGCGCGACTATTGGGAGCTCAAGGCATCGTTCGCGGCGAAGGCCGGCGAGTACGAGGGCAAGTGGTTCGACCCGGCCTGGAAGAAGAACGAGGACGCCGAGCGCCGCGCCGACCGGATCTGGAACGAGGCCGATGCCCAGGCCATCGCCCAGGCCTGCCGCGGCCAGCCGGCGAGCGTGACCGAGGAATCCAAGCCCAGCAGCCAGAGCAGCCCGCAGCTCTACGACCTGACGCTGCTGCAGCGCGAGGCCAACTCGCGCTTCGGCTTCTCGGCCAAGACCACGCTGTCGATCGCGCAGGCGCTGTACGAGAAGCACAAGGTGCTGACCTACCCGCGGACCGACAGCAAGGCGCTGCCCGAGGACTATGTCGCGGTGGTCAAGAAGACGATGGAGATGCTCGCGAGCGAGGAGCTGCCGGGCCCGCTGAAGGCGCTGTCGGCGCATGCGAGGAAGGCCGTCAAGGAGGGTTACGTCAAGCCGAACAAGCGCATCTTCGACAACGCCAAGGTCTCGGACCACTTCGCGATCATCCCGACGCTGCAGGCGCCCAAGAGCCTGACCGACATCGAGGCCAAGCTCTACGACCTGGTGGTCAAGCGCTTCCTGGCGGTGTTCTACCCGCCGGCCGAGTTCCAGGTGACGACGCGCATCTCGACGGTGAAGGTCGGTGCGAACGAACACAAGTTCCAGACCAACGGCAAGGTGATGGTCAGGCCGGGGTGGCTGGCGGTCTACGGCCGCGACACCGAGGATGCGGATTCGATCCTGGTCGCGGTCGAACCGGGCGAGGTCGTCCGCACCGAGAGCGTCGACGTCAACGCGCTGAAGACCAAGCCGCCGGCGCGCTACACCGAGGCGACGCTGCTGTCGGCGATGGAAGGCGCCGGCAAGCTGATCGACGACGACGAGTTGCGCGAGGCGATGGCCGAGAAGGGCCTGGGCACGCCGGCCACGCGCGCCGCGATCATCGAAGGCCTGCTGCTCGAGAAGTACATGCACCGCGACGGCCGCGAGCTGGTGCCGACCGCCAAGGCCTTCCAGCTGATGACGCTGCTGCGCGGCCTGCAGGTCGAAGAACTCACGCAGCCCGAACTGACCGGCAACTGGGAGTACCAGCTCGCCGAGATGGAGCATGGCCGCCTCAGCCGCGATGCCTTCATGGCCGAGATCGCGGCGATGACGCAGCGCATCGTCGCCAAGGCCAAGGAGTACGACCGCGACACCATCCCCGGCGACTACGCGACGCTGAAGACGCCCTGCCCCAAGTGCGGCGGCGTCGTGAAGGAGAACTACCGCCGCTACACCTGCACCGGCCAAGCTGGAAGCCTCTCCCCGGCGGGGAGAGGGCAGGGTGAGGGGGGAGGCGAAGACCCGGGCTGCGGCTTCTCGATCAGCAAGATTCCCGGCGCGCGTGCCTTCGAGACCGACGAGGTCGAGGCCTTCATCGCCCACAAGAAGATCGGCCCGCTGGAGGGCTTCCGCTCCAAGGCCGGCTGGCCCTTCACCGCCGAGCTCAGGCTGGCGTTCGACGACGAGATCCAGAACTGGAAGCTCGAGTTCGACTTCGGCGACGACGCCAAGAAGGCCGAGGGCGACGGCGAGCCGGTCGACTTCTCGGGCCAGGAGTCGCTCGGCGCCTGCCCCAAGTGCAAGGGCCATGTCTACGAGCACGGCAGCAGCTACGTCTGCGAGCACGCGGTCGGCGCGCATGTCACCTGCGACTTCAAGAGCGGCAAGATCATCCTGCAGCAGCCGGTGGCGCGCGAGCAGATGACGCGGCTGCTTCAGTCCGGAAAGACTGAGCTGCTCGAGAACTTCGTGTCCAACAAGACGCGACGCAAGTTCAAGGCGCGGCTGGCCTGGGACGCGAAGGAGGGCAAGGTCGGCTTCGAGTTCGAGCCGCGGGCCGCCAAGGCGCCGGCGAAGACGGCCGCTGCCAAGAAGACCGCCTGAGGCCCTGGCAACGGGTGTCTGGCCAGGTCCGAGTGAGCGAGGCAGAGGGTGGGGCCGGCTCCGCTTAGCGGGAGTACCCGATGCGCTCCGCCGCCCCCACCCTCTGCCCCGCTGCGTGGCGCACAGTGACCCCACGGTCACTCACTGCGGGAAGTCTGGTGGGGTGCGGGTGGGTGGCAGCGCGCATCGGGTACTCCCGCTAAGCGATGACGCCTGCCCGCACCCCGCCAGACGGCTTCAACGCCCGATCGCCTCACCCGCACACAGGCTCGGCTGCCGGATACTGAGCCGATGACCTCGGTCCTCTTTCTCAAGCTGCTCGCGATCTTCGTGACGATCGCGATCGGCTGGCTGGCGGGTCGAACGAAGCCCTTCGCCGGCGGCGAGGCGGCGCGCATCCTGTCGAACGCGGCCTTCTACGTGTTCGCGCCGGCGCTGCTGTTCCGCGCCACCGCGCGCATCGACCTCGGCGCGCTGCCCTGGCGGGCGCTGGCGGCCTTTTTCGTGCCGGTCGTGGCGTGGATGCTGCTCGTCTACCTGCAGCAGCGCCGCCGCCGCCCGGCCGGCCCGGCGGCGCGGCCCCCCGACAGCGCCACAGGCGCTGCGGCTCGTCCGAGCGTGCGGGCGATCACCGCCGCCTTCGGCAACAACGCCCAGCTCGGCATCCCGATGGCCGCGGCGCTGTTCGGCGAGGCCGGGCTGCAGCTGCACCTGTCGGTGGTCAGCCTGCACGCGCTGATCCTGCTGACGGTGCTGACGCTGCTGGTCGAGCAGGACGTCGCCCGCGCCGCGGCGCGCGAGGCCGGGGCCGGCGTGCCGCTCGGCCGCACGCTGGCGCTGACCGCGAAGAACACGGTCATCCACCCGATCGTGCTGCCGGTGCTGGCCGGCATGGCCTGGAACCTGATCGGCGCGCCCATCCCGGGCCCGGTCGACGAGGTGCTGCAGATGCTGGGTACCGCGGTCGTGCCCTTGTGCCTGGTGGCGATCGGGTTGTCGCTCGGGCACTACGGGCTGCGCGGGGCCGCCGGTTCGGCGGTGATGCTCGCGGCCGGCAAGCTGCTGGCGCAGCCGGCCCTGGTGCTGGCGGTCGGTTGGGGCATGGGCCTGCGCGGGCTGCCGCTGACGGTGATCGTGATGGCCGCCGCGATGCCGACCGGCGCCAACGCGCTGATGTTCGCGCAGCGCTACCGCAGCCAGGAGGGCGAGGCGACCGCGGCGATCGTCGTCTCGACGCTGGCCTTCGCGGTGACCGCGCCGCTGTGGTTGCTGCTGTTGCAGGCGCTCGGCTGGAATTGACGGCTTGCGGGACAATCCGTCCACGATGAGCCCGACCGACCTTCCCGCCTACATGGCCCATGTGGGCACGCTGGCCCGAGCCGCGTCGACGGCGATGGCGGCCGCCCCCTCGGCCGCCAAGGACGCGGCGCTGCGCGCGCTGGCCCGCCGGCTGCGCGACGGCGGTGCGGCGCTGCGGGCCGCCAACGAGCGCGACCTCGCCGCGGCGCGCGAGGCGGGGCTCGACGGCCCGATGCTCGACCGGCTCGAGCTCACGCCGAAGGTCATCGACACCGTGGCCGAGGGCTGCGAGCAGATCGCCGCGATGCCCGACCCGATCGGCGAGATCACCGAGCTGCGGCGCCGCCCGAGCGGCATCAGCGTCGGCCGCATGCGGGTGCCGCTGGGCGTGTTCGGCATGATCTTCGAGAGCCGGCCCAACGTGACGATCGAGGCCGCGTCGCTGGCGATCAAGAGCGGCAACGCCTGCATCCTGCGCGGCGGCTCGGAGGCGATCCACAGCAACCTGGCGCTGGCCGGCGTGGTGCAGGCCGCGCTGGCCGAGGCCGGCCTGCCGCCCGAGGCGGTGCAGCTGATCGCGACCACCGACCGCGCCGCCGTCGGCCGGCTGATCGCGATGCCCGAGTACGTCGACGTGATCATCCCGCGCGGCGGCAAGGGGCTGATCGAGCGCATCGCCGCCGAGGCCAAGGTGCCGGTCATCAAGCACCTGGACGGCAACTGCCACACCTACGTCGACGCCGAGGTCGATCTGGCGCTCGCGGTCCAGGTCACCGACAACGCCAAGACCCAGAAGGTCAGCCCCTGCAACGCGACCGAGTCGCTGCTGGTGCATCGCGATGTCGCGGCGGCCTTCCTGCCCAGGATCGGCGCGGTGTTCGCGGCCAAGGGCGTGGAGATGCGCTGCGGCCCGCGCGCCAAGGCGATCCTCGCGGCCGTGCCGGGGGCAAAGCTCGTCGACGCCACCGAGGCCGACTGGTCGGAGGAATACCTCGCGCCGATCATCAGCATCAAGCTGGTCGACAGCCTCGACGAGGCGATCGCGCGCATCAACCGCTACGGCTCGCACCACACCGACGCGATCCTGACCACCAACCACGGATCAGCGATGCGCTTCCTGCGCGAGGTCGATTCGGCCAGCGTGATGGTCAACGCCAGCACCCGCTTCGCCGACGGCTTCGAGTACGGCCTGGGCGCCGAGATCGGCATCTCCACCGACAAGTTCCACGCCCGCGGGCCGGTGGGGCTGGAGGGGCTGACGTCGATGAAGTGGGTGGTGTTGGGGCAGGGCGAGATTCGCACCTAGGTTTGGCACCGCATGGGATCTCGCCGACAGCTCGTGCGTGCCGCGGCGGTTCTGCTCGGCGCCGCTCCACTGCTAGGCATGGCGCTGGCAACGTGGTCGGTTCTGGCGCTGGCGCCACACGGGTGGATTTACTCGGCTCGGCCCTTTGCGCCTTTTCCGCAAACGGGCTTCTTCACATTCGGTTTGCCGGCCGCCTTGCTGCTCTGCGTGACTATGCTTGTGGGCTGCCTTGCCGGCCTAGTGCTTTGGTCCGCCGCGTTCGCGGTCGTGTTGCCACGACGACTGCAGACGTTGCTGTTTCTGCGCGGTTTCCCGGCAGAGGGCAGCATGCAGCGTTGCATGTTGCGGCTTCTGCGGTCGCTGCCTTGGAACCGAGCCTGACGAGGTGGTCATGACCCTCGACCCCCGCAGCGCCCTCGTCCTGTTCTCCGGCGGCCAGGACTCGACCGCCTGCCTGGCCTGGGCGCTCGACCGCTACGCGCATGTCGAGACCGTCGGCTTCGACTATGGCCAGCGCCACCGCGTCGAGCTCGACTGCCGGCCGCGCATCCGCGCCGCGCTGGCCGAGGGCTTCCCCGGCTGGTCCGGCCGGCTCGCCAACGACCACCTGCTCGACCTGAAGCTGCTCGGCCAGGTCTCCGACACCGCGCTGACCTCGGCGCGCGAGATCGAGATGCAGGCCAATGGCCTACCCAGCACCTTCGTGCCGGGCCGCAACCTGATCTTCCTGAGCTTTGCCGCCGCGATCGCCTACCGCCGCAACCTGAGCGTGCTGGTCGGCGGCATGTGCGAGACCGACTATTCCGGCTACCCCGACTGCCGCGACAACACGCTCAAGGCGATGCAGGTTGCGCTGAGCCTCGGGCTGGCCGCGCCGATGACGGTCGAGACGCCGCTGATGTGGCTGTCCAAGGCCGACACCTGGGCGCTGGCCGAGCGGCTCGGCGGCGCGCCGCTGGTTGCGCTGATCACCGAGCACACCCACAGCTGCTACCTCGGCGAGCGCAGCCTGCGCCACGACTGGGGCTATGGCTGCGGCAGCTGCCCGGCCTGCGAGCTGCGCCGCAACGGGTGGGAGTCCTACCGTCGCGCGGCCTGAGGCGCGCGCGAGCGCCGCAACGGCCGGCCCCGCGGCTGCGGTGCGACGGGCGGCGCGCCGCGGCGTAGAGTCGCGGTTCATGGCGCGCAACAGGCGGTGTCCCCGGGACCGATGAGCACGACGAGCCTCGCCCTGCTCGCCCTGGCCGCGCTGCTCGGCTTCTGGGCCGTCGGCGCCTACAACCGCCTGACGCGCTTGCGCGGCGCGGCGATCGGCGCCTGGGGCCCGCTCGACACCCAGTTGCGCCGCCGCCAGGCGCTGGTGGTCGAACTGGCCGAGCGGCTGGCCACGCAAGCGGCGATGGACGACGAGGTCGGCCACGCGACGCTGGCCACGCTGACGGCCGCCACCCGCCAGGCCCAGGCCGCCGCCGACCACGCCCAGGTGCGCCCGACGCGCGCCGGCGCGATCCAGAGCCTGGGGCTGGCCGAGGGCGTGCTCGAGGGCGCGCTGCGGCCGCTGCGGGTGCTGATCGAGGCGCGGCCGCAGCTGCTCGACGACGTCGAAACCGGCCCGCACCTGCGCGGCCTGCTCGAGTCGCTGCAGGACTGCGACGCCCAGCTCGCCTTCGCACGCCGCGTCTTCAACGACGCGGTGCGCGCCTTCAACGCGGCGGTGGACGAGCTGCCGACCTGCCTGCTCGCCGGCGTCTACGGCTTCAAGCCGGCGGCGACGCTGCAGTCGGCCTCGCCCGACCGCGGGCCGGACTCGCAGATCGCCTCCGTCTTCGGCGAGCGCACATGACGACACCCGCGGACTTCGACGTGCGCGATGCCGCGGCCCGCTTGTCCTATGCCCGCGGCGCCGGCGAGCGCCGCGCCGCACTGTTCGCGCTGCTGCTGACGCCCGCCAGCGCCGCCGAGTTGAAGGCCTGGCGCGCGGCCGCCGAGGGGGTCGCCGGTGCCGAACGGCTGCGCGCCGATGTCGCCCAGCTGCCGCGAGCGCTGCAGCTGCCGGTGTTCGAGGCGCTGCTCGACCGCTCGCGGGCCGCGCCGCTGGACGAACGCCACGCGCTGGTCGAGGGCGCGCGGCGGCTGATGGGCGCCGACGGCCAGGTCAGCCCGCTCGACCGGCTGCGCTGGCTGGCGATGCGTCACCGGCTCGGCGAGGCGCCGCGGGCCGCGCCGCGTGCCGCGCTGGCCGCCGATCCGGCCGGGCTGCCGCTGGCGGTGGTGGTGGAGTTCGCCGCCTTCACGGGCTTCCTCGCGCGCGAACTGCCCGAGCCGGCGGCCGACGGCGGGATCGGTGCGGCCGGCGCGGTCTGGCACGCCCGGGCGCTGCGGCCCTGGGCCGCCGCACTGGAGCCGCTCGGCGGCAGCGCGCCGCTGTGCCGCGTGCCCGACGGCGAACGATTGATGCACGCGCTGCGCCTGCTGCAAGGCCTGTCGTGGATGACGCGGCCGGTGTTGCTGCGGGCCTGGATCGATGCGCTCGAACCGCCCGGCGTGGCCGGCCTCGGCGACGACGCGGCCGACGCGCTGCGCCTGGTCGCGACGCTGCTCGACGTGCCGCTGCCCGAGCCGCTCGTGGCGCGCTACCTCGACCCCGGCTGGCGCTGAGTGCCCCCAGGGCCGGGCTGCGCCCAGCCCGCCCCCCGCGGGGGTCAAGGAAACTTGGGGCGGCCCGGCGTTTCCTCGAGGGGCGGCGGCGCGCGCCTACACTGCGCCGCCGTGTCCACCCCCCCCTCGCTGCCGCTGGCCGACCTGCTGGGCCACACCGCCGATGCGGTGGCCGCCGTGCGCGCCGGTCGTTCGCTGACCGAGGCGCTGGCGGCCGTGCCCGCACCGGCCCGGCCCGGCACCCAGGCGCTGGCCTTCGAGGCGCTGCGCGGGCTCGGCCGCGCGCTGGCGCTGC
>DATILD010000007.1:0-97571 GCA_035476815.1 Methylibium sp.
TCCGCTGGTCTGGCAATGCGTGCGCAGCACCTTCGAGCGCTCGTCCCGTGCGCCGAGCCCCTCCATCACCCTGCACCACAGCACGCGCGCCGCGCGCAGCTTGGCGACTTCCATGAAGAAGTTCATCCCGATGCCGAAGAAGAACGACAGCCGCGGCGCGAACGCGTCGATGTCGAGCCCGGCGGCCACCGCCCGCTGCGCGTATTCCTTGCCGTCGGCGATGGTGAAGGCGAGCTCCTGCACCGCCGTCGCCCCGGCCTCGTGCATGTGATAGCCCGAGATCGAGATACTGTTGAACTTGGGCATCTCGGCCGAACACCAGGCGATCACGTCGGAGACGATCCGCATGCTCGGCTCGGGCGGATAGATGTAGGTGTTGCGGACCATGAACTCCTTGAGGATGTCGTTCTGGATGGTCCCGCTGAGCTGGTCCTGCGCGACGCCCTGCTCCTCCGCCGCCACCACGTAGCCGGCCAGCACCGGCAGCACCGCGCCGTTCATCGTCATGGACACGCTCACCTTGTCGAGCGGGATGCCGTCGAACAGGATTTTCATGTCCTCGACCGAGTCGATCGCCACGCCGGCCTTGCCGACGTCACCGGTCACACGCGGGTGGTCGCTGTCGTAGCCGCGGTGGGTGGCCAGGTCGAAGGCCACGCTGACGCCCTGGGCGCCGGCGGCTAGGCCCTTGCGGTAGAAGTCGTTCGAGGCCTCGGCGGTCGAGAAGCCGGCGTACTGGCGGATCGTCCAGGGCCGCGAGGCGTACATCGTGGCCTGAGGGCCGCGCAGGAAGGGCTCGAAGCCGGGCAGCGTGTCGGTGTGCGCCAGGCCCTGCAGGTCGGCCGCGGTGTAGATCGGCTTGACGGTCAGGCCCTCGGGCGTGACCCAGTTCAGCTTGCTCAGGTCGCCGCCGGGCGATTGCTTGGCAGCCGCCTTTTGCCATGCGGCCAGGGCTTCGGGGCTGAGGGTCGGGCGGTCGGACATGGGCGTGCTTTCACGGTCGAGCGATGCGGGGCGCCGGGACGAGGGTTAGTCCGGCAAGGCGGTCGCTGGACGACCGCGCCGGGCGGGATCATAATTCAAAAATGAATTACGAAACACCCGTTCGCCCCCCCGGCGAAGTTGGGGACGGTCCCGACGGGGCGCCTCCGCCCCCCCGCCAGGGCGCCGGCCTGCCGGAGCGCGCGCTGTACGAGCAGGTCGCCGAGGCGCTGCGTGCACGGATCCTGGCGCACCGGCTGGCGCCCGGCAGCTGGATCGACGAGAAGGCGCTGGCCACCGAATACGGCATCAGCCGCACGCCGCTGCGCGAGGCCCTGAAGGTGCTGGCCTCCGAGGGGCTGGTGACGATGAAGCTGCGTCGCGGCGCCTATGTCACCGAGGTCTCGGCGCGCGACCAGGCCGAGGTCTTCCACCTGCTCGCGCTGCTGGAGGGCGACGCCGCCGGCGTGGTCGCCGCCGCGCTGCTGCCGGCCCAGCTCGACGAACTGGAGACGCTCCACGCCGCCCTCGAAGCCGCGATCGACGACCGCGACGCCTTCTTCGCCGCCAACGAACGCTTCCACCTCCGGCTGCTGGAACTGGCCGACAACCGCTGGCGCATCCAGATGGTCGCCGACCTGCGCAAGGTCATGAAGCTGGCCCGCCACCATTCGCTGTTCAAGGAAGGTCGGCTCGACGCCTCGCTGGCCGAGCACCGCGCGATCATGGCCGCGCTGCGCGCACGCGACGCCGGCGCCGCCCAGCAGCGCATGCGCGAGCACATCGCCCTTGGCCGTGAAGCGGCCATGCACTGAGACTGCCGCGAGGCCGCAATCACCGATCCCCCGGCCCCGGGGGCTTTGCGCAGCGCAGCAAGGCCACCGCCGGCGGGCCCGACGACAATCCTCGCTCGGCGCCCCAGCCCCACTTTCCCCACTTCCCTCCCCGACCATGCCCGCCCTGCTCCCCGACGTCGACCCCGACGGCCTGCTCGAATACTCGGTCGTCTACACCGACCGCGCGCTCAACCACATGTCAGCCCGCTTCCAGGGCGTGATGCGCGACATCTCGGCCGTGCTCAAGGAGGTCTACCGCGCGAAATCGGCGGTGGTCGTGCCGGGCAGCGGCACCTTCGGCATGGAGGCGGTGGCGCGCCAGTTCGCGACCGGCAAGAAGACCCTCGTGATCCGCAACGGCTGGTTCAGCTACCGCTGGACGCAGATCTTCGAGATGGGAGCGATCCCGGCCTCGTCGACCGTGCTGAAGGCACGCCGCGTCGGTGAAGGCAAGCAGGCGCCGTTCGCGCCGGCACCGATCGAGGAGGTGGTGGCCGCGATCCGCGAGCACCGGCCCGACATGGTGTTCGCGCCGCATGTCGAGACCGCGGCCGGCATGATCCTGCCCGACGACTACCTGAAGCGCGTCGCCGACGCGGTGCACGAGGTCGGCGGGATGTTCGTGCTCGACTGCATCGCCTCCGGCACGATCTGGGTCGACATGGCCGCCACCGGCGTCGACGTGCTGGTCAGTGCGCCGCAGAAGGGCTGGAGCGGCCCGCCCTGCGCCGCCTTCGTGATGCTGTCCGAGCGCGCCCGCGCGGCGATCGACGCCACCACCAGCACCAGCTTCGCCTGCGACCTGAAGAAGTGGCTGCAGATCATGGAAGCCTACGAGGGCGGCGCCCACGCCTACCACGCGACCATGCCGACCGACGCGCTGGCGCGGGTGCGCGACATCATGCTCGAGACCCGCGCCTACGGCTTCGACAAGGTCTGCGCCGAACAGCGCGAGCTCGGCGCCAAGGTCCGCGCGCTGATGGAGCGCAAGGGCATCCAGAGCGTCGCCGCGCCCGGCTTCCAGGCGCCCGGCGTCGTCGTCAGCTACACCGAGGACGCTGGCTTCCAGAACGGCAAGAAGTTCGCCGCCGAGGGCCTGCAGATCGCCGCCGGCGTGCCGCTGCAATGCGACGAGGGCGCGGACTTCCAGAGCTTCCGCGTCGGCCTGTTCGGGCTCGACAAGCTGCACAACGTCGACCGCAGCGTGGCGCAGCTCGACCGGGTGCTGCAGCGGCTGCTCTGATGCGTTTGCGGCCCTGACTCATACGGATCTGCGTTCGATTGAATAGGCGTGACGGTTCGACCAGGCTGGGTCGAGATCCGTCCTTGATCGTAGGCGCGGTGGCCAAGGCCATCGGGTGGCCGACTGCGCTCATGCCCGGGGCTCACGTCCCAGGCGTTCGCCAGGCACAAACAGTCCACCGGACTGTCTGTGTCCGGGCTCACTCCCCCGGTCAGGCTGCGCCTGACCTCCTCCTTTACTTCGCTCCGTCGGCCACCCGACGTCCTTGGCAAGCACGAGGGTGGGCTTGAGACGGTCGAATGCCCACGAGCTGAGCAGATCAGGTCGGTGGGGCGCTCTGCGGAGCGAAGTAAGGGAGGAGACGACGGCCGCAGGCCGGCGGCGGGGGACATGAGCGCAGCAGAGCGCCCCGCCGGCCTGATCTCGCCACCAAGCGGCCGTGCTTGCGGCACCCGTTCCACCGACGGTCCGAGAGGCGCCGCGACCGTCGGCCGGTCTTGTCCGTTCGAAAGCAACCGCGTATCAGGGCCGCGCCGATGCGACGCGGCGTCTTTCCAGCGCTTCGTACAGCGCCATGCCGGCCAGCATCGCCGCCACGAACACGAACGCCTTGGTCTCGCCCATCCCGAGCGCGACCAGCGCCGGCCCAGGGCAGAAGCCCGCCACCCCCCAGCCGACCCCGAACAGCAGCCCGCCGACGACCAGCCGGCGGTCGATCTGCCGCGCGGTCGGCAGCTTCATGTCGACGCCCAGCAAGGACCGCGTCCGCCGGCCCGCGATCGCGAACGCGACCGCACCGACCGCGATCGCACCGGCCATCACCAGCGCGAGCGACGGATCCCAGCCGCCGGCGAGGTCGAGGAAGCCCAGCACCTTGGCCGGATCGGCCATGCCGGAGACGATCAAGCCGAGGCCGAATACCAGTCCGGCGAGCAGCGCGGTCAACTGAGTCATCGCGGTTCTCCTCAGGCGCCGATCAGGTGGCGCAGCACGTAGACGGTCGCGAAGCCCGCGCCCATGAAGGCCAGCGTCGCGACCAGCGAGCGCGGCGACAGTCGCGACAGGCCGCATACGCCGTGGCCGCTGGTGCAGCCCGAGCCGTAGCGCGTGCCGATGCCCACCAGCAGACCCGCGGCGACCAGGGCCGCGGTGCCGGCGTCGATCGTCGGCGCCGGCACCGCCGCGACCAGCCGCCACGCCAGCGGCGCGCCGATCAGACCCGCGAGAAAGGCCACGCGCCAGCCGATGTCGCCCTTGGCCGGCGCCAGCAACCCGCCGAGCACGCCGCTGATGCCGGCGACGCGGCCGTTGAGCAGCACGAACATCGCGGCGGCCAGGCCGACGAGCACGCCGCCCAGCAGCGCGGACCACGGCGTGAACAGACTCCAGGCGATCGTCATCAACGCTCCTTAGGGCAGTAGAGGCGGTAGAGCAGTTCGAGCAGTTCGAGCAGCTTCGCGTCGGCGACGCGGTAGTGGACATGCTTGCCGTCGCGGCGGGTGCTCACGACGCCCTCGTTGCGCAGCACGCCGAGCTGCTGCGACAGCGTGGGCTGGCGGATGTCGAGCCGCTCCTCCAGTTCGCCGACCGACATCTCGCCCTGCGAGAGCTGGCACAGCAGCAGCAGCCGGTCGGTGTTGGCCAGCAGCTTCAGCGCGCCGACGGCGTCGCCCGCGGCATGGCGCAGCAGGTCGGGGTCGATCAGGGTCTTGGGCATCGCATCTCAAAACATCAGTTGACAACAATATATTTCAATGTATATTGTTTGTCAACCCCAAGCTGCCGATGTCCGCCGTCATGACCCCCCGCTCCACCACCCGCGCCTTCTTCGATCCGGCCACCTGGACCGTGTCCTACGTGGTGTGGGACCACGCCACCCGCCACGCCGCGCTGATCGACCCGGTGCTGGACTACGACTTCAAGTCCGGCCGCACCGACACGGCCTCGGCCGAACGCCTGCTCGCCTACGTCGCCGAGCAGGCGCTGACGGTCGAGTGGATCCTCGAGACCCATGCGCATGCCGACCACCTGTCCGCCGCGCGCTGGCTGCAGCAGCGCTGCGGCGGGCGCATCGCGATCGGCGAGCACATCCGCGAGGTGCAGGCGACCTTCAAACGGCTGTTCAACCTCGAGCGCGGCTTCCTGCCCGACGGCAGCCAGTTCGACCACCTGTTCGCCGACGACGAGGTCTTCCACATCGGCACGCTGGAGGCCCGGGCGCTGTGGGTGCCCGGTCACACGCCGGCCGACATGGCCTACCTGATCGACGGCGCGGTGTTCGTCGGCGACACGCTGTTCATGCCCGACGTCGGCAGCGCGCGCGCCGACTTCCCCGGCGGCGATGCGCAGCGCCTCTACCGCTCGATGCGCCGGCTGCTGGACCTGCCGGCCGACACGGTGATGTACGTCTGCCACGACTACCCGCCGGCCTCGCGGGAGCCCGCCTGGCAGACCACGGTCACCGAGCAACGCAGTCACAACATCCATGCCCGCGACGGCATCGGCGAGGACGCCTTCGTCGCGATGCGCCAGGCGCGCGACGCGACGCTCGAGGTGCCGACGCTGATCCTGCCGTCGATCCAGGTGAACGTGCGCGCCGGCCGGTTGCCGCCGGCCGACGACAACGGCGTGGCCTACCTGCGCATTCCCTTGAACGCCCTGCCGGGCAGCAGCCGGCGCGCCGCATGACGGCCGACGCGCACCCCCTGAAGCGCTGGCTGCCGACCCTGCCGGTCCTCGACTGGGGCCGCCGCTACGACCGCGACACGCTGGTCGGCGACGTCTCGGCGGCGCTGATCGTGACGATCATGCTGATCCCGCAGAGCCTCGCCTATGCGCTGCTGGCGGGCCTGCCGCCCGAGGCCGGGCTGTATGCGAGCGTCGCGCCACTGGTGATGTACGCGCTGTTCGGCAGCAGCCGCGTGCTGGCCGTCGGGCCGGTGGCCGTCGTGTCGCTGATGACGGCCACCGCGATCGGCGGCATCGCCCAGGCCGGCGGACCATCGCCCTGGGCGGTGGCGCTGACGCTGGCCTTCCTGTCGGGTGCAATGCTGGTCGCGATGGGCCTGCTGCGGCTGGGCTTCCTGGCCAGCTTCCTGAGCCATCCGGTGATCTCGGGCTTCATCACCGCCTCGGCGCTGCTCATCGCCGCGAGCCAGCTCAAGTCCCTGCTCGGCATCCAGGCCGCGGGCAGCACGCTCGTCGAACAGCTCGCCGCGCTGCTGCCCCGGCTGACGCAGGCGCATGGGCTGACGCTCGCCATCGGCGTCTCGACGGTCGCGTTCCTGTTCTGGGTCCGCAGAGGGCTGGCACCGTGGCTGCGCGGTGCCGGCGTATCGGCGCGCGCGGCGGAGCTCTCGGCCAAGGCGGCGCCGGTGGCGGCCATCGTCGTCACCACCGCGCTGACCTGGGCCTTCGACTGGGCCCCGCAGGGCGTGCGCGTGGTCGGCGCGATCCCCGCCGGCCTGCCGCCCCCGACGCAGCCGCTCTGGGACCTCGAACTCTGGCGCCAGCTCGCGCTGCCGGCGCTGCTGATCAGCGTGGTCGGCTTCGTCGAATCGGTCTCGGTCGGGCAGACGCTGGCGGCCAAGCGCCGCGAGCGCATCGAACCCGACCAGGAGCTCGTCGCGCTCGGCGCCGGCAACCTGTCGGCCGCCTTCAGCGGCGGCTTCCCGGTGACCGGCGGCTTCGCGCGCTCGGTGGTCAACTTCGACGCCGGGGCGCGCACGCCGGCGGCCGGCGCCTACACCGCCGTCGCGCTGCTGTTCGCCTCGCTGGGCCTGACGCCGCTGCTGCACCACCTGCCGCACGCCACGCTGGCGGCGACCATCGTCGTCGCGGTGCTGTCGCTGGTGGACTTCGGCATCCTGGTGCGCACCTGGCGCTACTCGAAGGCCGACTTCGCGGCCGTGGCCGCGACGCTGGCGACCACGCTGGTGCTGGGGGTCGAGACCGGGCTCGTCACCGGCGTCGGCGTCTCGCTGGCGCTGTACCTGCTGCGCACCAGCCGGCCGCACATCGCGACCGTCGGGCTGGTGCCGGGCACCGAGCATTTCCGCAACGTGCTGCGGCATGCGGTCCGGGTCAGCCCGAAGCTGCTGAGCCTGCGGGTGGACGGCAGCCTGTACTTCGCCAACGCGCGCAGCCTGGAGGACCACGTCAACGATGCCGTCGCCGGCCAGCCGCAACTGGACCACGTGGTGCTGCAGTGCTCGGCGATCAACGACATCGACGCCAGCGCCCTGGAGAGCCTGGAGGCGATCGACCACCGCCTGCGCGAGGCCGGCATCGCCCTGCACCTGTCGGAGGTCAAGGGGCCGGTGATGGACCGGCTGCAATCGACCGCCTTCCTGCGCGAGCTCAGCGGCCGCGTCTTCCTGACCCACTACCAGGCCGTCAGCGACCTGACGCCGGACGCGCTGCGCTGAGATCAACCCTGCCGCAGCGACGGCAGCAGCCGATCCGACGCGGGAATCCGCGCGTCGCCGTCGATCTCGGTGGCGATCTGGGTGCAGACCGCGCGGCACAGCGTGGCGGCGCGCTGGCTCTGCAGGCGGTAGAAGATCTGCGTGCCTTCGCGCCGCTTGCCCAGGATGCCGGCGCGGTAGAGCGTCGCGAGGTGCTGCGACATGTTGGGCTGGGTCGCGTCGATCTCCTCGAGCAGCTGCGAGACGTTCTTCTCGCCGTTGCACAGCGCGCTGATGAGGCGCAGCCGGATCGGCGTCGAGAGGATGCCGAACAGCTCCGCCGCACTCGCGAAGACCTGGTCCGATTCGTCCGAATCCGTGCTCACGCTTGACCTCCGCCTGCCTGCATGCCTCGCATCGTAACGGCTCCCGCTGCGAATGCGCCAGATGCGCAAGTACGCATGCAGCGATTCAGCGCGGGGCCGCGGCGCGGAAGCGGTAATGGTCGCGCTGCAGCACGGCCGCCACGGCGGTCACTTCCTCGGGGAACATGCCGAGGCCGAGCTCGGTGTTGCACTGCTCGACCATGCCGCGCAGCAGGCCCGGCGTGCTGATGCGCTCGCCGGGGCGGTAGACCGCCGAGCCATCGCCGCCGAACTTGCTGGCGTGGCACTGCTGGCAGCGGTGCTCCGTCATCAGCCGCTCGCCGAGCGCGAGGTCGGCGTCCTTGAAGATGTCGCCGCCCTGGGCCGCGGCGGCGGTCGCGCCGACGGCGGCCAGCAGCGGTACCAGACGCCGCAGCGATGTCGGCATGGCGCTCTCCCGAAAGGACCTCGAGCGTGGATCGTAGCGCCGCGGACGCCGGCCGGACCACCTCAATCCCTTTCCTGCTCCATCAGCAGGTAGGTGTTGTAGGCATTCATCCGGTTGGCGGCGCCGAACAGCGGCAGTTTGTCGAACCGCGACCAGTCGGCCTTGCGGTAGGCCTCGTCGAAGGGCTCGAGGTTGCGCGCGGCCTCGCCCATGGTCAGGCGCAAGTGGACGAGGTAGTCGCGCGTGAGCCGCAGGTCGTCGGCCGGCGCCGTGGAATGCGGGCCGTGGCCGGGCACCAGCACGCGCACGTCGTAGCCCAGCAGCGTCTCCAGCGCCGCGATCCAGCGCCGGCTGTCGGCCTGGCCGACGAAGGGGATGCGGCCGCGGAACACCAGGTCGCCGGCATAGAGCACGCGCTCGGCCGGCACGTGGACCACCATGTCCTCGGGCGTGTGCGAGGGGCCGACGGCGCGCAGCCGGAATTCGACGCCGCCGACCACCAGGTCGGTGTCGCCGTCGAGCCAGCGGTCGGCCGGCACCAGCCGCGTGTGCTCGTCGATCCAGGGGAACAGGTCCTGGCGGCTGGCCTCGAGCCGCCGCCGCGCGGTGTCGGAGTTCAGGTAGTCCTGGCCCGGGCGCAGCGCGACGATGGTCGCGCCGGCCGCCTTGAAGGCCTGCAGGCCGTAGACATGATCGGCGTGATAGTGCGTCAGCAGCACATGACTCACCGGCTTGGCCGTGACGCCGCGGATGCGGCGCAGCAGCTGCTCGGCGAGCGGCGGCGAGCCGAGCGCGTCGACCACGACCACCGAGTCGTCGGTGACGACGAAGCCGGCGTTGGAGATGAAGTTCTGGTTCGCTGCCGAGCCGAGCGCGGCCTGACCCTGCACGAACCAGCCGCGCGGGCTCAGCTGGACGAGCGGCATCTCGACCGTCGTCGTCGTCTCCGCCGCCTGCGGCCAGGGCGCCACGGTCAGCAGCAGCGCCGCCAGCAACGCCCGGCGCCGCGGCGTCGGGCGGCGCCCCGGGGCGGCCGCGGCGATGAAGGCCATCGAAGCCTAGAACTCGAGCGCGTCGGCGATCGCGGCGATGCCGGCCCTGGCGCAGGCGTCGTCGGCATCGCCACTCGGGGCCCCGGAGACCGCGATCGCGCCGACCACCGAACCCGCCGCCTCGATCACCAGTCCGCCGCCGGCGGCGACCACGCGGGGCTGCGTGCGGATGCCGCTCATCGGCTTGCCGGGCTGCGTCTCGGCGGCCAGGGCCGTGGTCGGGATGCGGAAGCTGGCCGCGGTCCAGGCCTTGTCGATCGCCACCTGCACGGTGTGCGCCCCGGCGTAGCGGTCGCGCAGGAAGACCTGCGGCAGACCGCTGCGGTCGACGACCGCCACGCCCACCTGGTAGCCGGCCTTGCGGCAGTGCTCGAGCGCCGCGCGCGCCGCGGCGAGCGCCGTCTCGGGGGTGAGCGCCTTGGTGGTGTAGGTGGCGGCCGCCGGCTGCGCCGACGCGCTCAGCGCCGTCGCCCCCAGGACGGCCAGCGTCGCGAGGGCACGTTCAAGGCTTGATATAGGCATAACCCTGCAGCTGCATCTTCGTCAGCCGCACCACGCCCGAGGGCGTGAACTCGGCTTCCTGGATGAACTGCTCCTTCTTCAGGTTGCGGTTCTTCAGCGTGATCTCGCAGATCTCGAACTTGACCCCGCGGCCCGCCAGCGCGGACACCAGCGCCGCGTACTCGCCGCCGTTCGGGTCCTTGGCGCCTTCCATCAGGAAGTCCACGCCATTGGCATGGGTCACGACGGTGATCTGCGCCTTCGGATCGGTGTCGAGGTGGTTGCGGATGTTGCGCAGCGTCGCCAGCGCCTGGGCCTGCGTGTCGTTGACGTGGTAGGCCACCTTGTCCTGTGCCCAGCACAGCGCCGCCGTGGCGGCGAGCAGCGTGGCGATGACGGCGTGACGCAGCGGCTTCATGGCGGTCTCCTCGCGATGCGGGGCGCCACTCAGGCCACCCCGGGGTTGCCGGCCATGCCGATCAGGCGCGGCGCGTTGAGCTGGCGCGGCGCGACGCGGCCCTTGGCCTTGAGCCAGGATTCGACCACGTCCCACACCATCTTGTGGCCGGCCGACTTCGCCTCCTCGGCCACCGGCGCCCAGCCGGCGACCTTGTAGCGCTTGCCGGCCTCGATCGGCTTGCCGCCCAGCCGCATGTCCTGGATGCGCTTGCCCATCGCCTCGCCCGGCGCCAGCGCGTAGCGCAGCCCGCCCACGCGCACCATGTCGCCGCCCTGCTGGTAGTAGGGGTCGGGGTTGAACAGGTTGTCGGCCACGTCCTCGAGGATGGTCTTGATCGTCGCGCCGCTCATCTCGGTGACGGTGGCGTAGGAGTAGGTGGTGGCCAGCTGGTCCATCATCAGTTCGCGCGTGATCACGTCGCCGGGCAGCAGGCTGGTGCCCCAGCGAAAGCCGGGCGAGAAGGCGATCTCGGCCCCCTGCGCCTCCATCAGCGCGTCGCACAGCAGCTGGTCCCAGGAGCCGTTGAAGTTGCCGCGGCGGTACAGCAGCCCGTCGGTGACGGCCAGCTTCTCGGCCAGCCGGTCCTGGTAGGGCGCGCGCAGCTTGTCGATCAGCGCCTGCATCTCGGCATCGGCCGGCAGCTGGTCGGCGAACACCGGCAGCAGCTTGTAGCGGTAGTCGGCGACCCGGCCCGCCTTCACGTCGAGGTCGAGCACGCCGAGGAACTTGGTGTTGGAGCCGGCGTTGGTGACCAGCGTCTTGCCGCCGGCGTTGCCGACCAGCACCGGCAGCGGCACGCCGTCGTGGGTGTGGCCGCCGAGGATGGCATCGATGCCGCGCACCCGGCCGGCCATCTTCAGGTCCACGTCCATGCCGTTGTGCGACAGCACGACGACCACCTGGGCCCCTTCGGCGCGCGCGGCGTCCACCGTCTTCTGCATGTTCTCGTCCTGGATGCCGAAGCTCCAGTCGGCGACCATGTAGCGCGGGTTCGCGATCGGCGTGTAGGGGAAGGCCTGGCCGATGATCGCGACCTTGACGCCGTTGATCTCCTTCAGCGTGTAGGCCTTGAACACCGCATCGCCGAAGTCGGCGGTCTTGACGTTCTGCGCGACGAAGTCGACCCGGCCCTTGAAGTCGCCGTCGACGATCTGCTGCACCCGCTCCTGGCCATAGGTGAACTCCCAATGGCCGGTCATCACGTCGACGCCGAGCAGCTTGCAGGCGTCGACCATGTCCTGGGCATGGGTCCACAGCGAGGTCGCCGAGCCCTGCCAGGTGTCGCCGCCGTCGAGCAGCAGCGCGCCGGGGCGGCTGGCCTTCAGCCGCTTGACCAGCGTGGCCAGGTGGGCGAAGCCCCCGACCTTGCCGTAGCGGCGCGCGGCCTGGTCGAAGTCGAGGCAGGTGTAGGCATGGGCCAGCGCGGTGCCGGGGCGGATGCCGGCGGCCTTCAGCAGCCGCTCGCCGACCAGGTGCGGCAGCTGCCCGCTCATCGCCCCGATGCCGAGGTTGACGCTCGGCTCGCGGAAGCGGACCGGCAGCAGCTGCGCGTGGCAGTCGGTCATGTGCAGCAGCGACACGTTGCCGAAACGCGGCAGGTCGTACAGGCCCGCGGCGGCGGTGGCGGCGTCCGCGTCGGCATGGCGGCCCAGGCCCATGCCGGCGACCGAGGCGGCGCCCAGCACCTGCAGGAACTCGCGCTTGGAGAGACTCATGATTCAGTCGTAACTTATATGTTCGGGTCAAAAAAGCCCGCCGTCTCGGGACCGATCGGGCGGGCAAGTCGAGGAGACGGGACGGTCACTGGTTGACCGGCGACTTCGGGTCCAGCAGCAGCGCCATCACGTGGCGGATCTGGTCCTCGTTCAGCAGCGCCGAGTGGCCGAAGCGCGGCATGTTCGAGCAGGCCGCGTAGGCCTTGCTGTTCCACAGCTTGGCCCAGGTGTACTGCACGATCGCGGCGGACTTCGGGTCGTAGGGGTCGGCGACGCCGCGCAGCTTGCCGTAGTTGTACAGGCTCGGACCGATGCTGCCGAAGGACAGCTCGGCCTTGCCGATCTGGTGGCAGTTGTAGCAGCTGCCGCCATTGCCCTTGGGATCGGCCGACGCGTCGGTCCAGGTCATGCCGCGGCCGTTCTGCGCCAGCTTCTCGCCCTCCTTCCAGTCGCCGAGGTACTGCCCCCCGGCCGGCCACTTGACGCCGGCGAGCGCGGCCGACTCGACCTGGCGGGCTACCGCCTCGCTCGGCGGCTTGTCGGACGAGCAGGCCTTCTGGCCGAGATCCTGGTTCAGCCGCTCGACCTTGGCGATGCCCTGGTCGCGGAACGAGGCCTGGATCACGGCCTGGGCCCGCGCGTCGAGCTCCTGGGGGGACGGCATCGGCTGCAGCGCCGCGCAACCGGCGATCACGAACGCCGCGGCGGCCAGCGTGAGCAGAGTCTTCTTCATGATGGTCCTCGCTTCAGCGCTTGATCGCGGGCGCGATCGACTCGGCGCCCTTGGCGTTGACGCCCATGTAGACACCGAGCGCGATCGTCACGTCCGACGCGTAGCCCGGGAAGGGGAAGCGCTGCTGGCGGTAGCAGTCGTTCAGGCGTCGCTGCATGCTCCACAGCTCGCCGCTGGAGACGCGGTAGGCCGGCCAGGCCGCGAAGCCGATGCCGTCGCCGGGGTTCCTGGTCAGGTCGGGCAGGTCCTGCAGGCGCACCCGCTTGCCGGGGCCGTCGTGGCAGGAGGCACAGGAGAAGTCCATCGGCCCGCCGCGGAAGAAGAAGGCGCGCTTGCCGACCTCGTACATCACCTTCTCCTCGGCATGGCCCTGCGGCAGATTCATCCGCATGCCGCGCGACGCGGCCGACACGTAGGCGGCCAGCGCCTCCATGTTGGCCTGCTCGCCGCGGCCGAAGGGCGTCTTGGCGATCTCGGCCGCGTTCAGGCCCTGCAGCGTCTCCATGCAGCTGAGCAGGCGCGACTCCAGGTCCTGCACGCGCCGGGTGTCGGCGAACCAGCGCGGCAGCTCCACCCACGCGCCCTTCACGACACCGGGCCCCTTGCCGAGGTCGCACTGCTCGAGCGACGCGTTCTTCGGGCCGCGCTTGTGCGTCCACAGGCTCTCGCCCTTGGCCTCGAACAGGTCGGCCGGGTTGCCGTCCTCGAGCATCTTGCGGTACTCGGCGATGCCGTCGGCCGTGCTCTTGGTCTGCGACCAGGCGGCGCCGGCCACCGCGAGGCTCAATGCGCCGAGTGCGGCGGCTGCTGTCCAGGGGGTCATGGGTCGGGTCTCCTCGCGTGGCGCTCGTGGCGCTCGTTCTGCGGTCGTGGCGGCGCGTGGCGCGCCGCCGGTTCAGGATACGACGGCTTCGTCGGTGCGTGTGTCACCCTTGTTGTCGACCCAGGTGATCGCCACCTTGTCGCCGGCCTTCGCGCCCTTGATCGTGAACTGCAGGAAGGGGTTCTTCGACACCGCCGGGCCCCACTGGGCGGTCATCACCGGCTTGTCGTTGTGCTTGGCGCTGACGGTCTGGATGTGCCACGCCGGGATCGCCTTGCCGGCCGCATCCTTGCGCAGGCCGGTCTCCATCTCGTGCGCCATCAGCACGCGCACCGTTGCCTTGTCGCCGGCCACCTGGGCACGGATCTTCATCGGGTCTGCCATGGGATTCTCCTGAAATCGTCGGTCGGGGGGCGGTCGGTTCAGCCGCCGCAGCCGCCGAGCGTGACCTTCACTTCCTTCTGCGCGAACAGCACGCGGCCGTCGCCCATCATCGCCACCGCGTAGACGTTCGACGACTGGCCCATCTTCACGCGCGTGTTGACCGAGGCCTCGACGGCGTCGGACAGCTCGAACATCGAGGTCATGATGCTCGGGTTCTTCTCGACCAGGATCAGCAGCCGCTTCGCGCCGGGCAGCGTGGTCGCGGCGCCGAGCGGCACGACCGCGCCGTTCTCGGCGATGTCGGGGCCGGTGACGCTCACGTCCTTGCTCTCGACCGGGGCCGAGCCACCGAGCGATTTCATCAGATCGGCCAGGGTCTTGGTCTCGAACGCTGCCGCGTTGTAGCCGGCCGCCTGGGCCCGGGCCACCGAGGGCAGCAGCCCGACGGTCATCAACAGCGAGGCGACGGTGGCGCTGCGCTTCAGCACTTCTCGACGGGTGGTCATCACGGACTCTCCTTAAACTTCAGTAAATGCTAATGAACGAGGAGCGCTCACGCGCTACGTGGCATCCCTATCAAGGGTTCTTCCCGGCCCCGGCCGCCAGCCAGTCGGCGAGGGCCCGGGCGTCGGCTTCCGGCAGCGACTGCGGCGGCATCGGGATCGAACCCCAGACGCCGCTGCCGCCGGCCTTGATCTTGGTGGCGAGGTAGGCCGCCGCGTCGGCGCGGCCGGCATGCCGCTGGGCAACCTCGCGGAAGGCCGGGCCGACGAGCTTGCCGTCCAGGCCGTGGCAGGCGACGCAGCCATGCTTGCGCGTCAGCGCGGTGGCCGCCTCCGTGGCGGCTCCGCCCGCAGGCTTCGGTGCGGCCACCGGCGCGACGGGGGCCGCCGTCGCGGTCGAAGGGCGGCTCGTGTCGGCGCCGCGCTGGGCGCCGACCGGACGGCTCTGCTCGGCCAGGTTGCCGTGGGCATCGCGCGCGAAGTCGGGCAGGAAGGACGCCACGCGGGGCTCGACGCCGCAGTCGCGCAGGCAGGCCGAGCCCTGCACGTCCGGCCTGCCGGTCCCGCCGAGCTCGCGGCCCGGCCACAGGCCGTGCTGCGTGGTCAGGCCCTTGCGGTTGGGCAGCCGCTGCTGCACCGCGGCCAGGTTGCGGTCGGACAGCACGAAGTCGGCCGGCACGATGTCGCCGAGGTGGAGCAGGTAGGCCGTGACGGCATAGACCTCCTCGGTGCTCAGGGACTTCGGGCTGGTCCAGGGCATCGCGCGGTTGATGTAGTCCCACAGCGTCGACACATGCGCGAGCTTCATCAGCGTGGTGCGGCCGGGGAAGCTCGCGTCGGTGAGCCGCGCGACGCGGCCGGTCGCGATGTCGGCCTGGGTCGTGCCGCCGACCAGCGGGTTGAACACCTCGCCCGACTCGCCGAAGACGCCGTGGCAGGAGGCGCACTTGCCCTCCCACACGCCCTGGCCCTGGGCGACCGAGCCCGAGCCGGCGGGCAGCCCCTTGAAGTCGGGCCGCACGTCGATGTCCCAGGCGGCGACCTCCTTGGCCGTGGCGGCGCGTCCGATGCCCTGGAACGCCACGCCCTGGGCCAGCGCCGAGCCGCTCAGCAGCAGCGCCGCGAGCGCCGCGAGCGCCGCGAGATCACGCCAGCTGGACATTCTTCACCTCGCCGCTCTCCTGCACCAGCCAGGTCTGGATGGCGTTGTTGTGATAGATCGAGCGCGCGCCGCGCACGGCGCGCAGCTGCGCATAGGTCGGCTGCACATGGCCGGTCTCGTCGGTCGCGCGGCTCTGCACCAGAGCCGGCTTGCCGTCCCAGATCCAGTCGATGTTGAAGCGCGTGAGGCACTTGCCCATCACCGGCCCCTCGAGCCGGGCGCTGCGCCAGTTGCGGCCGCCGTCGACCGACACGTCGACCCGCCTGACCTTGCCGCGCCCCGACCAGGCCAGCCCGGACACGTTGTAGTAGCCCTGGTCGAGCAGCACCTGACCGCCCGACGGCGTGGTGACCACGCTCTTGACCTCCTGCAGCGAGCTGTACTGGCGGTGCAGGCCGCCGGGCAGCAGGTCGATGTAGTGCAGCGTCTCGTCCTTGGCACCGTAGGGCTGGTCGCCCAGCTCGATGCGGCGCAGGTACTTGACCCAGCTCACGCCCTGCACGCCGGGCACCACCAGCCGCAGCGGGTAGCCCTGCTCGGGGCGCAGCATCTCGCCGTTCTGGCCGTAGGCGACCAGCACCTCGCCGCTGTCGATCAGCGCGCGCGGGATGGTGCGCGTCATCGACGAGCCGTCGGCGCCTTCGGCCAGCACGAAGCGGCCGCGCCGCCAGTCGGCGCCGCACAGCTCGAGCAGGGTCTTCAGCGGCACGCCGGTGAACTCGCTGCACGAGATCATGCCGTGGCTGTACTGGCAGGTCGGCACGGCGACGTTGCCCCACTCCATGCCGGTGTTGGCGCCGCACTCGATGAAGTGGAAGCGCGACACCGAGGGCAGCCGCATGATCTCGTCGAGCGTGAAGACCATCGGCCGCTTCAGCATCTTCTCGTCCGAGCCGTTGACCATCAGCCGGTGCTTGGACGGGTCGATGTCCCACCAGCCCTGATGGTGGCGCTCGAAGTGCAGGCCGCTGGGCGTGACGATGCCGAACAGGCTCTGCAGCGGCGCGAAGGACACCGAGGCCTGCGCGGTCTGGGTCAGCCCCGGGCTCCGGCGACGCTGCACGTTGGCCTCGTACTTCGACGGCCTGCCGTAGCCGTCGGTCACGACCGGCTGGCCGAGGCCGCGGCTGTGCTCGGGCAGCGTCAGGATGTTCGGATCGCCATCGCCCGCCACCGGGTTGGCCTGGGCCATGGCCAGGGGCGCCGCGGCGGCGCCGGCGGCCGCCGCGAAGGCCTGGCGGATGAAGTCGCGCCGCCCCGCCTTGCCCTCGCGGAACACGGTGCGAACGCCCGCGGCGTCGAGGAAGTTCTCGGGCGCCTTGATCAGGCGGCCGGAGGGGGTCGGGTCGGGATGCACGAAGGCTCCTGGCTGAGGGTCAGTCCGCATCGCCGGCGATCGCGAGATCGACGCAGACCGAGCGGCAGATCGCCGACACGCTCGCGTTGCCGATGCGGTAGTACATCTGCGCGCCGTCGCGCCGCCGCGACAACACCCCCGCGCGGTAGAGCACCGCGAGGTGCTGCGACATGTTGGGCTGGGTCGTGCCGATGCGCTCCATCAGCTGGCCGACGTTGAGCTCCCGGCTGCAGAGTTCGCTGACGATCCGCAGCCGCAGCGGCGACGACATCAGCCCGAACAGCTCGGCCGCCTGCTCGAACACCTGCTCGGAACCGTGGGACGCGGCGGATCGCAAGGACATATCTCTATCTACGAATCAGTAATCACTAATATAAGCATCATCGCATGCAAAGACATCGGGACAATCACCAATCCGCGCCCCGCGATCGGCCTGCAGCTGTTCGAGGCCGGCCGCGGCGTGTTCGGCGAGTTGCGCGTGAACACCGTCGATGCCTGGACCCTGCCGTTGGCGGGCCCGCAGGACCTCGGCTCGCTGCGGTCGCGCGGGCTGCCAGTGTCGGCCGCCGGCCTGCGTGCGGCCGTGCGGCCGTGCTGCTGGCGCTGCTCGCCGCGGCGGCCGCGTGGCCGTGGCGCCCCGCCGCCATGATCTGGCGCCGGTGCAGTGGCTTGGCAGCGTGGTCATCGGCCTGCTCGTGCCGGCGGCCTGGCTGCTCACCGGCTGGATCGGCTACCTGCCCGAGCACCCGCAGACGCTCGAGGCCGCCTGGCAGGGCACCCAATCGCGCCGACCGGAGACCCTGAGCGTCACGGCCCCGATCGCGCACACGCTGGACCTGCTGACCTTCTGGTCCGACCAGAACGCGACCGCGAGCTTCGGCGTGATGCTGGCCGCGGGCGTGCTGGCCGGCAGCACGCTGTCGGCCCGTTGGCGCGGCGAGTTCAAGCTCGAATCCTTCGGCAGCGCCCACGAGCTGCGCAGCCACCTGGTCGGCGGCCTGCTGATGGGCCTCGAGGGGGCCCCATGACGCGACGGCCCTCGGCGCCGCTGCGTTTGGACACATCGGAAGCATGTGCTCGCAGGTCGCGGCAACGCAGCCTGGTTTCTTGTGCGACCGCTTGTAAGTCGGTTGTTGTATGCCAACTCCTGCCGCTGCTTTTTCGTCTTTGGCCTCGACAGTCGCACCGTCCATGTGGACAGGCAGCAGCGGAGGCAGGCGATGGAAGGACTGTGGGGACGGCCGGGAGCGGGCGCGATCGCGCCGGTTCGCGGTATCGCCGCCGCGGCCGGCTGGTACCGGCGCGACGAGGCGATCATGGGCACCGAGGTCCGCGCCGAGCTCTGGGCCGAGGACCGCCTGCAGGGCGAGGCCGCGCTCGACGCGGTGATGCAGGAGATGCACCGCATCGACCGCACCATGAGCCCGCACAAGCCGGACTCCGAGCTCTCGCGCATCAACCGCCAGGCCGGCACGCGGGCGGTGCGCCTGAGCGACGAGATGTTCGCGCTGCTGGCGCGGGCGATCGAGTTCTCGCGCTGGTCCGACGGCGCCTTCGACATCAGCTACGCGGCCGTCGGCCAGCTCTACGACTACCGCAACGGCACCCGCCCCGAAGACGCCGAGCGCGTGCGCGCCTGCGCCGCGGTCGGCTGGCAGCACCTGATCCTCGACCCGCGCGAGCGCACGCTGCGCTTCGACCTGCCGGGCATGCGCATCGACCTCGGCGGCTTCGCCAAGGGCCATGCGGTGGACAACGCGGTCGCGATCCTGCGCGCCCACGGCATCGAGCATGCGATGGTCGCCGCCGGCGGCGACAGCCACCTGCTCGGCGACCGCCGCGGCCGCCCCTGGACGCTGGCGGTGCGCGACCCGCGCCGCGAGGGCGAGGCGGCGGCCTTGCTGCCGCTGGAGAACGTCGCGGTCTCGACCTCGGGCGACTACGAGCGCTACTTCATCGGCGGCGACGGCCGGCGCCACCACCACCTGCTCGACCCGCGCACCGGCGACTCGCCGCGCGCCGTGCGCAGCGTCACGGTGATCGCCGGCGACGGGCTGACGACCGAGGCGCTGTCGAAGACGGTGTTCGTGCTCGGCGCCCTGCGCGGGCTGCGGCTGATCGACTCGCTGCCCGGCGTCGACGCGGTGGTGGTCGATGCCGCCGGCGTGCTGCACGCCTCGAACGATCTGCTCGACGGCGGCGAGATCCATGCCGCCGCCGGCCACGCGTGACCCGATAAACGGCTGGGAGGCCATGACCATGAACACGCTGTCACACCCCCGTGTCCCCGCCCTCGCCGCGGCTGCCGCGGCCGCGCTGCTCGCGGCCTGCTCCGGCAGCGGCGGCGACGAGGACACGGTCACCGTCAACGGCGAGGTGCCGCTGGCCTATGTGCAACGCTCGACCGACGTCGCGCTCAACCCGACCAACGGCGCGCCCAGCGCCGCCGGCGGCGACCTGATCATCCGCGAGAAGTCCTCGCCCAGCGCGCCGGCGCACAACATCACCGCGCGCTTCACCCAGGGCGTCGGCGACGCGTCGGACCCCGAGGTGTCCTACGACGGCAAGAAGCTCGTGTTCGCGATGCGCTGTCCGGCGACCAACACCGCGACGATCGCCGGCGGCCCGGCCTGCACCGGCCGCTGGAACATCTGGGAATACGACATGACGAGCGGCGGCTACACCGGCGGCACGTTCCGCCGGCTCACCGCCTCGGCCCAGCACGACGACGTCGATCCGGCCTACCTGCCGGGCGATGGCGGCTTCGTGTTCTCGTCGAACCGCCAGGCCAAGTCGAGCCAGAACCAGGCGCTCGGCCGCGCCTACCACGCGCTCGACGAGTACGAGCGCGAGCGCGTCTTCAACCTGCACCGCATGGCGCCGGACGGCAGCGCCATCACGCAGATCTCCTTCAACCAGAGCCACGACCGCAACCCGGTGGTGCGGCCCAACGGCGACCTGATGTTCTCGCGCTGGGAGCATGTGGGCGACCGCAACCGCTTCGCGATCTTCCGCGCCAAGCCCGACGGCACCGACATGTTCGTGCTCTACGGCGCGCAGAGCCCAGGCAACAGCTTCCTGCACCCGCGCGACATGGACCCGAGCGGGCCCTATGCCGGCCACGTGGCGTCCTCGCTGATGCCGCTGTCGCGCACCCAGGAGGGCGGCGCGCTGATGTTCATCGACGCGGCCAACTACTCCGAGCAGAACACCCCGGCCAGCGCCAGCATCCCGGCCGCCGGCGGCCAGAGCAACGTCACCACGCAGCCGCTGAACGACGGCCGCGGGCTGTCGCTGCACGGCCGCATCACCAGCCCCTTCCCGCTGTGGGACGGCACGAACCGCGTGCTGCTGGCCTACCGGCCCTGCGAGGTCACGCGCAACGGCGACGTGGTGCCCTGCGCCTCGCTGACCGACGCCGAGATCGAGCGCCTCGGGGACGACGAGCGCACCGCCGCCGAGGAGGCCGACGACGAGCTGCAGGACGACGCCCCCGCCGCCTACTCGATCTACATGTACGACCCGGTGCGCCAGACCTTCCTGAACGTGGCCGCGCCGCCGCCCGGCTTCATGTACACCGACCCGGTGCCGCTGCAGGTACGGCCCGAGCCCAACGTGATCCCGCCGACCGCCGTGGACGCGACGCTCGCGGCGCAGAACCTGGCGCTGATCGAGGTGCGCAGCGTCTACGACACCGACGGCCTGCAGCGCATGGCCGAGCCGATGCTGACCGCCGCCGACCGGCCGGGCTGCGCCGCCGCCATCGCGACGACGACGCCCACCGACAGCGCCGACACCCGCCCGCGCGTCGCCGACCTGGCGCGCATCAAGGACCCGGCCGACCCGGCCTACCACTGCGCGCCGGCGCGCTTCGTGCGCGCGGTGCGCGCGGTCGCGCCGCCGTCCAGCACCATGGGCCTGCGCTCGGCGATCGGCGAGACCGAGTTCGAGCAGCAGCAGATCCTCGGCTACGCGCCGGTCGAGCCCGACGGCTCCTTCAAGCTCAAGGTGCCGGCCGACACGCCGCTGGCGCTGTCGGTGATCGATGCCAAGGGCCGCGCGATCCAGACCCATACCAACTGGATCCAGGTGCGCCCCGGCGAACGCCGCACCTGCGACGGCTGCCACAGCCCGCGCCGCGGCGCGGCGCTCAATTCCGGCGCCACCGTCAACACGCTGCCGGCCGCGCTGCGCGCCGCGCTGACCAGCCAGCACCTGTCGGGCGAGACGCTGGCCTCGCTGCGCGCCCGGCTCGACGCGACCGCGCTGGACCTGAAGGCCGACATGGACGTGACCGACCTCTGGGCCGACACCACGCAGGCCGGCATCACCGCGCGCACGCCGATCACGCTGCGCTACACCGGCAACGCCAACCCGGCCGACGACCTGGTCACCGCGGCACCGGCAAGCGGCGTCATCAACTATCCGCAGCACATCGCGCCGCTGTGGACACGTGCCCGAGGCAGCGCCGGCGCGAACACCTGCACCGCCTGCCACAGCGATCCGGCGCGGCTGGACCTGCGCTCGACGATCGCCGGCACCGGGCGGCTCAGCTCCTACGAGGAGCTGCTGCTCGGCGACCCGCTGCTCGACGCCAACGGCAACCCGGTGACGCGGCTCGAGGACGGCGTGCCGGTCGTGCAGCGCGGGCCGGCGCTGGTCGAGACCAGCTCGGGCGCGGCCAACACCGCCGGCCAGGCGCGCAAGAGCCGGCTCACCGAGATCCTGTTCGGCGAGACCCTGCTCGCCGGCGCCGCCGCGCGCACCGAGTTCCCCAACCCGCCCGGCACCGCGCCCAACCATGCGAGCCTGCTCAACGCCGCCGAGAAGCGCCTGCTGGTCGAGTGGATGGACCTCGGCGGCCAGTACTACAACGACCCCTTCGACGGCGCCAGCGGCGTGCGCAGCGTCACCACGCTGAGCCAGTCCAGCTTCGAGGCCCAGGTCCATCCGATCCTGCGCCAGCGCTGCGCCTCGGCCTGCCACCAGGCCGTGGGCACCGGCAGCACGACGGCGTCGGGCAGCTCGTTCCGCGAGAACCGTTTCGTGCTCACCGGCGATGCCGAGGGCGACTACAACGTCACGCTGTCGATGATCTCTGACACCTGCAACCCGGCGCAGAACTACCTGCTCGCCCGGCCGTCGACGGTGCCCCATCCCGCGGGCGCGACCGGGCAGACGACGGCGGTGCTGCCGGCCGGCGGCCTGGCCTACAACCGGATCGCCAACTGGATCCGCAGCGGCTGCCCCGCGCCATGACGAAGCACGTACCGATGCTGCTGGCACTCGCCGCCGCGCTCGCCGGCTGCGGCGGCGGGGGCGGGCTGGGCAACCCCGACGAGGTCGAGAACCCGTCGCAGCCGGCCGGCCAGCGGCTGTCCTTCGTGTACTTCCAGAAGTGCATCGACCCGATCCTGCAGACGCCGTTGCCGATCGACATCAACGGCGTGATCTCGGTCAACAGCTGCGCCGGCGGCGGCTGCCACGACAACACCACCGGCACCGGCGGCGCGCTGCGCGTCGTCGCCGGCGCGGCCACGGTGCCGCTGGCCGACCTCTCGACGCCCGACCTGGTGCGCCTGACCGACATGTACAAGAACTTCTACTCGGCCCAGGGCTCGACGGTGCCGGCCTCGCCCTCGCAGAGCCGGCTGCTGACCAAGCCGCTGGTCGACGGCGTGCTGCACGGCGGCGGCCTGATCTTCGCGAGCCCCGACGACGCCAACGCCAAGCGCATCCGCTACTGGATCAACCGGCCGATGCCCGAGGGGCAGGACGAGTTCAGCAGCGCCGCGGCCACCATGTTCACCCCGGCCGATCCGGCCACCGGCACGTGCAACGACGAATGAAGGCCGCGCTGTTCGCCTGCGTTCTCGCCGCGATCGCCGCGGTCGCCACGGCGTCGCCGGCCCGCGCCGCCGATGCGCCGCCCGTCGAGCGCGTCCAGATCACCGACCCCTACATCGAACTGCACACCGGCCCCGGCCGTGGCTACCCGGTGCACTTCGTCGCGCCGCGCGCCGACTGGATAGCCATCACGCTGCGCTCGACCGACTGGTACAAGGTCCGCACCGAGGGCGGCAAGGAGGGCTGGGTGCACCGCGCCCAGCTCGAGAGCACGCTGACCGAGGCGGGCGCACAGAAGAGCTTCCGCGACACGCTGGTCGACGACTACCTGCGGCGCCGCGTCGAGCTCGGCGCCGCCTGGGGCCGCTTCAAGTCCGAGCCGATGCTGAAGTTCTGGACCGCCTACCGGCTGTCCGACACGCTGTCGGCCGAGGCCACGCTGGGCCAGGTGCAGGGCCGCTACTCGGGCACCGACTTCTGGCACCTCGGGCTCAACGCCGAGCCCTGGTCGGACCGGCGGCTCTCGCCCTATCTGGGCATCGGCCTGGGCCACTTCCGCAACATCCCGAACAGCAGCCTGGTCGGGGCGCAGACCACCGACGCCAAGCTCGCCAACGCCGGCGTCGGCCTGCGCTGGTACCTGAGCGAGCGCTTCGTGCTGCGCGCCGACTGGACCCTCTACACCGCCTTCCTCGGCGACGACCGCAGCGACGAGTACCGCGCGGTCACGGCCGGGCTGTCCTTCTTCTTCTGACGACGAGCGAGACGCATGCGAACAACAACACTCCTCCCCGTCCTGCTGGCGCTGCTGTGCGCCGCGCCGGCGTTGGCGCAATCAAGCGCGAAGCCGGCCAACGAACAGGTCGTCGTGCCCGAGGTCGCGCGCCGCGACGTGAAGCTGCCGCGCTTCCCGTCCAAGGACTGGTCGGTCGCGCTGTTCGGCGGCAGCTGGTCGACGCAGAACTTCGGCAGCAGCGCGGTCGGCGGCCTCAAGCTCGGCTACCACCTGAGCGAGGACTTCTTCGTCGAGGCCGCGGTCGGCGCCACCCAAGTCAGCGACGAGGCCTTCCGCCAGATCCTGCCCGGCGGCGTGTTCGTCGACGACAAGGAACGATTGACCTACTACAACCTCTCGGTCGGCTACAACGTGCTGCCCGGCGAGGTCTTCCTCGGCAGCAAGCGCGCGCTGGCCACCGCCTTCTACCTGATCGGCGGCGTCGGCAGCACCCGCTTCGTCGACCAGCGGCGCCAGACGGTCAACGTCGGCTTCGGCTGGCGCGTGCTGGCCTTCGACCGCGCCGCGATCCAGCTCGACGTGCGCGACCATGTCTTCTCGATCGACCTGCTCGGCCGGCGCGAGACGACGCAGAACATCGAGCTGACGGCCGGGCTGGCCTACTACTTCTGAGGCACCCGATGAGCCAGCCCTCGTTCACGCTCCGGCGCCTCGTTCGCGGCCTGCAGGCCCTGCTGCTCGCCGCCATGGCCACCGCGGCCACCGCCGCGATCGCGCCGCAGTCGCCCGCGCCCGACTTCACGCTGCGCGCCCTCGCCGGCCCCAACCTCAAGCTCGCCGAGCAGCGCGGCCGCGTCGTGCTGGTGAACTTCTGGGCCACCTGGTGCGGCCCCTGCCGCGAGGAGCTGCCCCAGCTCGGCAAGCTGCACGACAAGTACCGCGCGTCCGGCCTGGTGCTGCTGGGCGTGAACGTCGACGACGACCCGCGCAAGGCCGCCGAGCTGGCCGCCAAGCTGGGGCTGCGCTTTCCCGTGCTGCTCGACACCGACAAGCAGGTCAGCCGCCGCTACGACATGAGCGCGATGCCGGCGACCTTCCTGATCGACCGCGACGGCCTCGTGCGCCATGTGCACCGCGGCTACCGCGCCGGCTTCGAGGACCGCTACGAGCAGCAGATCCGCGAGCTGCTGAAGGAATGACGCCCATGCGCCTGCTACCCCTGCTCGCGCTCGCGGCGCTGCTCGGCGGCTGCGCGTCGGTCGAGCCCTGGGTCAAGCCCTATGAACGCGAGCGGCTGGCCGATCCGATCATGCAGCTCCCGGGCGCGGCCACCGCCGACAAGCACCGCGAGCATGTGCGCGTGGTGCGCGAGGGCGCGCGCGGCGCGACCGGCGTGCAGGGAGGCGGCTGTGGCTGCAACTGATCCCGCGCGTCTCGTGACCCGCCTGCTGGCGCGGCTGGCCGCGCTGCTCGGCGGCGTGTTCGCGCTCGGCCAGGCCGGCGCGATCACCCTGCCCGAGAACCGCGCCGAGGCGCTGGCCCATGCCTACGACGGCGACGGCGTGCGCGCCACCGGCCCGGCGCTGCTGATCCGCAAGAGCCTCGCGGACAAGGTCTCGCTGTCCGCTTCCTACTACGTCGACATGATGAGCAACGCGTCGATCGACGTCGTCACCACCGCCAGCCCGTTCAAGGAAACGCGCCGCGCCTACACGCTGGGCGCGGACTACATCGAGCGCGACACGCTGATCAGCGTCAGCGGCGAGAGCAGCGCCGAGCCCGACTACAAGGCCCGCAGCCTGAGCGTCGATGTCGCGCAAGAGGTGTTCGGCGGCATGAGCACCGTGAGCCTGGGCTTCACGCGCGGCTCCGACGACGTCGGCCAGAAGCTCGTCGGCTACTTCGACACCGCCACGCACTGGCAGTACCGGCTCGGCCTGACCCAGGTGCTGACGCCGCGCTGGCTGGCGACCGCCAACCTGGAGATCGTCGCCGACGAGGGCTACCTCGGCAGCCCCTACCGCGTCGCGCGGGTGTTCGGCGCCGCGGTGCCCGAGCGCAACCCGCGCACCCGCACCTCGCGCGCGCTCAAGCTCGGCGGCATCGGCAGCCTCGACGAGAAGTCGGCCGTCTACGGCAGCTACCGCTACTTCTGGGACACCTGGGCGGTGCGCGCCCACACGCTGGAGGCCGGCTACCGCCGCTATGTGCGCGAGGGCTGGCTGGCCGACGGCTCGCTGCGCGTCGTCAACCAGGACGGCGCCCTGTTCTACAGCGACAACGCGACCGCCGAGACGCGCTACATCACCCGCAACCGCCAGCTCGCCAGCTACAGCAGCGTCGGCCTCGGCGCCAAGCTGAGCGCGCCGCTCGGCAAGTGGGCCGGCGACTACGCGGTCACGGTGCATGGCGGCTTCGAGCGCGTGCACTACCGCTGGCGCGACTTCACCGACCTGCGCAGCGGCGGCCGCTACCGCTTCGACGCGACCGTGCTGCAGCTCTACCTGACCGCGACCTACTGAGGGCTTTCCCATGCAACGCCTCCTACTCGCCGCGCTGCTGTGCCTCGCCACGGCCGCCCAGGCTACCGAGACCGGCCTCGACGGCCGCATCCAGGATGTCAAGGGCGACGTCATCCGCCTGAACCGCGACCTGCTGGTGCTGGAGGAGGAGCTGCTGTTCCCCGCCAGCACGCAGGTGGCGCTGTTCGTGTCGATGGACGTCGGCAAGCTGTTCGAGCTCGACTCGGTGCAGATCAAGCTCGACGACAAGGTGGTCGCGAACTACCTCTACACGCCGCTGGAGGTGCAGGCCCTGCACCGCGGCGGCGTGCAGCGCGTGCACCTGGGCAACCTGAAGACCGGCACGCACGAGTTGGTGGCCTTCTTCACCGGCAAGGGGCCGCACGAGCGCGATTACCGGCGCGGCACGACGCTGAAGTTCGAGAAGAGCACCGATGCCAAGTACATCGAGCTGCGCATCAAGGACTCCTCGGCCAAGCTGCAGCCGGAGTTCGAGGTCAAGGTCTGGCAGTGAGCCTCGTCGCCGTCCTCCGCCGATCGACGCGGGCGCTGGCCGGTGTGGCCTGCGGCTGCGCGCTCGCGGCCACGGCCGCGGCCCAGCCCGCGCCCAAGGTCGCCGACCCGCACTACGGCGACGCGCTGTTCCACTTCTTCCAGGAGCGCCACTTCACGTCGGTGACGACGCTGATGGTGTCGCAGCACTTCGCCCGCCTGCCCTGGCACGAGGACGATGCCGAGGTGCTGCGCGGCGGGCTGCTGCTGTCCTATGGCCTGCACCGCGAGGCCGGTGAAATCTTCGCCGGGCTGATCGAGCGCGGCGCCAGGCCGGCGGTGCGCGACCGCGCCTGGTACTACCTGGCCAAGATCCGCTACCAGCGCGGCTACCTTGCCGAGGGGCTGGACGCGATCGCGCGCATCGAAGGCAAGCTGCCCGGCGCGCTCGACGAGGACCGCGTGCTGCTGCATGCCAACCTGCTGCTCGCGCGCGGCGACGCGCCGGCCGCGGCCGCGGTGCTGCAGCGCATCGCGCCCGCCAGTCCGGCCGCGCCCTATGCGCGCTACAACCTCGGCGTCGCGCTGGTGCGCGGCGGCGACGGCGTTGCTGGGCAGTTGCTGCTCGACGAGCTCGGCCGCGCGCCGGCGCCGAACGAGGAGCTGCGCAGCCTGCGCGACAAGGCCAATGTCGCGCTCGGCTTCGCGGCGCTGAAGGGCGAGCAGCCCGAGCAGGCCCGCGTCGCGCTGGAGCGCGTGCGCCTCGACAGCCCGCAGGCCAGCAAGGCCCTGCTCGGCTTCGGCTGGGCGGCCGCGGCGCTGAAGCAGCCGAAGGCCGCGCTCGTTCCATGGACCGAACTGTCCGGCCGCGACACGGCCGACGCCGCGGTGCTGGAGGCGAGCATCGCCCTGCCCTATGCCTATGCCGAGCTCGGCGCCTACGGCCACGCGCTGGCGCGCTACCAGGACGCGATAGTCGCCTACGAGCGCGAGCAGCGCGCGCTCGACGAATCGATCGCCGCGGTGCGCCGCGGCACGCTGGTCGACGCGCTCGCGGCCCGCAACCCCGGCGAGGAGATGGGCTGGTTCTGGGCCCTGCGCGAGCTGCCCGAGATGCCGCATGCCGGCCACCTGGCGCCGGTGCTCGCGGGCCACGATTTCCAGGAGGCGTTCAAGAACTACCGCGACCTGCTCTTCCTCGCCGGCAACCTGAAGGGCTGGCAGGACAGCCTGGGCGTGTTCGGCGACATGGTCGATACCCGCCGGCGCGCCTTCGCCGAGCGGCTGCCGGCCTTCCTGGGCCGTGCGCGCGAGCTGTCGATGAGCCCGCTGAAGGCACGGCGCGATGCGCTCGCCGCACAACTGCAGCGTGCCGAGGCGGCGGCCGACGGCCGCGCCTTTGCCGACGCACGCGAGCAGGCGCTGATCGAACGGCTCGACGGCGTGCAGGCCGCGCTGAAGCAGGCCGGCGACGACCCCGAGCTCACCGCCGCCCGCGAGCGCGCCCGTCGCGTCGCCGGCGCGCTCGAATGGCAGCTCGCGCAACGCCACACCGAACGCCTGTGGGCCGCGCGCAAGGCGCTGGCCGCCACCGACACCGCGCTGGCCGAGGCGCGCGAGCGCGAGGCCGCGCTCGTGAAGGCCCAGCGCGACGAGCCGGCCCGCATCGCCGCGTTCGCGCAGCGCATCCCGCCGCTGGCCCAGCGCATCACGGCGCTGATGCCGCGCGTCGACACGCTGGCCGCCGAGCAGAAGCGCGCGGTGCAGGAGCTCGCCGTCGCCGAGCTGCAACGCCAGAAGGAGCGCCTGAACGGCTACACCGTGCAGGCCCGCTACGCGATCGCGCAGCTGCAGGACCGCGCGCGGCTGGCCCAGGCCCCGGGAGGCAGCGATGCCGCGCGCTGAGTTCCGCTGGCTGCTGACGGCCGTGGCGCTGGCCGCGCTCGGCGCCTGCGCCGGCAAGCGCACAGCCGCCGACCGCGACGACGCGCCGACGCTGAAGAGCCTCGCGAGCCGCAGCGTCGAGGTCGCCGCCGATCCCGGCATCCGCAGCGACGAGGCCAAGACCATCGCCGCCTACCGCGAGTTCCTGGCCGCGGCACCGAACGCGCCGCAGCGCGCCGAGGCGCTGCGCCGGCTCGGCGACCTGGAGATGGACCTGGCCGACCACCGCGCCGCCACCGACGACAAGGCGGCCGAGCCCGACTACCGCACCGCGATCGCCCGCTACCAGGACTACCTGCGCAACTACCCCGACGACGCCGGCAACGACCGCATCCTCTACCAGCTGGCCCGCGCCCACGAGCAGGGCGGTGCGCTCGAGACCGCTCTCGCGACGCTCGACCGCCTGGTCGCCAAGTACCCGAACACCGCGCACCGCGACGAGGCCCATTTCCGCCGCGGCGAGCTGCTGTTCGCGATGCGCGACTACCCGCGCGCCGAGCAGGCCTATGCCACGGTGCTGCACAGCGCGCAGGACACGCCCTACGAGGAGCGCGCGCTCTACATGCAGGGCTGGTCGCGCTTCAAGCAGGGCCGGCTGGACGAAGCGCTGGCCTCCTTCTTCGGCGTGCTCGACCGCAAGCTCGGCCATGCCGACGGCAGCCCGGCGCCCGAGCTCAAGCGCGCCGAGCGCGAGCTGGTCGAGGACACCTTCCGCGTCACCAGCCTGAGCCTGCAGAACCTGCAGGGCGCCGAGACCATCGCCGTGTTCATGACGACGCCCGAGCGCCGCAGCTACGAGCACCGCGTGCACGAGGAGCTGGGCGCGCTCTACCTGAAGCAGGAGCGCGTCAAGGACGCCGCCGACACCTACGCCGACTTTGCACGCCGCCATCCGCTGCACGCGCAGGCGCCGCAGCTGCAGGCGCGCGTGATCGAGATCTACCAGGCCCATGGCTTCGCGACGCTGGCGCTGGACGCGAAGAAGGACTACGTGTCGCGCTACGGCGTGACGAGCGAGTTCCGCCGCGCCAACCCCGCGGGCTGGGCGCTGGCCCAGCCGCTGGTCAAGACCCATCTCACCGAACTGGCCCGCCACCACCATGCGGCCGCGCAGAAGAGCAAGGCCGCGGCCGACGTGCAGGAGGCCGTGCGCTGGTACCGGCTCTTCCTTGAGTCCTATCCCGCCGACCCGCAGGCCGCGGCCAACCGCTTCCTGCTCGCCGAGCTGCTGTTCGAGGACGCCCGCTACGCCGAGGCCGCGGCCGAGTACGAGAAGACCGCCTACGACGAGCCGGCCCATGCGAAGAGCGCCGATGCCGGCTATGCCGCGCTGCTTGCCCATGCGCGCCAGGCCAAGCGCGCCGCCGACCCGAAGGCCGCGCAGCGGGCCGGCGTCGCGAGCGCGCTGCGCTTCGCCGCCGCCTTCCCGGTCGACGCGCGCCGTGCCGCGGTGCTGACCGACGCCGCCGACCAGCTCTATGCGCTCGGCGAGGCCGAGCCGGCCGCCGGCGTCGCCCGCCAGGTGCTGGCGCTCGAACCGGCGGCCAGCGCCGCGCAGCGCCGCGTCGCCTGGACCGTGCTGGCCCACACCGCCTTCGAGCGCGGCGCCCATGCCGAGGCCGAGCGCGGCTACGCCGAGGTGCTCGCGCTGATGACCGACAAGAGCGCCGACAAGGAGGCCGGCCGCGCCGAGCTGGTCGAGCGCCAAGCCGCGGCCATCTACAAGCAGGGCGAGCAGGCCCGCGCCGCCGGCCAGGGCCGCGAGGCGGTCGGGCATTTCACGCGCATCGCCACGGTCGCGCCGCAGTCGCCGGTGCGCGCGACCGCGCAGTACGACGCCGCGGCCGCGCTGATCGGCCTGAAGGACTGGGACGCCGCCGCGCGCACGCTGGAGGACTTCCGCCAGCGCTACCCCGCGCACCCGCTGCAGGCCGAGGTCGGCGCCAAGCTGGCCCTCGCCTACCTGGAGCAGCAGCGCTGGACCCAGGCCGCCGGCGAGTTCGAGCGGCTCGCCGCCGCGAAGACCAGCAGCCCGGCGGTCGCGCGCGACGCGCTGTGGCAGGCCGCCGCGCTGCACGAGAAGGCCGTCGCGAAGGGCGCCGCCCGCGCCACCGCGGTGAAGGCCTGGGAGGCCTACCTGAAGCAGCATCCGCAGCCGCTGGAGCCGGCGCTCGAGGCGCGCTCGCACCTGGCCGCGCTGGCCAAGGCCGACGGCAACGCCGCGCGCGAGGCCGCGCTGATGAAGGAGATCTTCCTGGCCGACCAGGCCGGCGGCGCTGCCCGCACGCCGCGCACCCGCACGCTGGGCGCGAGCGCGGCGATCGCGCTCGCGGCACCGGCGGCGGCCGAGTACCGCCAGGTCGCGCTGGTCGAGCCGCTGGCCAGGCAGCTGAAGCTGAAGAAGGCGAAGTTCGAGACCGCGCTGAAGGGCTATGCGGTCGCGGCCGAGTACGGCGTCGCCGAGGTCACGACCGCGGCCACCCACCACAGCGCCGCGCTCTACCAGGACTTCGGCCGCGCGCTGCTCGACTCGCAGCGGCCCAAGAAGCTGTCGAAGGCCGAGCGCGAGCAGTACGACGTGCTGCTCGAGGAGCAGGCCTACCCCTTCGAGGAGAAGGCGATCGAGCTGCACGAGCTCAACGCGCGCCGCGCCGCCGAGGGCGTGTACGACCAGTGGGTCGCGGCGAGCTTCAAGGCGCTGGGCACGCTGCGCCCGGTGCGCTATGGCAAGGCCGAACGCGGCCAGGAGGTGATCGATGCGATCCGTTGAACTCAGGGCCGCTGCCCTGCTGCTGTGTGCGGCCCTGGGCGGCTGCGCGTCGGTGGGCGGTCTGCTGCCCGGCGCGCGCGATGCGGCCCCGGCCGCCGCGCCGGCGGCCGCCGCGACCGAGACCGCGCCGACACAGGCCGCCAAGGCGCCGGTGCCGGCCGAGGCCAACCGCGCCTTCGAGGCCGCCGTCACGGCGCTGAAGGCCGGCCGAACCGCCGAGGCGCAGCGCGGCTTCGAGGCGCTGACCCAGAGCCACCCGGAGCTCGCCGGCTCGCATGCCAACCTGGGCCTGATCCATCGCCGCGCCGGCCGCGCCGAGGAGGCCGTCGCCGCGCTGGAACGCGCGGCCCAGGCCGGCCCGGAGTTGGCCGAGGTCCACAACGCGCTCGGCATCGCCTACCGCGGCGTCGGCCGCTTCGACGCGGCCCGCGCCGCCTACGAGCGCGCGATCGCGCTCGATGCGCAGCATGCCGACGCCCACCTCAACCTCGCGATCCTGCTGGACCTCTACCTCGGCCAGCCGGCCGCCGCGCTGCCGCTGTACGAGCGCTACCAGCAGCTCGCCGCCGGCCCCGACGCGCTGGTCGGCAAGTGGATCGCCGACCTGAAGAACCGCAAGCCGGCGCCGACGCTGGTGTCGAAGCGGGAGCCGTCATGAGCCGTGCTCTGCTGCTGACGATGCTTGCCGCCATGGCCGCGCCGGCCCTCGCCCAGGACCGCGCCGACATCGACGCCACCAAGATCATCGGCAACCGCGAGCTGCCCAAGGTGCTCTACATCGTGCCGTGGAAGAAGCCGCTGCCCGATGCGCTGGCGGGCCGGCCGGCCACCAGCGTGCTCGACGAGGCGCTCGCGCCGGTCGACCGCGATGTGTTCCGCCGCGAGCTCGCCTACGACCAGCAGATCCATCCCCGCGCGCCGGCCGCCGCGCCGCGCTGAGCCCGTTTCCCGTTCCACCGTCGCCCCAGGAGATCACCATGACCCCCATCGAATTCGCCGTCAAGTTCTTCCAGGACAGCGGCGTCGCCATCTACTTCAGCATCGCGATCATGGCCATCGGCCTGGCGATCGCGGTCGAGCGCTGGATCTTCCTCAACCGCGCGCGCCAGCAGAACAGCAAGCTGTGGGCGCAGGTGCTGCCGCTGCTGCAGAACGGCCGCTTCAAGGAGGTGCAGGGCGTCGCCGAGAAGTCCGACGCCGCGATCGGCAAGATCGTCGCCAACGGCCTGCAGCGCATGCAGAGCCCCGGCCGCCGCGAGGACATCGACGCGGCGATGGAGGAAGGCATGATGGAGATCGTGCCGCGCCTCGAGAAGCGCACGCACTACATCGCGACCTTCGCCAACGTGATCACGCTGGTGGGCCTGCTGGGCACCATCATCGGCCTGATCAAGGGCTTCACCGCGGTGGCCGCGGTCAACCCGGCCGAGAAGGCCGAGCTGCTGTCGGCGTCGATCTCGATCGCGATGAACAACACCGCGTTCGCGCTGTCGGTGGCGATCCCCTTCCTGCTGATCCACGCCTTCCTGCAGGCGCGCACCAGCGAGATCGTCGACGGCCTCGAGGCCGCCAAGATCAGCTTCCTGAACCTGGTGCAGCGGCTGAAGGCCGAGACGGCCGCGGCCGCCGGCAGCAAGGCCTGATCCGCCCCGGCCGCGGCCCCGAACGACGAGGAATCCCATCATGCGTGTCCGACGCCTGCGCAAACCCGCGGCCCACCTCGAGGTCACGGCCTTCATCAACGTGATCGTCGTGCTGGTGCCTTTCCTGCTGTCGACCGCGGTATTCACGCGGCTGTCGGTGATGGAGCTGACGCTGCCGGCGCAGAGCTCCGGCGCCGTCGAGCAGCTCAAGGTCGACGACCTCAAGCTCGAGATCGTGATCCGCCCCGACGCGCTGGACGTCGGCGACCGCATCGGCGGCCTGATCCAGCGCATCCCGGCCACGGCCGGCGGCTACGACCTCGCCGCGCTGTCGCTGCTGATGCAGCAGATCAAGCTCAAGTACCCGGCCACCAGCACCGCGACCGTGCTGGCCCAGCCCGACACGCCCTACGAGCAGCTGGTGCAGGTGATGGACGCGGTCCGCGAGGCGCCGCCCGCGCCGCCCGCGAAGGGCCAGCAGGCCGCACCGGCGTTGGCGCTGTTCCCCGACATCTCGATCGGCGACGCGCCGATCAGCGTCGCCAAACGCTGAGGCTCGACGACGATGAAGCTCACCCCGCTGCAGAAGCGCGCCGAACGCAAGGCGCGCCACGCCAACGGCCTCGACATGAACCTCGTGGCCCTGATCGACATCTTCACGATCCTGATCTTCTTCCTGATGTCGAGCACCGGCGTCGAGGTGCTGACCAGCCACCGCAGCGTCAAGCTGCCGGAGTCGAGCGCCGAGAAGATGCCCCACGAGACCATCGTGGTCACCGTCAGCGCGACCGAGATCCTGGTCGGCGGCCGCGCGGTGGCGCGCGTCAGCGACGCGCTCGCCACCGAGGACGACCTGATCGCGCCGCTGAAGGCCGAGCTCGACCTGCAGGCCGGCCGCAGCGTGCTGGGCGCGGACGGCGACGCGAAGAGCAAGGCCGTCACCATCCTCGGCGACAAGGCCATCCCCTACCGCCTGCTGCGCAAGGTGATGTACACGGCGGCGCGCGCCAACTTCAGCGACGTGGCGTTCGCGGTCACGCGGAAGGCGACGACATGAGCGCCGCCGCACTGAGCACCGCGGTGTCCTTCCGAGGCCCGCTGCTGCCCTGGGCCGTCGCACCCGAGGACGAGGCGCGCTTTCGCCGCATCCTGCACCGCGTGCTGGCCGCGGTGACGCTGCTGTGCCTGGCGCTGCTGCTGATGCCGCGGCCCATCGAGGACCGCGCCGCGCCGGTGGAGCTGCCCGCGCGGCTGGCCAAGCTGGTGCTCGAGCAGAAGCCCATGACGCCGCCCCCGCCGCCGGCCGCCACGCGCGCCGACCGGCCGCCCGAGGCCCAGCTGCCCGCGCCCAAGACGCCGGCCCCGGAAGCCCGCCGCCCCGACGAGCCGACCCGCTCGGCCGCCGTGCCCGAGGCCCGCAACCCGGTGCCCGGCAAGCCGCCGGGCGAGAACCTGGAGGCCGCGCGCCGCAAGGCCCAGGGCGTGGGCCTGCTGGCGATGAAGGACGAGCTGGCCCAGCTGCAGGCCGCGCCGGTCGCGGTGCAGTTGCAGAAGGACATCAAGCCGGGGCCGGGCATCGGCAGCGGCACCGGCGTCGGCGTCGGGGCCGGCACCGACCCGGGCACGCCGACGCGCGCGCTGATCACGTCGAACGCGGCCGGCGGCAGCGGCGGCATCAACACCGCCGCCTACAGCCGCAACACCGGCGGCGGCGGGCTCGCGGGACGCGCGACCACGCTGGTCGAAGGCATGATCGGCGGCGGGGGCGGCGGCGGCCCCGGCGGCGGCCTGGGTGTCGGCGGCAAGGGCAACGGCTCGGGCAGCGGCAGCGGCGCGGGCGGCGGCGGCACGCTCACCAAGGGCAGCAGCGGCAAGGCCTCGCGCTCGATCGAGGAGATCAAGCTGGTGTTCGAGCGCCACAAGGGCGCGATCTACGCGATCTACAACCGCGCGCTGCGCGAGGACCCGTCGCTGCAGGGCAAGGTGGTGCTGGAGTTGAAGATCGCGCCCTCGGGCGAGGTCACCGGCCTGCGCATCGTGTCCAGCGAACTCGGCGCCGCCGAGCTGGAGGGCAAGCTGCTCGCGCGCATCCGCCAGTTCGACTTCGGCGCGAAGGACGTGGAGCAGATGGTGGTGAGCTGGCCGGTGGATTTCCTGCCCTCGTGAGCGGGCGCGGCGAGGCACCGGCGTCGTGCTTCGGCGGCGTGAGCACCGGCGTGGTCCAGCCGACCGGGACCTACCCAGGTTTTCCCGGGGGGGAAGGTCGGTCGCGGCCGGCAATGGCCCGCCGACGCCGGCGGCCCCCCTGGACAGGCCCCCGGGCCTGTAAGTTGTGACACTGGCATCCGCGCGGCATCCCTGGTGAGATCGCCCGTATGACTTCAGAGAGCGCCGAGAGCGCGGACGACCCCGGCGACAAACGCCCCGCATCGATCTGGCTCGCGGCCGCTCCGGCCGGCCCCGAGGAACGCGGGCTCGCGCTGGCGGTGGTGCTGGTGCTGCTGCTGCTGTTCGCGGCCACCGCCGCCTGGGCCAAGCGGCCGCTGCCGCAGGTCTGGGCCTTCATCCCGATCTACGAGTCGGCGCTGGTGCTGAGCGACCTGTTCACCGCCATGCTGCTGGTCGGCCAGTTCTGGATCGCGCGTTCGCGGGCACTGCTGGTGCTGGCCGGCGGCTACCTGTTCACGGCCTGCATGACCGTCGCCCATGGGCTGACCTTCCCGGGCCTGTTCACGCCCGACGGCCTGCTCGGCGCCGGGCCGCAGAGCACGGCCTGGCTGTACATGTTCTGGCATGGCGGCTTCCCGCTGGTCGTGATCGCCTACGCGCTGATGCGCAACGGCCGCTTCGAGCCGATGGCCGCCCGCGCGCGCGGCCGTGCGCTGCTCGCGACGGCCCTGCTCGCGGCCGGCGCCGCGGTGCTGTGCACGCTGCTGGCCACCGACGGTCAGGCGCTGCTGCCGCCGATCATGCAGGGCAACCAGTACACGCCGGCGATGACCGCGGTCGTCACGCTGGTCTGGCTGGCCAGCCCGGTCGCGCTGGCGGTGCTGCTGCGGCGTCGTCCGCTGGCGGTGCTGGACCTGTGGCTCGCGGTGGTGCTGACCGCCTGGCTGCTGGACATCGCGCTGTCGGCGGTGCTGAACGCCGGGCGCTTCGACCTGGGCTTCTACGCCGGCCGGGTCTACGGGCTGCTGGCGGCCAGCTTCGTGCTCGGCCGGCTGCTGCTGGAGAACGGCGCGCTGCACGCGCGGCTGATGAACGCGCATGCCAAGGAGCGGCGCCGCTCGGCCGAGCTGCAGCAGCTGACCCAGCAGCTCAAGGCCTCGAACGTCCAGCTCGGTGCCTCGAACCTCCGGCTCGAGGAGCAGAGCCGCTTCAAGTCCGAGTTCCTGGCCAACATGTCGCACGAGCTGCGGACGCCGCTGAACGCGGTCATCGGCTTCTCGGAGCTGCTGCGCGACGGGCTGGCCGGCGAGGGCTCGGAGCGGCGGCGCCTGTTCGCCGCGCACATCCACCAGAGCGGCCACCACCTGCTGTCGCTGATCAACGACATCCTCGACCTGTCGAAGATCGAGGCCGGCAAGGTCGAGATCACGCTCGAGCGCGTGCACCTGGAGCCGGTGCTGGCCGACACGCTGGCGATGGTGGCCGAGCGCGCCAAGGCGCGCAACGTGCGCGTGCGTTCGGACCTGCCCGGCGGCCTGGGCGCGCCGCGGGTCGACCGCCGGCGGCTCAAGCAGATCCTGCTGAACCTCGTGTCCAACGCGATCAAGTTCAGCCCCGAGGGCGGGGTGGTCCAGGTGCGGGTCGCCGGCGTCGAACGGACCCGGGCCGCGACCGCGCTGCCCGGCTTCGCGGCCGGGCTGCGCAGGCCGCTGCCCGACAGCGGCTACGCGCGCTTCGTCGAGATCTCGGTGTCCGACGCCGGCATCGGCATCGCGCCCGACGACCTGCAGAAGCTGTTCAAGCCCTTCACCCAGATCTCCAACGCGGTCACGCGCAACGCCGAGGGCACCGGCCTCGGGCTGATGCTGGTGCAGCGGCTCGCCGAGCTGCATGGCGGCACGGTCGCCGTCAGCAGCGAACCGGGCCGCGGCAGCTGCTTCACCGTCTGGCTGCCCTGGCGCGGCGAGGATGACGACCCGGTCGAGGCCGCCGCGGCGTCGCGCCCCGCCGCGGCCGACCGGCCGCTGGCGCTGGTGATCGAGGACAACGACCAGGCCGCCGCGCTGATGAGCGCGCAGCTCGACACGCAGGGCTTCGCGGTGCGGCGCGTGGTGTCGGCCGAAGAGGCGCTGGCGCTGGCGCCCGAGTGCACGCCCGCGCTGATCACGCTCGACATCCTGCTGCCCGGCATGGACGGCTGGGAGTTCCTGTCACGGCGCAAGGACATCGCCGGCTGGGACGCGGTGCCGGTGGTCGTGGTCTCGATCGTCGCCGACCAGCGCAAGGGCTTCTCGCTCGGCGCCGCGCTGGTGCTGCAGAAGCCGATCGCGCGCGACGCGCTCGCGCTGGGCCTGCAGCGCCTGGGGCTGGTGCCCGACGGCGAGCAGGCGGTGACGATCCTGGTGATCGACGACGAGCCCGGCGCGGTCGAGCTGATGGCCACCCAGCTGCGCCAGCGCGGCTATACCGTGCTGCGCGCCTTCAGCGGGCGCGAGGGCGTCGAGCTGGCGCGGCGCTTCCGTCCCGACCTGATCACGCTGGACCTGGAGATGCCGGAGCTCAACGGCTTCGGCGTCGTCGACGCGCTGAAGAGCGACCCGAGCACCGCGCAGATCCCGGTGGTGGTGGTGACCGCGCAGGACCTGAACGCCGACGACCGCGCGCGACTCAACGACCACATCCTGGACATCGCCGACAAGTCCGAGCTCGACCAGGGCTGGTTTGCCGGCGAGGTGCAACGCGCGCTGGCGCGGCGCGCCTGAGGGCGGCGGCGTTCGACGCGCCCGCGCCGCTACTGGAGCTGGACCTCGCCGTCGAACCGGACCTCGAGCTGCAGCCCGGCGATGCGCAGCGTCATCGTCGCCGCGAGGGTCTCCGCGCCGCCGATCGTGCCCGCCGCGACGGCTTTGGCCACCGCCTGCTCGATCTCGCGCTGCGAGCCCACGCCGACCGTCTTCAGGAACTTGCGGATGCTGAGGTTGAAGACCTGCTCGTCCATGATCGCCTCCGTCACGACGCCGGCACCAGCATACGCGCATGCCGCCGGCGCGCGGGCCGGCGGTTGATGTCGGCACCTGCCGCAAGCAAGGGCCCGGACGCTGACCGCCGCGCCGGCCCCGCCCTCACAGCGTCGGCAGGCGTTCGAAGCGGTCGAACCGAGGATAGGGGGCCTGCAGCTCGGTGACCTCGAGCCGCTCGACGAGGGCCGCGGGCATGCCGTCGTCCAGCCAGGCGCACATCTGCGCCAGTTGCTCGGGCGAGCCCTGCAGCATCGCCTCGACCGACCCGTCCAGGCGGTTGCGCACCCAGCCGGTGACGCCCAGCGCCCGCGCCTGGTGAACACAGGCCTCCCGAAAGCCGACGCCCTGCACGCGGCCGTGGACGCGCACCAGCCGACTCTCGAGCATCGCACCGGGATCGGGATCATCCATGCGCGCCACTCGTCGTGAAAGTTGATGGTGTCGGCGCCCGGGTGCGGGCAGACATGGTAGACCCCGCCGAGGTCGTTGTCGGGGTGCTTGTGCGGCTTGTGCGCCGCCCCGCGGGCCGGCACCGTGGCCCCGCCGCCCGCCCCGCAAGCCCGCTCAGTCCACCGGCTGGACTTCGGGCAGGTTCGCCAGCTCCCGCAGCTCGTCGAGCAGGGGCAGCGCCGCCAGCACCTCGTCGGCCTCGACGCCGAAGTCGATCAGGCAGGCGACCTCGTCGACCTCGATCGCCTTGAGCCGGTCGGTCATCTGCAGGCAATGGTCGAAGCTGCCCAGCAGCGAACTCGTCGCGTAGTAGCGCTCGAACGAGAACTCCAGCGCATCGGCCACGTCGTCCGGCGTTAGCGCGCCGGCCGCCACCGCGCAGCGCTGCTGGAAGAAGGGCACCGACGCGGTATAGCCCCCCACCAGGTTGGCCGAGCTGCCGAGGTAGTCGAGCATCGGGGCCTTGACCGTGCGGCGCACCGTCGCGTCGTCCTCGCCGACGAAGGTGTGCAGCATCAGGCTCACCGTGCCACGCCCCGGATGGCCGGCCTCGGCCCAGGCCGCGCGGTAGGCCGCGATCTTGTCGGCCAGGGCCTCGAGCGACTGGCCCAGCAGATGGGTCAGCACGTTCAAGCCCAGCGCGCCGGCACGGCGGAAGGTCTGGGGGTTGCCCGCCGCGGTGATCCAGATCGGCAACTCGCGCTGCACCGGGCGCGGCATCGTGCGCACGCTGACGCGCTCGCCCAGCGGGTTGCTGCCCTCGAAGGGCTCGCCGGCCCACAGGCGACGCAGTTCGCTGGCGCGCTCGAACACGAGTTCGCCGCGCTGCTCGTAGGCGCCCGGCGGCGCGAGCAGAAAGTCGTTCGGGAACCAGCCCGAGGCCAGGCCCAGGTCGACCCGACCGCCGGACAGGAAGTCGACCACCGACCATTCCTCGACCACGCGCACCGGGTGGTGCAGCGGCACCACCACGCTGCCCGAGCGGATGCGCACCCGGCGCGTCAGCGCCGCCAGCGCCGCGGCCATCACCGACGGGTTGGGCGACAGGCCGCCGAAGGCATGGAAGTGCCGCTCGGGCGCCCACAACGCCGAAAAGCCATGCTGGTCGGCGAACTTGGCGCTCTCGAACAGCAGGCGGCGCTGCGCGTCGGCGCGCGGCCCGCCCTCGTCGCTGGCGAAGTAGTACAGGCTGAAGGCCAGCGGGCGGTCGGCGTGGGCGGCGGGATCGATCTGCATGGGCCATTGCAGCCCTGCCCCGCCGCGCGACCCTTGATGCAGATTAAGGGCGCTGCGGACGCCCCCCGCCGGCCCCTCGTTCGGGTGGCGCGCCGGCCGCGGCCACGCCCCCGGTCGGCCGGGCTTGATGCAACGCAAGGCCGGCACCGGCGCGCTGCCTAGGATCGAGTTCCATCGCCCACGCAGCACGCCCGGAGCCCCCATGGAAACCGCCTCGCAACTGGCCAGCCGACTCTCGCGCGCGTCGTGCAGGAAGTTCTACGACGTCTACAACGCCTTCGACTGGCCGCCGCAGCTGCGGGAAGGCGCCTGGTGCATGCCGCCGGAGCTGATCTCGATCCACGGCACGCCGGTCTACGACGGCCTGAGCGAAGCCCAGCGCCACCGGCTGAGCCTGCACGAGCTGTGCAACTTCTTCAGCCTCGTGTTGCAGGGCGAGCGCCTGCTGGTGCAGGGCCTGGCGCACCGGCTCTACCAGTCGAGCAACAACCGCGAAATCACCGAGTACCTGCACCACTTCCTCGACGAGGAGAACAAGCACATGGTGATGTTCGGCGAGTTCTGCCACCGCTACATCGGCAAGGTGTACCCGGAGAAGAAGGTCGCGCTGCCGCGCGAGTTCGCCAAGGGCGAGGACGAGGTCGTGTTCTTCTGCCTGGCGATGGTGGTCGAGGAGCTGGGCGACTACTACAACCTGGCGATCGCGCCGGACGAGCGCTGCGATCCACTGGTGCGCGAGATCAACAAGGTCCACCACATCGACGAGGCGCGCCACCTGGCGTTCGGCCGCAGCTACCTGGCCGAACTGTTCGAGCGCTACGGCCCGCACTGGGGCGACGAGAAGCTGGCCTCGTTCCGGCAGTGGCTGACGAGTTACCTGAAGTCGTCCTGGGGCGATTACTACAACCCGACGGTCTACCGCGACGCCGGGCTGGCCGACGCCTACGAGATCCGCCTGGCCGCGCTCGCCCACCCGGCCTGCATCGCCCACCGCCAGCGGGCCTCGGCCAAGGTGGTCGACTACTTCGTCAAGACCGGCCTGCTGGCCGAAGCGCCGGCGCTCTGAGTCACCCGCCGTGACCGCACGGCGGCGGGTGCACGGCGACCGTCGTCGCCGTGAACGCCGCCCTGCCCTGCCGACCACGCCGCTACGGCGGCCGGTGCATGCGGCGTCGCGCTGGCCGGGCGCTGGGGTGACAGCTCGACGAGCTGCTCGCGGAACTCGGCCGGATAGGGGGGCTTGCTTCGTGGCATCGTGGACTCCTTCCTTCATAAGGATCACGTCTCCACGAAAGCGGGGCAACTCCAGAGTCCGTATTGCCCGTTCGGTTGCTCAGTCATGATCTGACGGCCCACGGGGACCTTGTTCTCGGGTCCTTCGAAGTAGTCCGGCAGCAGCAGGATCTGCGTCGTCCTGAGCGCGCCCGCCTCCTCGAGGAACTCGAAAGCAGGGGCCGCATGGTCATAGAACGCTTCCATGAGCCGGTACTCGGACTCCGGCATGCCGAAGAACGGTTGGCCGGCCCGGTAGAGCTGCGGTCGCGCACAGCGGGCCATGTAGCGCAGTGCGTCTTCGCGGGCATCGGCCTTCCCTTTGGCGCGCAGGAAGCGGTTGTTCGGGACCCGCATCCCGCCCTCCGACTTCGCGGTCGTTCCCCCGTAAATCGGGCCCTTCTCCACCATGATGACGGAGCTGCCCGCGTTCACGGCCGCGATGGCGGCCGACGACGCTCCCGCTCCCGTTCCCACGATCAGGATGTCGGCTTCCTGGGACCACGCCGTCGCCGTGGCCGCGACGCTCGGCCCCGCTGCGGACGCGCCCACCAGTCCGGCCGCGCCCCCCAGCGCCGCCGAAAGAAATCCTCGGCGCGACGGATCGTCGTGCAGGGACGCTTCTTCTGGGCATCTTCACCGGCAGGTCTCCTTCAAGTGTTTCGGCCGCGACCATCAAGGACTCAGCAAGCGCGCACTGGGGCCCGCGAAGCCTTGGCGATCGAGCCGGCCTCCAGAGGCGCCCAGGGCCTCCGTACCCAGGGTTTCGCGTTCGTCACCCACTTCGGTCTCGTTGGACGCTTGCGATGCCGACGCATGACGCGAACAGCGGCGATCGGACGGGTGCTCGCGTCTCGCACGGAGCTCCTCCAGGCATCGACGAAGCAGCGCCATCGCCGATCCGATTCAGAGCGACAGGCCGCCCGACGCCTCGATCACGGCGCCGTTGAGGAAGCTGGCGTCGTCGCTCGCAAGGAAGGTGTAGACGTTCGCGATTTCGTCGGGCGATCCCAGACGCCCCATCCAGCATGCGCGCTTCAACCCATCCAGCACCTTCTCGGGCATGGTCTTCAGCATCTCGGTCTCGACGAAGCCGGGACACACGGCGTTGACTCGAACGCCCTTGGCTCCCAGCTCGCGTGCCCAGGTCTTGGTCATCCCGAGCACCGCGAACTTGCTGGCCGCGTAGTTCGTCTGACCGAAGTTCCCGTGCAGGCCCACAACGCTCGATGCATTCAGTACCACTCCCGCGCCTTGCTCGACCATCACGGGCGCGACGCTCTGGGTGCAGTTGAAGACGCCCTTCAGATTGACGTCGATCACTTCGTCGAACTGCTGTTCGGTCATGCGTTGCAGGCGCGCATCGCGAGTGATTCCCGCGTTGTTGACCAGCACATCGACGCGCCCGCATCGCGCCAGCACTTCCTTGAGAACCCTGTCGACGGACCCCCGATCGACAACATCCAACTCATAGCCGATGATGTGGAAGCCCTCTCGCGAAGCACTCTCGACCTCGGTGTCGATCGCGGCGGACGATCGGTCGCAGATCACCACCGTCGCGCCCTCCTTGGCGAACTTGCGCGCCGTCGCCTTGCCTATGCCGGCCGCACCGCCGGTGATCACGCAAACCTTGTCTTTCAGACGCATTGCTCTACCTGTTCGAATTCAAAAGTCAGACCACTGCCGGGACAGCCTTGCGGCTTCGTTGAGCCGGTTCGAGCAGAACCGAGGCCAGCGCTGGCAGCAGCACCAGAGCGCCAAACATGTTCAACGCAAACATGAAGGCCAGCAGCAAGCCCATGTCGGCCTGGAACTTGATCGGCGAGAAGATCCAGGTCGCCACACCCGTGGCCAGCGTGACGCCCGTGAGCATCACGACCTTGCCGGTGAAGTGCAGCGAGGTGCGGTAGGCCTGAACGACCGACTCGCCCAGCCGGATCTGCGCCAGCATCACGCTCAGGATGTAAAGCGCATAGTCGACGCCGATGCCGACCCCCAGCGCGATCACCGGCAAGGTGGCGACCTTGACCCCGATGCCGAGCTTCGCCATCAGTGCCTCGGCCAGGATCGACGTGAGCGCGAGCGGCAGAACCGCGCACACCACGGCGCGCCAGTTGCGGAACGTGGCGAAGCACAGCGCCGTCACCGCCGCATAGACCAGCAGCAGCATCATGCGGTTGGCATCCTGGACGACGATGTTCGTGGCCGCCTCGATCCCGGCGTTGCCTGCGGCGAGCAGAAAGCGCGCATCGTCAGCGTTGTTCGCCGCGGCAAAGTCGGTGACTTCGTCGACGACGCGCGTCAAGGTGTCCGCCTTGTGATCCGACAGGTAGGCGAACAGCGCCAGCATGCTGCAGGTCTCGTTGAAGAGTTGCGGCGGCACCTGATTGGTCACCGAATTCAGCAAGCCCTGCGTACGTGGCAGCTCGTACCACTTGTCGCTGCCCTCGTTCATCAGGGTCGTGACCTGCCGACTCAGGCTGGCGAGCGACAGCGTCGACTCCACGCCTTCCAGCTGGCGCAAGCGAGCCTCCAGCGCGTCCACCTTGGCCTGCGTCTTGTATTGCGCACATTGCCCTGCCGGCGTCTTCACCATCACCGCGAAGACGTCGCTGCTGGCCCCGTAGTTGCTGGTGAGGAAGGCACTGTCACGGTTGTAGCGGGAGTCGGCCCTGAGCTCCGGCGCGCCGGCGTCCAGGTCGCCGATCTTCAAGTCCTGGGCGAGGACGACGCCCAGGACCGCCAACAGCATCGCGACTCCGACGACGACCGGGGCCCGGCGCCGTTCCGCAAAGCTTTCCACCACCTGCTGCCAAGCCGGCCGCGCCTGTGACTCGATATCCTGCTCTGCGGCCTGCGATCGCCGGATGGCGCGATCGCTGACGCCCACGTAGCTGAGCAGGACCGGCAGCAGGATCAGGTTCGTGAAGATCAGCGCGGCGACGCCGACACTCGCAATCACCGCCAGGCTGCGTATCACCTCGATCTGGATGACGAACAGTACCGCGAAGCCCACCGCGTCGCACAGCAAGGCCGCCAGCCCCGCCATGAACAGCCGCCGGAACGTCAGGCGTGCCGCCACGAGCCGGTGGGCGCCGCGCGCGATGTCCTGCGTGATGCCGTTCATCTTCTGCGCGCCATGGCTCATGCCGATCGCGAAGATGAGGAAAGGCACCAGGACCGTGTAGGGGTCGAGCTGGTAGCCCAGCAGCGGGACGAGACCCATCTGCCAGACGACGGCGACCAGCGAGCAGCCCACGACCAGGGTCGTGCTGCGCAGGCAGCGCGTGTACCAGTACAAGGCAAGCATCGCGATGGCGATCGCGGCGCCGAAGAAGACCAGCATTGCGCGCAGGCCGTCGATCAGATCCCCGACGATCTTCGCGAAGCCCGTGATGCGGATGTCGATGGCGGTGCTGCCGTACTTGGCACGGATCTCCTCGAGCCGGTCGGACAGCGCGCGGTAATCCAAGGGCTGGCCTTCGGCATCGACCGACAGCAGCGGCACGAAGACCACGCTCGATTTCAGGTTCGCCGCGACGAGCTGGCCGATCTCTCCCGAGCGCTCGACATTGGCCCGCAGGCGTGAGATCGACAGGGCCGAGCCGTCGTAGTCGGGCGGGATGACCGGCCCCCCGTCGAGGCCATCCTCGGTGACCGCGAGCCAGCGGGTCGCGGGCGTCCACAGCGAGCGCATCGCCGGCCGGTCGACCCCAGGCAGCACGAACAGTTCGTCGCTGACGCGACGCAGCGTATCGAGGTAGTCACGCTCGTAGATCGATCCGTGCCGGGCTTCGACCGCGACGCGGATCGCGTTCGGGAACAGGCCCCGCAGCTCGTCCTTGTTCGCGAGGTAGTTCGCGATAAAGGGATGGCTCGTCGGGACCATGTCCTCGAACTTCGCGTTCAGCTGCACGCGTGTCGCCAGCATGCCCAGCACCAGCGTGACGAGGAGGCAGAGCGCGAGCACGACGCGCCGGTGGTCGAACAGCAGCCGCTCGGTGCGTGATCCCGAGGCCGCGTCGAAGGATGCGCTGGCCCCGGACGAGATGTCGGATGCGATCACGGGCGAGCTCCCGCAGGCGCGTCAGTCGTTCGTTGCGCGGCGCCGCGCAAGCCGACGCCGACGAGCTGCTGATCGGCCAGCATCACAAACGCCGACAACGGGGCTTGCATGCGCCACACGCTCGCACTCAGGCTGCGCCCCCCGTCGTCGCTGCGCATCACCCGCCCAGCCTGATCGGCAACCAGCAGACGCCCTCCGGAAGTCCGGCGTATCGAAACAATGGACGCCTGGAAGCCCGAGTCGACCTTCTGCCACGTCCCGCTGCCGTTGACGGACGAGTAGGCGTTGCCGTTCAATCCACCGAGGAAGATCGACCCGTCGCTGCCGCAGGCCACCGCGAAGTAGGTGCCGTCATAGGGCGAGGGGACGCGGCCGAACGATCGCCCACGATCGATCGAACGCAGCACGATGCCCTGCTCGCCGGCGATGCAAAGGCGGTCGCCTTGCGAATCGACTGCGTAGAGATGCAGTGCCCCCGCGTTCTCGATGCGATCCATCAGCGGCAGCCACGAGGCCCCGCCGTCCTGCGTCTCGAACGCCAGCCCGTACGCGCCGACGACGACACCGTGCCGCCCATCGAGGAAGTGCACACCGAGCAGTGGCTTGTCAGGGCCCTCGGCGACAAGCTGCTCGGCCGCCTTGAGGCGCTTGTCCCCAGCGCCGTTCGACACGGCTGCGGACCTTGCCGCCTGCAACGCGAGCGCCGCGGCCTTGATGCCGTCGAGCTGTGTCTTCCAGGTTTCGCCGCCGTCGGCGCTGTGCAGCACCGCGGCGCCATGCCCGACCGCCCAGCCGAGCCGGGGCGTCGGAAAGTGGATGGCGGTCAAGGTCACGCTGACCGGCACCACGGCCTGGCGCCACGTCGCGCCGCCGTCGTCGGACAAGGTGATCACGCCGCGTTCGCCGACCGCAACGATGCGCGGTCCGGCCAGCCCGACGTCGACGAGCGCGGCGCGCTCAGGGTGCGTCAGCCGCAGCGCCGGCCGCTCGAGCACGTCGGCCACCCGCTGCGCGACCGCCTGTGACGCGGTGGCGCCGATGGCCAACGCGCAGGCTGCCGCGACGGACACCTTCTTCCACACGTCTGTTGCCCTCATGTTCACGGCCGGGCGTCTTCAGCGCACGCTCTCACCGGCCATCGCCTCGCCGGTGAAGTAGCTGTCGGACAGCCGCTTCTGGAACACGATGTGGTTCGGCTTCTCCGACACCACATGGTTGGCGATCCAGTCGCCGGTCTGGAGGTTGTAGTGGCCGAAGGCGCCGCCGATCAGGCCGGGCAGCTCGGCCGCGAGCACGGGCTGGTACCAGAAGGTCTTCCACAGCTGGCCCTTCTGGTCCCAGCCGTCGGCGAGCACCGCGAGCCAGCTGTCCTCGTCGAGGTAGAAGCGGCGCTTGGGCATCACATGACGCTTGCCGTCGGCGAGCGTGGCTTCGACGACCCACACGCGGTGCAGCTCCCAGCGCATGTGATCCGGGTTGAGGAAGCGCTCCGACATCACCGCGTCGATCTTGGTCGGCTGCAGCAGCTTGTTGTTGTTGTACGGGATCAGCATCTCCTTCTTGCCGACCAGCTTCCAGTCGTAGCGGTCCTGCGGCCCACCGAACACCCAGATCTCGTCGAAGTTGCTGATGCCGGCGGTGACGAACGAGGGGGTGTCGTACAGCGCGTTGGGCAGCTTGCGCACCCGGCGCTGACCCGCGAGGTACTGCCACAGCCGGGGGCCGACGCCGACCATGTCGGTCGGGTAGCGCGCGACGATGGCCTCACCGGCCTTCTGGGGCGGCCCCTCGGTCACGAGGCGCAGGACCATGTAGTCACCCTTGAAGGTGTCGACCGTGCCCTCCTTGTAGTAGTACGGGTACTGGTAGTCGATCACCGAGTCCGACGAGATCAGTCGCTTGCCATCGGCCGTGACGATCCAGGTCTGGAACAGCCAGCGCGCCGCCTCGCCCTGCCAGGTCAGGAGGTGGTTCCACATCGCCTCCGAGCCGGTCTTGGGGATGGGGAACGGAATGCCGCCATACGCCCCGGTGACCGACACGCCGTTGTTCGCCGTCTTGGCCTGGGTGGCGTTCTTGCTGGTGTTGTCGTAGACCCATTGCGGCGCCGCCGCCGTGCGGCGCGTCGGATAGACGTCGATACGGTAGTTGGGGTACTTCTTGAACATCGCCTGGTGGCCGTCGCTGAGCTTGTCGGCGTGCTGCGCGAGGTTCTGCGACGTCACCGAGTACAGCGGCTTGTCCGACGCGAACGGATCGGGGCGGCGGCCACCCGGCTCGTAACCCGGCATCGGCTGGGTGTAGCCGCCGGTCCACGCCGGGATCGCGCCTTCCTTGTTGCCGCCGCGCTCGGCCCCGAGGGGGGTCAGCGTGGTCTTGAGTTGCGCCGCCTCATCGGCGGTCACCGCGGCGAGGGTTGATTGAGCCGACAACAGCAGCGTCGTGGCGAAGAGGGCGAATCGAATGGCTTGCATGACGGTACTCCTGGGCGTCAGAAGGTGCGTTGGATCGACAGCGTGACGAAATCGCGGTCCTTCAGTGACTGCTTGAACGTGTAGCTGGTCGTCAGCGGATCGAGGATCGTGCCGGCGCTGCCGAGGAAGGTCGTGTAGTTGATGCTGGCCTTCCAGGTGTCGAGATAGATGGCGCTCAGGCCGATGCTGAGATCGCCGCCCTTGCTCCAACCGCCGTTGAACTGCGTGATGACCGAAGACCGACCGCTCGGGTTGTAGCCCAGCCCGATCGGCGCCGAGAGCTCGAGCCCCGGCAGCACCTGGTACCAGGTCGGAATGAAGAGCACCCGAAGTCCGACGGCATCGCGTGTGGTGTTGGGATCGAGGTTCTGCGCGTTCTTCGTGATGCTCGTGCGGCGATGCCAAGCGATCTCGCCGAGCAGGAAACCACCGTCCCACAAGGCGGCGCGTTCGAGCGTGTGGATCGCCGAGACCTGTGCATGGGCGGAGTTGCCGACGGGGTACAGCGGGTGGTCGTCGCCATCGGCGACCTGGCCCGGCAGCACGACGGCCGCGCCCCCGTTGGCCACGAGCGCCGTGTTGCGGCGTACCGAGATCTCGCCAGCCAGGTTGACGCTGCCGAAGGTCTTGGTGGCGCTGACGCCAAAAGCCTTCACTCCCTGGTGGTAGACCTGCTGGTAGGTTCCGATGCTGCCGCTGGCCGGATCGGCGCCACCGCTCGGCCGCAAGTAGAACTGCGGACTCTTGTCGTGGTAGCGGATCGCATAGAACCCGAAGTCGGTATCGATGGCGTCGTTGCGCCAGCGCAGCTGCACACCGCCCTGTCCCGAGCCGCTGGGCTCCAGATCCTTGGTGCGGAAGAACGCCGCAGGTCCGCCGCCCGGTGCGATCGGCGGGCCGACGATCAGTCGCTCGCCGCCATCACCGACCAGATCGGCACGGGACAGATAGCTGCCCGATGCCGGCAGGCGATCGGCCTCCCAGTCGTACTGCACGTAGGCGCCGATCGAGACCGCCGGGTTCAGCTGCAGCTGACCCGAGACCTGCCCGATCGGCCGCAGGAACTCTCGCACCTGGCTGTTGGGCACGGCCAGCAGCTTGATGATGTCGCGCGACGACTGGCCGGCGACTAATCCGTTCTCGCCGAAGAACAGGCTCTCGCCCCAGAGCAGCGCATGCTGGCCGGCGCGAACGCTGTAGCTCGACTCGCCGACCTTGCCTTTCGCGAACAAGAACGCGTCGAGGATCTCGCCCTTGCGGCCGTGCAGCTTCTTGGTGTCTTCCGTGAAGTGTCTGTGGTCGACGGAGAAGGCGTTGTAGGTGAACGGAGAGTCGTTGTCGGTGGAGCCGTTGTAGACCGAGTCGTACCACGCTGCGGCGCTGACCCGGGCGCCGACATTGCCGTAGGTCAGGTCCGCTTCGGACAACAGGTCGAATCGGTTCGAGATCACCCCCTTGTCGAAGTTGCGGTCGCCGTCGTCGAAGTTCGGGTTGGGCGTGGACGTGAGCTCGGCGTCGGCCGACTTGACCCGCGCGCCGAGGCTGTACTTGACGGTGTTGTCCCAACGCAGCTTGACGTCCGGGTTCCCGGTGCTGATCTCGAAGGCCGCAGAGGGCAGTGCAAGGCCGAGCAGCGCGACGAGGCTGCCGAGGCTTGAGGGGCGAATCGAATGTGGCATGGTTCTCTGGTCTCCTCGGCTCGACGTCAGGCGTCGACAGTCCCGGCTTTTGGCGAAAGGCATCCCCGCGCGACCGGCCGGCAACGCGGTCGCGACAAGCAAAACGACGTGAGAGGGCGGGACGCTAGGGCGAAGTCATCGTGTGCAGCCCGCCGATCACGTCGACGTGCTCCTTCGGCACCAGCGCCGCGTTCAGGCTCGTGTAGCAGCCTGGACAGAAGTGCTCGCGGAACACGACCTCCGTGTCGACGTAGTGCGACGGATCGACGCGAACGTTGCGTCCCGGCGCGACGGGCGCCGAGTCGCTGCAGGCCAGCGACAGGCGCTTGTCGTGGTCGCTGAGCTGCTGGCCGCAGTGCCGGCACGCCACGACCTCGGGCTCGCCCTGGCGCTGCACGACGACCAGGTTGTCGTCGAGCGCGTGGCTGCGGATGGGATCGACGTACTTCGAGAACGCCTTCGGCGGCGGGGCAGAGCGGCGTGCGCGGTCCTCGCACATGACCGCGCGCTGCCGCACCGTGCGCGGCCCATCGGTCCGGCCCTGGTCGTCGACGGTCACACCGTAGACCTGCTCCGCCGCCTCGCGGCTGATCTTGCCGATGCGCAGGTCCGCGCTGACGGCGTCGGGATCGCGGCGCAGCGGATCGCCATAGCCGCCGCCGCCCTGGCAATGCAGATAGAGCACGTCGCCCGGCTCGAGCAGGCCGGCGGCCATGCATTGGGCGGTGTCGAGCTCGCCGCCGCAGTCGAGCAGGTCGGTCGGCACGACGCCGCGCTGGAACATCTGCGGCAGCGCGCTGCGGCGCACGACGACGTTGTGGCCGGTGTTGCCCGGGTGGCCGCCGGCAAGGCCCTGGTTCTGCGCGGTCGCCATGCCCGAGCTGGACAGCACCAGCGCCATCGGCACCGCGGTGCCATGCGGCGTGATGGCGGCCGAGGCACTGACGCCGCCGCGCTGGCGGCCCGGCCCGCCCGAGTCGGGTTCCTCGCGCCGCCACAGAATCAGCAGCGGATACAGCAACTCGGTCATCTCGACGTCGGGCAGCTTGCCCATCGGGATGCAGAACAGGCCGCCGGTGTCGATGCCGTCGGCCGTCGGCCGCGCGCCGTAGCCGCCGGCCATCGACTCCATCACGACGTCGACGAAGGGCGAGTGCCGCTTGCCGCGCTGGTCGAGCCCGGCCAGCACCGCCGTGTTCCAGGTGCCGCAGCAGGTCGCCTGCACGTTCGCCTTCAAGTCGATGGTGGCGTCGAGCATCTGCGACAGGCATTGCGCCGCCAGGTTGCCGATGGCCCAGGCGGTGGCGATCGGCGCCTTGTTGATCGCCGCCGGGAAGCTGGCGTTGTTGAGCGTGCCTTCGGGCGTGACGATGTCGAAGCAGCGCATCAGGCCGCCGGCCGCCCACGGGATGTTGCCCGCTAGCGTCGGCAGCAACGCGAGCATGATGCCGCCGCGCGAGCCGGCGTAGGTGCAGTTGATCACGCCGGCCTGCGGCGCGGTGCCGGTGAAGTCGAAGCTCAGGTGGTCGTCGCGCTTGCTCATCGTCAGCGCGAGCTTGTGCGTGCCGCGGTCGCCGGCCTGCGACTGGTCGAGGTAGCTGGTCGCCTGCCAGGTGCCGTCGGGAGCGAGGCGCAGCTTGTCGCGCAGGCGGCGCTCGGCGTCGTTCATCATCCGCTTCATCACCGCCTTGACGGTGTCGGGCCCGTACTGCGCGATCAGCGCAAGCAGCCGCTTGCGGCCCACCATGTTGGCGCCGACCTTGGCGCGCAGGTCCAGACCGACGAGTTGCGGCACGCGCGAGCGCCGCACCCACATGTCGGCCATGTCCTTCTGCAGCGTGAAGTTGCGGACGATCTTGATCGGCGGCGTCGGCACGGCTTCGGAGAAGACGTCGGCGGCCGAGATCGGCATTGAGCCGGGCGTCATGCCGCCGAGGTCGGGCTCGTGGCAGATCGCGCTGGTCCAGGCGAACAGCCGACCGTCGTGGAACACCGGCGAGATGATCACGACGTCGCTCTGGTGCAAGCCGCCGCCGATCCACGGGTCGTTGCACAGGAACATGTCGCCGTCCTCGATGCCGGGGTTGTCGGCACGGTGGCGCAGCGTCCAGTAGATCGCGAGGTCGATCGCCCCGGCGAGCATGGTGTTGTACAAGCCGATCTGGACTTCCTGGCCGGCCTCGTCGTTGATCGTGAAGTCGTAGTCGTTCGCCTCGCTGACCACCGGGCTGCCCGACATGCGCTTGAGCGTCTCGCCCATCTCGTCGGTGGTCGACCACAGGCGATGGCGGATCACTTCGTAGGTGAGCGGATCGACGGCGTCGATCGTCTCCTGCGACACGGTGTGGACCTTCAGGGTCGGCGGCAGGGAGCGCAACAACTCGTCGGGCGCGACGGGGCGACTGACGAAGACTTCGGAGCCGGGGATCGTGATGTGCATGTGCGTCTCCTGGCTCAGGCGCCGGTCGCGATCGAGAGGTTGCCCAGCCGGTCGATCGTGCCGCGCATGCCGCGCGGCAGGACCACGGTCGTCGTCGGCACCTGGATGACCGCCGGGCCGTCGATCACATGCCCGGCGCGCAGGCGCACGTAGTCGTAGGCCGGCGTGTCGACATAGCCTTCGCGGCCGTCGAGGCAGATCGGCCGGTGTTCGATCAGCGCGTCGCTCACCGGGACGCCGTCGGCGCGCGCGATCTCGGGCAGCTCCGGCGACACCGGCAGCACGCCGGTGCCGCGCACCCGGTAGGTCAGCGACTGGATGCCGGCGTCGCGGAAGCCGGACCCCGCGCCGTAGAGCTGTGCGTAGAGCTGCTCGAAGCGGTCCGCGGCCTGCTGCAGCGATGCCGCCGTCAACGGGCCGGACGAAACCGGTGTCGCGACCTCGCCCATCTGCATGCCGTAGCGCATGTCGATCTCGCGGTGCATTTCGGTTGACACGAAGCGGATGCCCTGGCGCTCCAGCACCGCGACGACCTCTTGCTCGAGCCGCTCGAAGTTCGCGGTGGCGTGCAAGGGATCGAGCGGGAACAGCGCAGGGTCCGACAGCTCCCGCACGACACTGATGTCCGATGCGGCCAAGCCAAAGGCCGAGAACGCCGACGCCACCGGGCCGAGCGGCACCAGCACCTCGCTGGCGCCGACATCGGCGCCATACGCCGCGCAGTGGGCCGGCCCGGCACCGCCGAAGGCGTAGACGACAAAGTCGCGCGGGTCGTGACCGGCCTCGACCGCGATCTTGCGCAGCATGTCGCCGGTCTGCGCGTTCTGCACCGCATAGATCGCCGCGGCGGCCGCCTCGATGCTGAGGCCCAGCGGTTCGGCAATGCGGCGACGGATGGCATCGCGAGCCAACTCGAGCGATAGCGGCCGCTTGCCGCCAAGCAGGCCGACCGCCGGCAGGATCCCGAGTACGAGGTTCGCATCGGTGACGGTCGGCTCGGTGCCGCCGGCCCCGTAGCAGGCCGGCCCGGGCTTGGCCTGCGCGCTCAAGGGGCCGACCTGCAGGTTGCCGCCAGCGTCGATCCACGCGATCGCGCCGCCGCCGGAGCCGATCGCCTCGACGCGCAGCGTCGGCACGTTCACCGGTGACTGGTTGATGATCGTCTGCACCGCCCGCACGGGTTCGCCGTCGACGATCAGCCCGGCCAGGAAGGTCGTGCCGCCGACGTCGGTCGCCATCACGTTGCGGTGCCCCAGCTGCGAGGCCAGCTGCATCGCGCCCACCACGCCGCCGGTCAGCACCGAGCCGACGGTCGAGATCGCCGTGGCCGGCGCCTCAGCCGCGGTGATCGCGCCGCCCGAGCTCTGCATCACCAGCAGCGGGCCGGCCAGACCCTCGTTGCGCAGGCCGGACTCGAGGTTCGTCAGGTAGTCGCGCAGGCCCGGGCCGATCTGCGTGCTCATGATCGTCGTCGCGTGCCGCGCGTACTCGCGGATGCGCGGACTCACGTCCGACGACAGCGCGACGAACATCTGCGGCGCCTCCTCGAGAATGATCTCGCGCACGCGCCGCTCGTGGGCCGGGTTGCGGAACGACCACAGCAGCGACACCGCGATCGCTTTCACCCCCTGCGCCGCGCAGTCGCGTACCGCGGCACGCACTTCATCCTCGTCGAGCTCGACGAGCACATGCCCTTCGCGGTCCATGCGCTGCGCCACCTCCTTGAGCAGCGACTTCGGCACCAGCGGCGGCGGCTTGCGGTGGCCGAGCACGTTCTGCAGCTCCTGCGAAGAGCGACCGAGGTAGCGCCCCTCGACGTTCATGATCGCGATCGAGTCGCCGTGGCCCTTGGTCGTGATGAAGCCCACCGCCGGCACCCGGCCCATCACGAGCGCGTTCAGCGACGAGGTCGTGCCGTGCGAGATGTGATCGGTCTGCGCCAGGAAGGACCGGCGCGTCATCGAGAACTGCTCGGCCAGCAGCGACAGGACGTCGAACACGCCCTCGGAGTAATCGGGCGGTGTCGACGGCGACTTGGCCGAGACGATCTGCCCGGCCGCATCGACCGCCACGCCATCCGTGAACGTGCCGCCGACGTCGATTCCAACCACGAAGCCCATATCCGTTGTCCCCACTTTTTGACTTGATATCAATTAAAGAAAGTGTAGAGAGAATCTGAGACTATGGCAAATTCGTCGAAGCCCTTCGGAACCATCGTTTTCCCTAGGGTCCGGCGACCTCGAACAGCGCGGCCGCGCCCATGCCGCCGCCGACGCACATCGCGACCACCACATACCGGACTCCGCGCCGCCGCCCCTCGACCAACGCATGGCCCACCAGACGCGCGCCGGTCATGCCGTAGGGGTGGCCGATCGCGATGGCGCCACCATTGACGTTGTAGCGGTCCGGGTCGATGCCGAGGCGATCTCGGCAGTACAGGACCTGGCAGGCAAAGGCCTCGTTCAGCTCCCACAGGCCGATGTCGTTCACTGACAGTCTGTGCCGCTTCAGCAGCTTCGGGATCGCGTAGAGCGGGCCGATGCCCATCTCCTCGGGCGCGGTGCCGGCCACCGCCATGCCGCGGTAGGAGCCCAGCGGCGCGAGCCCGTCGCGCCGTGCCGCAGCGGCCTCCATCAGCACGCAGGCGCTGGCGCCGTCGGACAGCTGGCTCGCGTTGCCGGCCGTGACGACCCCGCCCTCGATGACCGGCGCCAGCGCGGCCAGCGCCTCGCGGCGCGTGTCGGGCCGGTTGCCCTCGTCGCGCGCGAGCGTGACCTCCTTGGGCGAGACCTGGCCGGTCGCCTTGTCCTGGAGCAGCATCGTCGTCGTGACCGGCACGATCTCGGCATCGAAGCGGCCGGCGGCCTGCGCCTGTGCCGTCCGCAGCTGCGAGGCCAGCGCATAGTCGTCCTGCTGCTCACGCGAAATGCCGTACTTGCGCGCGACGAACTCGGCCGTCTGCAGCATCGGCATGTAGGCCTGCGGGGCGTGCAGAAGGACGCTCGCGTCCTGTTCGGCCTGCACCCATTCGACGTAGCGCTGCTGCACCGCGGAGATGTTGTCCTGCCCGCCGGCCACGACGACGTCCATGCCGTCGACGATGATCTGCTTGGCCCCGGCGGCGATGGCCATCAGACCGGAGGCGCATTGGCGGTCGATCGTGTGCGCGCTGACCGAGTGCGGCAGCCCGGCGGCGAAGGCCGCCTGGCGCGCGATGTTCGAGCCCGCCGTGCCTGCAGCCAGTACGGTGCCGACGATGAGGTCTTCGATGCGTTCGGGGTCCAGACCGGCACGCGCGACCGCATGCCGAACCGCGTGCGCCATCAGCGTCGGCGACTTCGTGTTGTTGAACGCGCCCCGAAAGGCGCGGCCAATGGGGGTCCGCACAGTCGATACGACGACAGCTTCACGCATGGTGGTTCCTTGAACATCAGTGGGTCGCTGCCACGCTGGGCAACGCGGCGACCCGTTGCGCGATGCGGCAACAGCCAGCGACAACAGCCAACGCAGCCTGCTTTGCTGCTCACGCCGCCTTGACGACGGCAGCGGGATAGCGCCCCGAAAGCAAGGCCCCAGCGTTCGGCACGAAGGGCTCGAGTCCGAGGTGGTCGAGCATGCGACGAGTCGTGCAAATCGCCGTCGAGGTGACCGGGATGCCCAACCAGTCTTGGACCACCTGAATCGAAGGCAGCGAAGGCATCTGCACGCAGGCCGAGAGCACGACGACATCGACGTTGCTCGTGTTCAGGCGTTTGACGTCCTCGACCAGCTGCGCCGGGTCGCGGCGGCCGACCTCGAGGTTGTCCGGAATCTCGAACGACACAGCGTCGACAACCTCGATACCTTCGTTCTCGATGTACTCGACGACCCGATCGGTCAGCGCGCACATGTAGGGCGCGAGCAGCGAGATCTTCTTTGCGCCCATGATCTGCAGGCCCTCGATCAGCGCACCGGCCGAGGTCATCACCGGCGCATCACACCGGTTAGCGCGGGCCACTTCCTCGAGCTCGCGCTGCACTTTGCGATGGTGGCCCGGGCCCATCGCCATGATGGCGACGAGGCAGGCCGTGCTCATGACCTCCACCCGCGCATCCGCCAGTTCGGCGGCACAGCGCAGGCCCTCGCGGTTCATCGCCTCCAGCTCTTCGCGCGTCACCTTGTGCATGCGCATGCGGCTGGAGTGGAAGGTGAAGCGCTCATCCGGCCGGAACGCAGTGCGGGCGGCGAGCATGGCCGGGATCTCCGTCTCCATCGTCGTGTTGGAGCTGGGAACAATCTGGCCGATCCGGTAGGTGCGTGGAGTCATGACGTGCTTCCGTTCACGATCGATTGATGCTCGAGGGCCTGACGCAAGGTAGGCGGTATCAGAGCCTTCTCGCCGAGCTGCCCCTGGGGGACACAGATCGGCGTGAACATTCCACCGAATGCGGGCCGTCCGTCGAGGCGCCTCGCGTCAGCGACGATGTCGAAGCTGTGGTCGCGCACATCGCCGATGCCCAGTCGGATATCGACAACATCGTCCGGACGCAACGAGTCCTGGAACGTCAGCTCCATGTGCTTGCAGATCAGGTCCACTTCAGGCGCGAGCACGACCGGCACACCGCGCAGCGCGCGCAGGAAGTGCCCCACCGCGCCGAGCAGGTACTCGGGGTAGCGACCCGCATAGACGACGCCAGCGGGGTCGCAATCGACCCAGCGGGCGGTTCGACGCACCGTGAACGGCCGATCGGCGACGACGATCTCGACGCTCTCGTTCATGCCGCGGCGCCGCCACGGCCAAGCCGGCGCATCAGATCCGGAAACTCGGCGCGCAGCCGCTCGTCGTCGACGCGGCCCGTGCGCGTCATGAACTGATAGACAAACTCCTCGGCCGTCAGCGCGTCCATCCACTCGGCCATGCGCTCGTACCAGTTATAGGACAGCTCGGAGGCCGCGATGAGCTTGTGCTTCTGCGGTCCATGGTCGCGCTCGAAGGCCGCCAGGCCGGCCGCGACGTCGCCGGCGCAACCCAGCAGGGCCCGGGCCAGCGCGATCGAATCGGTCATCGCGATGCGGGTGCCCGATCCGATCGAAAAATGCGCACTGGCAAGCGCATCGCCGATCAGGACGCTGCGGCCCTGCGACCAGCGCGCATTGCGGATGACCGGGAACTGGCGCCAGAGCGACTTGTTCGAGATCAGCTTGCGGCCGGCCAGCTCGGGTTCGAAGATGTCCTCGAACAAGGCCTGCCGCTCGTCGTCGGACATCCGGTTTAGGTCCAGCCGGTGCCAGGTCGCGTCGTCGCACTCGGCAACGAAGGTGCTCATCTCGTCGCTGTAGGCGTAGTAGTGGGCGACGAAGTGCCCGCCATCGCGCTTGCGGAAGACGAGTGCCGGACTCTCGAACACCTTCTTCGTGCCGTACCACGCAAAGTGGTTCGTCAGGGCACGATGCGTCGTGCCCAGCTCGTCCGCGTACTGCCGGCGCAGCACCGAGTTCACGCCGTCGGCGCCGACAATCACGTCCGCGTTGCCCAGCCCGAGCACGGCGAGGTCGGCGGTCGACTCGATTCGCTGGCCGAAGCGGATGTCGACGCCGGCCCGCTGGACCTGCTCCTCGAGGATCTGCAGCAGCGTCAGCCGCGGAATCGCGCCGCCGCGCACATTGAGGCGGATCTCGATCGGCTGTTCGCGCTGCACGATGATCTGGCGCTCGTTGTAGCGCATCGCTGCGCACAGCGCGTCGTAGGAGTCGGCGTCTGCCTCCTGCAGCTGCAGCAGTCCGGTGTCGGCGAGGACGACCCCGAAGCCGAAGGTGGCGTCCGGGGAGTTCTGCTCGACGACATGGACGCTCCAGTCGGGCGCCCTTCGCTTGAGCAGCAGGGCGAGGTACAGGCCCGATGGCCCGCCACCGATGATCGCGACCTTCATGCCACAAGCCCCGGTGCCACTTCGAGCCGCTGGCGATCGAAGACCTTGACGACGCCGTCAAAGCCGCCCGTCAGGGCCGCGTTCCACAGCGCCGGCACCAGGCCCAGCGGCTTGCGCTCGAAGACGATCGGCTCCGGCGAGCTGACATGCCAGTAGCCGTCGACAGGCCCGTCGACCCGGCATCCGGGCGCCTGCCTGCACGCCGCGACGAGCGGATCGAACTCGGGCACGTCCAGCACGAAGATCGACGCCAGCCCGGTGGCCGGCGGTGACTTCGATGCCAGGGAACGCGCCTTCTCCCGCCAGACCTGATCGATCGATCCGAATGCCGCACCACCGCGCCGCTGCTCGTCCTCGATCGCTATTGCCGCATCAAGCGTTCGCGTTGCGTCGGCTGCGTCGAGCGGGTTCATGTCGCGCACCTCGAGCGTGATCTCGAGGTAGTAGCCGTTGGGATCCCGGAAGTAGATCGACTCGATCAACTCGTGCCGAATCTGGAAGATGATCGGAATTCCCTGCGATTCGATTCGCTCGCGCCAGGCGTTCAACTCCTCGTACGAGTGGACCTGCCACGCGGTGTGGGTGGCCTCGTAGCGGTAGTCGTCGCGCGGGAGCGTGTAGTCAGGCTGCTCGGCGCCGATGTAGTAGAAGAAGGCGATCGTGCTGCCCTGGCCGCTGCCGAAGAAGAAGTGCAGGAAGTCCGGGTGCTCGCGCGGACCCCAGCCGCGCGCGGAGATCGCGTGGACCAGGGGCAGGCCCAGCTTGTCGCGGTAAAACTCCACGGTCTCGCGCAGCTTCCAGGTCGGGCGCGCGGTGTGGTGCACACCGTGCAGGACGGGACGGGGGGATGACATCGAAAGGTCTCCTGATGAATCGAGAGGGGCGACGGCTCAGCCGCCGTTTTCTGCGGCGATGCGCTCGCGGACGAGGTCCTTCAGTGCCGCCTTGCTGAGCTTTCCAGACGCCGTGAGCGGGAAGGTCGCGACGACTTCGATGCGCTCTGGCCACTTGAACTTCGCGAGCCCGTAGCGCTGCAGGAAGAGCCCCAGCTCGGCGACGTTCGGCGCCGCATGGCCGTCACGCAGGATCAACACCGCGCACAGCCGCTCGTCGAACACGGGGTCCGGATAAGGCACGGCGGCCACGGCGGCCACGGCCGGGTGGCCGGCGACGGCCATCTCCACTTCCTCGCAGTTGATCTTCTCGCCGCCGCGGCTGACCAGGTCCTTCAGGCGACCGCAGAAGACGTAGTAGGTCTTGCCTTCGATGACCTTCTCGAACATCAGGTCGCCGGAACGATAGGCACCGTCGCTGGTGAAGGTCTCGCGGTTGCGCTGTTCGGCGCGGTAGTAGCCGCGGATCGTGTATGGCCCGGTGAAGACAGGCTCGCCGATCTCGCCGGGCGCCACGGGCGTCTCGGTACCGGGGACGACGATGCGGATGCGGTCCCACCGGCTGACCGGCCGGCCATGCGTCGCGTCCTGCGCCTCTTGCGGGTCGTCGGCATGCGTCAGCGTGATCACACCTTCGGTGATGCCGAAGATCAGATGCACCGGCACGCCGAGCAGCTCTCGCAGCTTGCGCGCGCCACTGGCGGCGATGACGCCGCGCGCAGTCGTGAGAGCTATGCGTCCGTCGGCGATGGCCGACTCGAGCCGCGCGATGATGGGACCACCGAGCATCAACCACGTCGGGCGCGTCGTCTCGATCAGAGAGATCAGCGTGTCGGGCCGCAGGTCCGGGGCGATCGTCACGGTGCCGCCGGTCATTAGGAACGGCCCGAAGCAGCAGCCCATGTTCAGGTTATGCACCATGGGCTGCGGCATGAACAGCACGTCGTCGGGGCCGTAGCGCAGCCACGCCGCGACCGCGCGCATGTTGTACAGGTACTCGTTGTGGAAGCGCGGGATGATCTTCGGCACGCCGGTCGTGCCGCCCGACAGCTGGAACACCGCGACCTGGAAGGGATCGAGCGCGACCGACGAGAGCAGCTCGTTGGCCTCGTCGAGCCCGATCGAGTCGATCAGCGCCTGCAGATGCAGCACGCCTGCTTGCGCGACGCCACGTGCCTGCAGGATCGTCCGCAGCGTCGGTACCTGCTCTTGCATCGTGCGCGCGAACGCGACGCCGTCGAACTTGGGGTCGTCGCCCTGGACGATGTGCAGCCGCGCCTCGGCCAGCTGCGCGAGATAGCCGATTTCACGCTCGCGGTGCGCTGCCAGCGTGCACACTGGGATCACGCCGGCCTTCAGGCAGGCCAAGAAGGCGATGACCAGTTGCTCGCTGTCGCCGAACTGGAAGATCGCACGGTCTAGCGGCCGCAATCCTTGGCGCAGCAGCGCCGCGCCAAGGCGGGTGCTCAGCGCGTCGAGTTCCGCATAGGTGATGCGGACATGGGGCCCGAGCAGCGCGACGTTGTCGGGGTGTCGCGCGCACACCTGACGGAAGCCATCGACCAGCGTGTCGAATCCCAGCGCGCCATCGCGAACGTAGCGGGCGAGATCGCCCTCGTCCGGGTAGACGACGCCCGGCATGGGCTCGGCAACATGCCAGGGGCGGGACGGGTTCAGGGTCTGCATCGCTTGCTCTTCGTGCATGGGCGACAAGCGTTCAAGAAAAGGTCTCGGCGAGCCAGCGCGACAGGTGCCGCCCGGCGATTACCTGGCCGGACTCCTCGCCGTCACCGAGCGGCTGGCCATGGTGGTTGCCGCGCACCCGGTAGCGTTCCTTCCGGCTGGATCGGATGCCCGCATGGATCGCGTCGACATCGGCCGGAAACACGCAGTTGTCGCCGCTGTACTCGACGAGCAGCGTGGGCTGCTCGATCGACGAAGCGCACTTCTCCATTGAGGCGTTCGACGACAGCCCCGACCAAGTCGACAGCCACGACTCCGGAGTGACCACGCGCCCAAAGCCCACACTGCCCAGGTTGGATACCTCCGGGTCCGCGCCCCACAACGAGCCGACCAGCCGATCCGAGGGGTCGAGCGCCAAGTCCCAGCACCGCAGGTCGGCGTCGGTGCGCCACACGGTGAAGATCGCACCGTGGCTGGCCAGGGCCTTGTCCTGCGGATCGCGTGACGTCTTGTAGCGCGCCCGCGCCGCTTGTCTCTGTTCAACCTGGGCGAGCGCCCGCGCGTCCAGACGCGCCACGCGTTCGCGCTGCGCGGCGCGGTAGCGCTCTACGAAGTCGACGCCGTAGCGTGACGACTCTGGCGGCGCTCGATAGCCGTTGGTGGCGCTGAACGGATCGAGCGCCGCATCGCGCGAGAACGGGTCGGCCTCGTCCGTCACCGAAGGATCCAGCGCGTTCATCAGCAGCACGCCTTGGCCCGGATGAGGTGAAACAAGCACGACGCCGTCGGCCACGGGAAGCGTGGCCGTGTCGAGCGCCGTCGGCCGGCCTGCGGGCGTACGCCGGACGCGGCGTTCAGGCGGCAGCAACGACTGCTGGTTGTAGAAGGCGAACAGGCCGGCGCCTCCGGAGTTGCCGAGTAGCACGATCGTCTCGAAGCCGAGCGCGCGCAGATGCAGCATGCCGGACGCGACGTCATGCAGTGCGAACTCATGCTCCAGGCGCAGATCGTTGCCGATCGATCGTGCCCCCTGAACCCAACAGGCCCAGCCGGCGTCGAGCACGTCGGGCACGAGGTAATGCGTCGACACGAACTCGCGCGGGTGCATCAGGAACACGGCTTTGCGGGTTGCCGCCCGGCTGTACAGCAGGCCTTGCACTGCCTGTCCGTCCCGCGTCGTCAGCGGGAAGGGCCGCGCTTGGAACAGGCCCTCCATGCGTTGGGGCGCCCATGAAGCGCCACGCAGTCCAGCGGTGACGGCCATCTTGGGCGAGGTGCTCGCAGGGGCCAACCCGGAGCCAGAAGTCGATGCTCGATCGGACATTATTTGAGATGCAGTCAAATGCTGATGGCGAATGTAGTAGCAAACTGAGGGGATGTCAAATATGATCTGGGTCAACGAACCTGCCCGCATGCAATGAAGGCGACCAAGCCCAAACCCGAAGACGAAACCCAGGCGCCCGCCCGCCGCGCCGGCCGCCGCCCGAAGGGCGCCGATGGCGCACCGGCGCTCTCCCGCGACGCCGTCGTCCAGTGCGCAATCGGGCTCGCGCGCCGGGAGCCGCTGACCGAGCTGTCGATGGTGCGCGTCGCGCGCGAGATGGCAGTGGCTCCCGGCCTGATCCATTACTACATCGGCAGCCGGGACGACCTGCTCAGCGCGGTGATCAACTTCGCCTTCAAGGAGCGGATGGAGGCACTGCCGCCGCTCGTCGGCGCATGGCGTACGGACCTGCAGACGGCCTCCAGGCGTGTCGTGGAAGTCACGGCAGCCTGGCCCGGACTGGGCACCTACATCCTGACGAACAACCGTTTCCGGCTGTTCCAGCGCGTCGAGCCCGGCGAGACCGACTACGGCCTTACGTTCTTCGACCACATCGGCCGCATCCTCCGCGACGCGGGCTTCACGACGGCACAGGCCGCGCTGGCCTACCACCTGCTGATGCTGTTTATTTCCAGCATCTCGGCTGAAGTCGAGAAGCGGCTGGCGCCCGGCACCCACCACGACTACATCGTCGGCTACGTGTCCAGGTTCGAGCGAGAAGCGCTACCGGGGGCCACCTACCTGGTGTCGAGCTTCGCCAAGCTCGATACCGCGACGACCTTCGAAGCCGGGCTGCAACTGCTGCTAGACGGGTTCGAGACATGGCTGCCACCAGCCAAGGTCGCTGCAAATGTTCGCAAGCTAAAGCGCGACGGACCGCCTCGGTAGTGCACTTCGTCTAGCGAGGTGCGTTTCGTCGAGTCGCGTTCGCGATTGAGTCCTAGGAACTCAGACCAATCCTCGAACTGCCGTGCGGTTCAGCTTGCTGCATTGCAGCGGCACAAACCTAAACGGCTGTTGCCGTTTAGGGAGTCGAGGCCGAACGGCCGAGTTCACTGTCTGAAGCAGTCCGCCAAGTGCGCAGCTGTGTCGGCTTCGGGCCGGCTACTCGAACTGCACCTTGATCTCGTCAACGCCGACGCTGATGCTTTGGACCTTGAGCCCGAAACGAAGCTCCTCCGGTCGGAAGGTCCGCAACGGATAGCCTTGCAGCGCTTCCTGCACGACGGCCGCACTGATGCGCTCGAGGTTCTGTGCGTCGCTGCCGGTGACGCCGTCGATCCGCAGTTGCTCCGCGCGCGGGTCCTGAAGGCGCACGGCCAAGCCAGCGTCATCCCAGCGCAGGCCACTGCTCACAGTCACCCGCCCGCCCATGGAAGATGGGCGCAGCAAAGGGCTGACGATCAACAATCGTGACGCAAGCGTGGCGCGGTTGGCGCTGCCGTCCAGCACAAGCTGCGGGTCGTGCAGCGACACCGAGGCCAGCTCACCATAGCGGCGCGCGATCGGGAAGCGCCTAGCCAGTTCGGCGTGCAGTTCATCGCGAGTGATGGTGAACTCGTTCAGAAGCAAGTTCAGACCGGCACAGGCCGGCCGCACCTGCATGCACAGCATAGGAACCAAGATCGCAGCCAGTCCGGTGTGCAGCAATGGCCGTCTGCCTACTAGAGAGGCGTCGGATCCGCAGCGTCGGACCGAGAACAGATCGTTGACCATGCTGACGAGCTTGCCACACACCTCAAGCGCACTGGGTATCAAGACACTCCGCGGCGCTCAACGATCGCCTGCCATCCATCGGATCCATCTGTCGCTCCGTCGGGAAAGTGCAGGGCCCTAGATGACTGCTCCTGGCCGCGAGTGTGAAGCCATGCAGAGTCCCGAGAGCCGACATACGGCGACTGCACCGGGGAGGTGCGCAGAATCTGCTTGTCCCCGTGCCGGGTGTCCTGCGCGACGTCCCGGGGTCACCAGCCTGCGGGCCGACAGTTCGCGCCAGACGCTCGCCGTCACGCGTGGCATGTCCAAGGGCGGCGTCGCCCCCGCCGCTCAAGCCTTCACTTCGACCACCTGTTCGAAGCCGCCGAAGATCATGCGTTTGCCATCGAAGGGCATGGGCGGGTTGCCGGGTGTGGCCGGGTCCATGCGCGGGTCTTCCATCATCTTCTTCATGGCGGCGTCGCGCGTGGCCTTGTCCGGCCATTCGACCCACGCAAAGGCCACCGTCTCTTCGGCCGTGGCCTGCACTGCGCGGCGGAAATCTGTGACCTTGCCGTCGGGGACGTCGTCGCCCCAAGCCTCGATCACACGGATGGCGCCCAGCTCGATGAACAACGGGTCGAAGTGGCGCGCGTGCTCGATGAACTTCTGCTTGTTGGCGGTGGGGACCGCGATCACGAAACCATCGATGTATGACATGTCTGCACTCCTGTTGGGTTGACCGGTCGGCGCACCCGCCTGAGGGCGCCTCGCATCCCATCGACGAACGACAGGAAGCCAAATCGACATGGCCTGCCCGGCAGGAGGACACGCGCCCTTTGGCGGCGCTGGAGCAGCGCCGCTGCGGAATGCCCTGACGGGCCAGCCGCCGCGGCGCCCTCAGCGTAGACCCCTTGGCCCCGCGTGTCACGCTGGAGCAACCCGAGCACTGACATTCAACAATGCCCGCTCCTGGCCGGCCACAGGCAGTCGCCGGCGGTGCCCTCCGACCCGATCCTGACGCCGACGCGTCGGATCGCAGCGCCGCCAAGCCGTCGTTTGCGCCACTCCGTGCAGCGGACGCTTCTTCGACGCCGATGCCGAGGCCGAGGCTTGTCCACGGTCAGGTGCATGTCTTAAGCTGCCTCGAGTCCTGTCGTGCCGAAGGTGTTCCGATGAATGAGCTTGAACGACTGGAAGCCATGCTTCGTGCGCGGCCGGCGTCCCTCGCCATCGAGCAGCGTCGGGCGGCCTCCGACGCGCTGGGCGATCTCTTCCCGCTGGCGGCGGATGTCCATGTGGAGCCGGTGGACGCGCATGGCGTTCCCGCGGAATGGACGTCCACGCCTGGCGCGCGCACCCCCAGCGAGGTCATCCTCTATCTGCACGGCGGGGGCTATGTCTGGGGCTCGCTGAAGAGCCACCGGCACCTCGTGAGCGAGCTGGGGCGCGCGGCGGCGATGAGAACGCTCGCCCTCGACTACCGGCGCGCCCCCGAGTTCCCGTTTCCGCATGCCCTCGACGATGCGGTCAGCGGATACGGCTTCCTCCTGGATGCCGGCTTCGACCCTCGCTGGATCGCGGTCGCCGGCGATAGCGCGGGAGCCGGCCTGGCCGTGGCCTTGCTCGTCCGGCTGAAGGAACTGGGCCTGCCGCAGCCGGCCTGCGCATTGCTTCTCTCGCCCTGGACCGACATGACAGCGACCGCGGACAGCTACGGCCGCAACGCGCAGCGAGATCCGGTCCTCGACCGCGAGATCATGCGGTTCCTGGCCGAGCAGTACCTTGGCAAGCGGTCACGAGCGACGCCTCTGGCATCGCCGGTTTTCGCCGATCTGAACGGCATCGCCCCTCTCACGATCTTCGTCGGGGCCACGGAGGCCTTGCTGGACGACGCGGTCGCACTCGCCCGCGCGGCGGGTCTCGCCGATGTGGGCGTGCGGCTGGAGATCTGGCCGCGGATGTTCCACGTCTGGGCCACCTACCATCAGGTGTTGGCGCAAGGCAGGCAAGCGGTCGCAAGAGCCGGAAGGCTGTTGCGCGAGGCCGTGGCGGCGGCTTCGAGCGGCGACGGCTGATGCATCGGCATCACCCGCGGCCACGCCCCGTCAAGAGGAACTGCCGCCCCGGCGCCTCAATCGATCCGCGCGATGCGGAGCAGATTGGTCGTCCCCGACGTCCCGAACGGCATCCCTGCGGCCACGACCACCGTTTGGCCGGCCTGACCGAAGCCCTCGGCAGCGACGGTCCGGCAGGCCAGTTCGCTCATCCCGGCCACGTCGGCGACCTCGTCGCACACCACCGCATGGACGCCCCACACGAGGGCCAGCCGCCTTGCGGTCTGGGTGCTCGGCGTCATGCCGAGGATCGGCGAGGTGGGTCGTTCGCGCGCCATGCGCAGCGCGGAGTGGCCCGAGCTCGTGTAGGCGACCGTGGCGGCCGCCTGCAGCAGGCCCGCCACCAGGCGCAGCGCCGCACCGATGGCATCGGCGGCCTCCGGGCGGGCCTCGGAGCGTGACGCGTCGATGGCTCGCCGGTAATGCGGATCGGTCTCGGTCTGCACGATGATGCGGTCCATCATGCGGACCGATTCGACCGGGTAGCCGCCCGAGGCCGACTCGGCCGACAGCATCACCGCGTCGGCACCGTCGTAGATCGCGGTCGCCACGTCCGACGCCTCGGCCCGCGTGGGCACCGGCGCCGCGACCATCGACTCGAGCATCTGGGTGGCGACGATCACCGGCTTGCCGAGCGCCCGGCAGACCCGCACGATGCGCTTCTGGATCGCCGGCACCTGCTCGGCCGGCAGCTCGACGCCGAGGTCGCCGCGCGCCACCATCACGGCGTCGCTGGCTTCGACGATCGCTTCGAGACGGTCGATCGCCGCGGGCTTCTCGAGCTTGGCGACGATCGCGGCCCGGCCCTGCACCAGCCGCTGCACCTCGACGATGTCCTCGGGCCGCTGCACGAAGGACAGCGCCACCCAGTCGACGCCGAGTCCGAGGCCGAAGTCCAGGTCGCGCCGGTCCTTGTCGGTCAGCGCCGACAGCGGCAGCACGACGCCGGGCACGTTGACGCCCTTGCGGTCGGACAGCGTGCCGCCGTCGATCACGCGCGTGTCGGCGAAGTCGGCGCCGCAGCGCTCGACGCGCAGGCGCACGCGCCCGTCGTCGAGCAGCAGCTCGGCGCCGGCGACCAGCGCCGCGAAGATCTCCGGGTGCGGCAGCGCGACGCGGCTCGCGTCGCCGCCGCGCTCGCGGTCCAGGTCCAGGCGGAACGGTGCGCCGGCCGCCAGCCGCACCGGTCCGTCGGCAAACGTCCCGATGCGCAGCTTCGGGCCTTGCAGGTCGAGCAGCACGCCGATCGGCCGGCCGCGCTCGCGCTCGATCGCGCGCAGCGTGTCGAGGCGCCGGCGGTGGTCGTCGTGGCTGCCGTGGCTGAAGTTCAGCCGGAAGACATCGGCGCCCGCGTCGAACAGCGCCTCGATGGTGGCCCGGTCGGTGCTGGCCGGGCCGAGCGTGGCGACGATCTTGGCGTGGCGGGTGCGGTGCATCAGGCGTCCTTGCAGCGGGCTTCGGTGATCACTCGATCACGACCTTGGCGTCCTTCACCAGCCTGGCGAACTTCTCGGTCTCGTCCTTCACCTGCTTGGCCATCTGCTCCTGGCTGCTGCCGATGGGCTCGGCGCCGATCTCGTCCATGCGCTTCCTGAACTCGGGCGACTGGATGATCTTGACCATCTCGGTGCCGAGCCGCGCGACGATGTCCTTGGGCGTCGCGGCCGGCGCGAGCACGCCGAACCAGGTGCCGATGTTGAAGCCCTTGAGGCCCGCCTCGTCCAGCGTCGGCACGTCCGGCAGGGCCGGCGAGCGCTTGGCCGTCGTGACCGCCAGCGGGCGCAGCTTGCCGGCCTTGATGTGCGGCAGCAGCGGCGTCAGCGTGTCGAAGGACATCGCGATCTGCCCGCCCAGCAGGTCGGTGGTCAGCGGACCGCTGCCCTTGTAGGGCACGTGCAGCAGCGGCATGCCGGTCATGTTCTCGAACTGGGTGCCGATCAGGTGCTGGGCCGTGCCGTTGCCGTTGGAGCCGTAGCTGAGCTGCTCCTTCGAGGCCTTGCCCAGCGCCACCAGCTCGGCGACGGTCTTGGCCGGCGACGCCGCGTTGACGACCAGCACGTTGGGCACCAGCGCGATGGTGGTGATCGGCGTCAGGTCCTTCTGGAAGTCGTAGGGCAGCTTCTTGTAGACGCTGCTGGCGATGGTGTGGTGCACCGCGCCGATCAGCAGCGTGTAGCCATCGGGCTTGGCCTTGGCCACGTAGTCGGCGCCGAGCGTCGCACCGGCGCCGGGCTTGCTCTCGACGATGACGGTCTGGCCGAGGGTCTGCGTCAGCCGGTCGGCCAGCGCACGGGCCAGCACGTCGGTGGTGCCGCCGGCCGGGAAGGGCACGACCAGGGTCACGGGCTTGGCCGTGGGCCAGGTGTCGGCCTGGGCGGCGCCGCAGCCCAGCGTCAGCGCCAGCGCGCAGGCCTGCAGCAGCGCGCGGCGTCCGACGCGGTTCGAAGTGGTGGTGGATGCAGTCATGGCTTGTCTCCTCGTGGGCAGCTCGGGATCAGGCGGCCTGGCGCTGCGCGGCGGCGGCCAGTTGCTGGCACACGGCCTGGGTCACGTCGGCCGTGGTGGCCGTGCCGCCCAGGTCGCGGGTGTGCAGCGCGGGCGTGGCCGTCACGCGCTCGATCGCCTGCATCAGGCGCTGGGCCGCGGCCGCTTCGCCCAGGTGCTCGAGCAGCATCACCGCCGACCAGAAGGTGCCGACCGGATTGGCCAGGCCCTTGCCCATGATGTCGAAGGCCGAGCCGTGGATGGGTTCGAACATCGACGGGTAGCGGCGCTCGGGATCGATGTTGCCGGTGGGCGCGATGCCCAGGCTGCCGGCCAGCGCGGCGGCCAGGTCGCTCAGGATGTCGGCATGCAGGTTGGTGGCGACGATGGTGTCCAGCGTGGCCGGCCGGTTGACCATGCGGGCGGTGGCGGCGTCGACCAGTTCCTTGTCCCACTTCACGTCCGGGAACTCGGCGGCCACCTGGCTGGCGATCTCGTCCCACATCACCATCGCATGGCGCTGGGCGTTGCTCTTGGTGATGACGGTCAGCAGCTTGCGGGGCCTTGATGCCGCCAGCTTGAAGGCATAGCGCAGGATGCGCTCGACGCCGACGCGGGTCATCATCGACACGTCGGTCGCGGCCTCGATCGGGTGGCCCTGGTGGACGCGGCCGCCAACGCCGGCGTATTCGCCCTCCGAGTTCTCGCGCACGATGACCCAGTTCAGGTCCTCGGGCCTGCAGCGCTTCAGCGGCCCGTCGATGCCGGGCAGGATGCGCGTCGGCCGCACGTTGGCGTACTGGTCGAAGCCCTGGCAGATCTTCAGGCGCAGGCCCCACAGCGTGATGTGGTCGGGGATGTGCGGGTCGCCGGCCGAGCCGAACAGGATCGCGTCCTTGCCGCGCAGCGCATCCAGGCCGTCGGCCGGCATCATTTCGCCGTGGGCGCGGAACCAGTCGCCGCCCCAGTCGAAGTTCTCGAACTCGAAGCCGAACGAGCCGTCGGCGGCCGCCAGGGCCTCCAGCACGCGCCGGCCGGCGGGCACGACTTCCTTGCCGATCCCGTCGCCGGGAATCGTCGCGATACGGTAGGTCTTCATCGGTATCTCCTGAGGTGATGCGGTGGCGATGCGAGGACTTTAGGAACTGGACGTACCCACGTTGCATGCGTAAAGTGAATGCATCGTCAACCTGAAGTTGACAAACTGCAGTCCAGGACACCGCCCATGACCCCCGGCATCCAGCCCGCCGAACTCGGCTTCTTCGCCACGCTGGCGGGCTGCGGCAGCCTCAGCGCCGCGGCGCGCGACCTGGGCATCACCAAGGCCGCGGTCAGCAAGCGGCTGGCGCAGATGGAGGCGCGCATCGGCGTCGTGCTGGTGAACCGGACGACGCGGCGCATGAGCCTGACCCCCGAGGGCGAGCTGGTGCTCGAGCGGGCGCGCAGCATCCTGGGCGACATCGACGAACTCGACCAGCTGCTCGGCCAGTCGAAGAGCACACCCAAGGGCCTGCTGCGGGTCAATGCCACGCTGGGCTTCGGCCGCAGCCACGTGGCACCGGTGATCTCGCGCTTCGCGCGACGCTTCCCGCAGGTCGACGTGCAGCTGCAGCTGTCGGTCAACCCGCCGCCGCTGACCGAGGACGCCTTCGATGTCTGCGTGCGCTTCGGCGAGCCCCCCGACAGCCGCGTCATCGCGCGGCGCATCGCGCCGAACCGGCGCCTGCTGTGCGCCGCGCCGGGCTACCTCGAGCGCCACGGCCACCCCAAGGTGCCGAACGATCTGACCCGGCACAACTGCATCGGCATCCGCCAGGGCGACGAGGCCTACGGCGTGTGGCGGCTGTCGACGGGGCGCGGCAGCCGCCTGCGGACCGAGGCCGTCAAGACCCGCGGGTCACTCACCACCAACGACGGCGAGATCGCGGTGAGCTGGGCGCTCGACGGCCACGGCATCCTGATGCGGGCCGAATGGGACATCGCACGCTACCTGCGCAACGGCCGGCTGGTGCAGGTCCTGCCGCAGTACCAGACGCCGGGCGCCGACGTGTACGCCGTCTACCCGCAGCGGCTGCAGCTGTCGACGCGTGTCCGGTCGTTTGTCGACTTCCTGTCGGAATCGTTTGCGCAGCTCGACTCCGTCAACAGGGCATGAACCGCAGCGTGGCGGCGTCGACTTCAGCCCTCGGTCCGGAGCTGGAACATGCCCACCAGATCGTGCATGCGACTGGCCTGGTCCCGCATCGATTCGGCAGCGGCGGCGGACTGCTCCACCAGCGCGGCGTTCTGCTGCGTCATCGCGTCCAGCCGTGCCACCGCCGAGCGCACGTCGCCGACACTGGCGGACTGACCCTGCACCTTCGTCGCGACGACGGCCATCACCTGGCTGACCTGGCCGACGCTGTCGACGATCTCGCCCATCACCGCGCCGGCCTCGCCCGCCAGACGGTTGCCCTCATCGATGCGTTCGACCGAGGACTGGATCAGCGACTTGATCTCGCGAGCCGCCTGGGCCGACCGCTGCGCGAGCATGCGCACCTCGGCGGCCACCACCGCGAACCCCCGGCCCTGCTCGCCCGAGCGTGCGGCCTCCACCGCCGCATTGAGCGCGAGGATGTTGGTCTGGAAGGCGATCCCGTCGATCACCGCGGTGATCTCGGCGATGCGCTGCGAACTCGTGTGGATGCCTTCCATCGTCGAGACCACCTCGGACACGACCTGGCCGCCGCGTCGTGCCGCGTCCGATGCCCGCTCGGCCAGCGCGTTGGCCTGCCGCGCCGACGCCGCCCCTTCGCCCGTCGAGTCGCCGATCCGTTGCATCGCGCCGGCGGTCTTCTGCAGGCTCGCCGCGGTGTGCTCGGTGCGCTGGCTGAGGTCCTGCGTGCCGGCGGCGATCTCCGCGGCCGCATGCTGGATCCGTGCCGACGAGGCGTGGATCTGCTCCACCAGTTCGCGCAGCCGCGCCTGCATCGCCGAGATCGCCGCGAGCACGCGGCCGAGCTCGTCGCCGCAGCCTGCCGGCACGCGCTGCGAGAGGTCGCCCTTGGCGATGCGCTCGGTCACCTCGACCGTGGCGAGCACCGGGCGCAATATGCCCTGCACGGTGCGCCACAGCACCGCGCCGACCGCCACCAGACCCAGCGAGACCAGCCCCATGACGGCCCATGCGCCGATCCAGAGCTGCCGGGAACGCGAGCTCAGCTCCGCATCGACCGCGGCGAGGACGCGCTGCGACAGGTCGGCCTGCAGCTTCGCCGCATCGGCGAACACCTGACTCATCTTGTCGAGCGGGTAGTTCACGTCCAGCGCGGCCGCGGCGAGCGTGTCCTCGACCATCGTCCGTTGCCGGTCGAGCTGCTCGAGCACCGGCGCGAACTGCGTCGCCAGTCGCGGGTCGGCGGCCGCGGCCTGCTCGAGGTCGAGCCTGAGCGATCCCGCGTGGTCCCGATAGCGTGCACTGGCGCCGGCCATTGCGGCGATGTCGTCCACCGAAGCCGCGATGGCCAGCGAACCCAGCTCGGACAAGGCGTCACCGGCACGCGGGGCCACCTGCAGGCCGGCCACGATCGAGAAGTGCGTCGTCGCCTCGGGATCGAGCAGCAGCTGCGCATCGGCATTGAGTCGCGACACCTCGTCGAACACATGGTCGGTGAAGGCGCGGTGCCGCGCCAGTGCCTGGCCGACGTCGAGCGACTGCGTCGCCGCGGCCGCGGCCAGCGCCTGGAACTCGGTGCGGAGTCGGGCGACGGCTTCGATGCGAGCGGGCGCCGCCGGCGCGGACTCGAGTGCCAGCTCGACGCCGTCGAACGCGCGCACGGCGCGCTCAGCGGCCTGGGCGCGTCGGACTTCGGCGTCGGGGCGGGCCGCCGCCACCACGGCGCTCTGCCGGTGCGCCTGCGCGGCGGCAACCACCTCCGCCCAGGCGCGATTCACCGGGAGCGCGGCGAGTTCGGCGTCGACGAAGGCGACATCCTTGGCGTAGCGGACCCCCAGCTGGTAGGTGGGCAGAAGGGCAAGCAATCCGCAGAGGCCGGCGACGATCAGCAATCGGCTGCGAAGGCTCAGCGTGCGTGCGGGCTTTGTCGACATGATGGTGAGGGGGCACGGTGATGACGGCGAAGTATCGGCAGCGCATCACCGGCGACGACCATGAAGAGCCGGCGTTGCGCAGCGCTATTCCTTGGACGCCTGTCACCGGCCCGTCACAAACGCCGACTCGTTGCGCGGCGCGTGGGCCCATGCATGGATGGGCTCTTCTCGACGACCGGCGCTGACCGCGCCGGACCTCAGCCGCGCAGCTGCTCGATCGCGGCCTTCACGGCCGCCTCGGCCTGCGGCGCGAGCGCGAGCTCGGCGCCCCAGCGCTCCCCGGCCAGTGCCCGCACCGCCTTGGGCAGCGCATCACCGGTCAGCCGCTCCAGGCTCGCCGCCAGCGCCGTCCGCTGCGCCGGCGACCCGGGTCCGCCGCGCAGCACCAGATAGGGAAACAGCGGCGACACATCCCACAGCCGCGCCGCCTCGCCGACCAGCATCGTGCGCAGGCCCTCGAATTCGCTCAGACCCGCCAGCACGCGCAGCAATTCCAGCCCGCGCGGCGAGCGGTCGAGCACGACCAGCCAGCCGGTCGCGGGCCGGTCGCTGCCGAAGTCGCCGGCCGCGATGCGCGCGCGCAGCGCGTCGCCCGCCTGCCGCGCCTGCTGGCCGCGGCGTTTCGCCTCCCCCATGCCCTATTGCCTCAGGCGAGCAGTTCTTCGGGCTGCTTGCCCGCAGCGAGCGCGGCGACGAACCATTGCGGCCGGCGGCCATGGCCGGTCCAGCTGTGGCCCTGGTCGTCGCGGTACTTGGTCTTGCCGGCCGGCTTTTTCTTCGCGGTGGCATTCTTGCGACCGGGTTTGCTGCCCGGCTTCGGCCCGCGCTTCGCGCCGGCCAGGCCGAGATCGGCGGCGGTCAGGCCGTAATGGGCAATCGCCTCCTTGATGCGCGCAATCACGCCCTCGGCCTCTTTGCGTTTGAGCGCATCGGCCTTCTGTTCGAGTGCTGAAATTTGCTTCTGCAATTGCGCCAGGGTCTTGGCCATGTCTATTCCTTTTCGAGATTACAACGAGAAGCGAAGGATAAGCGGTAATTGCGCCCTCGCCCGCCGGCCGCGTTCCGGGGCTTCCCCGAGGGGCCGCGACTTCAGGCGCGTGGCAGATGGCCGAGGATGGCGCCGGCCATGCGCCGCGCGGCGCCCTGGTGGGCTCGCGCGTAGCCGCGCGCGGCCTCGGCCATCGCCGCGAGCGCGGCGGGTTCGCCGAGCAAGGCCGCCGCGCGCGCCATCGCCGCATCGGCATCGGCCACGCGCTCGGCGGCGCCGGCGGCGCGCGCGAGCTCGGCCGCCTCGGCGAAGTTGTAGGTGTGCGGGCCCATCAGCAGCGGGCAGCCGCAGGCCGCGGCCTCGATCAGGTTCTGCCCGCCGAGCGGCGCGAAGCTGCCGCCGAGCAGCGCCACCGACGCGGCCGCGTAATAGGCCGGCATTTCGCCGAGCGTATCGCCGAGCCACACCTCGGCGGCCCGCGCCGCGGCATCGGGCCCGCCCTCGCCCCAGGCGCTGCGGCGCGACAGGGACAGGCCGGTACGCTCGATGCGCTGCGCGACCTCGTCGAAGCGCTGCGGATGGCGCGGCACGACGAGCAGCCGCGCGCCGCTGGCCGCGGCGTGCGCGGCCCAGGCCGCGAGCAGCGGATCGTCCTCGCCCTCGCGGGTGCTGGCGGCCAGCACCAGCGGGCGACCGCTCGCCGCGGCCCAGGCGCGGCCGCGCGCAAGCAAGGCCGCGTCGGGCGTCATGTCGAACTTCAGGTTGCCCATCACGTCGACGCGCGAGGCGCCGGCCGCGCGCAGGCGCTCGGCATCGGCGGCGGTCTGCGCCAGCACCTGCGACAGCGCCGCGGCCGCCGGCCGCAGCAGCGCGGCGAAGCGCCGGCCCTTGCGCAGGCTGCGCTCGGACAGCCGCGCGTTGGCCAGCAGCATCGGCACGCCCTCGGCCTGCGCGCGTTGCAGCAGGTTGGGCCAGACCTCGGTCTCCATCAGCACGCCGGCCGCCGGCCGCCAATGCGCGAAGAAGCGCCGCACCGCGCCCGGCGTGTCATAGGGCAGCCAGCCTTGCGCATCGCCGGGCTGCAACAGCGCCGCGCCGGCCTCGCGGCCGGTCGCGGTGCCATGGGTCAGCAGCAGGCGCAGGCTGGGCCGCTCGGCGCGCAGTGCGTCGATCAGCGCCGCGGCGGCGCGCGTCTCGCCGAGCGACACCGCATGGATCCACAGCGCGCCGGGCTCGGCCGGCGCGGCATAGCGGCCGAAGCGCTCGCCGATCGCATGGCGGTACAGCGGCTCGACGCGGCCGCGCCACCACAGCCGCAGCCGGTACACCGGGCTCAGCAGCCGCAGCAGGCCGCCGTAGAGCGCACGCGCCGCGGCGCTCATCGCCGGCTCAATGCGCCGCCGCGACCACCTGCGCATCGGGCTTGACGGCCCGCAGCGCGGCCATGAACTGGGCCTCGATGCGATGCAGCGCCGCCGCCGTCTGCCCCTCGAAGCGCAGCACCAGCACCGGCGTCGTGTTCGACGCGCGGATCAGGCCGAAGCCATCGGCGTACTCGGCGCGCAGCCCGTCGATCGTGATCACCTCGGTGGCGCCGGGGAAGGTCGCCGTCTGGCGCAGCGTCTCGATCAGCGCATGGTGCTCGCCCTCGGCGCAGCGCACGTTGATCTCGGGCGTCGCATGGCTGGTGGGCAGGCCGTTCAGCACCGCACTCGGGTCCTTGTCGCGCGACAGGATCTCGAGCAGCCGCGCCGCGGTGTAGGTGGCATCGTCGAACGAGTACCAGCGCTCGCCGAAGAAGATGTGGCCGCTCATCTCGCCGGCGATCGGCGATTGGCGGACCTTCATCTCGGCCTTGATCAGCGAATGGCCGGTCTTCCACATCACCGGCTCGCCGCCGGCCTCGCGGATCGCGGCCACGAGGCGCTGGCTGCACTTGACATCGAAGATCACCGGCGCGCCCGGATGGCGGGCCAGGATGTCGCGCGCATAGAGGATCAGCTGGCGGTCCGGGAAGATGTTCTGGCCATCGGCGGTGACGACGCCGAGCCGGTCGCCATCGCCATCGAAGGCGAGGCCGAGCTCGGCGCCGCTGGCCTTCACGGTGCGGATCAGGTCGGCCAGGTTCTCGGGCTTGGACGGATCGGGATGGTGATTCGGGAAATTGCCATCGACCTCGGAATAGAGCTCGATCACCTCGCAGCCGAGCGCGCGCAGGATGCCGGGCGCCGAGGCGCCGGGGATGCCATTGCCGGAATCGACGACGATCTTCATCGGCCGCGCGAGCTTGCAGTCGCCGACGATGCGATGCAGGTACTCGGCGCCGATGTCCATCGCGGCATTGCGGCCGCGGCCCACCGTGTAGTCCTCGGCCTCGATGCGGCGGCGCAGGCGCTGGATGTCCTCGCCGTAGATGGCGCGGCCCGCGAGCACCATCTTGAAGCCGTTGTAATCCTTCGGGTTGTGGCTGCCGGTGACCTGGATGCCGCTGCGGCAGCCGTGTTCACCGCGCGTCGCGGCGACGTAGTACAGCATCGGCGTCGTCACGGCGCCGATGTCGACGACATCGAGCCCGGTCGAGGCCAGCCCGCGGATCAGCGCCGCGGCGAGCCCCGGCCCCGACAGCCGCCCGTCGCGGCCGACGGCGACGGCGCGCTCGCCGGCCGCCCGCGCCTCGGAGCCGAAGGCGCGGCCCAGGTGCTCGGCAAAGCGCTCGTCGATCGTCGTGCCGACGATGCCGCGGATGTCATAGGCCTTGAAGATCGACGCGTCCACCTGCATGCGAGCCATCCCTTGTTGAGGTCGGCGCATTGTAGGAAGCGCCTCGATGACAGTTGTATCGACGCGCTCACAGGTCCGAAAACGGCGAGTCCTGCTCGACCCGCGGCCTAAGATGCCGTCATGGACCCGCTGCTGATCGAGGGCATCGCCGCCGACGCCGCCTACCGCGCCTGGGAGACGCGCGACGCGCGCTTCGACGGGCGGCTGTTCGTCGGCGTCACCTCGACCGGCATCTACTGCCGGCCGGTGTGCCGGGTGCGGCTGCCCAAGCGCGCCAATATGCGCTTCTACGGCAACGCGGCGAGCGCCGAGCGCGATGGCTTCCGGCCCTGCCTGCGCTGCCGGCCCGAGCTGGCGCCGGGGCTGTCGCTGGCCGATTCGTCGCAGACGCTGGCCGAGCAGGCGGCGCTGCTGATGCGCGAGGCCGTGCATGGCGGCCGTGCGGTCAGCGTGCCGGCCATCGCCGCGCGGCTGGGCGTGACCGACCGCCACCTGCGCCGCATCTTCCAGGCCGCGCATGGCGTGACGCCGATCGATTTCCTGACCACCCAGCGCCTGCTGCTCGCCAAGCAGCTGCTGACCGACACCGCCGAGCCGGTGACCGCCATCGCCCATGCGAGCGGCTTCGAGAGCCTGCGCCGCTTCAATGCCGCCTTCGCGCAGCGCTACCGGCTGAGCCCGAGCGCGCTGCGGCGCGAAGGGCGGCCGGCGGCGGCCGCAGCGGGATCGGGCGGCCTGCGGCTGCGACTCGGCTGGCGGCCGCCCTATGACATAGCCGCGATGCTGGGCTTCCTGGCCCGGCGGCCGATGGCGGGCGTCGAGGCGGTCGAGGGTGCCGTCTGGCGCCGCACGCTCGCGCTGCCGCACGACGGGCGGCTGCTGCACGGCTGGCTGGTCGGGCGCTTCGACACCGAGCGCCACGAGCTGCAGGTCGAGGTCGCCCCCACGCTGGCGCCGGTACTCGGCAGCGTGCTGCAACGGCTCAGACTCGCCTTCGACCTCGATGCCGACCCCGAGCGCATCGACGCCGCGCTCGCGAGCCTGCCGGTGCCGCAACGCGCCGGGCTGCGGCTGCCGGGCGCGATCGATGGCTTCGAGACCGCCGTGCGGGTGATCCTCGGCCAGCAGGTCACGGTGAAGGCCGCCTGCACGCTGACGCAGCGGCTGGTGGAGCGCTTCGGCATGCCGGTCGACACGCCCTTTGCCGACCTGCGGCGGCTGTTCCCCGATGCGTCGACGCTGGCCGCGGCCGATGCGGCCGACATCGGCACGCTGGGCATCGTGCGCCAGCGCGTCGGCGCGATCCAGGCGCTGGCGCGGGCCGTCGCAGCCGGCGCGATCGAGCTGCACCGCGCCGCGCCGCTCGTGGCGACGCTGGATGCGCTGCGCGCGCTGCCCGGCATCGGCGAATGGACCGCGCAGGTGATCGCGATGCGTGCGCTGGCCTGGCCCGATGCCTGGCCGGCCGGCGACATCGGCCTCCACCACGCGCTCGGGACCCGCGATGCCCGACGCACGACCGAACTCGCCGAGGCCTGGCGGCCCTGGCGCGCCTATGCCGTGATGCGGCTGTGGCACCACCTGGAGACCTCCGCATGAACGCGATCCCCTTCGCCGCCCAGGCGCGCACCGACACGCCGCTCGGCCCCGTCACGCTGGCCGCCACCGAGCGCGGCCTCGCCGGGCTGTGGTTCGACGGCCAGAAGCACCACCCCGGCGCGATCGATGCGCCGACCGATGCCACGCAGCGCTGGCTCGTGCAGGCGCTGGCCGAACTGGCGCGCTACTGGGGCGATGCGCGCCGGCCGTTCACCGTGCCCCTCGATCCGCAGGGCAGCGCGTTCCAGCGCGCCGTCTGGCAGGCGCTGCGCGGCATCGACGCGGGGCGGACGGTGAGCTATGGCGAGCTGGCCGAACGGCTCGGCCGCGGCGACGCGGTGCGCGCGGTGGCGGCGGCGATCGGCCGCAATCCGCTGTCCATCGTCGTGCCCTGCCACCGCGTGCTGGGACGCGACGGCAGCCTCACCGGCTATGCCGGCGGGCTGGAGCGCAAGTCGGCGCTGCTGACGCGGGAGGCGGCGCGGGAGGCGGCGCGGGTCTGACGGCGCGGCAGCGCCCTCACCCCGGAATATCGGGTTCGACCAGCGTGGCGAACTGCGCGAGCGACTCCTGCCATCCGAGGTAGCACATCTCCAGGGGGATCACCTCCGGGATGCCCTCCTGCACGATGGCGAGCTCCGTTCCGCAGGACACCGGCTTCAGGCTGACCGTGACCTGGAGCACGCCGGGAAGATTCGGATCGTCGAACTGGTCCGTGTAGCGGATCAGCTCGTTCGGCAGCAGCTCCAGATACTCGCCGCCGAACGAGTGCGAGTTTCCGGTCGAGAAGTTGCGGAAGGACATCCTGAACGTGCCGCCGACCACCGCGTCGAGGTGGTGAACGGTGCAGGTGAAGCCATAGGGCGGAAGCCACTTCGCCAGCGCATCGGGCTCGGTGAAGGCGCGATAGACCTTCTTCGGTTCGGCACGGATCACGCGGTGAAAGCGAACGCTGCGGGAGGACATGGGGAGCTCCTTGTGAGAACGAGGCGACGGCAAGGTGGGCAGCCTCTGCCCCTACGACGAAGTGCCGGCTTGCGTTTCGACAGCATCGGCCCGGGGATTACCCGCAAGCCATTGACGCGCGACCACGAGGCGGTCCGCCGGGGCGGCCGCATGGACGCAAAGCAGCCGGCCATGAATCAATCTACCACCGCGGCCGCGAGCCGGCGTTCATCAAGCCGTGCGTGGGGCACGGACGAGACGCTCAAGCGTGGTGCCCCGCCCGCCGCTTGGCCTCGAGGTAGCGACGGTTGTGCGGCTGACTCGGCGCCGGCAGCGGCAGCCGCGCGATCACCTCGATGCCGGCGCGGCGCAGCGCGTCGACCTTGTGCGGGTTGTTGGTGTGCAGCTGCACCCGCCCATGGCCCAGCGCCTGCAGCATCGCGGCGGCGACGCCGAAGTCGCGCTGTTCGCCGGTGAAGCCGAGGTGGCGATCGGCCTCGAAGGTGTCGAGCCCGCAGTCCTGCAGCCGGTAGGCGCGCAGCTTGTTGACCAGGCCGATGCCGCGGCCCTCCTGCGCCAGGTAGAGCAGCACGCCGCCGGTGACGGCCAGCTGGTCGAGCGCGAGGCGCAGCTGATCGCCGCAGTCGCAGCGCAGGCTGCCGAGCAGATCGCCGGTCAGGCAGGACGAGTGCAGCCGCACCGGCACCGGCCGCGACGGATCGGGCCGGCCGACCAGCACCGCCACATGCTCGGCGTCGCCGTCGGCCTCGCCGAACACGATGAGCCGGCAGTCCTCGCGCGCCGCCAGCGGCACCGGCGCCTCGCTGAGCCGGCGCAGCGCCGGCACGCGCGGCGGCGCGGCGGCCAGCACGTCGCGCGGCGCCACACACAGGATGTCGTCGCGCTCGAGCGCGGCCAGCGCCTCGGCGCCGAGTTCGGCCACCACCAGCGCCGGCGCGAGCCGCGCCGCGGCCGCCAGCTGCAAGGCGGCCCGCAGCGCCGCGCCGCCCGGCCGCGGCGCGAACAGCCGCTGGCCGTCGACCATGTCGTCGGCCGCGACCGCGGCAAAGGCCTGCAGCGTCTCGAGCGTCATCGCGCCGGCCAGCGCCAGCAGCTGCGGCGCCGCCCCGAGCTCCCAGCCGATCGCGTGCAGCCGCTCGCGGCTCAGCAGCAGCCGCCAGCCGTCGGCCCGCGCCTGCAGCGCGGCCCAGCGTGCCGCGTCGAGGGTCTCGATCGCGGCCAGCAGCAGCGCCGGCTCGGCGCCGCCCGGCTCGAGCAGCACGATGGCCCGGCCGTGGCGCAGCTCGGTGCGGGCGCGGTCGGCGCGGACCGCGGCGCGCGCCTGCGCGGCCGGGTCCGGCACCGGGCCATGGCCGGCCGAGCCGGCCGCGTCATGCTGTCGCAGCAGTTGCATCGCGGTCTCCCGCTCCGGGCGCCCGGCCTCTCAAGGAAACGCCGGGCCGCCCCAAGTTTCCTTGACCCCCGCGGGGGGCGGGCTGGGCGCAGCCCGGCCCTGGGGGCGCTCAGTACACCGCCAGCCGGTGCGCGACGTAGACCACCACCACCCCGACGGCCAGCGCCACGTAGGGCAGCACGCCGGCGCGCTTGGCGAAGCCGCCGTTGCGCTGCATCAGCAGGTTGTCGTCGGCCGCGGTCGGGAACACGCCCTTGTCCTGCACATAGTGGCGGTAGATGAACACCGGCACGATCAGCAGCGCGAAGAACAGGCCGGTGCCCAGCGTGCCGGCGCCGTAGACGTCGGCGCCCATGCCCATCAGCGCCAGGTTCACGAAGCCGAGCAGCGCGCCGATGGCCAGCACCACGGACGGCGCGCGGTAGGGGCGCTCCCAGTCCGGACGGTCCATGCGGTGGATCCAGCCCGATTGCAGGTTCAGGAAGTTGAAGATGATGTAGCCGACGTTCGAGGCCGCGAGCACGAACACGTAGTCCGACATCAGCAGCAGGACCACGTTGAAGCCGAGGTCGGTCCACATCGCACGGGTCGGTGCGCCATGCTCGTTGACATGCGACAGGTACTTCGGCAGCCAGCCGTCGACCGAGGCCTGGTAGAGCGTGCGCGACGAGCCGGCCATCGAGGTCATGATCGACAGCAGCACCGCCAGGATCAGCATCACCACGATGACGTTGCCGACCACCGCGCTGCCGCCGACCATGTGCGACATCACGTTGGCCACGCCCATGCCGCTGTAGACGTCGGGCGCCAGCATGCCGCCGTAGACCGCCGGCGTGACGACATTGCCGGCGGCGTCGAGCTCGGCCGGCGTGACCACCTGGCCCAGGCCGAGGTGGCCCTGGAAGGCCAGCGGCACCAGCGTGAACACGACGATGCACAGCAGGCCCGAATAGAAGATCGCCTTGAAGGTGTCCTTCTTCGGGTCCTTGAACTCGCGGGTGTAGCAGACCGCGGTCTCGAAACCGTAGGTCGACCAGGCCGCGATGAACAGGCCGCCGGCCATCAGCGTGATGCCGGCCATGTTCCATTCGCCGTCGACCACCAGGCCGCCGGCGTCGCGCGCGATCGGCGCGAACGGCGCGAAGTGCGTCGACGGAATGTCACCGCTGACCAGCGGCACCAGCGCGATCAGCACCAGCGGGATCAGCGAGCACACACCCAGCACCATGGTCGTGCGCGCCGAGCGCAGGATGCCGCCATGCTGGACCGCGAACACCGTCAGCAACACCGCCAGACCGACCATGAAGGTCGCGTTGATGCGCATCACCAGCCCGCTCTTGATCGCGCTCAGGTCCACCAGCGTGATCTGCCAGGTGTTGATCGCCGCGTCGGGCGGGAACAGCGCCGACAGGATGTAGCCGCCCGCCAGCCCCGAGCCGATCGCCAGCACCGGCGACCAGGCGAACCAGTTGCACCAGACCGACAGCGGCGCGATGGTCTTGCTGTAGCGCACCCACGCGACCGCGCCGTAGACCGAGGCGCCGCCGGTCTTGTTGGGGAACAGGCCGGCGATCTCGGCGTAGGTGAAGGCCTGGATGAAGCCGAAGGCGATCGACAGTGCCCACACCATCCAGGCCGGCTTGCCGACCGTGGCGGCGATCGCGCCGACCGAGAACAGCACCAGCGCGGGAACCCCGCTGGCGACCCAGAATGCACCGGTCCAGTTGATGCGTCGTTGCAGCGAGCCCGTGTGCGACTCGCCCGACGCGCCGAAGGGCGCGGTGGCGGTACCCGTGACAGTGGAGTTCATGGCATGCCTTTCTGACTGTAGTCGAGCGCCGCGCGCTCAGAACGAGCGAACGATGGAAGCGAGCACCTTGCTGTCGCCGGTGTCGACGCCATCGATGGTGTAGAGCGCGCTGTCGGCGTTGGTGCCGATCCAGGCCAGGCTGGCGCGCCAGCCGCTGCCCAGGTCCTTGGCGACACCGACGCGGTAGTCGGTGAAGTCGTAGGCGCCGTAGTGGCGCACCGTCTGGCGGCCGGCGTGCAGGTCGACCCCCCAGCCGCCGCCGAGGTCGAACAGCGCGTTGGCCTCGAGGTAGTTCGAGCCCTTGGAGTCGCCGTTGCCGGCCGCCCCGAAGGTGCGGTTGTTGAAGCCGAAGTAGTCGGTCAGTGCATGCGAGTACTTCAGCTTGAGCATCTTCCAGCTGACCGCGATGTTGGCCTCGAGCGTCTGGTAGTCCTCGCCGATGCCGGTGTAGCGGCCGCCCGGGAAGATGAACTGCAGCAGCCCGGCGTCGATGCCGAAGTCGCCGACCGTCGTCGCATAGCCGCCGTAGACGTCGATCTCGCCGGTGGCGTTCTGGATCGCCTTGCCGCTGATCTGGCTGCCCCAGATGCCGATGTAGAAGCCGCTCGCATGCGCGAAGTCGGCGCCGCCCTGCACGGCCGGCTTCTCCTGCGTGTACGAGATGCCGCGGAACACGTACTGCGAGAACAGGCCGACGTTGGTCGTCAGCGTGTAGCTCGGCGCCGGCTCGGCGGGCGCATCGGCGGCATGGGCCGTCGGCAGGCTGCAGGCGGCGCCGGCGAGCAGCGCGGTGGCCAGGATCTTCTGGCGGGGGGAGTAGTTCCTCTTCACTTGGGTCGTCCTGTCATGGTTGCGGTCATCGGGCATCGAGCAAGGGAGCGCGGCGCTGTGCCCAGGCGCCGGCCGCCGGTCCCACCGGCGCGGGGAATTCAGCCGAACTGTTTCTCCAGCTCGTCGGCGATCTCGAACATGTCGCCGACCACGCCATAGCGCGCGACGGTGAAGATCGAGGCGTTCGGATCGGTGTTCACCGCGACCACGGTCTCGACATGCTTCATGCCGGCCAGGTGCTGGATCGCGCCGGAGATGCCCATCGCGATGTAGAGCTTGCATTGCGCGGCGGTCTTGCCCGACTGGCCGATCTGGCGCGACTTCGGCAACCAGCCGCTGTCGGCCACCGGCCGCGAGCAGCCGAGCGCGGCACCCAGGCTGTCGGCCAGCTCGCGGAAGCGTTCGATGTGGTCCTGCTCGCCGACGCCGCGGCCGACCGAGAGGATGAATTCCTTGGCCGTCATGTCGATGTCGCCGGTCGACGGCGGCTCGATGTAGGCGACGTTGCGGGTGCGCGCCGTCGGGGCGCTGAAGGCCAGGTCGCGCGCGGCCGGCTGGGCGGCGCCGAGCGGCGGCTTGAAGCTGCCGCCGCGCACCGCCAGCAGCACCGTGTCGCGGCCCGGGAAGTCGAGCTCGACGTTGACCTTCTGGCCGTAGCCGCCGCGCGTCGCGACGATCGCGCCGGCGTCGCTGCCGATCCCGAACACGTCGGTCGCGAAACCCCAGCCCTGCCTGACCGCGAGGCCGGCCGCGTAGGCCATGCTGTCGACGCTGTGCGCGAGCACGATCAGCGCCGGCTTCAGCTCGGCCGCCAGCGCCGCGACCGCGGCCTCCCAGGTGTCGGCGTCGAACTCGGCCTCGGGCGTGTCGACGAACACCAGCTGGTCGACACCCGGCACCGACAGCGTGGCCTGGTGGCCGCGCCCGCCCTGGCCGATCACCGCGACGGTGAGCGAACCGCCGAGCGCGTCGCGCACGCCCTGCGCGGCGCTGACGAGCTCGAGCGAGACCGGCCGCAGCGCGCCCTGGCGGTGCTCGGCGACGACGAGGATTCCTTGTTGCTGTGCCATCTCAAGCTCCCGTGGCTTCCTTGATGATCTGGATCAGGCGCGCGGCCTGCTCGGCGGCCGAGCCCTCGATCATTTGGGCGCGGCCCTTCTCGGGCACGTACATCCGGCGCACGCGCGACAGCGAACCGGCCGCGCCGATCTGCGCGTCGGCCAGGCCGAGCTCGGCCGGCGTCGCCGTCTCGATCGGCCGCGACGCCGCCTGCTTGATGCCGCGCAGCGAGGCATAGCGCGGCGTGTTGATGCCGAGCTGGATCGTCAGCACGGCCGGCAGCGGCACCTCGATGGACTGCAGCAGCCCGCCCTCGAGCTCGCGCTGCGCCAGCGCCTGCAGCGCGCCGGCCTTGCATTCGAGCGCCGCGACCACCGCCGCATGCGGGCGGTCGAGCAGCGCGGCCAGCGCGATGCCGGTGCTGGCATGGCCATGGTCGGAGCTCTGCGTGCCCGCCAGCACCAGCTCGGGCTGTTCCTTGGCGGCGACGGCCGCCAGCACGCGGGCGATCGCGATCGGGTCGCTGCCCTCGAGCGCATCGTCCCAGACGCGCAGCGCGCGGTCGGCGCCCTTGGCCAGGCACTTGCGCAGCACCTCGTCGGCATCGTCGGGACCCACGGTCACCGCGATCACCTCGACGCCGTCGCCGGCCGCCTCCTTGATCTGCACCGCGGTCTCGAGCGAGTAGTCGTCCCACTCGTTCAGGTCCCAGTTGACGAAGTCGGGATCGACGTCGCGGCCATCGGCTGCGATCTCGAAATCCTCTTCCAGCGCGGCCACGCGCTTGACGGCCACCAGTATCTTCATTGCTTGCTTCTCCTCTTCAGCTCACGCCGGCTCGCAGGCCGCGTCCGCGGTCGCCGATGCCGGCGCCATGCATTCCTCGATCAGCTCGATCAGCTCGCGCACCACGAAGCGGCCTTCGTTGCCGGTGGTCTTGAGCGCGTCCTCGAACATCGTCAGGTCCTTGGGGCAGGCCACGGCGAACACCTGCAGCCCTGCGATCTCGGCCGCCTCGCGCATGCGGATGTGCGAAGGCTTGTCCTTGCCCACCGGGTCGGGCACCCAGATGCGGCCGCCGCCGGCGCCGCAGCAGAAGGAGTTGTCCTTCGAGCGCGGCATGTCCACCAGCTCGCAGCCCACCGCCTCGATCAACGCGCGCGGCGCGTCGTACTCCTTGTTGAAGCGGCCGAGGTGGCAGGGGTCGTGGTAGGTGGTGCGGTAGCCGAGCGGGCGGTCGAGCTTGAGCCGGCCGTCCTTCAGCAGCTCCATCAGGAACTGCGTGTAGTGCAGGATCTCGTACTTGCCGCCGAACTCCGGGTACTCGTTCTTGATGGTGTTGAACGAATGCGGGTCGGTGGTAACGATGCGCTTGAACGAGGTCTGCTGCAGCAGCGCGACGTTGTTCTCGGCCAGCAGCTCGTACAGGCCCTCCTCGCCGACGCGGCGCACGTCGTTGCCGGCGTTCGATTCGCCGTCGTAGAGGATGCCGAAGTCGATGCCGGCCTGGTGCAGCAGCCGCGCGAAGCCCTGCGTGACCTTCTGGTTGCGCGGGTCGAAGCTGGCGTAGTCGCCGACGAACCACAGCAGGTCCACCGGTTCTTTGCGCGCGTCCTTGATCGTGAACGGCAGGCCCTTGGTCCAGGCCGGGCGCTTGCGCTTCGATTCGCCGAAAGAGTTGCCGGTCTTGTGGATGGTCTGCAGCGTCTTGGTCAGCAGCGGGTCCATGTCGCCGTCCTCGACCAGCTTGCGGCGCATCTGCACGATGATCGGCACATGCTCGACGGCGACCGGGCAGATCTCGACGCAGGCCATGCAGGTGCGGCAGGACCACAGCGTCTCCATGAAGACCTGGCCGACGTCCTTGCCGTGCACCGAGAGCTTGGCCTCCTCGGGCAGCGCCTTCTTCTCGAGCGCGTCGTTGGCGAACTCGCGCAGCGACAGGATCACGTCGCGCGGCGACAGCGGCGCACCGGCGGCACGCGCCGGGCAGGCCTCGTGGCAGCGGCCGCACTTGGTGCAGGCGTCGAGGTTGAGCAGGTGCTTCCAAGTGAGGTCGGTGATCTTCGAGTAGCCGACCGTCTTGGCCTCGGGGTCGGTACGCGGCAGGCGCTGCGCGGCCAGCGGGTCGCGCAGCATCAGCGAGCCGCCGGCGGTGAAGATGTGCTTGACCTTGGTGCGCGGGATCAGCGCGATGAAGGCCAGCGCGATCAGGCCGTGGAACCACCACAGGCCGCCGCGCAGCGCCGCGGCGCCGTCGGCCGTCAGGCCCGCGCCGCGGAAGCCCTCGGCCAGCAGCGCGCCGACCGGCGACCACCCCCTTAGCTGCCAGACCTCGGGCCGATCCTGCAGCCACACCAGGCGCGCGGCCTCGAGCACGAAGCCGGTGACGCCGATCAGGATCAGCGTCCACAGGAAGGCCCAGTCCTCGATGCGATAGGCGCGGCGGTCGTAGTCGGGATCGCCGGGCTGGCGGTCGGGGCGGGCGTAGTCGAGCTTGGGCGGCTTGATCCAGCCGCGCCTCGCCATCATGTAAAGAAGGCCGGCGACCAGTCCCAGCCCGCCGAGGTCGCAGGCCAGGGAGAACCACAGATAGAAGTCGCCGTACCAGAACTTCCAGCCGAACAGGCGTGCGGTGATGTCGTATTCGAGCGTGATCGTCGCGGTGCCGATGAAGAGGGCCGCGAAGCCGAAGAAGATGAGGCGGTGCGCATGGCCGGCGGCCTTGTCGCGGCGCTCGATCGTGCGGTGGCTGAGGACGACACTCGCCATGCTCTTGAACCGCTGCCAGAGCAGCGTGGCGCTGGCGGGGTCGGCGGCGCCGCGGCGGTACTTGCGGATCTCGATCCAGCAGCCGTGGGCGAATGCCAGGAGCGCTGCGATGCCGGCGATGTAGAAAAGGGTGATCGCGGGGAGGGAGAAGCCCTCGAAGAGGATGCGAGTGACTTTGGTGGGGTCGAATTGGGGGTCCATGGTCAGTGCTTCCCTGGTTGGACCGAGAGGGCAAAGGCGTGGCCGGGCGGCGGGCTACGCTTCACTGCGGCGGTCAGCCCGCACGGCGGGCTGACTTCCGTGCGCTGCTCGGGCTCGTGGCGCGCCGCGTAACTCGCTTCGTTCGCTCCGCTCACTGCGCTCAAACAGACGCGGCGAGTCAGTTCACGAGGCGCGCTGCGCGCGCCGCCACGAACCCTGCGCTGCTCCGCGCCGCAGAGGCGCTGCGCCCGCCGCCCGGCCACGCCTTTGCAATGCACCGACTGATGTTGTTGAAGGGGAAGGCCGAGACGTGGGCATCGAGCCCACGTCTCGACCGCGCCGCCAAGGCGGCGCGCACGGATCGGAGCGGGCTCGAAGCCCGCTTCGATCCGATCTCTTTCAAAGTGAGGGAGCGTCGTTTGCTCGGCCGTGGGCGGCTGGCCGGGGGCGCGCCTGTGCCACGGCGAGCAGCGCAGGGCCCGTGGCGGGCGCGCGCAGCGCGCCTCGTGAACTGACTCGTCGCACTTGTCCGAGCGCAGTGAGCGCAGCGAACGAAGCGAGTTGTGCGACGCCGCCACGGGCCCGAGCAGCGCAGCGCAGTCGGCCCCTGCGGGGCCGACCGTGGCACCGAAGCGCCCCCGGCCAGCCGCCCACGGCCGAGCCCGCACCACTGACACAACACGCTCCACAGCAGCAGCCCTCGTTCAATCAACGCTGGTAAGCGATCTCGAACGACCCACCAGGCATGTGGGGAGTACCCCAAGCCACCGTCTCCCGCTTGTAGGCCTTCGGGATCTGCGCGTTCGCTTCCTCGATCTCGCGCGCGATCCGCTGGCCGGTGAAGGTCGCGTCGGCGATCAGGCGCGGCGCCTCGGCGTCGCCGATCAGGTAGACCGACTTGATGCCGTTCTGGCCCCATTCGCCCTGGCGCGCCTTCAGCTCGCGGTGCAGCGCGTCTTCCGAATGGCGGCCGGTGACGAGCACCAGCGAGTCGAACTCGAGCCAGCGCTGGGTCTTGTTCGGGTCGCGCGGCAGCACGCCCGGGCCGCGGTAGCTGCGCTTGGAGCCCTCGCCCCAGATGTTGTAGATCTCCAGGCGGCCCGGCTCGATCTTCGAGCAGAAGTGGTCGCCGATCTCGGTGACATGCAGCTCGTGCAGCCGACGCATCATGTTCGGGTACTCGAGCGTGAAGTGCATGTAGTTGGCCAGGTGCACGCCCGACACCAACGTGACCTCGTGGCCGGCGGCGGCCAGCTTCTCGGCCAGGCTGGGCGCCATGAAATAGGTGTCGGCGTTCAGGATCACGACGCGCTTGCCGATCGCCTTCTTGCCGGCGATCACCTGTTCGGGCGTCAGCTGGTCGGCGCGCGAGGCGTCGGCGCCGGGGATCACGTCGTGGCTCAGGCAGTTGACGCCGTCGGTGTTCCACGACGAGCCGGTCGCGATCACGACCTTGTCGGCGCCGTAGGACAGGATCTCGCTCGCCGTGATGGCTTTCTGACCCAGCATCAGCTGGCTCTGCTTGCTCTTCTTCAAGAGCTTGGTGATCTGCGTCTCGCGGTAGTCGCGGTGGTAGCTCCACTCGCCCAAGCCCGGCAGCGTGGCCACGCCGTTCAGGTGGCCGCCGATCTTCTCGGCCTGGTCGTAGAGGTGCACGGTGTAGCCGCGCTCGAGCAGCACGCGCGCCGCCTCCGAGCCCGACGGGCCGGCGCCGACGATCAGCACCGCGTCGTCCGAGCCCTTCTTCGGGAACACCTCGGGGTGCCAGCCGCGGCGGTACTCCTCGCCGGCGGTGGCGTTCTGCGTGCAGATCATCGGCGGGCCGCCGATCTCCCAGCGCGAGATGCAGACGTTGCAGCCGATGCACACGCGGATGTCGTCGATGCGGCCCTCCTCGACCTTCTTCGGCAGGAAGGGGTCGGCGATCGACGGCCGGGCCGCGCCGATGATGTCGGCATAGCCCTTGGTCACGATCTCGGTCATCTTCTCCGGGTCGGTGTAGCGGCCGACGCCCAGCACCGGCTTCTTCGACACCTGCTTGATGAACTTGGTCCAGGGCACCTGGTGGCCCTGCTGGTAGAAGCGCGAGGGGCCGGCGTCCTCGCCCCATTCGGCGATGTCGCCGACGTCCACGTCCCACAGGTCGACCAGGTGGTCGGCCATCTCGACGAAGGCCATGCCCTCGCGCTCGACCTCGACGTGGCCCGGGCCGTACAGCGTGTCGACGGCGAAGCGGGTGGCGATCGCGCAGTCGGCGCCGACCGCCTTCTTCACGCCTTCGAGCGTCTCGAGCCAGAAGCGCGCGCGGTTGGCGAGCGAGCCGCCGTACTTGTCGGTGCGCTTGTTGTAGTAGGGCGAGAGGAACTGCAGCGGCAGGTAGGAGTGCGCGCCGTAGACATACACGATGTCGAAGCCGGCGTCGCGGGCGCGCAGCGCCGCGTCGACGTAGTACTGCTGAACCTGCTTGATGTCGTCGAGGTCCATCTCCTTGCAGTAGGTCAGGGTCTCGAACTCGCTGGCGTACTGGCTCGGGCCGCGCGGCGTGGCGCGCGACTCCATGCAGGGCGCGTGCGCGCCGCCGTACCACATCTCGATGCCGGCCAGCGCGCCATGCTTGTGGACCTCGTCGGTCATCGCCTTGAGGTTGCGCACGTCGCCCTCGTCCCAGATGCGCGCCGACAGGCGATGGGTGTCGTCCGACTCGGGGTGGATCGAGCAGTACTCGGTGTTCATCGCGGCCCAGCCGCCCTCGGCCTTCATCGAGCGGTGCGCGGCCTGGAAGCCCGGCTTGTCGGAGCCCGCGCCGATGCAGTGCGGCACCTGGTAGAAGCGATTGCGCAGCGTCTTCGGGCCGATCTGGATCGGCGTGAACAGGATGTCGTACTTCGGGTCGCGGGCCATGGAGGTCTCCTGGGTGTCGCCTGGGATGCGCAGCGGCCGCCACGGCCCTGCTTCGATGCGGCGAACTATCGAAGGCGCAGCGCCTCGCAACAATTCCTCCGTGGGAGTACCTCGCTGGGAGTAGGCAGCCACCCCTACTCCACGGCCCTTAAGGGTCGCTCCGTACTCCGCGGCCCCTACCTCCTTGGTGGTACCTCCTCATGAGAATTGAGAAGGACCCGTGCGACTTCCAGAATCGTCTCGACGCTGTGTCACTGCCACTGAAGGAGACGACGATGAGTCTGCAGAGGAACTCGGTCCTGAACGAACGCCACCGCCAGCTGGGCTCGAAGCTCGACGGCGACACCTGGAACGGCATGCCGATCCCGTGGCGCTACGCGAGCGACCCGCACGCGGAGGTGATCGCCACGCGCAGCCGCGCCGCGCTGTACGACGTGTCGGCGCTCAACATCGTCAACGTGTCCGGCCCCGACGCCGAGGCCGTGCTCGACCGGCTGGTGTCGATCGACGTCACGCGCCTGAAGCCCGGCACGGCGCGCCTCGGCGCCGAGGTTGACGAGCGCGGCGCGCTGGTCGACGACATCATGATCATCCGCGACGCCAGCGACCGCTTCCGCATCTCGCACGGCAGCGGCGCGACGCCGCGCACGCTGGCCGCGCTGGCCGAGGGCCGCCAGGTCACGGTGCAGGCCGACCGCGACGTGCACATCCTGTCGCTGCAGGGCCCGCTGTCGCTCGAGGTGCTGGCCCCGCACGCGGCCGGCGATCTGAGCAGCCTGCCCTACTTCCAGCACTTCGAGACCACGCTGTTCGGCAAGGCCGTGACCATCGGCCGCGGCGGCTACTCGGGCGAGCGCGGCTACGAGGTCTATTGCGCCGCCAAGGACGCCGTGGCCCTGTGGGACGCGATCCTCGAGGCCGGCAAGACCCGCGGCGTGATCCCGGCCTCGTGGACCGCGCTGGACCTCACGCGCGTCGAGGGCGCGCTGCTGTTCTTCCCCTATGACATGCCCGAGGGCGACACCTCGCCCTGGGAGGTCAACATGGACTGGGCGGTCGACCTCGACAAGCAGGCCGACTACATCGGCAAGGCCGCGCTGCTCAAGCTCAAGGGCCAGGAGCGCGTCAAGCAGGCCGGCCTGCTGGTCCACCACCACGCCGCGGTCGATGCCGGCGCGAAGGTGTTCGATGCCGACGGCAAGGAGGTCGGCGTCGTCACCAGCGCGTCCTACAGCCGGCTGCTGATGCAGTCGCTGGCGATGGTGCACCTGCAGCCCTCGCAGGCCGCCGTCGGCACGCGCCTGACGATCGCCAACGGCAGCAAGCCGCTGGAGGCGCTGGTCGTGCGCACGCCGTTCTACGACCCGCTGCGCCAGCGCACCCACCCCGAGAAGCAGCGCTGATGCGCCGGGCCGGCGCGAGCGCCCGCGCGCTCCCGCCGGCCACCCTCCGTGCCACGAGGTCCGATGCCATGCTCACACCCCGCATGAAGAGCCAGCCCTGCTATCCGCCGATGGAGTGGGACCGCAGCGGCCGCCAGCACATCCTGTTCGCCGCCGACGAAGAGCCGGCGCTGGCGCGGCGGCTGTTCGAATGGCCCCCGCTCGGCAGCCTGACCGTGATCAGCGTGCAGGACGCGCCCGAGGCGCCGAGCTGCTGGCGCGACCAGCCGCCGCCCGGCGCGCTGCAGCGCGTCGCGCGCCGCCGCGAAGCCGCGCTGCAGCAGCTGAGCGACCTGCTCGAATACGTCCACATGGGCGCCCGCCTGTACGCGGTCGGCGACGAGGAGGCGATCTGGCAGGCCGCCCGCATCGCCGAGCGCCACGGCATGGACGCCGACTGCGTGCGCCGCCACCGCGTCGCGACGCAGGCGCGGCCGGTGTTCTGCGTGCACTGCCGCACAACCACGCCGCAGGTGCTGACCAATGTCGTCGACTGCGCCGGCTGCGGCCGTGCGCTGTTCGTGCGCGACCATTTCTCGCGCCGGCTCGGCGCCTACATGGGCTTCCAGGTCGACGCCGAAGTGCCCGGCGAGCGCCCGGTGGTCGAGGAGATCTACCGATGAAGGTCGCTGCCCTGTCCGTCGTGATCCGCTCGGTGCGCCAGCTCGGCCCCGAGATCCGCGAATTCACGCTCGCGCCGGCCGACGGCGAGCCGCTGCCGACCTACTCGGCCGGCAGCCATGTCGTGGTCTCGCTGCCGCTCGGCGAGCGCGTGCACCGCAACGCCTACTCGCTGCTCGGCGACCCGGCGCAGCGCGACGCCTGGCGCATCGCGGTGCGGCGCCAGCGCAACGGCTCGCGTGGCGGCTCGCAATGGCTGCACGAGCAGGCCCAGCCCGGCCTGCAGATCGAGGTGTCGTGGCCGGTCAACCTGTTCCCGCTGGTGCGCACCGCACGCCACCAGCTGCTGGTGGCCGGCGGCATCGGCGTCACGCCCATCCTCGGCCATGCCCGCGAGCTGGCGCGGCTGGGCGCCTCGTTCGAGGTGCACTACGCCTACCGCGGCGCCGCCAACGCGGCCTTCGCCGACGAGCTGCAGGCCTGCGCGCCGGCGCGCGTGCACCTGCGCGACTCCGAGCGCGACGGCCACCTCGACTTCGGCGCGCTGCTGGCGCGCCGCCCGCTCGGCACCCATGTCTATGTCTGCGGGCCGCAGAGCATGGTCGAGGCCAGCCGCATCGCCGCGGCCAGGCTCGGCTGGCCGAACGGCCATGTGCACAGCGAGCAGTTCCTCGCGCCGGCCGGCGGCGAGCCCTTCGAGGTCGAGATGCGCGCCAGCGGCAAGCGCTTCACGGTGCCACGCGAGCTGTCGCTGCTCGAGGCCATCGAGCAGCAGGGCATCGACACACCCTCGCTGTGCCGCGGCGGCGCCTGCGGCCAGTGCGAGCTCGAGGTGCTCGAGGCCGACGGCACGCTGCGCCACCACGACGTCTACCTGAGCGACGCCGAGCGCGCGTCGGGACGCAAGATCATGCCCTGCGTCTCGCGCCTCGACGGCCGCTGCCTGGTCCTCAACCACTGACCGGAGACCCCATGGCCATCGCCTTCAAGCGCGAATCGTTCCGCGACGCCTACGACTACCGCAACTCGCCGGAGGCGATCCGCCGCTTCCCCTTCCCGTTCCACCAGGACAACTACATGTACTCGGTGAACATGGAGCCGCATGGCAGCGGGCCGGTCGGTTCGCCATTCGAGCATGCCTTCGACATCGACGAGCATTACCTGGCCGAGGTCGAGGACCGCCGCATCACGCTGGCGCGCGACCCGCAGCGCTGCCAGTCGCTGCCGCACATGATCGACGCCGAGTGGGACGTGCTCGAGCTGCTGATGGACTCGCTGGCGCGCGACTACCCCGAGCACTTCATGCTGCTGCGCGACGGCCGGCACTGGACCTGGATCAACCGGCCGCTCGGCATCCGCCAGTCCTTCCTGTTCGGCGACGCCGCGACGCTGCCCTACGGACCCTTCGAGTACATCACCCGCCAGGCCCAGGGCGACTTCGTCGTGATGGACCAGCGCGACAACAACCTGTTCGCCGACTGCGGCATGGTGACCTCGCAGGCCGACTGGTCGCTGAGCTTCGACCTCGGCATGAGCTTCATGGAGTGGCATGCGCCGGTGCCGCTGGCGCACGAACTCGGCATCTTCGAGCGCGCGCTCAAGTATTTGCTGATGCTGCAGCAGGGCCGCCCGGTGCGGCGGCTGAACTGGACGATGACCGTCAACCCGCGCCTGGACACCGCCCCCGAGACCTACCCCGAGTGGGGCCAGGACCGCGCCAGCGTCACGCCCGCGAGCGCCGGCGACAAGGTGCACCTGCGCGTCGAGCTGCAGGCGCTGTTCCGGCTGCCGCGCAGCAACGCGATGCTGTTCAGCATCCGCTGCTACCTGGCCAGCCTGGCCGAGCTGGCGACCCAACCGAAATGGGCCGCGCGGCTGCACCGCGTGCTCAACACGCTGCCGCCGCAGCTCGCCGAGTACAAGGGGCTGACCCGCTACCAGCCGCTGGCGCAGCAATGGCTGGCGGCGCATGACGACGGCCGCGAACTCAGCGCCGGCACCCAGCCCGACTGATACACGCATGGCCGGTTGGTGGCGCGATCAGGCCGGCGGGGCGCTCTGCTGCGCTCATGTCCCCCGCCGCCGGCCTGCGGCCGTCGGCTCCTCCTTTACTTCGCTCCGCAGAGCGCCCCACCGACCTGATCGACAACCGTTTTTGGTGTTCGACCGTCGAAAACCGACCCTCGCGCTTGCCAAGGACGTCGGGTGGCCGACGGAGCGAAGTAAAGGAGGAGGTCAGGCGCAGCCTGACCGGGGGACATGAGCGCAGTCGGCCACCCGATGGCCTTGGCCGACGACCAAGGAATGCTTTCGAAGCAGCCGTGTCGAACAGTCACTCCCATTCAATCGAACGCAAATCCATACGAAGCCCCGCACCACCGCGCAGGGCGCCGGCCTCACTCGTCGGCGACCTCGCAGCGGCCCGGCCCGAGGGCCGCCGCCTGCGCGGCGGCCTTGCGCGCCGCCTCGAGCATCGCGCTCGCACCGGCATAGCGCGGCGCGCCGATCGCGATGCCGCAGGCCACCGTGACGCGGTACTCGCCGCCGTCGATCGTGAGCGGCGTGGCGAGCCGCGCGACCAGCTCCTGCGCGACGCGGGCCGCGCCCGACAGCAGCTCGCCGCCGGCCGGCGACTCGGCGGCCGCAGGAAAGTCGGTCAGCAGCACGCCGAACTGGTACTCGCCCAGGTAGGCGACGGTCGCGCCGGCGCCGCGCACCGCGCCGAAGCGGGCCGCGACCGCGACCAGCGCCGCCTCGCAGGGCCGCGGCCAGTCGGACACCGCGACCCACAGCAGCGCGCAGGGCAGGCCGTGACGCTGCGCCTGCTGCAGCACATGCCCGGCCAGCCGCTCGAACAGCGCGCGCCCGACCAGCCCGGTGCGCGACTCGAACCACTGCTCGCGCCCGGCCAGCTGTTCGACGCTGCTGTGCTGGCTGATGTCGGTGACGAAGCCCTCGATCGCCAGCAGCTCGCCCTGCGACGAGTAGACGCCGCGGCCCTGCTCCCAGACCCAGCGCTGGCGACCCTGCGCGTCGGTGATGCGGTAGGCGATCTGGAACGGTTGCTGGCGGGCCAGCTGGGCCTGCACCTGGTTCCAGACGAAGTCGCGGTCCAGCGGATCGACCAGGCTGCCATAGGACACGCGCTGGTTGTCGACCAGCTCGTAGGGCTCGTAGCCGGTCAGCTCGATGCAGCCGTCGCTGACGAACTCCATCGTCCAGGCGTCGTCGTTGCGGCCGCGGTAGACCATGCCCGGCACGTTGGCCAGCAGCACGTTCAGGTAGCGGCGCGCCGACCCCAGCCCCTCCTCGACGCGCTTGCGGTGCGTGACCTCGGTCAGCGTGCCGACCATGCCGACCAGGTCGCCGCCCGCCAGCGTGCAGGCGCGCACGCTCGCGAGCACCCAGACGATGCTGCCGTCGGCCGCGACGATGCGCAGCTGGCTGCCGAAGTGCGACAGCTGGCCGCGGCCGACCGCCAGCAGCGAGGCCTCGGTGCCGGCGCGGTCGTCCGGGTGCACCGCCGACCACAGCCGCACGCCGCGGCTGCGCTCGACGGTGCGGCCGCTCAGCCGCTCCCAGGCACGGTTGACGTAGACCAGGCTGCCGTCGACATCGGTCTTGAACAGCACCAGGTCGAGCTGGTCGAACACCAGCGACAGCGAGTCGTCGACGACGCGCCGCAGGTCGGCCGCGGCCGGGTGGGTGGCGAGCTGGATCAGCAGCCCGCCCGGCACCGCCGGCAGCCGCGACAGGCTGACCTGCGCCTTGACCAGCGCGCCGCCGGCGCTGACCAGCCGCAGCACCCCCTCGGCGCCCGAGGACTGCGGCCCCGCCGCCGCGACCGCCAGCCGCGAGTACAGCGCATGGTCGACCGGGTGCAGCAGGTTGGTGAAGGGCAGGCCGACGACCTCGTCGCTGCGGTCGCGATAATCGAGCAGCGTGAGAAACGCCTGGTTGGCCACGTGCACGACGGCGTTCTGCACCGTGAGCGTCGGGGTCGCGATGCTCTGCGCCATCGACGCGGCCCAGGCCAGCTGCTGGCGGTCGGCGACGGCGGGGCTGCGGCGCAGCCGCCACGGCGCGCCGGCCAGCCACAGCAGGCCCCACAGCAGCAGCGGCCCCGCGACCGCCACCGCCAGCGGCAGCGCGACCACCGCCTTGCCGCCTTGCCAGGAACCGACGACGATGGCGAACATCAGGCCCAGCAGCCAGACCGAGAAAGCATAGAGGGCCATCGGTGATCGTCTCGTCCTTCGGCCCTCGCGGGCGCTATCCCCTGTACCGCGGCCTCGCGCTGGCGCTGGCGCTGTGTGCGCTGCTGGCCGCGCTCGGCCTGTGGGCCGCGCTCGAGAGCCAGCGCCAGTTCGAGCTGCCGCTCGGGCCGCTGCTCGAACGCTGCCGCCAGGCGGCGCCGGCCGAGGCCGCGCTGTGCCGGCGGGTCGAGCCGCTCGGCCGCGTCCTCGAACAGCGGCTCGCGGTGCTGCTGCTGTTGCAAGGACTGTGCGCGGCGCTGATTGTGGTCGGCGTCGCGCTGATCGGCCATCGGGCTTACCACGTGCTGGTGCGGCGCACGCGCGACACGCTCGAGCTCGTGCCGCCGGCCGCGCGCGAGCGCGGGCGCGACGAGGTCGAGCGCCTGGTCGAGGGCCTGGCCGAGCTGACCGCGCAGACCACCGGCGCGGCCGCGGCCGACCGCTGGCAGGCGCGCGTCAACGCCGAGCAGTTCCGCCGCAACGGCCTGGCGCTGCATGCGCTGCACCAGGCGGTGCGGCTGCTGGCGCAGGGCGAGGCGTCCGAGGCCAGCCTGCGCCAGGCGCTGCGCCTGCTCGAGGCGGCGCTCGGTGCGCGGACGGTGGCGCTGCAGCTGCATGGCAGCGCGCCCGACGCGCTCGGCACCGGCCCGCTGATCGCGACGCGCGGCGAGCCGCAGCTGCTGTCGCGGCTCGCGTCGATGGCGCCGGCCACCCGCGACAGCGGCGCACGCGCGATCGCGCCGACCGAGGAGCTGCCGTGCAGCTCGCTGGTCGTGCCGCTGGCGCGCGACGGCGTGCCGATCGGCACGCTGGTGGCCGAGTTCGCCGGCGACGAACGCCTCGACGACCCGCAGGCCCACCTGGCCGAGAGCTTCGCGCGGCTGGCGGCGCTGGCGATCTCGAGCCTGTCGCGCCGCCAGGAGGAGCGCCGCATGGTGCTGATGGAGGAGCGCGGCGCGATCGCCGCCGAGCTGCACGACTCGCTGGCCCAGGCGCTGTCCTACATGAAGATCCAGGTCGCGCGGCTGCAGGCCGCGCTGGACCGCGACGCGCCGCGCGAGGAGGTGCGCCGCACCGCCGACGAGCTGCGCGAGGGCCTGGCCGCGGCCTACCGCGAGGTGCGCGAGCTGATCGCGGCCTTCCGCGTGCGCGTCGGCCCCGGCGGGCTGCGCGCCGCGCTGCAGGAGGCGATCGACGGCTTCGGGCAGCGCAGCGGGCTGGAGATCGCCTACACCGACGGCATGGCCGCCTGCCGCCTCGAGCCCAACGAGGAGCTGCATGTGCTGCAGCTGGTACGCGAGGCGATCGCCAACGCGGTGCGGCACGCGCAGGCCGGCCATGTGTGGGTCGACGCGCAATACCGCGCCGACGAGCACCTGCTGATCGTCAGCGTCGAGGACGACGGCCAGGGCCTCGACAGCAGCGCGGTCGAGGCCGGCCACTACGGCCTGGGCATCATGCGCGAGCGCGCCCGCTCGCTGCGCGGCGAGTGCAGCGTCGAGCCGCGCGCCGGCGGCGGCACGCGCGTGCGCCTTAGCTTCGCGCCGGCGCGCTTTCCCGCCGACCCTCCCGCTACCGAGCCCGCGCCATGAGCCGCCGGGCCGCTCCCAAGGCGAATTCCGGCGTGCGCAGCACGGAGAATGCCCAATGACCACCACCACCCGCGTCCTGCTGATCGACGACCACCCGCTGTTCCGCAAGGGGCTGGCGCAGCTGGTGAGTGCCGGCGACGGCCTCGCGCTCGCCGGCGAGGCCGGCAACGGCGCGCGCGGCATCGAGCTGGCGCTCGAGCTGCAGCCCGAGCTGATCCTGGTGGACCTGCACATGAAGCCGATGAACGGCATCGACACGCTGCGCGCGCTGAAGGCCGGCGGCGTGCGCGGCCGCTGCATCATCCTCACCGTCTCCGACGACGAGCGCGACGTGCTCGAGGCGATGCGCGCCGGCGCCGACGGCTACCTGCTCAAGGACATGGAGCCCGAGGATCTGTACCTGCAGCTGCAGCAGGCCGCCGCCGGCGCCGTGGTG
>DATILD010000008.1:0-2708 GCA_035476815.1 Methylibium sp.
GGCCGGCGGGCCTGGCCGCGCCGCAGCGAACCACCACCACGCGCCGGTGCCGAGCGCGGCCGCCAGCACGACGAGGCCGGCCAGCAGCCCGAGGCGCACGCCGCGGGCGGCCGGGGCGTCGGTCCCCGCCGGGGCATCGAGCGGCTGGGCGCTCAGGTCGGGCACCGCGCCGCGGCTGCGCTGCGCGTCGGCCTTGCGGAGGGCGTCGAGGATGTAGGACATGGTCAGTTCGTCCCCGCGAGCCGAGGTTCGTCGACGCCGCTCGCGCGGTTGAGCGCCATCAGCGTGGCTGGCCCGGCGATGCCGTCGGGCGCGAGCTCGTGGCGGCGCTGGAAGGCGACGATGCGATCGCGCAGCTCACCGGTCCCCGGGGCGACCCGGTCCAGCCGCTGCAGCACCCAGCCGGCCAGCGGATCGCCGCGGTCGTCGATCGCCTGGCCGGCGTAGCCCGCCGGCGCGCGCCACAGCGTCGCGAAGTCGCCGGCCCACAGCACCTCCAGGTCGGCGACCCGCACGCTGCGCACCGCGGCCCCCGCCTGCAGCTGCGCGCGCTCGCCGTCGAGCGCGGTCAGCAGCGCGTAGACCGAGGCACCGTCCACGCCCTGCAGCGTCAGCAGGCCGGGGCGGTCGAGCGCGCGCACCTGCTCGAGCGTCAGCCGGCCGCGCCAGCAGGGCAGGCCCTGGTCCCGCGCCGCGGTGCAGGGGTCGCCGCCGTCGGCGGGCAGCGGGACCTTCCACAGCGTCGCCAGCGCGCGCAGCGCATCGCCCTCGTCGCGGAAGCCGGCCAGCGCCGGCTCGGCGACCGGCGGCGGGCTGGCGGCGGCCGAGGCCGACGCGGGTGGCGCCGACGGCGCGGCATCGGGAGGCACTGCCGCGGCGGTCTCCGGCGCGACCGTGGTGGTGGTGGTGGTGACCGGCGGCGGCGGCGCCGAAGCGGCAGCGTCGGCCGGCGGCGCCGCCACCACGACGGCCGTGCTCGGTGCCGGCGGCGCGGGCTCGAGCGACGCCAGCGCCCAGCCGATCCCCCCCGCGAGCGCGGCGCCGGCCAGCACGCCGGCCCCGACCAGCGTGGCCCGCTGCCGCCGCGACGGCGGCGGGGCCGCGTCGTCGCGTCCGAACACCTCGTCGGCCGCCTTCTCGACCACGGGCCGCGTGACCTTGGTCTGCCCGGCCGAGAAGGCGCCGAGCAGCGCGCGGTCGGCCAGCAGGTTGATGCGCCGCGGCACACCGCGCGCCAGCCGGTGCAGCGTGCGCAGCCCCTCGGCGTCGAAGGGCAGCGCGGTCGCGAGGCCGGCCACGACCAGCCGGTGGCGCACGTAGCGGATGGTCTCGGCCTCGGCCAGCGCGCCCAGGTGGTAGCGCGCGATCACGCGCTGCGCCAGCTGCTCGAGCTCGGGCCGCGCCAGCATCTCGCGCAGCTCGGGCTGGCCGATCAGCACGATCTGCAGCAGCTTGCGCTCGTTGGTCTCGAGGTTGGTCAGCAGGCGCAGCTGCTCGAGCACGTCGGCGTCGAGCTGCTGGGCCTCGTCGATGATCAGCAGGTTGTTGTGGCCGACCGCATGGGTCTTGAGCAGGAAGGCGTTGAGCGCGTCGACGCAGTCCTTGATCGTCGGCGGGCCGTCGCCGGCATGCGCGACCGGGATGCGGAACTCGTCGCACACCGAGCGCATCAGCTCGGCGGCCGACTGGCGCGGGTTGAAGACGTAGGCGACGTTGCAGTGCTTCGGGATCTGCTCTAGGAAGCAGCGGCACACGGTGGTCTTGCCGGCGCCGATCTCGCCGGTCAGCAGCACGAAGCCGCCGCCGCCGCCCAGGCCATAGAGCAGGTGGGCCAGCGCCTCGCGGTGGCGCTCGCTCATGAACAGGTAGCGCGGGTCGGGCGCGATCGAGAAGGGCTCGTGCTGCAGGCCGAAGAAGCGCGCGTACATGGGTGGGAGCATACCGGCGGGGCGGGCCCGCGGCGCCGCGCCCCGTTCGGGCTGACTTCGTCGCCCCGTTCAGGCTGAGCTTCAGTACCCCCGTTCGGGCTGAGCTTCAGCACCCCCGTTCGGGCTGAGCTTCAGCACCCCGTTCGGGCTGAGTCCATAGCCCGTTCGGGCTGAGCTTGTCGAAGCCTGCGCACCTTGCGTGAGGGTCCCGTTCACTGCGTGAGGCTGCGCGGGGAATTCGCCCCCGCACGGCGACCTACTGTCTTTCGCTTCCCCGAAAGAAAGTAGGCAAAGAAAGGGGGACCCTGGTGACTTGCGTCTCGCTTCGCGAGCCGTACCCTGCGCTGCTCGCGACGGGCGGGAAGTCCGCAAACTCGGCCCGGGTACGGGCCTCAGACATGCGGCCTTCTTGATCCGCCCGCCGCTGCGCTGCTCGGCTGCGTCACAAGGGGCCCAACACGATCGTGATCAGAGGGACGACAAAGCGGCCGGTGCGATAGGCCGAACCTGGGGCGGCCTATCGCACCGCCGTGGCCAGGCTGGATCGCGGGGTTTACAGAGGAGCGCGCGGCCGGCGATCATGTGCATATGAATCCGTTTAGGCCGCAGTTCGCCGAGCACCGTGTTCGGTCCATTTAACGTTGAACTAAACCGCTGACGCGGTGGATGGATCGTCGAAGACGACGGCTGCAATTGATCGCCGTACCTTGACCGATGCGGGCATGTGCCCGCGCCTGGATCGAGGAGATGGTGATGAAGCCACTTCGACAACGCATGCTC
>DATILD010000009.1:0-132829 GCA_035476815.1 Methylibium sp.
CGCGCGGCAGGCCGAGCGCGAAGCGGCGCGGCAGGCGCCGGCCGGCGGGGTCGAGCACGGTCGCGGCCAGCGTGGCGGCGGGCGTCGCCGGGACGGGGTCGAAGGCGGCCTCGTGCGCGGCCAGCGCCGGCGGGCCGTCGCGCTGCAGCAGCACGTACAGGCCGGCGCGGTTGCGCTGCCAGCGGGTGCCGGGCGCGGTGACGGTCAGCGGCGTGTCGATCGCGCGCGCCGAGCTGGCGTCGACGAAGCGCACCGCGGCCCAGATGCGCCGCACGTCGGACTCGACGGTCACGAAGCTCATCGCGGCATCCCGCCATAGTCGAAGCGACGTGCCAGCACGGGTGGCGCCTCGTCCTCGAACACGTCGATCGTGACGATGCGCGCGACATAGGGCGCGCTCAGCCGGTAGGACGGCGTGATCGCCTCCCACAGCCGCATCATGTCCTCGACGCTCATCTCGGCCGGGATCAGCTGCACCACGTCGTCCGGTCCCCAGCCGGCGTTGCTGGACAGCGCCGAGGCGTCGAGCACCGGCTCGCGGTGCAGCTCGCGCAGCATCCAGGCGAACACCACCAGCTCGGTCGCGGCGTTGGCGGTCCAGACCGACAGCAGCAGGTGCACGTCCAGCGTCAGCGGCCGGTTGCGGCGGCCCATCTGGGCGGGCGGCGCCGGCGGCAGGTTGCGCAGCTGCTCGTTGACCGTGACGCGGTGCGGCCAGACCGTCAGCACCGCGGTCGCGCCCTCGCCGGTCGGGTCGGCCAGCAGCCCGCCGCTGGCGATCGGCTGGAAGCTGCAGCCATGGGCCGCGCGCAGCGCCGCCGGGTAGGCGTTGTCGAGCCGCTTGGCCAGCGAATCGGCCAAGGAGATGAGCGAGAACTCGTTGGCCATCGTGCTCAGCCGGCATGGCCGCGGTCCTCGGCGATCTCGCCGCCGGCGGGGACGACGAGGCCATGCTCGTCCTCGAAGCGCGCGATCGCGTCGTCGAGCAACGCCATCAGCGCCTTGGCATAGGCCGGCGTCATCACGATGCAGGCGCGCTCGGACGCGATGCCGCTGCCGAGGTAGACCTGGGCGAAGCGGAGCAGCACCTCGTCGCGGCTGTAGCCGACCTCGAAGTGGTTCGCATAGTCGTAGGCACCGCGGCGCTCGGCCGCGTCGACCAGCTCGCGCCGCAGGGACAAAGGCACCGCCGAGGTCTGCATGCCAGTGTCATCGCAGGTCACGTGCCACCGCGGCCCGTGCGGTGCAAAGCGCGAGGAATCAAGGACTTGCGCATTGCACCCGGCCGCGCGCTGGGGGTCCGCGTCACGCCACCGCTGTGACACGAGCGGCGGCCTTCACTGCGGCGGCGCTGTCACAGCCCGCTGTGACAGTGCGCGCGACACGAGCGGCGGCGCACAGGCAAGCGCCGCCGCGGCGCGGTTCGAACTAGGGAGACGGGGGAGACCCGCGCGTCGCGGGCCGCGAACCGATGCTCAGGCGCCGGCGGCCGGCAGGATGTGCAGCCGCTTCATCTTGCGGTACAGCGTCATGCGCGACCAGTGCAGCAGCTCGGCGGCCTTGCTGCGGTTCCATTCGCAGCGCTCGAGCGCCTCGAGGATCAGCGTCGACTCGGCGCGCCCGGGCGGCGCGGCGATCGGCAGCGCGTCGGCTGGCAACGGCTCGCCATCGAAGGCCAGGTAGGCGGCCTCGACGACGTTGCGCAGCTCGCGCACATTGCCCGGCCAGTCGTGGCGCAGCAGGCAGTCGCGTGCCGCGGCGCTGAGCCGCATCGACCCGCAGGCCGAGCGCGCGGCCAGCAGCACGGCGAAATGGTCGAACAGCTCGAGCACGTCGCCGCCGCGGTCGCGCAGCGCGGCGAGCTCGATGCGCGCGACGTTGAGCCGGTAGTAGAGGTCGGCGCGGAAGCGCCCGGCCCGCACCGCGGACTCGAGATCGCAGTGGGTCGCGGCGACGATGCGCAGGTCGACCTTGCGCGGCCGCAGCGCGCCGATCGCGAACACCTCGCGCGTCTCGATCATGCGCAAGAGCTTGGCCTGGGCGGCCACCGGCATGTCGCCGATCTCGTCGAGGAACAGCGTGCCGCCGTCGGCCAGCACCACCTTGCCCGGGTAGGCATGGGTCGCGCCGGTGAAGGCGCCGCGCTCGAAGCCGAACAGCTCGCTGTCGAGCAGCGAATCTGGGAAGGCCGCGCAGTTGATCGCGACGAAGGGCCGGCCGGCGCGCGCGCCGAGCTGATGCACGGCCGCGGCCACGCATTCCTTGCCGGTGCCGGTCTCGCCGGTGACGAGCACGTTGCACTCGGCCGCCGCGACGCGCCTCACGCGCTCGCGCAGCGCCGCCATCGCCGCGCTGCGGCCGACCAGGGCGGTCAGCGCGCGGTGGTCGACCTGCTGCTGCGGTGCATCGAGAACGGTGGGCGAGGTCATGGTGGCGGAGGCCGGCGGCGGCGTGCGCGAAAGCTAGGCCCCACTTCAAGCACCAACCATCCCCTGTTCTGGCTAAAGATGCATCAAGGCGTTTCATGCCGGCCTCGGCGCTACGATGACCGACAGTCCAGCGTCAGGAGTCGACCATGGCCCAGGACCCTGCCGGCAGGCGCCTGCCGATCAAGCTCGACGCGAGCAGCAACGGCGAGTACGCGCCGGTGCCGCTGACCCCCGCCGCACGGCACGCGCGCGCGGCCGCCCACGACGCGGCCGAGGCCGCGGCGCGCCGGCTCGGGCTGCCGCGGCGGCGCTATCTGGTGTCGTTGATGGGCGCGGCCGCCAGCCTCGCCGCGATCGACCGCAGCTTCGCGCTGCACGGCGCGCGGGGCGGCCGTTACCTGCTGCCCGGCGAGGCCGCGGTCGAGCCCGAGGCCGCACGCCTCGCGCTGGCCGGCGACGAGTTCATCTTCGACGTGCAGCTGCACCATGTGAACCCGCGCGGCGCCTGGCGCCAGCGGGCCTCGCCGAACGCCTTCAGGGGCATGCCGCAGGCCGGCTGCGGCAAGGCCGACCACCTCGAATGCCTGTCGGCCGAGCAACTGCTGAAGGACGTGTTCCTGGACAGCGACACCGCGATGGGCGTGCTCTCGCATGTGCCGGGCGGCGTGGCCGACAACCCGCTGGACTTCGAGGCCGCCGGCGCCACCCGCACCGCCGCGCGCGCGCTCGACGGCAGCGAGCGATTGCTGCTGCACGGCCGCGTGATGCCGACGCTGCCCGGCGAGCTCGAGGGCATGGCGGCGCAACGCGAGCGCTGGCCGCTCGCGGCCTTCAAGACCTACACCCAGTTCGGCCCGGGCGGCGGCTACTTCCTCGACGACGAGCGCCACGGCCTGCGCTTCATCGAGAACGCGCGCCGGCTCGGCGTGCGCAACCTGTGCATCCACAAGGGCCTGCCGTTCGGCGCGCAGGGCTACGAGTTCTCGACCTGCCGCGACATCGGCCCCGCCGCCGCGCGCCACCCGGACATGAACTTCCTCGTCTACCACGCGGGCTTCGATCCGCGCGTCCCGGAGGGGCCCTACGACCCGCAGGCCAGCGTCGGCATCGACGCGCTGATCGCGTCGGTCGAACGGCATGGCGCGAAGAAGAATGTCTACGCCGAGCTCGGCAGCACCTGGCGCTACCTGATGCGCGAGCCCGACCGCGCCGCGCATGTGCTCGGCAAGCTGCTCAAGCACCTGGGCGAGGAGCAGATCCTGTGGGGTACCGACTCGATCTGGTATGGCAGCCCGCAGGACCAGATCCAGGCCTTCCGCGCCTTCCAGATCAGCGCCGAGTTCCAGGAGCTCTACGGCTATCCGGCGCTGACGCCGGCGCGCAAGGCCAAGATCTTCGGGCTCAATGCGGCGCGGGTCTACGGGCTGGCGCCGGCCGCGATGAAGCGCCGGCTGGCGCGCGACGGCGTCGCAAGGGCACGGCTCGACTACCTGAACGACCCCGACCCGGCTTTCCTGACGTATGGGCCGCGCACCCGGCGGGAGTTCGCGCTGTTCCGCGCGCTCGAGCCGACGCCCTGAGCGCGCGGCCTGCCCCGGCTCAGGCGAGCACGAGGTTGTCGCGGTGGATCATCTCCGATTCGCCGGTGAAGCCGAGCAGGCGCTCGAACTCGCTCGAGGGCTTGCGTGCGATCAGCCGCGCCTCGCTGCTGGCGTAGTTGGCCAGGCCGCGCGCGATCTCGGCGCCGGCCAGGCTGCGCACCGCGATCACGTCGCCGCGCGCAAACTCGCCGGTCACCTCGACGATGCCGATCGGCAGCAGGCTCTTGCCCTCGTCGCGCAGCTTCTTCACCGCACCGTCGTCGATCACGACCGCGCCGCGCAGCTGCAGGTGGTCGGCCATCCACTGCTTGCGCGCCGCCAGCTTGGCCGTGCTGGCGACGAGCAGCGTGCCGATCGCCTCGCCGGCCGCGAGGCGCAGCAGCACGTCCGGCTCGCGACCCCAGGCGATCACGGTCGAGGCGCCACTGCCGGCGGCACGCTTGGCCGCCAGCACCTTGGTGATCATGCCGCCGCGGCCGAGGCTCGAGCCGGCGCCGCCGGCCATGCGCTCGAGCGCCGGGTCGCCGGCCTGGGCCACGTCGACGAAGCGCGCGTCCGGGTTGGAGCGCGGGTCGGCCGAGTACAGGCCGGGCTGGTCGGTCAGGATCACCAGCGCGTCGGCGTCGACCAGGTTGGCGACCAGCGCCCCCAGCGTGTCGTTGTCGCCGAACTTGATCTCGTCGTTGACGACGGTGTCGTTCTCGTTGATCACCGGGATCACCTTGAGCGACAGCAGCGTCAGCAGCGTCGAGCGCGCGTTCAGATAGCGCTCGCGGTCGGCCAGGTCGGCATGGGTCAGCAGCACCTGGGCGCTGCCGATGCCATGCTCGGAGAGCTTGCTTTCGTACATCTGCACCAGGCCCATCTGGCCGACGGCGGCGGCGGCCTGGAGCTCGTGGATCTCCTTCGGGCGGGTACGCCAGCCGAGGCGCTTCATGCCTTCGGCGATCGCGCCGCTCGAGACCATGATGACCTCGCGGCCCTGCGCGGCGAGCTGGGCGAGCTGGTGGCACCACAGGCCGATGGCCTGCTCGTCGACGCCGCGGCCCTCGTTGGTCACGAGGCTGGAGCCGACCTTGACGACGATGCGCCGGGCGGCGCGCAGCTGCTCTCCCACGCCGGCCCCTCAGCGAAAGCGCGGGTCGTCCGCCGCCGGGACGAAGCCTTCGGCTGCGTCGTCGGCCTCCAGGTCCGCGAAGCGCACGTCGGGCTCGACGATCTGCGTCTGGTAGGTCGCGACATGCCGCCAGATGGCCTGCACCAGCGGCTCGCAGCCCTCGCGCGTCAGCGCCGAGACCTCGAACACCGGCCCCTTCCACTTGAAGCGCTTGACGAAGTCCTTGACACGCGCGGCGCGCTCCTCGGCCGGCACCATGTCGAGCTTGTTGAGCACCAGCCAGCGCGGCTTGGCGTGCAGCTCCGGGTCGTACTTCTTCAGCTCGGCGACGATGGCCTTGGCCTGGGCCACGGGATCGATGCCGTCGAAGGGCGCGAAGTCGATCATGTGCAGCAGCAAGCGCGTGCGCTGCAGGTGGCGCAGGAAGCGGTGGCCGAGGCCGGCGCCTTCGGCGGCGCCCTCGATCAGCCCCGGCACGTCGGCGACGACGAAGCTCTGTTCCGGGCCGACGCGCACCACGCCGAGGTTGGGGTGCAGCGTCGTGAACGGGTAGTCGGCGATCTTCGGTCGCGCGTTCGAGATCGCCGCGATCAGCGTCGACTTGCCGGCGTTGGGCATGCCGAGCAGGCCGACATCGGCCAGCACGCGCAGCTCGAGCTTGAGCTTCCGGGCCTCGCCGGGCCAGCCGGGTGTCTTCTGGCGCGGCGCGCGGTTGGTGCTGGTCTTGTAGTGCAGGTTGCCGAAGCCGCCGTCGCCGCCCTTGGCGAGCATGATCTTCTCGCCCGGCTCGAGCAGCTCGGCCACCGGGGCGCCGGTTTCGGCATCGGTGATGATGGTGCCGACCGGCAGGCGCAGCACGATGTCGTCGGAGGCCGCACCGTACTGGTCGGACCCGCGGCCATGCTCGCCGTGGCGCGCCTCGTGCCGGCGCGAATAGCGGAAGTCGACCAGCGTGTTCAGGTTGCGGTCGGCCACCGCATAGACATGGCCGCCGCGCCCGCCGTCGCCGCCGTTCGGCCCGCCGAAGGGGATGAACTTCTCGCGGCGAAAGCTCACGCAGCCGTTCCCGCCGTTGCCGGCGGCGACATCGATGGTGACTTCGTCGACGAACTTCATGGGGCTTTCGATGGTAGCGGCGCGGTCAACGAAAAAGCCCCGGCGAGCCGGGGCTTCGACTCGGGGCGCGCGCGCCTCAGACCGGCTTGACGGAAACCGTCTTGCGGTTCAGCGGGCCCTTGGTGCTGAAGTCGATCTGGCCGTCGACCAGCGCGAACAGCGTGTGGTCCTTGCCGATGCCGACATTGGTGCCGGCATGGAAGCGCGTACCGCGCTGACGCACGATGATCGAGCCGGCCGGGACCGTCTGACCGCCAAAGGCCTTGACGCCGAGCATCTTCGGCTGGGAATCACGGCCGTTCCGGGTGGAACCGCCGCCTTTTTTCTGTGCCATGGTTCAGCTCCTCGTCGGGTTCAGCCGTTCACCGTGCTGATCTGCAGCTCGGTGAAGTTCTGGCGGTGGCCCTGGTGCTTCTGGTAATGCTTGCGACGGCGCATCTTGAAGATGCGCACCTTGTCATGACGGCCGTGAGCCAGCACCGTGGCCACGACCTTCGCACCGGCAACCAAGGGAGTCCCGACCTTCAGGTCCGCGCCATCGCCGACGGCGAGCACCTGGTCGATCACGATCTCTTGGCCGACGTCCGCAGCAATCTGTTCTACCTTGATCTTCTCGCCGGCCGCAACCTTGTATTGCTTGCCACCGGTTTTTATGACCGCGTACATATCAGCCCTTTCGCTCGAAACGACGACTGCTCTGAAAGGAGCGCCGCCCCTGCGATCAACGCAGAGCCCAAGAGTATAGCACGGCGCAGCGACGCGCCCGACCACGCCCCGTGACGAGCACCGCCCGCCCGATCCGGCGGCATGCAGCTTCCTATAATTCGAAAACCGCCATGAGCAGCCCAACCCACGCGTCGCCGCAAGCCGTAGCTCCCGCCCATCACCCGGCCCGCCTGATGGCCGCCGACATGGCCGAGGTCGATGCATTGATCCGCCGCCGGCTCGCTTCCGACGTCGCGCTGATCAACCAGATCTCGACCTACATCGTCAGCGCCGGCGGCAAACGGATTCGTCCGCTGCTCGTTCTGCTGTTCGCGCAGGCCCTGGGCTTCCGCGGCCCGGAACGCTTCGAGCTGGCGGCGACCGTCGAGTTCATCCACACCGCCACGCTGCTCCACGACGACGTCGTGGACGAGTCTCGGCTGCGTCGCGGCCGCGACACGGCGAACGCCCGATTCGGCAACCCGGCCAGCGTGCTTGTCGGCGACTTCCTGTACTCACGCGCGTTCCAGATGATGGTGTCGGTGAACCGCCTCCGCGTCCTGGAGGTGCTGGCCGACGCGACCAACGTGATCGCCGAAGGCGAGGTGCTGCAACTCATGAACATGCACGACGCCGACCTTGCCGTCGACGACTATCTGCGCGTGATCCGATACAAGACGGCCAAGCTGTTCGAAGCGAGCGCGCGACTGGGTGCATTGCTGGCCGACGCTCCGCCCGCGATCGAGGCTGCCTGCGCGGACTATGGGCGCGCCATGGGTACCGCGTACCAGCTGATCGACGATCTGCTGGACTACGAGGGTACTGCCGAAGAGATGGGCAAGTCGGTCGGCGATGACCTGCGCGAAGGCAAACCGACGCTGCCAGTGCTGGTCGCGATGAGCCGCAGCACGGCGCAGCAGCGCGAGGTCGTCCGACGCGCCATCGAGCACGGCGACACCGAGCACCTGCCGGAGATCCTCGCCATCGTGCGCAGCAGCGGCGCGCTCGAAGCGACGCGCACGGCGGCACGCACCGAGATCGACAAGGCGTCGCGCGCTTTGCAGGTCCTGCCCGAGTCGGCGTATCGCGAGGCCCTGCTATACTTGGCGGCTCAGTCGCTGGATCGGTCGTCCTGATCCGTCGATTGACGGCCCGGCGCGCAGCCGAGCCCATCGGGGTGTAGCTTAGCCTGGTAGAGCGCTACGTTCGGGACGTAGAGGCCGGAGGTTCGAATCCTCTCACCCCGACCAGATTTCTTCTCGGCCGCTTCGGCGGCGCATGCAGCCCGCCGAAGTGTGGCGCATGCACGGCTGAAGCCGCGATGGCTGCGTCGATCGCGGCAAGTTGGCGTTTACAGACCGAACCGAATCGGCGATCATGATTCGATGTTGGGTCGTTCATAAACGCTGCCTGTGGACACACTTGCCGATGCGCCGCAAAGCACCCTCTCGGGGGTCGCCCGGGTGCTCGTACATGCCGGCAAGCTCAACGTCAGGACTGCGGAGGACCTGGTCCGCAACGCGAAGGAGCAAAAACGCAGCTTCATCGCTGCGGTGCTTGCCGCGGGCGCCGTCAACCCGCAGGACCTTGCCCACACCCTGTCGAACGCGCTCGCGTTGCCGCTGCTGGATCTGGCCGCCGTCGATCCTCAGAAGCTGCCGCGCAATGTCATCGATGCCAAGTTGGCGACGCAGTACCAGGTCGTCGTGCTTGGCAAGCGCGGCAACCGGCTGTTCATCGCCGGCGCCGACCCGACCGACCAGGAGGCCGTCGAACGCATCAAGTTCGCCACGCAGCTGACGCCCGAGTGGGTCATCGTCGAGCACGACAAGCTGCTGCGGCTGGTCGATGCGGCGACCGCGTCGGCGACCGAAGCGCTCGAGTCCCTGGTGGCCGGCGACTTCGAGTTCGACGTCACTGAGGAAGAGGCCGGCACCAGCGAATCGGCCGACGTATCGACCGACGTCGAGGACGCGCCGGTCGTCCGCTTCCTCCAGAAGATGCTGATCGACGCCATCAACGCGCGCGCCTCGGACCTGCACTTCGAACCCTACGAATTCAACTACCGCGTGCGCTTCCGCGTCGACGGCGAGCTGCGCGAGATCACGCAGCCGCCGATCGCGATCAAGGAGAAGCTCGCGTCGCGCATCAAGGTCATCTCGCGGCTGGACATCGCCGAGAAGCGCGTGCCGCAGGACGGCCGGATGAAGCTGAAGTTCGGCAGCAAGGCCATCGACTTCCGCGTCAGCACGCTGCCCACGCTGTTCGGCGAGAAGATCGTGATCCGCATTCTCGACCCGTCCAGCGCGAAGCTCGGGATCGAGGCGCTCGGCTACGAGAAGATCGAGAAGGAGCGCTTGCTGCTCGCGATCAAGCGCCCCTACGGCATGGTGTTGGTGACCGGACCGACCGGCTCCGGCAAGACCGTGTCGCTGTACACCTGCCTGAACATCCTCAACCAGCCGGGCGTGAACATCGCGACCGTCGAGGACCCGGCCGAAATCAACCTGCCAGGCATCAACCAGGTCAACGTCAACGACAAGGCCGGCATGAACTTCGCGGTCGCGCTCAAGGCCTTCCTGCGCCAGGACCCGGACATCATCATGGTCGGCGAGATCCGCGACCTCGAGACCGCCGACATCGCGATCAAGGCGGCCCAGACCGGCCACATGGTCATGAGCACGCTGCACACGAATGACGCGCCGACGACCCTGACGCGCCTGATGAACATGGGTGTCGCGCCCTTCAACATCGCGTCCAGCGTGATTCTGATCACGGCGCAGCGTCTGGCACGCCGACTGTGCGAGAACTGCAAGGCACCCGCCGACTATCCTCGCGAAGCGATGCTGAAGACAGGCTTCGTCGACTCCGATTTGGACGGCAGCTGGAAGCCGTACCGCGCGGTGGGCTGTTCGAGTTGCAGCAACGGCTATCGCGGACGGCTCGGTCTTTACCAAGTGATGCCGATCACCGACGAGATCCAGCGCATCATCCTCTCTCAGGGCAACGCGATGGACATCGAACAGCAGGCGCGCCGCGAAGGCGTGCGCGACCTCCGGCAGGCAGGGCTGATCAAGATCAAGGCCGGCATGACGACGCTCGAGGAAGTGATCTCGGTCACGAACGACTGAGCCGACCGCCGCCCACACGACTCACAGGGACACCATGGCCACAGCAGCAGCCGCCGCCACAGCGAACGCCAAGAACGTCAAGGAGTTCGTGTTCGAGTGGGAAGGCAAGGACAAGAACGGCAAGGTCGTGCGCGGCGAGATGCGGGCGGGCGGCGAGTCCGTCGTCAGTGCAAGCCTTCGTCGCCAGGGCATCCTCGTCAGCAAGGTGAAGAAGCGCCGCATGAGCGGCGGCAGCTCGATCAAGCAGAAGGACATCGCGATCTTCACGCGCCAGATTGCGACGATGATGCGCGCCGGGGTCCCGCTGTTGCAGTCTTTCGACATCGTGGCCCGCGGCAGCACCAACCCGCGCGTCACCAAGCTGCTGACCGACATCCGCTCGGACATCGAGACCGGCACGAGCCTCTCGTCGGCGTTCCGCAAGCACCCGCTCTACTTCGACGCGCTGTACTGCAATCTGGTCGAAGCCGGCGAAGCCGCCGGTATCTTGGAGACACTGCTCGATCGCCTGGCGACCTATCAAGAGAAGACGCTGGAAATCAAGCGCAAGATCAAGTCGGCGCTGATCTACCCGGTCGCGGTGCTGGTCGTCGCTTTCGTCGTCGTGTCGGTCATCATGATCTTCGTCATCCCGGCCTTCAAGGAGGTGTTTTCCAACTTCGGCGCCGACCTGCCGGCGCCGACGCTGGTCGTGATGGCGGTGTCGGAGTACTTCGTCAAGTACTGGTGGCTGATCTTCGGTGTCATCGGCGGATCGACCTACTTCTTCCTCGAGTCCTGGAAGCGGTCGGAGAAGATGCAGAAGACGATGGATCGCCTGCTGCTCAAGGTGCCGGTCTTCGGCGATCTGATGTACAAGTCGTCGGTGGCCCGCTGGACACGCACGCTCTCGACAATGTTCGCCGCTGGCGTTCCGCTGGTCGAAGCACTCGATTCGGTCGGCGGCGCGTCCGGCAACGCGGTCTTCGCCGAAGCGACCGAGCAGATTCAGAAGGACGTATCGACCGGCGTCGCCCTGACCACAGCCATGCAGTCCACCGGGGTGTTCCCCGTCATGGTGCTGCAGATGTCGGCGATCGGCGAGGAATCCGGCGCACTCGACCACATGCTCGCCAAGGCCGCGGAGTTCTACGAGGCGGAAGTCGACGAGGCCGTCAAGGGCCTGTCCAGCCTGCTGGAGCCGATCATCATCGTCGTGCTCGGCACCATCATCGGCGGCATCGTCGTGTCGATGTACCTGCCGATCTTCAAGCTGGGTCAGGTCGTCTGATGCGGGCGGTGCTCATCGCCCGATGATGTCCCCCGACGTTGCAGCGCTGCTGCTCTCGCCCTGGGCCTTGGGCGCGTTGGGCTTGTGCATCGGCAGCTTCCTCAACGTCGTCATCCACCGGCTGCCGGTGATGATGGAGCGGGCCTGGAAGCGCGAAGGCGCCGAGTTGCTGGGTGTGCCGGTGCCGGACGAAGTCGCGTCCGCGCCGGCTCTCGGTCTCATGGGGCCGCCTTCGCGCTGTCCCGCCTGCGCCCATCGCATCCGCTGGTTCGAGAACATCCCCTTGCTCAGCTGGCTGGCGCTGCGCGGCCGCTGCTCGGCCTGCAAGACGCCGATCGGGCTGCGCTACCCGCTGGTCGAACTGACCACGGGGCTGCTGTTCGCGGCGGCCGCCTGGCGCTTCGGTCCGCAGCCCGTCGTGCTGGCATGGTGCGCCTTCGTGGCCGTGCTGATCGGGCTCTCGGGCATCGACTGGGATACCACCTTGCTGCCCGACAGCATGACGCTCGGCCTGCTGTGGGGCGGCTTGGCAGCCGCCGCGCTCGGCTGGACGCTGCCGCTGTCGACTGCCGTCTGGGGTGCGGTGTTCGGCTACCTGTCGCTGTGGTCGGTCTACTGGCTGTTCAAGCTCACCACCGGGAAGGAAGGGATGGGCGCCGGCGACTTCAAGCTGCTCGCTGCGCTCGGCGCGTGGCTCGGGTGGCAGATGTTGCTGCCGATCGTCCTGGCCGCGTCGCTGATCGGCGCGGTGGTCGGCATCGGCCTCAAGCTGACTGGCGGTCTGCACGAAGGTCGTTACGTACCCTTCGGGCCCTTCCTCGCGGGCGCCGGGCTCGTGGTCCTGTTCGCTGGTGCGGAACGCGTGACCGAGTGGCTCGGCTGGGTCTGACGATGCCGCCATGGACGTCGTCGCGCTGCGCATCGGACTGACGGGCGGCATTGGCAGCGGCAAGAGTGCCGCGGCCCAGGCACTGCAGCGCCTCGGCGCCGCGCTGATCGACACCGACGCGATTGCGCACGAGCTGACGGCGGCCGGCGGCGAAGCCGTCGCCGCCCTGTCCGCCCGCTTCGGCTCCGCCTGCCTCGACGCGGCCGGCGCGCTCGACCGGCGCTGGATGCGCGAGCGCGCGTTCAGCGACCCGACAGTGCTCCGGACACTCGAAGCGATCCTCCACCCGCTGATCGGCAGCACCGCCGAGCGCCGTGCTCGCGACGCCAGCGGTGCCGCGTGCATCGTGTTCGACGTACCGCTGTTGGTCGAGACCGGATCCTGGCGCCGCCGTGTCGACCGCGTCCTCGTGATCGACTGCAGCGAAGCGACGCAGGCACGACGCGTCGCTGCGCGGCCCGGCTCGTCCGAGGCGCACGCCCAGCGCGTCATCGCCCGCCAGGCAACACGCGCCGCGCGACGAGCCGCGGCCGACGCGGTGATCGACAACGAGCGCGAGGGCCTGGCGGGTCTGCACGAAAACGTCGCGCGGCTGTGGGACACCTGGCTCGCAACCCGGACCTGAGTTGACGCTGTGGAACAATCCGTCGCATCGACAGCGGCGGAGCGGCCGGCCTTGATCCTGTACGAGTACCCGTTCAACGAGAGCATCCGCACGATGTTGCGGCTCGAGCACCTGTTCGACCGCCTGGAGACCCTGGTCGAGCGCGATGCCCCGATCGACCACCACTTCGCGCTCGCGACGATCTTCGAGATCATGGACGTCGCCTCGCGCGCCGATCTCAAGAGCGACCTGCTGAAGGATCTAGAGCGCCACCGCTCGCAGCTGGCGCAGTTCCGCGGCAACCCGTCGATCTCCGAGGCCGCGCTCGAGCAGGTCATCGCGCGCATCGACCATGCCTTCGACGCGCTGAACCGGCTGCCCGGCAAGGCGGGCCATGCCCTGACGGCCAACGAGTGGCTGATGAGCATCCGCAGCCGCATCAACATCCCCGGCGGGACCTGCGAGTTCGACCTCCCGTCCTACTATGCGTGGCAGCACGAGGGCGCCGAGCAGCGGCGCACCGACCTGCGCCGCTGGCTCGCGACGCTGGTCCCGCTGGCCGATGCGCTGAAGGTGCTGCTGGCCCTGCTGCGCGAGTCGGGCGGCCCCCACATGGTGGTCGCGCCGGGCGGGCAGTTCCAGCAGAGCCTGACCGCGGGCCGCACCTACAGCCTGTTGCGGGTCCGCATCGACCAGACGCTGGGCCTGATCCCCGAAATCAGCGGCCACCGGCTGCTCGTCTCGGTCCGCTGGATGCGCGCAGACGGCGACGGGCGGCTGCGGCTGCAGGCCGAGGACACCGCCTTCGAGCTCACCCTGTGCGCATGACGTCGCCCGTCCGCCCGACGCTCGTGTCTTGCCCGCGCTGCGGCCAGCAGTGCGAGTTTGCGCCCACCAACCCGTACCGCCCGTTCTGCTCCGAGCGCTGCAAGCTCGGCGATCTGGGCGCCTGGGCCAGCGAGCGCTACCGCGTCGCGGCCCCGCCCACCGACGAACCCGACGCGACAGACGACAGCTGAGCGCTCACTGACCATCAGTCGGGGGGATGGTCGTCGCCGTTCAAACTCGCCACACTGCCTTCTCGGCAAGGACGGCAGCGAGTTCAGGAGCGTTGGCGATGGCGCAGTTCACGGGTCCCCGGCATCCGCCTCATGGCGCACAGGCAGCAGCGGTGCGTGTGGAGCCGGCGGTCACCGCGGCCGTGGAAGACCACACCTGGTTCGACTCGTCCTGGGAACTGCGCAAGGGGCTCGACGTCGCGGAATTGCCTTGGCTGCCCGAAGAAGGCATGGCGGCGCCGGGGATGGCGCCGTTCAACCCGGATGCGTCGCCCCGCTGAAGCCCCGTTCTTCGGCCAACCACCGCAACACCGGCACCGTGCCGGGCAGCACGGGCGCGACGCCGACCGGCAGCCCCTGCCAGCTCGCCGACTGACCTTCGCGCATGGCCAGCGCCCCCACCCAGGCGCGCACCTTGCAGAAATGCAGCCGCACCAGCGCATGCGGATAGTCGAACACCTCGACCTTCCAGCGCTCGGCGCCATCGATGCGGATGCCCAGCTCCTCCTCGAGCTCGCGTGCCAGCGCGTCCTCGACCGATTCGCCCGCCTCGAGCTTGCCGCCCGGGAACTCCCAGTAGCCGGCGTACACCTTGCCCACCGGACGCGAGGTCAGCAGGAAGCGCCCCGCCGCATCGATCAGCACGCCGACGGCCACGTCCACCGGTGTGCGACCGGCCACTGCCTCACCCATCGGCGCGCCCCACCAGATCGCGCGCGAACTGCCAGGCAACGCGCCCCGAGCGCGAACCGCGCTCCAGCGCCCACACCAGCGCCTCGGCACGCGCCGCGGCGATGCCCGCCTCGTCGAGGCCGAAGGCGCGCAGCCACTGCGCCACGATCGCCAGGTACTCGGCCTGGCTGAAGGGATAGAAGCTGATCCACAGCCCGAAGCGCTCGGACAGCGAAATCTTCTCCTCGACGCCCTCGCCCGGGTGCACCTCGCCGTCGGCGGTGTGCTTGTAGCTCAGGTTCTCCTGCATGTACTCGGGCAGCAGGTGGCGGCGATTGGAGGTCGCGACGATCAGCACGTTGTCGCCGGCGCGCGCCACCGAGCCGTCGAGCACCGACTTCAGCGCCTTGTAGCCGGCCTCGCCCTCGTCGAAGCTCAGGTCGTCGCAGAACACGAAGTAGCGCTCGGGACGGTCGGCGACCGCCTCGACGATGTCGGGCAGGTCCAGCAGGTCGGCCTTGTCGACCTCGATCAGGCGCAGGCCCTGGTCGGCATAGGCATTCAGGCAGGCCTTGACCAGCGAGGACTTGCCGGTGCCCCGGGCCCCGGTCAGCAGCATGTTGTTGGCCGGCCGGCCGGCGACGAACTGCGCGGTGTTGCGGGTCATGCGCTCCTTCTGCGCATCGACCTCGCGCAGGTCGTCGAGACGGATCGTCGCCACCTGACGCACCGGCTCGAGCCAGCCGCCGCCGAGCAGCGAGGCGCCGCGGCGGCGGTAGCGGAAGGCGCTGGACGCGGCCCAGTCGGGCGGCTGCACCGCGCGGTGGCCGGGGCCCGGCAGCAACACGTCGACACGGGCCAGCAGCGCCTCGGCGCGCTGCAGCAGTCGTTGGAGGTCGTCGCTCATGGGCGCCGAGTGTAGGAGCGGTGGCGCGCTCAGGCGCCGCCGAGCGCGGCGGCGATCTCGCCGCGCACGCGCTCGGCGAGCGCGCGCCGGTCGGCATGCTCGCTGCCCAGCGGTGGCAGGAAGGCCACGCGCACGCGCAGGCCCTCGGCACACACGACCCACCACAGGCTCTGCAGCAGCGTCGTGTCGCCGACGTAGGCCACCGCCGGACTGACCGCGTGCACGGCGTCGGAGAAGCGCAGCGCGATCGGCTGGACCGGCGTGCCGGTCACGATCGCCGCCTGCAGCAGGTTGGCATGGAAGGGCAGCAACTCATGGCCCGCGCCGGTCGTGCCCTCCGGGAACACCGCCACCGCGTCGCCGGCGACGAGCGCCTCGCCGATGTGGTGCATCACGCGCATCGCGTCGCGGCGGCGTTCGCGCTCGAGGTAGAGCGAGTCGGCGGCATCGACCAGTCGGTTCAGCACCGGCCAGCGCCTCACGTCGGACTTGGACACGAAGCGCGCGCGCGGGCACAGCGCGTGGATCGCGACGATGTCCAGCCACGAGACATGGTTGGCCACCAGCAAGGTACCGCCGGGACGCGGCGCGCCCGCCCCCTCCAGCGTCACGCCGGTCACGCGCAGCAGCTTGCCCGCCCACCGGCGGATGCGCTCGTGGCGCGCCGCGGCATCGAGCGAAGGAAAGCGCAGCAGTGCGAACGCCACGCCATGCAGCACATGCGCCGCGATGCGCAGCAGCCGCCATGCGGCGCGCAGGCGCCGCCTCACCGCGGCCGGACCCTGTGTCGCCTCATGCCGCCTCGTGCGCGATCTGCCCGGCCACCAGCGTGCAGCGCACCCTGGCCGGCAGCTCGACGCCGCTGGTGTCGAAGGCGAAGGGCGTGTGCTTGCCCTGGCTGCGCAGCGCGCTCGCGGTGACCGGCCAGCGGCCCTCGGCGTCGAACAGGCAGAGGTCGGCGACGCCGCCCTCGACCACCCGGCCGGCGCTCGCCGCCAGCGAGCCCAGTGCGCCGCCGAGCACGCGCACCGGCTCGCTGGTCACGGTGGCCAGCGCGCGCCGCAGGCCCGCACCGGACTCGTCGCCCCACTTCAGCGCCAGGCCGAGCAGCAGTTCCAGCCCGGTCGCGCCGGGCTCGGCCTCGGCGAAGGGCAGGGTCTTGGCATCGGCGTCGACCGGCGTGTGGTCGGATACCAGCGCGTCGATCGTGCCGTCGGCCAGCGCCGCGCGCAGCGCGTCGCGGTCGCGCGGCTGGCGCAGCGGCGGCACGAGGCGCATCGCCGGGTTGAAGTAGCCGATGTCGACATCGGTCAGGTGCAGCGAGTTGATGCTGACGTCGGCCGTGACCGGCAGGCCCTCGGCCTTGGCGGCACGCAGCAGCTCGACGCCGGCCGCGCTCGACAGCCGGCACAGGTGCACCCGCGCGCCGCTGGCGCGGACCAGGTCGAAGATGGTGTGCAGCGCGATCGTCTCGGCGCTGACCGGCACGCTGGCCAGGCCCAGCCGCGTCGCCACCGCGCCGCTCGCCGCAACCCCCTTGCCGAGCCAGGGGTCGTTGGGGCGCAGCCAGACCGTGTAGCCGAAGGTCGCCGCGTACTGCAGCGCGCGCGCCAGCACCTGGGTGTCGCGCACCGGCGCATCGGCCTGCGAGAAGCCGACGCAGCCGGCCTCGGTCAGCTCGGCCATCTCGGTCAGCACCTCGCCGGCGAGGCCGCGGGTCAGCGCGCCGAGCGGGAACAGCCGGCAGCGGCTGAGCTTGCGGGCGCGGAACTTGAGCATCTCGACCAGGCCGGGCTCGTCGAGCGTCGGGTCGGTGTCGGGCAGGCAGACGACGCTGGTCACGCCGCCGGCGGCGGCCGCGGCGAGCTCGCTCTCGAGCATGCCCTCGTGCTCGTGGCCGGGTTCGCGCAGCCGGGCGGCGAGGTCGACCAGGCCCGGGGCGACGATCAGGTCGCTGGCGTCGAGCGTGCGCTCGGCACCGAAGTCCGGCGCGACCTTGCCGATCGCGACGATGCGACCCGAGGCGATCGCCACATCGGCGCGCTCGTCGCGGCCCGAGGCGGGGTCGATCACGCGGCCGTGGCGGATCAGGATCTTCATGCGTCGTTCCCCGCGATGATGGACATCACCGCCATGCGCACCGCGATGCCGAAGGTCACCTGCGGCAGGATCACGCTCTGCTTGCCGTCGGCGACGGCCGAGTCGATCTCGACGCCGCGGTTGATCGGGCCCGGGTGCATCACGATCGCGTCGGGCTTGGCGAGCGCGAGCTTCTCCTGGGTCAGGCCGAAGCTCTTGAAGTACTCGCCGGCGCTCGGCAGCAGCGCGCCGCTCATGCGCTCGTTCTGCAGCCGCAGCGTGATGATCACGTCGGCGTCCCTGATGCCCTCTTCCAGCGAGTGGCAGACCCGCACGCCCATCGCCTGCAGGTCGCCCGGCACCAGCGTGCGCGGGCCGACCGCGCGCACCTCGGCGGCGCCGAGCGTGGTCAGCGCGTGGATGTCGGAGCGCGCGACGCGCGAGTGCACGATGTCGCCGACGATCGCGACCGTGAGGTTCGCGAAGTCCTGCTTGTAGTGGCGGATCGTGTACATGTCGAGCAGGCCCTGCGTCGGGTGCGCATGGCGCCCGTCGCCGGCGTTGACCACGTGCACATGCGGCGCGACATGCTGGGCGATCAGGTAGGGCGCGCCGCTTTCGGCATGGCGCACGACGAACATGTCGGCGTGCATCGCCGACAGGTTGGCAATCGTGTCGAGCAGGCTCTCGCCCTTGGCGGTGGAGCTGCGCGCGATGTCGAGGTTGATGACGTCGGCCGACAGCCGCTTGGCGGCGATCTCGAAGGTGGTGCGGGTGCGCGTGCTGTTCTCGAAGAACAGGTTGAACACGCTCTTGCCGCGCAGCAGCGGCACCTTCTTGACCTCGCGGTCGTTGACGCTGAGGAAGGTGCCGGCGGTGTCGAGGATCTGCGTCAGCACCGCCTTCGGCAGGCCCTCGATCGACAGCAGGTGGATCAGCTCGCCGTGGGCGTTGAGCTGGGGGTTGCGCTTGCTGAGCATCACGCCGGCTCCAGCTCGAAGGTAAAGCCGCCCTGCGCGTCGCGCACCAGCGCGAGCTTCTGCGTCGCCGGCAGCACCACCCGCGCGGCCGACACCGCCGGCTCGATCGGCAGCTCGCGGCCGCCGCGGTCCACCAGCACCGCCAGCGTCACGCTGGCCGGGCGACCGAAGTCGAACAGCTCGTTGATGACCGCCCGCGTGGTGCGGCCGGTGTAGAGCACGTCGTCGACCAGCAGGATGTGGCGGCCGTCGATCGCGAACGGCAGCGCGGTCGCGTCGGTCGTGCTGGCCAACCCGCGCGAGCCGAAGTCGTCGCGGTGCAGCGCGCTCGAGATCACACCCGGCTTGCCGGCCAGGCCCAGGTCGCGCTGCAGTCGTTCGGCCAGCCAGGCGCCGCCGGACCAGATGCCGACCAGCGCGGCGTCGGGCCGCAGCAGCGGCCGCACGCGCGCCAGCAGGTCGGCGTAGAGCGCTTCGGCGTCCAGGTGAAGTGTGGTCATGTCAGCCCCTCGTCCGACGAATACGTCGGCCGATCCCCCGAGGGGATGCGGGCCGGCTTGGGAGCGGCCCGGCGCTCGGCCCGCGAAAGAAGCGTGTAGTGGCTCAAGGGTGTTCCCGGAAATACTGTTCGAGCAGGATCGCCGCCGCGGCCGCGTCGGCGTCCTGCGCGCCGGCCTCGAGCGCCGCCGTCGTCGACCAGCGCTCGTCCACCTCGTGCACCGGCAGCCCGAAGCGGCCGTGCAGCTGGCGGGCGAAGCGGCGCGCGCGGCGCGTATTGTCGTGCGCCGCGCCGTCGGGGTGGAAAGGGATGCCGACGACGATCGCCGCCGGCTGCCATTCGGCGATCAGCTGCCCGATCGGCACGAAGCGCGCCTCGCCTTCGGCGGCGATCGTGCGCAAGGGCTGGGCGCTGCGCGTCAGCGTGTTGCCGGCGGCCACGCCGGTGCGCTTCAGGCCGAAATCGAAAGCGAGCAGCGTCTGCGGTGCGGGGGCCGGGCGCGCGGCCTCAGGCATGCCCCGCCTCGCTGCTGAGCATGCGCGGGTCGATGCCCAGCAGCGCCAGCGCACGCTCGTAGCGCTGCTCGACCGGCGTCTCGAAGATCAGCTCGGGCCGCGCGTCGACCGTGATCCAGCCGTTGCGCGCGATCTCGTCCTCGAGCTGGCCGGCGCTCCAGCCGGCGTAGCCCAGCGTCACCAGCACGCGTTTCGGTCCGGCACCGCTGGCCAGGGCCTCGAGCACGTCCTTGCTGGTCGTCATCGCCATGCCGCCGGGGATGCGCAGCGAGGAGTTGTAGGTGGCGCCGTCGGCCTCGATGTCGGCCGCGTCGTCCTCGCCGGCCTCGTGCAGCACGAAGCCGCGCTCGGTCTGCACCGGGCCGCCGATGAACACCGGCTGCTCGGCCAGTTCGCTGCGGTCCAGCGACAGGTCGACCTTCTCGAACAGCCGGCCGAGCTTGATGTCGCTCGGCTTGTTGATCACCAGGCCGAGCGCGCCGCGCTCGCTGTGCTCGCAGAGGTAGACCACCGACCCGGCGAAGTTGTCGTCCGCCATGCCCGGCATGGCGATCAGGAACTGATTCGTCAGGTTGGTGGCGGAGGGCGAGTCCATGGCCGAATTCTAGAACCCGGCACACTCCAGCGCATGCCGGAGATCCCACGCAAGTCGCTGGACGGTGCGCTGGTCTGGTGCCGTCGCGACCTGCGGGCGCACGACCACGCGGCGCTCTACCACGCGCTGCGGGCCGCCCGGCGGGTCTGGGTGGCCTTCGTGTTCGACCGCGCCCTCCTCGACGCGCTGCCGCGCACCGACCGCCGGGTCGAGTTCATCCGCGCGAGCCTGGTCGACCTCGACGGCCAGCTGCGCGCCCTCGGCCGGGCGCAGGGGGTCGAGGGCGTCGGGCTGCTGGTGCGTCACGGCGACGCCCGGGAGGCGATCCCGCGGCTGGCCGCCGCCCTGCACGTCCAGGCGGTCTACGCCAATACCGACCACGAGCCGGCCGCCGTCGTGCGCGACACCCGCGTGCGCGGCGCGCTGGCCGACCTGGGCATCGCCTTCCACCCGTCGAAGGACCAGGTGGTGTTCGACCCCGACGAGGTGCTCGCCGGCACCGGCAAGCCCTACGGCGTGTTCACCCCGTACAAGAACGCCTGGCTGAAGCGGCTGGAGCCCTTCTACCTGCGCCCCTACCCGGTCGAGCGGCATGCCGCGGCGCTGGCGCCGCGGCCGAGCAGCGAGGCCGGCGGCGTCCCGGCGCTGGCGGACATCGGCTTCGAACCGACCGCCGCCCTCAAGCTGGCCCCGGGGACGTCGGGCGGGCGCACGCTGCTGGCCGACTTCATCGACGAGCGCATCGACCGCTACGACCAGACCCGCGACTTCCCGGCCGTCAAGGGCCCGAGCTACCTGTCGGTGCACCTGCGCTTCGGCACGCTGTCGGTCCGCGAGCTGGCCTCGGCGGCCTGGGATCGCATGCGCGCAGGCTCGCGCGGCGCCGAGGTCTGGCTGTCGGAGCTGATCTGGCGCGACTTCTACCACCAGCTGCTGCACCACCACCCGCGGGTCGTCGAGCACGCCTTCAAGCCCGCGTACGACCGCATCCGCTGGGAGCACGGCAAGCACGCCGAGGCGCTGTACGCGGCCTGGTGCGACGGCCGCACCGGCTACCCGCTGGTCGATGCGGCGATGCAACAGATCAACCGGACCGGCTACATGCACAACCGCCTGCGCATGGTGGTGGCGAGCTTCCTGACCAAGGACCTGGGCCTCGACTGGCGCTGGGGCGAGCGCTACTTCGCCACCCACCTGAACGATTTCGACCTCGCCGCCAACAACGGCGGCTGGCAATGGGCCAGCGGCTCGGGCTGCGACGCCCAACCCTGGTTCCGCATCTTCAACCCGGTCAGCCAGAGCGAGAAGTTCGACCCCCAGGGCCGGTTCATCCGACGCTACCTGCCGCAGCTGGCCGGCCTCCCGGATGCGGCGCTGCACGCGCCCTGGACCGCCAAGCCGCTGGACCTGGCGGCCGCCGGCGTCGTGCTCGGACGCGACTACCCCGAGCCGATCGTGCGGCACGAGGAGGCGCGGGTGAAGACGCTGGAGCGCTACGCGGTGGTCAAGGAGGCGAGAGGCCGCTGAACCTTCCCTCGGTCGGCGGGTTCCGTCGCGCGGCATGCGCCCCTAGGATCGCCGTCCAGGGAGGCAGATTGCGATGATGAAGAAGCTGTGGCAGGGGCTGGCCGTGCTGTGCCTGCTCGTTTCGGTCACCTCGGTCTGGTACGCGATCGACAGCTCGCTCTCGGCCGGCCGTCTGGAGGGGCCGAGCGGCCTGATCGTCCTCCCGGACGCTGCCGAGGTGTGGATCGGCGTCAACGACGAGCTCTGGCGCACCGATCGCAACGGGCATCTGATGGGCAAGACGCCGTTCGCTGCCGTCGGCTTGCCGGGTCGTCCCGCCAGCTTCGTCCGTCACCCGAGCGGCAGGGTCGTCGCCCAGGTGCGCGATGACCCGACGCTGTACTTCATCGATCCAAGCACGCGCCGCGTCGTGAGTCGGCTCGTGCCGCAGTGGCCCGAAGAGTTGGCGCGCCACGGCGGCCGGGCGGTCAATCTCGCCTTCCATGCCGACGGCCGGCTCGCGATCGCCACCGGCGGCGGTCACGCGGTGGCACTGTTCGATACCGCGGGCCGCTTCCTGGCGCGCACAGGCACCGGTGCGTACGAGTTCACCAATGGGCTGTGGTGGGTCGGCGATGCGCTGTGGACCACTGATACCAACCGCTTCCAGCTCAAGCGGCTCGACGGCAAAACCCTCGCTGTCGAGCAGGCCGTGCCGTTGGGCGGCACCGGGGGCTTCCTCGGCCCCGCGCGGGTCCGGCCGGGCGCCGGCGCAGGGCCGGGCCCGATGGCCGCGCTGGTGCGGTTTCGCACCGACATGATCGCCGGCCACGTCGTGGTGCTCGACGCGACCGACCACGACGGCGCCGAGCTGTACGCCGAGGGCATGGAGCCCATGGATCTGGACTGGTTGGACGGCGACGTGCTGGTCACCGATGCGCACGCTCAGGCCATTCGGCGCTGGAGCGCCGACGGCGCGACGCGCGCGAACTTCGGCGATGCCGAGCTCCGCAGCCGCCTGGCCGACGTCACACGGAAGAAGGCCAGCCTTCGGCGCCAGCACCGGGGCGCGTTGGCATTCGCGATCGTCGCGTTCATCGTCGGCGCGCTGTTCGCGGTCCTTGCCGACCGGCGCAAACGAAGCAAACGGCAGGCGTCCTACCCGATCGATCTGAGCAGGCTGGGGACGCCGAAGGTCAGCCTATGGCTGAAAGCCTGGCTCGCCGCGCGCGCAGCGGCTTGGCTCACGGGTCCGCTGTTCGCGCTCATCGCAGTTGCCACGATCGTGCCGCGCCTGCCGCTGCTCGATGTCGTCAAGCTCGCACTGCTGTTCGTCCTGATGCTGTCCACCGCTGCAACGCCGTGGCTGTTGCGCGCGACGACGCGGCGACTCGCACGACAACCCGAGTTCGAGCCGCTCTTCAACCACCATGCCGTCACCCTGCTGACCCACAGCAAGGTGCTCGGGCCGATCCTCGGCCCCGATGAACCGCCGTTGGAGACGGCGCTGCTCCTGCACGGCCTGGGACGGTGGCTGGTGCTGACACCCAAGCGGCTGCTGGTCTTCGAGGTGAACGCGCTCGACCAGACCTTGGCGGTCGATGTCCCGCTACGGCAAGTCGCTGCCGCGAGCACTGAGCGCGGAGCTGTCGGGGGCAAGGGGAGCCGCGCTCTGTCCTGGTTGACGCTCTTTGCCTTCGAAGGGTGGTTGGAGATCAGGCTGCGTGACGGCAGCTTGATTTCCGGCACGACCGTCGTGCCCTCGACCGCCCAGCGCATCGCGGCGCACTTGCGCGCCGCCGGAGCCCTGCCGATCGCCCCATCGATCGACGAGCCTGTCGAGGAACGCGACGGCGATGCCGCGCGCACTGCGCTCGCGTCGGCTCTCGTGCCGGGGCTTGGGCAGTGGCGGCAGGGCCGCTTCGGCTCCGCCTTGATGATGTTCCTGCCCTGGGCCTTGCTGATGCTGTTGGCGGAGATCCCGCTGCTGTGGGCGCTGCTGGGGCCGCGCCGTGGCGTGCACCCCGACGACGCGCTATATGTCGCGAGCCTGCACCTGCTGATGGCGTCGCTCGCCGCCCTTGATGCCTGGCGGATGGCACCGCGCCGGCGCTGAACCGCGCTCAGAACAGCTCGATCTCGCCGACCTTGTGCTCACCGTCGGCCAAGCCGGCCTCCACCAGCGCCTCGTGGCACTGCACCTGGTTGCGGCCGCAGTCCTTGGCGCGGTAGACCGCGCGGTCGGCTCGCTCGAAAGCCGCGGCGGCGTTGTCGAAGGGACGCAGCTCGGTGTAGCCCACACTGGCGGTGACCCGTCCGACCTGCGGGAAGCGGTACGCCTCCATCGCGGCGCGCAAGCGCTCGAAAGCCGCGCCCGCCGCCTCGCGGCCGGGGGCGCGCAGCAGCACCACGAACTCCTCGCCGCCGAAGCGGTAGAGCCGGTCGCCGTGACGGAAGGTCGAGCGCAGCAGTTGCGCGACCAGCAACAGCACCTCGTCGCCGATCAGGTGGCCGAAGCCGTCGTTGACGCGCTTGAAGTGGTCGATGTCGATCACGCCCATCCAGTGGGTCAGCGCGTCGCCGCGGCGCTCCTGCACACCCTGCGGCGCCTCGTCGCCGACACCGTCGTCGAGCAGGCAGCGGCCGAACTGCGCTTCGTAGGTCTTGCGGTTCAGCAGGCCCGTCAGCGTGTCGCATTCGCTGTCGTCGAGCAGCCTGAGCTGGTTGCGGTAGATCGTCAGCAGACCGATCACGAAGCGCTGCTGCTCCGCGTCGAGCGGCTGCTCGGTCCGCAGCTCGACCAGCCCGACCCGTTGCGCCCCGACCGTCAGCGGAAAGACGCTCAGTGTCGCGGGCGCCGCCGCCTCGGATGCGTCGTTCACCACGACCGGCCGGCCGCGCTCCAGCGCCAGGGCATGGCTGGGCCAGTCCGCCGCCGCAGGCAGCTCTTCGATCGGCGTCCAGGCCGGCTGCGCCGCCAACGGTGGCGCGTCACGGCGTTCACCAGCGAGCCGCAGCAGCCGCGCCGGGGCGCCGACGCAGCGGTGGATCTGGACGGCCAACGGCTTCAGCTCGTCGGCCAGCACCCAGGCCACCGTGACCGCGAGCAGGTCGCGGTCACGACAGCCGGTGAGACTGATGACGGAGCCGAAGAAATCGGACATGGTCGAGCACGACTGAGGACATGGCCTCCGCGGTATCGGCACCGGGAGGCGCGGACTTGAGGTCCCGCCGGATCGGCGCCGTCCTCAACCCCAGGTGCGCCAAAGCAGCCACAGGGCGGCGGCGGCCATCAGCGCATGGCAGGCACGGTTGAACCGCCGCGCCGTGACCGGATCGCCCAGCCAACGTTGCAGCAGCGCGCCGCCCAGCGCATACGCCAGGACCGCCAGCGCCTCGAGCACCAGCACCAGCGCGCTGCCTGCCGCCACCTGCGGCAAGGCGGCGGCGCCGGGCTGCACGAATTGCGGCACGAAGGCGGTCGCGATCAGCAGGCACTTGGGGTTGCCGAGCGCGACCCAGAACTCGCGCTGCCAGGCCATCACGGGCACCCCGGCTGCGGCTGCCGATGGCTCGCGGACGGCGCCGGCCTGGGTCCACCCCCGGGCCGCCAGCCGCAGCAGGTAGAGCGCCGCGATGGTCTGCACCGCGAGCGGCAGCCAAGGCAGATGTCTCAGGGCCGCCACCAATCCGAACGCGCAGGCCAGCAGCAGCAGCGCGAAGGCCGCCAACCGGCCCAGCCCCGCCAGGCAGGCTTCGCGCACGCCGCGCGCGACGGCCACCTGGACCGACAGCAGATTGTTCGGCCCCGGCATCAGCGCCAAGGCCAGACCGGCCGGCAGCAAGGCCAGCCAGGGAATCGCGGCAGTCGTCATCGGCGCGTCTTGAAGCAAGAACGACGCCAATTCGACCCGTGCGGTGCCGCCGCGCCGTCTGAAGCCAGGCCGCCGGGCCGAGTTTCCTTGACCCCCGCGGAGGCGGGCTGGGCGCAGCCCGGCCCTGGGGCCGCTCAGTACTCGTCGGTGGCGAGTCGCGGTGCGCGACTGTCCGGACCCCGCAGCAGCGCGCTCGCGTCGAGCGCCCCGCCGAGGTGCTCGTCCGTCTGCTCGTCGTGGGTCAACGCGGCCCGGGGGGCCGGTGGCAGCTCGTAGGCGGCCAGCAGCGAGTCACGGAAGCGTTCCGGCGAGAAGCGCCGCTGCGCCTCGTGTCGCCCCGCCTGTCCGATCTGGCGGCGCAGCGCCGCCTCGTCGATCAGCCGGCCGATCCGCTGCATCACCTCGAGCTCGGTGCGGCACAGGTAGCCGGTCTCGCCGTCGCGCAGCAAGTCGCTGTGCTCGGGCGAACCGAGCACCACGCAGGGCAGGCCGAGCGCCATCGCGGCGGCCACGAAGACCGGGAAGCCGGTCGCACTGTCGGTCGGCGCGAGGTAGAGCCAGCCGGCGGCCAGGCGCGTCGCGATCTCGCCATCGTCGTCGGCCTCGAAGTAGCCGACGTTGGCCGCCTTGAGCTGCGCGACCGACTCGGGCCCGAGCCGGCCGATCCAGTTGAACGACAGCTTCAGGTGGCTGCCGCTGAGCAGCACGGCGAGCTGCACGAACAGCTCGACCGCGCGGCGGTCGTCGCTGCGGCTGCCGGTGACGATCAGCGGATGGCGAGCCTCGCGCCGCGGCGTGCCGTAGTACAGCGCCGGCACCGCGCTCTCGACCACCTGGATCGGTGCCCGTGTCGCCCGGTGCAAGGCCGCGGCCTCCTCGAGCATCGTGACGATGGCGCGCTGGCCCGTGGCGGCCAGCCAGCCCTTGAGCAGCCAGCCTGGCCGCAGCCCCCAGGCGCTGCGCGCCCCGAGGCCCGGCGTCGCGTGCGGCGAGAAGTAGACGGGCACGCCCGGCCCGGCGCGCCGGGCGATGCGACGGGTCCACAGCAGCGGCGCGAGGCCGTGCAGGTGCATGCCGCGCACGCGGCGCTCGCCGACGATCCGTCGCACCACCTCGGCGAACGTGCGCCAGCGCCGCAGCACGCCGCCCGCATCGGCGACGGGCTGCAATTCGACGCGCGGGTCGAAGCGCGGCAGCAGGTAGGCGCTGCGCGGGTCGTCGATCCACACCACGCACTGCGCGATGCCGGCCTCCGCCAACGTGGTCGTGGCCGGGCCGAGGAAGCTGAACACCGACTCGTCGATGCGGCCGACCACGTGCACCAAGGTGCCGGCTTGTGGCTCTCCCTGCCAGGGCGGCGGCTCCTTCATGTCGCCAACGTCCCCGCGACACCGGCCCCGCGCCCTGGACGGCGAACGCACCGCAGCCGGTCAGCGGGCGCCATCGGAGCGCAGCACGACCTTGACGGTCTTCAGCAGGATGCCGAAGTCCATCCACGCGCTGCGGCGCTCGACGTAGCGGCGGTCGAGCTCGACGCGCTCGTCGTAGCTGGTGTCGTTGCGGCCGCTCACCTGCCACAGCCCGGTCATGCCGGGCCGCACGCACAGGTAGTGCCAGCGCGCCTGCCGGTAGCGGTCGAGCTCGCCGGTGGTGATCGGCCTGGGACCGACCAGCAGCATCTGCCCGCGCAGCACGTTGAAGAGTTGCGGCAGCTCGTCCAGGCTGGTGCGCCGCAGGAAGCGGCCGACCGGCGTGATGCGCGGGTCGTCGACCAGCTTCTGGTCGCGCTCCCATTCGGCGCGCGCTTGCGGATCCTCGCGCAGCAAGCGCGCGAGCACCGCCTCGGAGTCGCGCACCATCGTGCGGAACTTCAGGCACCGAAACAGGCGACCGTCCTGACCGACACGGTAGTGGCCGAACAGGATCGGTGCGCCGTCGCGCTGCCAGATCAGCCACGCGACGACCAGCATCGGCAGCGCCAGCAGCGCCAGCAGCAGCGCCGCCGCAAGCTGGTTCAGCGCGCCCCACAGCTGGACGCCGAGATCGAAGGCGTTGCCGCGCACCCATTGATGCATGCGCATCGCATCGGAGACCCAGCGACTGGCTGTCATGTCCGCGACTCCTTGTGCAGCGCGCGCCGGGCGAGGGCTCGGACGCGTCGTCGGGACTGCATGCAAGCGAGAGACCATGTCCATCGGGATTCGACTCCACTCGTTCGTTGATGGGCGCAGCGCCCCGCGCTGGGGCCGCGTGTGCGCGTTCGGTGCGCACCGTGCACGCGCATCGGTCGCAGCGTGCAGGGGCTCGCCAACCACCCCTGCGGCACGGAGTCATTCGAACGCAGCGACGCGCAAACGTGCGCCCGAAGATGCAAGCGTATGTGCCGACACGATTCACCAACAACTCGTCACAGCGCCGGCGCACGCGCCTCGGTTTGAATGAATGCCGATGCGCTCGTCGGCCTGTCGTTGCGGCGAGCGCGAACGACGAAGGAGAAGAGACCGTGGACCTTTCGCGCCTACTGCGTCTCGTGCAAACGGGGCGCCGCCAGATCGTGTGGTGCATCGCGCTGATGCTGGGTCTTGCCGTCGCGGTCGCGCTGCAGGTGCCGCCGAAGTACACCGCGCTCGCCTCGGTGCTGGTCGACGTGCGCGGTGTCGATCCGCTGCGCGGCGCGGTCACGCCGAACTCGCCGCTGCAGAAGTCGGTGCTCGCGACCCACGCCAGCCTGCTGCGCAGCGGACGCGTCGCGCGGCGCGTGGTCGTCGACCTGAAGCTGCAGGACGACGCCTTGTTGCGCGCCGCCTGGCAGAGCGCGACGGGCGGCGACGGTGATGCGGTCGACTGGCTCGCCGAGCGGCTGCTCGCCCACCTCGAGGTGCGCCCCGCGGAGGCCGACAGCAATGTCATCGAGATCAAGGCGACCGATCGCGGCGCCACGCGCGCCGCGCAGCTCGCGAACGGCTTCGCCGCCGCCTACCTGGACAGCCTGACCGAGTTGCGCTCGCAGCCGGCGCGCCAGACCAGCGCCTTCTTCGAAGACCAGCTGCGCCCCTTGCGCGAGCGACTCGAAGGGGCGCAGTCGGTGCTGGCCGCGTTCCAGCGCGAGCACGGCATCGTCAACGGCGCCGCCGGCCAGCTCGACATCGAGACGGCGCAGCTCAACGAGCTGGCCACCCAGCTGACCGGGGTCCGTACGCAGCGCATCGACAGCCAGTCGCGGGCCAGCCAGGCCAGCCGCAACGCGGTGAACTCACCCGATGTCGCGCTCGATCCGGTGGTGCAGCAGCTGCGCATCCAGGTCGCGGTGGCCGAGTCCAAGCTGAAGGAACTGAGCGGACGGCTGGGCCGCGAGCACCCGTCGCTGCAGACCGCGACGGACGAGCTCAATCAGCTCCGCCGCGAACTCGGCGCGGCGGTCGGCCGCGCCGCGTCGACGGTCAACAGCGGCGGCAGCGTCGGCGCCGATCGGGAGGCCTCGCTGAAGTCCGCCCTCGACACGCAGCGCCGCAAGGTGCTGGAGTTGACCGAGCAACGCGACCGCATGCAAGTGCTGGCGCGCGACGTCGAGAACGCGCAGAAGATCTACGACCAGGCGCTGCAGCGCGGCAGCGAGAGCGCACTCGACGGGCGGCTGCAGTTCAGCGAAGCCACGCTGGTCACGCCGGCGGTCGCGCCGGTGCGGCCGTCGAGCCCGGGGCTGCCGCTGCTGGCGGCGCTCGCCGTGGTCGTGGGCGGCGCGCTCGGCGTGCTGGCGGTCCTGCTGCGCGAGATGGCCGCGCCGCGAATCCGCAGCACCGAGGACCTCGAGCGGCTCGACCTCGAACCGCTCGCCGTCCTCGACCACGCCCGGCTGCGTCGGCCGCTGCGCGGCCTGCTGGGCCTCGGCGGCGCGCGCCGGCGGCCGCTGCCGGCGACGCCCCCGGCGCTGCCCGGCTGGAGCACATCGTGAGCGGCGACGTCACCTCCGCACTGCGCACCGAGCCCGGGTACGGGTGGGAGGGCCAGCGGCTGACCGATGCCGACACCCGGCCGCTGGGCGAACACCTGGTCGAGCTCGGCGCGCTGCGGCCGACCGACGTCGACGGCGTGCGCCAGTGGCAGGCCAAGAGCGGACTGCGCTTCGGCGAGGCGGCGGTCCAGCTCGGCCTGGTGTCGCAGGCCGCGGTCAAGGACGCGCTGGCCCAGCAGTACCACTACCCGCAGCTGCTCGATCCGCTCGAGAAGCTGTCGCCGGAACTGGTGATGGCGATGCAGCCGGACCATCCGCTGGCCGAACAGCTGCGGACCTTGCGCACGCAGATCGTGCTGCGCTGGCGGGCCGACGGGCGACCCGGGCAGAGCCTGGCGGTGGTCAGCAGCGAGCGCGGCGACGGCCGCAGCTTCGTCGCCGCCAACCTGGCGATCGCGCTGGCGCAGATGAACCTGCGCACGCTGCTGGTGGACCTCGATCTGCGCCACCCGCGGCAGCACGAGCTGTTCGGCGCGTCCGACCGCATCGGCGTCAGCAGCATGCTGGTCGGCCGGGCGCTGGCGGGCGAGGTGCAGGCGGTGCAGACCACGACGCTGAGCGTGATGACCTGCGGGCCGCGCCCGCCGAACCCGCAGGAGCTGCTCGCCCCGGCCACGCTGCAGCCGGTGCTCGACATGCTGAGACGCCGCTTCGACGTGATCGTGCTCGACACCACGGCCTGGAACGACAGCGCCGATGCCCAGCTCATCGCCGCGCAGGCCGATTCGACGCTGGTCGTCGTCCGACCCGACCACAGCGCGCTGCCGGCGACCCGCCGCATGGCCGACGCGCTGCGCCAGGCCGGCGCGCGGCCGGTCGGCGCCGTGCTCAACCGGCGATGAGCGAGGTGCGCACGCTGCGGCCTGCCGCGGTGCGGCGGATGGGCCGCACGCCGCCGCTCGCGGTCCAGGACGTCGTCGACCGTGCGGCGCCGCAGCGCCGCCTCGACCTGTGGCTGCTGCTGGCGCCGCTGATCGGCATCACGCTGCTGGCGAAGTTGTCGGTGCCGCCGCTCGGCGTGCGCGGCATTGCCCTCGGCGTCGGGCTGCCGCTGGCCGTGGGCGGGCTCGGCCTGCTGCTCGACCGCATGCACCTCGCGCCGGGCCGGACCGCCGGGCTGCTGGCGGTGTGCGCGCTGCTGTTCGGCGGCGCGCTGCTGCGGGCCGAACCCTTCTCGCCGATGTCGCTGCTGCTGTTCAGCGTGCTGCACCTGCCCTACGCCTTGGTGCTGCGCGACGACGCGGCGTTGCGCGAGCGCGTGCAGGGGCTCTTCGTCGGCGTGGCGGTGGCGGTGGGGCTGGCCGGCATCGCCCAGATCGCGCTGCAGCTGCTGTTCAGCCCCGCGGTGGCGTTCCCGATCGAGAACTGGGCGCCCAAGGGTTTCGTGATCGACGCCTTCAACCAGCAGACGCCGATCGACTACGGCGCCGAGCTCTACCGCGCCAACGGCGTGGTGATGCTCGAACCCTCCTTCTTCAGCCAGCTGGTCGCGGTGGCGATCGTCGCCGAACTGTGCGGCCGCAACCGGCGCGCCGTGCTGGCGCTGCTGGCGCTGGCGCTGCTGCTGTCCTACTCGGGGACCGGCCTGCTGGTGCTGCTGCTGGCGCTGCCGGTGCTCGTGATCGAGCGCGCGCGCCTCGGGCTGCTGCTAGCCGCGGCTCTGGCGGTGCTCGTGGTGGTGGTGGGAGCCGAGGCGATGAACTTCGACCTGTTCGCCAAGCGCGCCGCCGAGTTCGCCGACCCGGGCTCGAGCGGCTTCGCGCGCTTCGTCGGCGGCTTCTACCTGTGGGACCAGTTCCTGTGGCACGAGCCGCTGCGGGCGCTGTTCGGCTACGGCGCCGGCTCCTTCGACCGCTACGAGGCGCTGGCCGCCTACCCGGTGGCCCAGATGGCGCTGACGAAGATGGTGTTCGAGTTCGGCGTGGTCGGCGGGCTGGCCTACTTCGGGTTCATCGCCTGCTGCCTCGCCAGCGCGCCGGCGCCGCTGGCGCTGCGCGTCGCGGTGTTCTGCACCTATCTGTTGAACGGGCTGTACGGCAGCTTCGCGCATGGCCTCGCGCTGTCGCTGCTGCTGTGGCCGGCCGCCGTGACCCCGGCGCCGCCGCGGCCGCGGCGCCTGCACCGCCCCGCCGCGGCGCTGGAGGTGGTGCGATGACGACCGCGCTGCTGATCGCCGCGCTGCTGCTGCTGGGGCTGGCGCTGCATCCGTTCGCCACCTACCCGCTCTCGCTGTGGCTGCTGGCGCGGCGCGACCGGCCGTTGCCCCCGGCGCCCGCGGCGCTGCCGCCGGACGAGCCGGGCCGCCCGCGCCTGTCGATCCTGATGTGCGCGTACAACGAGGCCGCCGTGCTCGGCGCGAAACTGCATCACCTGCGCGAGTTGCAGGCCGCGCACCCGCCGGGCGCGGTCGAGATCCTCGTCTACATCGACGCCGCCACCGATGCCAGCGCGGCGATCGCGCGCCGCCACGCCCACGCCATCGGCCTGCACGTGGCCACCGAGCGCCATGGCAAGACGCATGGCATGAACCTGCTGGCGCGCCACGCCCGCGCGCCGATCCTGGTGTTCACGGACGCCAACGTGATGCTGGCACCGGACGCGCTCGACGCGCTCGAGCGGCGCTTCCGCGATCCCGCCGTCGGCTGCGTCTGCGCCGACCTGAGCTACACCAACGCGGTCGACTCGGTGACCGCGGGCTCGGGCGCGCTCTACTGGCGCATCGAGCAGCGCATCAAGCGGCTCGAGCAGCGCTTCGGTTCGATGATGGGCGCCGACGGCTCGCTGTTCGCGGTGCGCCGCTGCCTGCACCGGCCACCGCCGGACCACATCATCGACGACATGTACGTGTCGCTGTCGATCCTGTGCGACGGCTGGCGCGTGATCCAGGCCGACGACGTGCACGCCTACGAGGCCTCGGTCAGCGCGAGCGACGAGGAGTTTCGCCGCAAGGTCCGCATCGCCTGCCAGGCCTTCAACGTGCACCGGTTGCTGTGGCCGCGCCTGCGCCGTCTGCCGGCGCTGACGCGCTACCAGTACGTGTCGCACAAGCTGCTGCGCTGGTTCACGATCTACCTGCTGGCGCTGTCGGCGCTGGCCTTCGAGGCGGCGCTGCTCGCGGCGGGGTGGCCCGGCCTGGCGCTGGCACTCCCGGTGATCGCCGGGGGCCTGCTGTGGCTGGGCCATCGCCACGGCGTGCGGCCGGTCGCGCAGGTCGCCGACATCCTCCTCGCGTTCGCGGGCACCGGCCTCGGCGTGTGGCGCTCGCTGCGCGGTGATCGGTTCCAGACCTGGGCGCCGGCGGCGTCCATCCGCAAGGCATGAGACACGCAGCGCTCCGCCGCCGGCTGGCCGCGCTCGGTCTCGCGCTGGCGGCCCCCCTAGCGCCAGCGGCCGAGCTGTCGGTCTACCAGGGGGCCGGCTGCGACGGCGTCAAACGCCTGCAGGCCTTCACCGACTGGTTCGGCCGCCGGCCGGACCGCGCGCTCGACTTCCTCGCCTTCGGCAGCTGGGAGACGCTGCTGAGCTCGGCGGCGTGGTCGCTGAAGTGCTGGCATGGCACCGGGCTGCCGATGACCTTCTCCGTGCCGATGCTGCCGCAAGGCGGCCACACGCTCGCGCGCGGCGCGGCCGGCGAGTACGACGAGCACTTCCGCACCCTCGGCCGCTACCTCGTCAACAACGGCCACGCCGGCGCCGTGCTGCGCATCGGCTGGGAGTTCAACGCCGACTGGTACCCGTGGCGGGCCGCGGCCGACCCGGCCGCCTGGGTGGCCTATTGGCGCCGCATCGTGCAGCGGCTGCGCGAGACGCCCGGGCAGCGCTTCCGCTTCGAGTGGAGTCCGATCCTCGGCGTGCAGGCGATCCGTGCCGACCGCGTCTACCCGGGCGACGATGTCGTCGACCTGATCGGCCTGGATACCTACAACGAGACCTGGGACCCGGCCTTGCGCACGCCCGAGCAGCGCTGGCAGGCGCTGCTCGAGCAGCCCTATGGCCTGCGCTGGCACCGCGACTTCGCCGCCGCGCACGGCAAGCCGACCACCTTCCCCGAGTGGGGTACCGGACGCCGACCGAGCGGCCATGGCGGCGGCGACGACGCGCACTTCATCGAGCGGATGGCGCAGTGGATCGCGGCCGGCGACGTGGCCTACCACAGCTACTGGGACTACCCGGCGCCCGACTTCAACGCGCGCCTGTCGGACGGTCACCAGCCGCGCGCCGGCGCGGCCTTCCTCGACCGCTTCCGCGGAGGCGCGCGATGAGCACACCCGCCGCCCGGGGCGCGCTGGTGTTCGGTTGCGCGCGGCTCGGCTCGACGCTCGCGCCGCTGGACGACGCGCAGAGCATCGCGTTGCTGCGCCGCGCGTGGGAGCTCGGGGTGCGCCACTTCGACACCGCGGCGATCTACGGCCAGGGCGACAGCGAGCGCCTGCTCGGCGCGGCGCTCGGTGCGCTGCGCGGCCAGGCCTGGATCGCCAGCAAGGCCGGCCAGCGGCTGCGGCCCCTGGAGCGGCTGCTGCTGCCGCTGAAGCCCTGGCTGCGCGGCCACGCGGGACCGCGCGGCGGCGTGCACGCGACGCTGCGGCAGCGACGCGCGCAGGGGCGGCCCCAGTGCTTCGAACCGGGCTTCCTGCTGCGCTCGCTCGACGCGAGCCTGAGGCGGCTCGGCACCGACCACCTCGACCTGTTCTACCTGCACAGTCCGCCGCCGCAGGCGCTCGACGACGCGGCGCTGTGGCCCGCGCTCGAACGGGCCCGCGCGGCCGGCAAGTTCGGTTGCCTGGGGGTCTCGTGCGACGCGCTCGACACCGCCGAGGCGGCCCTGCGCCACCCCGCGATTCAGGCGCTGCAACTCGAACCCGATGCGAGCGCGCGCTGCGCGGCCGTGCTCACCGAGGCCGAACGCCGCGGCCTGGCGGTCTACGTGCGCGGCGCCGGGCGCATCGTCGGCGCGTCGCCGACGCCGCTCGCGGAGGCGCTGCGCGCGCAGCTGCGGCTGCCGGCCGTCGCGGGGGTGCTGTTGGGCACCACGCGCGTGGACCACCTCGAACACAACGTCGCGGCCTTCCGCCGCGCCGCCGGCGCAGCGCGGCCGACGGTGGTGTCGAGGGCGGTCGCATGATCGCGCCGTCCGACGCCGTGGTGGCCGGCGGCGAGCTGCGCACGGCGGTGTGCATTGCCGGCGCCGGGGCGGCCGGCATCACGCTCGCCTGCGAGCTCGAAGCGCTCGGCGTCGACGTCCTGCTGCTCGAGGCCGGCGGCCCCGGCTGGCGCGGCGGCGTCTCGCAGGACCCGTACCGCGGCAGCAGCAGCGGCGGCGCGCACCCGCCGCCCGGCCACTTCCGGCGCCGCGCCTTCGGCGGCAGCACGACCCTGTGGGGCGGTCGCTGCGTGCCCTACGACCCGATCGACTTCGAGCCGCGGGCCTACGTGCCCGGCAGCGGCTGGCCGATCGCCTACGACGAGGTCGCGCGCCATTACCCGGCCGCGCTCGCCTACTGCGACGCCGGCGTCGCGGAATTCGACCCGGCCGAGGCGCTCCCCGGCGCGGCACCGCTGCTGCCCGGCGCGCGGTCGTCCGGCGCCGCGGCCGCGCTGTGCGAGCGTCTCGAGCGCTACAGCCTGCCGACCGACTTCGGACGCCGCTACCGGCGGCGCCTCGCGCAATCGTCGCGCGTGCGGGTGGTCTCGCATGCCCAGGTCGTACGGCTGGTGCGCGCCGACGACGGCGGCCGCATCGCGGCGCTCGAGTTCGTGGCGCGCGGCGGTCGCCGCCAGCGCGTGCGCGCGGAGCGCTTCGTGCTCGCCCTCGGCGGCATCGAGACGGTGCGGCTGCTGTGGGCGTCCGACCCCTGCGGCACCGGCTACGGCAACCAGGCCGACTGCCTGGGCCGCTACTACAGCTGCCACCTGGAGAACGTGATCGGCACGGTGCGCCCGCCCGCGCCGGCGACGGCGCTCGACTTCGAGCGCACGCGCGACGGTGTCTACGCCCGCCGCAAGCTGCAGCTCGCCGCGGCCGTCCAGCGTCGCGAGCGGCTGCTCAACATCGCGTTCCGGCTGCACTACCCGAGCGTCGCCGACGCGGCGCACCGCAGCGCGGTGCTGTCGGCCGTCTACCTGGCCAAGCGCGCGCTGGTGCCGGAGTACCGCCGCATCCTCACGCACGGTGCCGATGACGGCGACTGGGCCGCGCACCTGCGCAACGTGGTCGGTGGCGCGCCGTCGCTGGCGCGCTTCGGCCTGCGCTGGATCGCGCGGCGCGTGCTGGCCCGGCGCAAGCTGCCCTATGTGCTGGTCGGCAACGCCGACGGCAGCTACCCGGTCGAGTTCAATGCCGAGCAGACGCCGCTGCCCGACAGCCGCATCACGCTGGGCCGCGAGCTCGACGCCTACGGCATGCCGCGCGTGCACGTCCAGTGGCGGTTCTGCGAGCGCGACGTCGACAGCATCTGCCGCGCCTACCGCGTGCTGGGCGACGCACTCGCGGCGCAGGCCGGCTGGCGGCTCGAGGTCGATTTCGCGACGCTGCACGAGCGCGTGCGGCACTCGGCGCCGGTCGGCGGCCACCACCTCGGCGGCGCACGCATGGCGGATGTCCCGGCGCGCGGTGTGGTCGACACGCACTGCGCGGTGTTCGGCCTGCCCAACCTGTACGTCGCCGGCGCCGCGGTGTTCCCGACCTCGGGCCACGCCAACCCGACGCTCACCATCGCCGCGATGGCGGTCCGCCTCGCGCATCACCTGAAGGCCGGCCTCGATGACTGAGCACCCGCCCCTAGCCGCCACCCATGGCCACCGCCCGCGCGGGCTGTGGCTGGCACGCGAGCGCCCGTTCCCGTTCGACAGCGGCGACCGGATCTACACCGCCCGGCTCGCGCGCGCCGTGGCCGAGGCCGGTGCCGATCTCACCTTGACCGGCTACGCCGCCGACGCCGCGCCGCCGCCGGCCGACTGGCCGGTGCGCTTCGTGCGCGTGGCCGGTGCGCCGCGCAGCAAGTGGCGCGCGCTGGCCAGCCCGCTGCCGCTGGTGACCGCGGTGCACGCGACGCCGGCCTACCGGGCGCTGCTGCGGGACCTGCTCGACGAACGCTGGGACTTCATCGTGCTCGACCAGTACGGCATGGGCTGGGCGCTCGACGCCTGCCTGCACGCCCGGGGCGCAGGCCATCGCCCGCTGCTGGTCCACGTCGCGCACGACCACGAGGCCTCGCTGAGCGCGGCCCTGTACCGAGACTACAGCGGCTCGTCCCTGAAGCGCGCGCTGTTGTGGCAGAACCATGTGAAGACCCGGCTGGCCGAACGCCGGCTGGCACGGCGCGTCGACCTGCTGAGCGCCATCACCGCCGAGGACGCCGCGCGCTTCCGTCGGGACGCGCCCGGCACGCCGAGCCTCGCGCTGACCCCGGGCTACGACGGCGTCCCGGTGGCCGGCGCGGCGCCGCGCGCGACGCTGGAGCGTCGCGTGCTGCTGGTCGGCTCCTTCCAGTGGCTGGTCAAGCAACACAACCTTCAACAGTTCATCGCCGCCGCCGACCCGGTGTTCGCGCGCCACGGCATCGTGCTCGACGTGATCGGCTCGATGCCGTCGGCACTCGCGCAGACGCTGCGCGAGCAAGTGCACGCCACCCGGCTGCACGGCTTCGTCGACGACATCGCGCCGTGGCTGGCCGGCGCGCGGCTCGCCGTGGTGCCGGAGGCGATCGGTGGCGGCTTCAAGCTCAAGTTCCTGGACTACGTCTTCGGCCGCGTGCCGGTGGCCACGCTGGAAGACGCGGCCGCCGGGCTGCCGCCGGCACTGCGCGCGGCGATGCTGCGCCGCGCCGACCTGCCCGGCCTCGTCGAGGCAATCGTCGCGACCATCGACGACGGCGTGCGGCTCGACGGCATGCAGCAACGGGCTGCGGACGCCGCCCGCGCGCTGTTCCGATGGAGCGACCGCGGCGAGGCCCTGTTGTCGGCGGTGCGCGACGGCCTCGACCAAGCCCGCGCCACCGAGCCATCGGTCCACGCGCCGACGGTCATGGCGCCGCACCCATGAGCAGCGACCGCCCCCGCTCAACGGCGCTGCAGGCGCGCCCACCCGGCGCCCAGCGGCCCGCCGGCCGCCAGGCCGAGCAGCACCGACAGCACACCGAACCACGGCTCGAGCGTGACCTCGTGCGGCAAGCCCAGCAGCGTGGCGCCGCCGCCGAGCGCGTTGAACACCAGCAGATGACTCGGGAAGATCACCAGCGCGCGGTCGGACAGCCAGCGCGATGCGCGCAGCGCCGGAAGCCGCAGCGTGACCGCGAGGCTCAGCGCGATGCCGAGCAGCGCGATCGGCAGGTACAGCGGCGGCGCGCGGCCGAAGTTCATCATCTGCAGGTCGACGCGGCCGTTGTGGAGCATGGCCAGCAGCCCGAGCCCGCCCGCGCCGAGCGCCAGCGCCTGCAGCGCGCCGCGCCCGCGCGTGGCCAGCCAGGCCACCGGCGCCGGCGAGACGGCACCGAGCGCGAACACGCCGATCGCCACCGCGGCGGTATCGAGTTCCCAGGGCCAGCGCGTCGCGGGCCGCCAGGCCCAGGCGCTGACGACGATCGCGAGGGTCAGGCACAGCAGCGCTGCGCCGCGTGCCGACACGCCGCGGCGCAGCAGACCGTAGCCGACGTGCACCGCGATCAGGCAGGGGAAGAACCACAGCGCGACGTTGACCGGCAGGTCCTCGCTGCGACCCCGCAGCAGGCCGAGCAGCGGCGCATGCCACGGCGTGCCGGCCGCCTCGCTCGCGCGCCCGGCGAGCGGCGCCGTCGCGAGCCAGTACAGCCACGACAGCGTGAAGAACGCGAGGTAGGGCCACCACAGCGAGCGCACGCGGCGGCGGATCGAGCACGCGGCGCCCGGCGGGCGGTGGTCGAGCCCGAGCAGGTAGCCCGAGATCCAGAAGAACAGCGGCATGTGGAAGGCATAGATCACGCTGGCCCACGACGGCGGCGTGGCCGCGGCATGGCCGATGACCACCAGCACGATGCCGAGCGCCTTCAGGTGGTCGACGAAATCGATGCGCGTCGCGTGCGGCGAGGTGGCCATGCCGGGACCATCGCATCGCGGCGGCCCCGCCGCCAACAGCCAACGGTGTCGATGTGAAGCAGAGCGTTTCCGAAGTTCCACCGCCGCCGTGCTGGCTGTTCGTCGACGCGACGGCCGATTTCGGCGGTCACGAAGTGATGCTGCTGCAGTGGTTGCGCATGCTGCAGGCGCAGGGCCGCGTCGCGCCGCGGCTGCTGGCGCGCGCCGGCAGCCGCCTCCACGCGTCGGTGCCGCCGGGGCTGGCCACCGAGGCGGCGTTCGCGGCGCGGTCCGCCGGGTCGCGCCGTCCCAGCCGCGTCGCCGACGCGGCGACGCTCGCGCGCGCGCTGCGCGCCGAGCGACCCCGGCTGTGCGTGTTCGCCTGCGGCTGCCTGTCGGCCCAGGCGGCGCTGGTCACGCAGTCGCGGCTGATGGGGATGGCCAGCTGGGTCTACGTGCCGCTGGTCGAGCCCTTCGAAGCGATGGGCTTTCGCGCCGGCCGCTGGCAAGACCGCCTGCTGCGGTGGGCCTACGGCCGCGTGCCCGACGGCTGGATCACGCTCAGCGCCGCGCAGGCCGCGCAGTTCCAGGGCTGGGCACGGCCGCGCGGGCCCGTGCTGACGCTGCCCAACACGATCGACGCGTGCTTCGAGGACGCCCGCCCCGATCCCGCGCCGGCGCGCCCGCCGGGAGCGCTGCGGCTGCTGGTGCTGGGGCGGCTCGACGCCCACCACAAGGGCCTCGATCTGCTGCTCGATCACCTGGCGCGCAGCCCGCCGGCCGAGCGCGCCGGCCTGCGCATCCGCGTGGTCGGCGAGGGGCCGGACGCGGCGTCGCTGCGCAGCCGCATCGAACGCAGCACCGCACTGTCGGCCTGCGTCGCGCTGGCCGGCTGGAGCCCCGCGCACGAGGCCATGGCGGCGCACGACGTGCTGCTGCTGCCGTCGCGCTACGAAGGCGTGCCGCTGGTGATGCTGGAGGCGATGGCGCTCGGCCTCCCCGTGGTGGCCTCCGATCTGCCGGGCACGCGCAGCCACCTGCCCGCCGACTGCCTGTTCTCGGTCGGCGACATCGGCGCGGCGCTGCGCATCGCGCGGCGCTTTGCCCTGCCGGACGAACGCGCGCGCGTCGCACGGCGCAATCGCGAGCATGTCGAGCGCCACGCCGGGCGCGCCGCGTTCGCGAACGCCGTCGCGCGACTCACCGGCGAGCTCGACGCGGCCGGGCGCGGCCGCGTGCCGGCCGTGCCATCGCGCCGCCACCGAACCGGAGCACCGCCCCCGTGATCGACACGCCCGCCGCCCGCCACGCCGAGACCATGCACGGCCTGAGCCGTGCCCTCGATGCGATCAGAACCGTGCTGCCGCGCGGCACGCCGATCGCCTACCTGGACTACGCCTTCCACTTCAACATCGGCGATCTGCTGATCAATCTCGGCAGCGAGGCGCTGTTCGAGCGCCTGGGCCATGACGTGCGCCTGCGGCTGTCGTTCTTCGACCTGTGCGAGGTCGACTGGTCCGACCCGGCGGGCGCCCGGCTCAAGGCGTCGGCGCGCCGCACGCTCGATGCGCTGCCCGCCGAGGTGGTGCTGGTGCTGCATGGCGGCGGCAACTTCGGCGACTGGTACCCCGAGTACCAGGCGCTGCGCGAGTCCGTGGTCGCCCATTGCGCCGCGCGGCGCATCGTGATGCTGCCGCAGAGCCTGCACTTCCGCGACGCCGGCGCACAGCGCCGCAGCCTCGACCGGCTGCTCGCGCACCGCGACCTGCACCTGTTCCTGCGCGACGCCGAATCGCTCGACGCGGTGCGCGCGCATGACCCGGGGCACGGCCAGCTGCTGCCCGACATGGCGCACGCGCTGTGGCGCATGCCGGGCTGGATCGCGCCGCCGGCGCCGCCGGACGCCGCCCCGCTGTGCCTGCGGCGGCGCGACGACGAGGCCCGGCGCGTGGCGGCGCCCGGCAGCTTCGACTGGGCGGACCTCGTCGGTCCGCTCGACCACCTGGCGTTCCGCGCGCTGCGCCGCGCGATGCACTGGGACCTGGACCGCCGCCACCGCGTCACCGCACGCGCCTGGCAGGCGCTCACCGGCCGCGTCGTCGCGCGCGCGCGCCGGCACTTCGCCGCGCACGGCGAGATCGCCACCGATCGACTGCACGGCCTGATCCTCGCCGCGCTGCTCGAGCGGCCGGTGCGCTACCTCGACAACCGCTACGGCAAGCTGTCGCGCTATGCGCGCGCCTGGCTCGGCGCAAGCCCCTGGGTCGGTGCGGCCGACGGCGGCGCGCGCGACGGCGCCCTGCCCGCGCCACCGACGCTGCGGCGCCAGGAGGTCCGCCCATGAGCCCGCCGCTCGTCACCGTGCTGATGCCGGTCTACAACGCCGAGGCCTTTCTCCAGGAGTCGCTCGACAGCATGGCCGCCCAGACGCTCGCGGACTTCGAGCTCGTCGCGGTCGATGACGGATCGACCGACGGCAGCCCCGCGATCCTGGCCGCTCAGGCCGAGCGCGATCCGAGGGTGGTGCTGGTGAGTCAGCCGAACGCCGGCGTGTCGGCCGCGCTCAATGCCGGCTTGACGCGCGCGCGCGGCGAGTTCATCGCCCGCATGGACGCCGATGACGCCATGCACCCGGAGCGCCTCGCGCGCCAGGTGGCGTTCCTGCGCGCGCACCCGGCGCTCGGCTTCTGCGCCAGCGCACTGGAGATGATCGACGTGCACGGCCGCGTGTTCGAGATCCACGCGCCCGGTCCGTGCAGCGACGCCGAGTTGCGGGCGCTGCTCGCGCGCCGTGCGCCGCTGACGTTCACGCACCCGAGCGTGATGCTGCGCGCCGCCGCGCTGCAGGGGATGGTCGGCTACCGCCGCGAGTTCGAACCCTGCGAGGACATGGAGCTGTTCGGCCGCCTGATCCTCGCCGGTCGCCCCGGCCTGGTGATGCGCGAGCCGCTGCTGCGCTACCGCGTGCACGGCGCCAGCATCTCCGGCTCGCGCGTCGCGCGCCAGATGCGCGAGCAGGAGTTCGTGCGCGCGCGCTTCTATGCGCGGCGCGACGGCGCCGAGCTGAGCCGCACCCGCCATGCGATCGAGCAGGCCACGCGACCCTGGCCCGAGCGCCTCGCGGCGCACGCGCGGCTGCGCCATGACGTGGCGCGCAAGGCCGCGCTGTTCCATCGCGCCGGCGGCCGACGGCTGCGCGCGCTGCTCAGCACCGCGGTCGCGGCCGCATGGCGGCCGTGGCACGCGCTGCGCGTGGCCGCGCGGCGCGCGCTGGGCGCGCCGTCGACGCCGCTGGCGGACGCCTGAGAGTGTGAGAGACATGGCGGTCGTGGATCCCGCTGCCCCGGCATCGGCGCGCGCCGCTGCGGCCCGCGCGGCGCGCTGGACGCTGCTCGAGAGCGCCGGCCTGTCGGGGCTGTCGCTGCTGTGCCTCGTCGTGATATCGCGCTACCTGGACGCTGCCGCGTTCGGCATCGCGGCCGTGGCGCTGAGCATCGTGCAGATCCTGGTGGCGGTCGTCGAGCGGCTGTTCCACGATCCGCTGGTCCAGCGGCCGCAGCTCGGCGCGGCCGAGCGCGACAGCGCCTTCACCGCGACGCTCCTGCTCGGCGCGGCATTCAGCATCGCGTGCGGAGCCCTCGGCCCCTGGCTGGCCGACCGGCTCGACGCGCCGCAGGCCGGTCCGGTGCTGCAATGGATGGGACTGAGCGTGGTGGCGATGGGATGGGGCAGCGTGCTGATCGCACTGCACCGTCGCGAGCTGGCGTTCCGCCCGCTGGCGTTGCGCTCGCTGGCCGCGCGCAGCGTGTCGGCGCTGGCGGCGATCGGCCTGGCCGTCGCCGGCGCAGGGGTCTGGAGCCTGGTCGCGCAGCAGGTGCTGATCGTCGGGCTGGCGAGCGCCGGCCTGTGGCTGTTCAGCGCGCTGCCGCGGCCGCGCCTCGGCTGGGACACCGGCGCCCTGCGCGCGCTGCTGCGCATCGGCCTGCCCTCGACCGCGCTGCAGCTCGTGTACGTCGCGACGCCGCGCGTCTTCGTCGTCCTGGTCGGCAGCCTGCTCGGCGCGACCGTGGCCGGCCACTTCAGCCTGGCACAGCGCGCGGTCGACATGCTGCGTGACGTGGTCGGCGGTGCGGTCTCCCAGCTCGCGCTGCCGCTGTTCGTCCAGGTCGAACGCGACGGTGGCGATCGCCGCCGCGCGCTGGTCGCGGCGGTGCGCTTGACCACGGCGCTGATGTTCCCGCTGTTCGCCGGCCTGGCGGCGTTGGCCCCCGAACTGGTCGAGACCGCCTTCGGCGCGGCCTGGTTGCCGGCCTCGCCCTACGTCGCGCTGATGGCGCTGCTGTGCGGCCACTTCTTCGTGCGCATGTTCATCGCGCCGCTGCTCACCGCGGTCGGCCGACCGACCTTGATGCTGGGCAGCGCCGCGCTGCAGCTGGGTTTCGTGCTGGCGGCGATGGCCGCATTCGGCAGCCACTCGCCGGCGGCCGCGGCGGCGATATGGGCCGGCCGGCTCGCCGTGTCCCTGCCGCTCGACATGTGGCTGTGCAAGCGCGCCACCGGCATCGCTCACCTCGACCAGTGGCGCGGCGCCGGCGCGCCGGCCCTGGCCGCGCTCGCGATGGCCGCGGCGCTGTGGCTGCTGGCGCGCGCGCTGCAGCCGGCACTCGACGCGCCGCTGCGTCTGCTGCTGCTGGCGCCACTCGGCGCGCTGCTCTACGCGGCGATGCTGTGGCTGGTCGACCGCAGGCTGCTGCGCGAACTGGCCGACTTCGCTCGCAGCGCCGCGGCGCGCCGCGGCGCGCCGCGGCGCTGAACCGCTGCGGTCAGCGCAACAGGGCCGCGCCGCCGAGCGCGCGCACCGCGCCGGCGCCGACCGCCGCGCCGAAGCGCTTGGCCAGCCGCTCGGCGATGTTCTCCTTGGGCGTGTAGTCGATCACCTCCTCGGCGCCGACCACCTCGCGGGCGATGTAGTCGAGGCTGCCCATGCGGTCGGCCAGGCCCTGCTGGATCGCCCCCTCGCCGCTCCAGAACAGCCCGGAGAAGGTGTCCGGCGTGACCTTCAGCCGCGGCCCGCGCCCCTCCTTGACGACGGCGATGAACTGGCGGTGCACCTGGTCGATCAGCTGCTGCGCGTAGGCCTTGTGCGCGTCGCTCTGCGGCGAGAAGGGGTCGAGCAGGCCCTTGTTCTCGCCGGCGGTGAGCAGCCGCCGCTCGATGCCGAGCTTCTCCATCGTGCCGGTGAAGCCGAAGCCGTCCATCAGCACGCCGATCGAGCCGACGATCGAGGCCTTGTCGACGTAGATGTCGTCCGCGCCGGCGGCGATGTAGTAGGCCGCCGAGGCGCACAGCTCCTCGCACACCGCGTAGACCTTCTTCTTGTGCTTGGCCTTCAGCCGCACGAGCTCGTCATAGACCAGCCCGGCCTGCACCGGGCTGCCGCCGGGCGAGTTGATGCGCAGCACCACGGCCTGGGCGCCGGCGTCCTCGAAGGCGGTGCGCAGCGCGGCGTTCAGGCCCTCGGCACTCGCATCGCTGTCGGCGGCGATCTCGCCGCTCACGTCGATCAGCGCGGTGTGGGCGCCGGCGGGCGCGCCGGCACCGCCCTGCTGCGCGACCAGGGCCCACACGACCAGGCCGGCCAGCACCAGCCAGGCCATGCGGAAGAACAGCCGCCAGCGGCGTTCGGTGCGGCGCTCGGCCAGCCAGCCGCGCGCGAACTCCTCGATCAGGGTGCTGTCGATCGCGGTCGGCGGGCGCGCCGGCGCCGCGGCCGCGGGCGCAGGCGCGCCCGGGCCGAGCGTGGGTTCAACGGGGCGCGGGTCGTCAGGGGAGGTCATGGTGGGGCCCTCGGGCGGCAGATGCGGTGCCGGCCTCAAGCTTCATCGAAGGGCGGCCGGATGTCCTCGGAAGGATACCAACTCACCTGTCCGTCACGCTCTGTCACGACCAGCGGCTGCAGCCGCCCGCCGGCGCATGGGCCGCCGACGCAGCGGCCGCTGCCCGGGTGGTACTGCGCCCCGTGGAGCGAACAGACGATCACGGAGCGCGTCGAGTCGAGGAAGTCGCCCGGGTTCCAGTCCATCTCGGCAGAGACATGGGCACATCGGTTCAAGTAGGCCACCGGGCGACCGTCGTAGCGCAGCACGAAGGCACGCGCCGGGCGGCCAAAGTAGAGCACGTCGAACAACACCGCCCGGCCGCGCTCGGCCAGCGCCTCGGAGCGACACAGCGGCACGGCAGCGGCCTCAGGCATGGGCGATCAGCCAATCGTGCAGCTCGCGCGTCGAATGCGCCACATGGCGCGGCGCATGCTCGTCGAAGGCCTCGCGCTCGTGCGCGCCGAAGCTGACCGCGACGCTGGCCGTGCCGGCGTTGGCGGCGAGCTGCAGGTCGTGGGTGGTGTCGCCGATCATCAGCGTGCGCTGCGGCGCGACGCCGAGCTCGTCCATCAGCTCGTGCAGCATGCGCGGGTGCGGCTTGGAGGCGGTCTCGTCGGCGGTGCGGGTGGCGTCGAACAGGCCGTGCAGCTCGACCGACTGCAGCGCCTCGTCGAGCCCGCTGCGCGACTTGCCGGTGGCGATGCCGAGCGCGTGGCCGCGCGCCTTCAGCGCCTGCAGCATCTCCAGCGTGCCGGGAAACAGCGTCAGCTCGTGCTGGCGCGCGAAGTAGTGGTAGCGGTAGCGGTTCGCCAGCTCGACGTAGCGCTCGCGCGGCAAGGTCGGCACCGCGTGCTGCAGCGCCTCCTGCAGGCCCATGCCGATCACGTAGGCGGCCTGGGTGTCGGTCGGGACGGCGGTGTCCAGGTCGGCCGCCGCGGCCTGGATGCAGCGCACGATCAGCGCGGTGGAGTCGAACAGCGTGCCGTCCCAGTCGAACACGAGCAGATCAAACTTCATGTCAGCCCCTCGTCCGACGGGTACGTCGGCCGATCCCCAGGGGCTACGCGGGGCCCCTTCGTGGCCCTTGGGATGCGGGCCGGCTTGGGAGCGGCCCGGCGCTCGGTCCGCAATGACATGGCCGATGGACCGTTCATGGCGTCGGGGCGCGCAGCGCCGCAATCAGGGCCTGGCACTCGGCCGGCAGCGGCGCTTCGAGTTCGACCGTCTCGCCGCTGGCCGGATGCTCGAAGCGCAGCCGCTGCGCATGCAGGAACATGCGGTCGAACTTCAGCCCCGGCACGGCCTCGCCGCGCGCGAGCCGCTTGTTGAGCGCGAAGTCGCCGTACTTGTCGTCGCCGACGATCGCGTGGCCGGCGTCGGCCAGGTGGACGCGGATCTGGTGGGTGCGGCCGGTCTTGATCGTCACGTCGAGCAGCGTGTGGCCCGGCAGCGCCTCGGCCACCTTCACCAGCGTGATCGAGCGCTGGCCGAGTTCCTCGCTCCGATCGTCCTGAGCCTGTCGAAGGACGCTGCGCACGCGGCGCTCGCCGGCCGCGTCGAGGTACTTGTGCAGCGGCACATCGATCACCTTCAGCTTGGCCGGCCAGGCGCCGGGCACCAGCGCCGCGTAGCGCTTGCCGGTCTCGCGGGCGCGGAACTGCTGCTGCAGCGCGGTCAGCGCGCTGCGCTTCTTGGCGATCAGCAGCAGGCCCGAGGTCTCGCGGTCCAGCCGGTGCACCAGCTCGAGGAACGTCGCCTGCGGCCGAGCGCGCCGCAGCTGCTCGATCACGCCGAAGCTCACGCCGCTGCCGCCATGCACCGCCACGCCGGCCGGCTTGTCGATCGCGAGCAGCTGCTCGTCCTCGTAGACGATCGGGAACTCGCGCGGCGGCGCCGGCGGCTCGGCGCCGCGCTCGGCCACCCGCACCGGCGGCAGCCGCAGCTCGTCGCCCAGTGCGAGCCGGGTGTCGGCGGCGGCGCGGCCGCGGTTCACCCTCACCTCGCCGCTGCGGATGATGCGGTAGACATGGGTCTTGGGCACGCCCTTGAGCGTCTTGACGAGGTAGTTGTCGAGCCGCTGGCCGGCACCGTCCTCGCCGACCCGCAGGTGCTGCACGGCCGGCGCCGCGACCACCGGCGCGGCGGGCTTGCGGGGCGGCAGCGCGACCGTTTTCGGCGCCGCCGCGGCCCGTCGCGGCGCCTTGCGTGCCGGGGGGACTTTGCCTCCTATAATGCGTTGCACCACGTGTGCGCCGTAAGTGATTGATTTGCTTGTGAGTTTAGCGGTCACTGCGCGAGCCTCGTGGGCCCTGCCGCCTTGGGTGGCAGGTCTTCGGTGATGCAGCGCCCCGCGGCGCGGTCGGGCCGGCTCCCAGAGTGAGCGGCAGGTCGCAAGGCGAGGCGGCAGAACCAGCGTAGAACGAACCCAGAGACAAGGTTTCCCGGTTGCAGGCCGGACGGCGCGCCCCTCGCGGGCACGACCGACATCCTGCAGCCCGCGCCCCGTGATCCCCCGGATGTCCTCGGCCCGCACCCCCGCCCCGATGTCGCCTCGACCGCTGGCTGCCGCCTGGCAGCCGGTCGACGCGCGCGCGGCCGGTGCGCGCCCGGCCGCAGCCGCCGGTTCCACGGACGCGCACGCGCCAACGCTCGCACGCTGAGGCTCCCCACCGGGGGCGGCGAACGAGTCCAGGGCGATTCCTTCCGGTTCCTCGACGCTGTTTCGTGCATCGACATCGGGTCGCGCCCGGCAACGGGCCCGACCCTGGTTCGCGCGCGCCTTTGCCGGCGCGCACTGGGAGTGCACACATGAAACGCATGCTGATCAACGCCACGCAGCCGGAAGAACGGCGCCTGGCGATCGTCGACGGCCAGAAGCTGCTCGACTTCGAGACCGAGATCGAGGGGCGCGAGCAGCGCAAGGGCAACATCTACAAGGCCGTCGTCACGCGCGTCGAGCCCTCGCTGGAGGCCTGCTTCGTCGACTACGGCGAGGACCGCCACGGCTTCCTGCCGTTCAAGGAAATCGCCAAGGAGTTCTTCAAGCCGGGCGTCAGCGTCCGCGACGCGAAGATCCAGGACGTCATCTCCAACGGCACCGAGCTGCTGGTGCAGGTCGAGAAGGAGGAGCGCGGCAACAAGGGCGCGGCGCTGACCACCTTCGTCAGCCTGGCCGGCCGCTACCTGGTGCTGATGCCCAACAACCCGCGCGGCGGCGGCGTCAGCCGGCGCATCGAGGGCGAAGACCGCGAGGAGCTCAAGGAGAACCTCGACCAGCTCGAGTACCCGAAGGGCATGAGCCTGATCGCGCGCACGGCGGGGATCGGCCGCAGCGCGCCGGAGCTGCAGTGGGACCTCAACTACATGCTCAAGCTCTGGGACGCGATCGACGGCGCGTCCAAGGCGGGCAAGGGCGCCTTCCTGATCTACCAGGAGAGCTCGCTGGTGATCCGGGCGATCCGGGACTACTTCTCGGCCGACATCGGCGAGATCCTGATCGACACCGACGACATCTTCGAGCAGGCCCACCAGTTCATGAACCACGTGATGCCGGAAACGGCCAATCGCGTGAAGCGCTACAAGGACGACGCGCCGCTGTTCAGCCGCTTCCAGATCGAGCACCAGATCGAGACCGCGTTCTCGCGCACCGTCAACCTGCCCTCGGGCGGCGCGATCGTGATCGACCACACCGAGGCGCTGGTCTCGGTGGACGTGAACTCGGCGCGCAGCACCCGCGGCTCCGACATCGAGGAGACCGCGACCCGCACCAACCTGGAAGCCGCCGACGAGATCGCGCGCCAGATGCGGCTGCGCGACCTCGGCGGCCTGATCGTCGTCGACTTCATCGACATGGAGGAGAGCAAGAACCGCCGCGAGGTCGAGACCCGGCTGCGCGACGCGCTGCGCACCGACCGCGCGCGGGTGCAGTTCAGCTCCATCTCCAAGTTCGGCCTGCTCGAGCTGAGCCGCCAGCGCCTGCGCCCGGCGCTCAGCGAGGGCAGCCACATCACCTGCCCGCGCTGCAACGGCACCGGCCACATCCGCGACACCGAGTCTTCCGCGCTGCAGATCCTGCGCATCATCCAGGAAGAGTCGATGAAGGAGAACACCGCCGCCGTGCACGTACAGGTGCCGGTCGAGGTCACGTCCTTCCTGCTCAACGAGAAGCGCGCCGAGATCACCAAGATCGAACTGCGCCAGCGCACCACGGTGCTGCTGGTGCCCAACAAGCACCTCGAGACGCCGAACTACAAGCTCGAGCGCCTGCGCCACGACGACCCGCGGCTGGAGAACCTGCAGGCCAGCTACACCATGATCGAGGAGCCGGACGACGAGGTCAGCATCACCCGTCGCGAGAAGGCCAAGGCCAAGCAGGAGCCGGTGATCAAGGGCGTGCTGCCCGACCAGCCGGCGCCGGTGCGCGAAGAGCCGGTGCCGGCCCCGGTGGCCGCGGCCCCGGTCGCCGCGCCGGTCGCGCCGGCGCCGGTGGCCGCGCCTGCCGGCGGTGGCTTCTTCGGCTGGCTGAAGAAGCTGATCGGCGGCGAGCCCGCGCCGCAGACGACGGCCCAGCCCGCCGTGGCGCAGTCGGCCGCGAAGCCGGCCGAAGGCGGCCGCGACGGCGGACGAGGCGGCCGTCGCGACGGTGGTCGCCGTGACGGCGGACGCGATGCCCGCGGCGGCGAGCGCGGCGAAGGCTCGCGCAGCGGCGGCCGTGGCGAGGACCGCAACAAGCGCGGCGGCGAGCGCCGTCGCGGCGAACGTCCGGAAGGCGGCGAGGCCCGCACCGAGCAGCGCCCACAGGAACAGCGTCGCCCGCCGCGCCCCGAGCCGGCACCCGCCGCCGAGGCCGCCCTGCCGCTGGCGGCTGCCGAGGAACTGGACACCACCGCGCTGGCGCCCGAAGGCGCGGCACCGGCCGGAGCCGAAGGCGAGCGCGAGGGTGGCCGTCGTCGCCGCCGTCGCGGTGGCCGGGGCCGCGGCGAGCGCGAGGAAGGTCGCAACGAGCCGGGCGCCGAGACGCCGGACGCCACGGCCTCCGCCGACGAGGACAGTGCCGCGACCGAGGCCACGCCGACCACCGACACCGCTGGTGAAGCCACCGAAGCCGGCGAACCGCGCCGCGGCCGCCGCGGTGGCCGTGGCCGGCGCGAGCGTGGCGAGGAGGTCGCGCCGCAGGCCGATCCGGGCGCTGCGGTCGAGTCCACCGAGACCGCCGTCCCGGCCCAGGCCGCCGCCGACACCGCTGGGGCGCGCCCGTGGTGGGAGAGCGATGCGGCCCAGCCGGTCAACGCCCCGGTCGCCGCTCCCGCCGTCGAGGCCCTGGCCCCGGTCGAGCCCGAGCCTGCGGTCGAGCCGGTGGTCGCGGTGGTGCCCGAGGCCATCCCGGTCGCCGTGACCGCGGTCGTGACGCCGCCGGTGGCCGCCGAGCCGATCGCGCTGCCGCCCTACACGCTGCCGCTGGACGATCTGGCCGCCGTGGCCCAGGGCGCCGGGCTCGAGTGGGTGAACTCGGACGCCGACAAGGTGCGCAGCGTGCAGCAGGCGATGGCCGACGCGCCCAAGCCGGTGCGCGTGCCGCGCGAGCCCAAGCCGGTGGTGCTGTCGGACGACGGCCCGCTGGTGCTGGTCGAGACGCGCAAGGACCTGTCGCAGATCAAGCTGCCGTTCGAGCAGCAGACCTGATCCGGCCGGGGCCCGCGCCCCGCCGGTTGAAAGACGAACGGCGCACCTCGGTGCGCCGTTCGTCCTTTGCAAGACCCGCCAGGCCGTCCGCTAGGGCAGCCGGTCGAGCGCGCGCAGATAGGGCGCGTGGTGCATCAGTTCGTCCCAGGGCAGCGGCTCGGACTGCGGCAACAGGGCCAGGCGGCGCGCCTCGCTGTCGGCGCTGGCCTGCCATCTGCCTTGCACCAAGGCCGACTCGAGCCCGTCGATCAGTGCGTCGAGCGCCGCGCCGCCATCGAGCGACTGGTTGCACAGCAGCACCAGGTCGCAACCGGCGTTGATCGCGGCGATGCCGGCCTCGGTCGGCGTGCCGGCGACGGTGGCGCCCTGCATGCTGAGGTCGTCCGAGAAGATCGCACCGGTGAAGCCGAGCTGGCCGCGCAGGATGTCCTGCAGCCAGCGCGCCGAGAAGCCGGCCGGCTGCGCATCGACCTTCGGGTAGATCACATGCGCCGGCATCACGCTGGCGAGGCTGGTGGAGAGCCATTCGTAGGGCTTCGCGTCGTCGGCCAGGATGGCCTTCAGCGAGCGCCGGTCGACCGGCACCTCGGTGTGCGAATCGGCCGCCACGTAGCCATGCCCCGGGAAATGCTTGCCGCAGCTTGCCACGCCGGCCAGCAGCAGGCCATGCATGAGGCTCTTGGCCAGCAGCGCCGCGACGCGCGCGTCGCGGTGGAAGGCACGGTCGCCGATCACGCCGCTGGGGCCATGGTCGAGGTCGAGCACCGGCGTGAAGCTGAAGTCGACCCCGCAGGCGCGCAGCTCGCTCGCCAGCACGAAGCCGCAGGCGGTGGCGGCGTCGGTCGCGGCCATGGCCCCGGCACCGGGGCCATCCACATCACCGTCGTGCATCCACAGTTCGCCGAGCGCGCGCATCGGCGGCAGGTGGGTGAAGCCGTCGCTGCGGAAGCGCTGCACGCGGCCGCCCTCGTGGTCGACGCAGACCAGCACGTCCGGCCGCAGGGCCTTGATCTCGGCGGTCAGCTCGGTCAGCTGGGCGCGGTCGCGCCAGTTGCGCGCGAACAGGATCAGCCCGCCGACCAGCGGATGCTGCAGGCGGCGGCGGTCGTCGGCGTCGAGGGCGAGGCCGGCGATGTCGAGGACGATGGGAGAGTGGTCGGTCATGTCGGCAGCTGCTCCACCACCACGAAGGCGGCGGCGTAATCGGATTCGTCGGTGACGGTCACATGGGCCTGCAGGCGACGCTCGGCGAACCACTGCGCGAGCTCGCCGGACAGCGCGATCTCGGGCTTGCCGCTCGGCGCGTTGAGGATCTCGCAGGCGCGCCAGGTCATCGGCCAGTGGATGCCGAGGCCGATCGCCTTGGAGAACGCCTCCTTGGCCGAGAAGCGCGTGGCGAGATAGCTCAGCCCGCGCGCCTCGACCTTGCCGCGGCGGGCGCGCCAGACCGCCAGCTCGCGCGGGCCCAGCACCTTCTCGGCGAAGCGGTCGCCGCGGCGACCGAGCGTGGCCTCGATGCGGCGCACATCGCACAGATCGGTGCCGATGCCGTAGATCACGCGTCGGCGCGCCGGATGCAGCGCAGGTAATCGCGCACCGTCTCGGCCAGACCGAGCTCCAGCGCGTCGGCGATCAGCGCGTGGCCGATCGACACCTCCAGCACGCCGGGCACGGCGCGCAGGAAGTCGGCGAGGTTGTCGCGGTTCAGGTCGTGGCCGGCATTGAGCTGCAGGCCGGCGCGGCGCGCCGCCTCGCCGGCCGCGGTGTAGCGCGCCGTCACCGCCGCCTGCTCGGGCGTGCCGTGGGCGCGGGCGTAGGCCTCGGTGTAGAGCTCGACGCGCTCGGCGCCGAGCGCGGCGGCCGCGGCCATGGCCTCGGGCTGCGGGTCCATGAACAGGCTGACGCGCACGCCGAGCGCATGGCATTCGTCGATCAGCGGCCTCAGCTTGGCGCCGTCGACCGCCAGGTCCCAACCATGATCGGAGGTCGACTGCCCGACCGCGTCGGGCACGAAGGTGGCCTGGTGGGGGCGCAGCTCGCGCACCAGCTCCATCAGGTTATGGAAGGGGTTGCCCTCGATGTTGTACTCGGCGTTCGGCCCCTCGCGCTTCAGCAGCGCGGCGAGGTCGTGCACGTCGTGGGTGCGGATGTGACGCTGGTCGGGCCGCGGATGGACCGTGATGCCGTGGGCGCCGGCCTCGAGGCAGATCTGCGCGGCGCGCACGACGCTCGGGATCGTCAGCGTGCGCTGGTTGCGCAGCAGCGCGACCTTGTTGAGGTTGACCGACAGCGCGGTGCCGGTGCCATGCGGCGCAAGGCCGGAGGTGACGAGAGGGTTCATCGGGAGCGAGCGGTGGCCTGGAGGTTTTGCAGGTCGATCATGACCTGCCGGGTGCACAGCAGGGGCGTGGCGAGATGATAGTGAAGCAGGCCGCGCAGCAGCGGCCGCAGCTCGGGCTGCGGCGCGACGCAGGCGCGCTGCAGCGCCGCCAGATCGTCGGCGTCGAGCGCGGCCTGCAGCGCCTGCCAGTCGGCCGGCATCAGCCCAGGCTCGCCGGCGGCCGCGGGCGCGAGGCCGGTCTCGGGGCGCAGCGCATGCGCCACGCCGGCGGCCGGCGGCTGCTGGGTCAGCGTGACGCGGTCGAGCGCCGGCAGCAGACCGATCTCGCGCAGCAGCAGCAGCTCGAAGGCGCGCAGCGCCGCGCCGACATGGGCCTCGTCGCCGCTGCCGAGCGCCGGCAGCGTGTGTGCGTAGGCATCGAACAGCGCCGGGTGCGGATCGTGCCGCGCCAGGAGCTTCATCAACAGCTCGTTCAGGTAGAAGCCGGTCATCAGCGCCGCGCCGCCGGCCGGCGCCGGCCCGCCGGCCCATTCGGCCGACTTCAGCGGCTGGACCTCGGACTCGCCCTCGGTCTGGCTGCGGCGCGAACCGTAGCTGACGTTCAGCCGCGCGAACGGCAGCAGCACCGAGCGCAGCTGCGAGTACGGCCGCTTCGCACCCTTGGCGGCGACGACGACGCGGCCCTGCTCGCGGGTGAAAAGGTCGAGGATCGCACTCGACTCGCTCCAGTCGTAGGCGTGCAGCAGGTAGGCGGACTGCGGCGCCGGCGCGGCGCGGCGGTTCATTCGTAGCCGTAGCTCTTGAGCCGAGCGTCGTCGTCGGCCCAGCCGGAGCGCACCTTGACCCACAGCTCGAGGAAGACCTTGGCCTCCATCAGCCGTTCGAGTTCGACCCGCGCCTCGCTGCCGATGCGCTTGAGCCGCTCGCCCTTCTCGCCGATCACCATGCCCTTGTGCGAGTCGCGCTCGACGACGATGGTGGCGGCGATGCGGCGCAGCGCGCCCTCCTCCTTGAACTCGTCGATCACGACGGTCGAGGTGTAGGGCAGCTCGTCGCCGGTCAGCCGGAACAGCTTCTCGCGGATGATCTCGCTGGCGAGGAAACGCTCGCTGCGGTCGGTCAGCGAGTCGGGGTCGTAGTACCAGGGCTGCTCGGGCAGGTAGGGCCGCAGGATCGCGAACAGGCGGCGCGCGTCGGCCGCGTCCTCGGCCGACACCGGCACGAACTCGGCGAAGGGGTGGCGCTCCTGCATGCCCTTGAGCCAGGGCGCCAGCTCGGCGCGGCGCTTGACCAGGTCGAGCTTGTTGGCCACCAGCAGCGTCGGCTTGCCGGGCGGCACCAGCGCCAGCACCTTGGCGTCGTCCAGCCCGAAGCGGCCGGCCTCGACGACGAACAGCACCACGTCGACGTCGGCCAGCACCGACTGCACGGTCTTGTTCAGGTTGCGGTTCAGCGCCGCGGCGCCGCGCACCGTGTGGCGGGTCTGGAAGCCGGGGGTGTCGACGAACACGAACTGGGTGTCGTCCTCGGTGTGGATGCCGGTGATGCGGTGGCGCGTGGTCTGGGCCTTGCGCGAGACGATGCTGACCTTCTGGCCGAGCAGCGCATTGAGCAGCGTGGACTTGCCGACGTTGGGCCGGCCGACGATGGCGACGAGGCCACAGCGTTGGGGGGTACTGCCTGCAGCGTCGCTCATGGCGTCACCTCCTGGGACTTGAGTGCCGCCAGCGCGACCCGTGCCGCCTCCTGCTCGGCGGCGCGGCGCGAACGGCCGCTGCCGCGCACCGCCAGCGCATGCGCCGGCACGCTGCAGCTCACGGTGAAGGTCTGCTCGTGTGCCGGACCCTGCGTGGCCTCGATGCGGTACTGCGGCACCGGCTCGTGGCGCGCCTGCAGCCATTCCTGCAGCTCGGTCTTCGCATCCTTGGTCCAGGTCTCGGCGGCGGTGGCCTCGACCAGCGGGGTGAACAGGCGCTCGACCAGCGCGCGCGCGACGTCGAAGCCGCCGTCGAGGTAGGCGGCGCCGATCAGCGCCTCCAGCGCATCGGCCAGGATCGACGGGCGCTGCGCACCGCCGCTGCGGGCCTCGCCCTCGCTGAGGTTCAGCAGCGCCGGCAGCCCGAGCGAGAGGGCGATGCGGTGCAGCGAGTCCTCGCGCACCAGGTGGGCCCGCACGCGGGTCAGGTCACCCTCGTCGGACTGCCCGAACTGGCGGAACAGAAGCGCCGAGACGGTGGCGGTCAGGACCGCATCGCCGAGGAATTCAAGCCGCTCGTTGTGGCCCGCACCGAAGCTCTTGTGGGTCAGCGCCCGGTCGAGCAGCGCCGCGTCGGCATAGCGGTGCCCGAGGCGGGTCTGCAGCGCGTCGAGCAGCGGTCGGTTCACGGACGGAGGCCGGCCGCACCCGGCCGGCCGGCACGGGTCACTGCGAGCGGCCCCGGTACTTGATGACCAGGAAGACCGGGTCGACCAGTTCGATCTCCTTGTCGTAGCCGAACTTGATCACGAGGCGCTCGTTTTCCTTGGTGATCTCGAGGTCCTTCGCCGAGATCGACGAGATCGAATACTCGATGATCTGCTGACTCTCGAAGGCCCTGCGCACCTCGGCCACGCTGCCGGGATTGTTGGTCGCGATCTTGTTGACCGCACGCTGAATCGTGAAGTACTCGTTCATCGTCGGAAGCACCTTCAGCGCCACCAGCCCAATCGTGGCCACCACGATGGCCCAGAACAGCAGCCCGATCAGGGTGACGCCGCGCTGCTCCCGGGGCCGGCTCCGTTGCTGCAATGCCATGTCGGCAGGAATCATCGTGGGTCTCCAGCTGTGCCAGCGCTTCAATGGAAGGAACCGATGCGCTTGAGGTTACCGAAATTCATCCAGACAAAGAAGGCCTTGCCGACGATGTTCTCGTCCGGCACGAAGCCCCAGTAGCGCGAGTCCTGCGAATTGTCGCGGTTGTCGCCCATCATGAAATAGTGGCCCGGCGGCACGGTGCACACCACGCCGTCGGCGTTGTAGCGGCAGTTGTCACGGAAGGCCTGGAATTGCGGCATCGGGATCACGAAGCCGGGGCGGTCCTTGTCCTGGATGATGCGGTGCGATACCTCGCCGAGCCGCTCGCTGGCCTGCTGCGAGTAGCGCAGCGAGTCCTCGTCATAGAACTCCGGCAGGGGCTCGGTCGGGACCACCTGGCCGTTGATCGCGAGCTGCTTGTTCAGGTAGCTGACCTCGTCGCCCGGCAGGCCGACGACGCGCTTGATGTAGTCCACCGTCGGGTCGACCGGGTAGCGGAACACCACCACGTCGCCGCGCTGCGGGTCCTTGTTGGCCACGAGCTTGGTGTGAACCACCGGCAGCCGCACGCCGTAGTGGTACTTGTTCACCAGGATCAGGTCGCCGATCGCCAGCGTCGGGATCATCGAGCCTGACGGGATCTTGAACGGCTCGAACAGGAAGGAGCGCAGCAGGAACACGACCAGGATCACCGGGAACAGCCCGGCGGTCCAGTCCAGCCACCAGGGCTGCGCGAGCACGCGCTCCTTGGCGACCGCGACATTGCCGTCGATCTTCTCGATGCCCTGGCGCTGCAGCTCGGCGCGGCGCTGGGCGTCCTGGACCTCGAGTGCCCCGGCCGCGGCCACGCGCCGCGGCATGAAGTGCAGGCGCTCGGCCAGCCAGTAGCCGAAGGTCACCAGGGTCAGGATGAAGAGCAGCAGCGAAAAGTTGCCGCTCCACGAGCCGAGGTACCAGCCGCCCAGGTAAACCGCGAGGGCGCCATACAGCAACCCGGTCAATGCACTCATGTAGGCTTCTTCAGTCGTCCACTTGCAGGATGGCCAGGAAGGCTTCCTGGGGCACCTCGACGGTGCCGATCTGCTTCATCCGCTTCTTGCCGGCCTTCTGCTTCTCGAGCAGCTTCTTCTTGCGGGTGATGTCACCGCCGTAGCATTTTGCCAGCACGTTCTTGCGCAGCGCCTTGATGTTCTCGCGCGCGATGATGTTGGCGCCGATGGCGGCCTGGATCGCCACGTCGTACATCTGGCGGGGGATCTGCTCGCGCATCTTGGCCGCCACCGCGCGGCCGCGGAACTGACTCTGGCCGCGGTGCACGATGATCGACAGCGCATCGACCCGGTCGCCGTTGATCAGGATGTCGACCTTGACGACGTCGGCGGCGCGGTACTCCTTGAACTCGTAGTCCATCGACGCGTAGCCGCGCGACACCGACTTCAGCTTGTCGAAGAAGTCCAGCACGATCTCGGCCAGCGGCAGCTCGTAGGTCAGGTGCACCTGGCGACCGTGGTAGGCCATGTTCAGCTGCACGCCGCGCTTCTGGTTGGCCAGCGTCATCACCGGGCCCACGTAGTCCTGCGGCATGTACAGCTGCACGGTGACGATGGGCTCGCGGATCTCCGCGATCTTGCCGATCTCGGGCATCTTGGACGGGTTTTCGACCAGGATCACCTCGCCGTCGACACCGCCGAGCTGGACCTCGTAGACGACCGAAGGCGCGGTGGTGATCAGGTCCTGGTCGAACTCGCGCTCCAGCCGCTCCTGCACGATTTCCATGTGCAGCAGGCCGAGAAAGCCGCAGCGAAAGCCGAAGCCCAGCGCCTGGCTGACCTCGGGCTCGTAACGCAGGCTGCTGTCGTTGAGCTTGAGCTTCTCGAGCGCGTCGCGCAGCTGGTCGTACTCGCTGGCCTCGGTCGGGTAGAGGCCGGCGAAGACCTGCGGCTGGATCTCCTTGAAGCCGGGCAGCGCCGCCGACGCCGGGCCGGCGTTGTTCGGCAGCTTCTTCTCCAGCGTCACCGTGTCGCCGACCTTGGCCGCCGCCAGCTCCTTGATGCCGGCGATCAGGAAACCGACCTCACCTGCCTTGAGCTCCTCGCGGGGCAGCGACTTGGGCGTGAACACGCCGAGCTGCTCGAGCGGGTAGACCGCATCGGTCGCCATCATGCGGATGCGGTCGCCCTTCTTCAGCCTGCCGTCGACCATGCGCACCAGCATCACGACGCCGACGTAATTGTCGAACCAGGCGTCGATGATCATCGCCCGCGGCGGGCCGTCGGCCTGACCGCGCGGCGCCGGCATGCGGGCGATCACCGCCTCGAGGATCTCCTCGATGCCCTCGCCGGTCTTGGCCGAGCAGGGAATCGCCTGGTCAGCGTCGATGCCGATCACGTCCTCGATCTCGCGCTTGGCGTTCTCCGGGTCGGCCTGCGGCAGGTCCATCTTGTTGAGGACCGGCACCACCTCGACGCCGAGGTCGAGCGCGGTGTAGCAGTTGGCCACCGTCTGGGCCTCGACGCCCTGGCTGGCGTCGACCACCAGCAGCGCGCCCTCGCAGGCCGACAGCGAGCGGCTGACCTCGTAGCTAAAGTCGACATGCCCCGGCGTGTCGATCAGGTTGAGCTGGTAGCGCTGCCCGTCGCGCGCCGTGTACGTGAGGGCCGCGGTCTGCGCCTTGATCGTGATGCCGCGCTCGCGCTCGATGTCCATCGAGTCGAGCACCTGCGCCTCCATCTCGCGATCGCTCAGGCCTCCGCAACGCTGGATGATCCGGTCGGCCAGCGTGCTCTTGCCGTGGTCGATGTGGGCAATGATCGAGAAATTGCGGATGTGGTCCATCTGACCTTCGTACTACCTGCTGACTACGCGGGTGCGGGAGCGACAACGGCGCAGCCGTTGCATGGACGGCTCGTATCGCGAAGCGATGTGAAGGCCCGCAGGGCCGTGCCGCACATAAAAAAAAGGCACGTCAAACCGGTGACGCGCCTTCCAACAAAAAACGTATGGCAACTGCTTCGTTGGACCTTCATTGTAGCCACATCGACCCCGCCGGAAGCCGCGCCAATACTGGGTTTTCAGCCGTTGCGGTGCACCAACACGGAATTATATTAACAGCTTATCAACAAACCCTTGTGGGTGTCCTGTGGACGCTTTGTCGTTCGGCAACTCCGCATCGAATCAGCCTGTAACAGCACCGCCAAGGCCTGAATTCTATTGGCTCTGCAGCCCAATCGCAGCGCCGAAAAGTCAGTTAGCGAACACTGACATAACGATGCGAGGCGGCCTCGAACTTCCGGGTCGCCGCCATCTCACAGGGCGGAAAAACCCGCCAACGGGCTCGGTCGCCGCGCCGGTCGGGCTGCGGTCACTCACTTGACAGGCCGGATCACCGCGTATTGGGCCCAGTCGCCACGCCGGAACAGCACGCTCAGGGGCTTGTTCTTGTCGAGCTTGGAGACGACGGCCTCGAACTGCTTCACGTCGTCGATTTCGACGTTGCCCACCGACAGCAGCACATCGCCTTCTCGCAGGCCGGCACGCGCGGCGGCACCCTCGGCAGACTCGATGCGCACGCCGCCCTTGACCTTGAGCTCGCGCTTCTGCTCGTCGCTCAGGTTCGCAAGCGTCAGGCCGAGCGCGCTGATCGCCGCTGGCGCCGCAGGCGCGGGGCGGCTCTCGGGGGCGGCGGCGCGACGTCCACGCTCGGGCTCGATCTCGGCCACGGTCACGCCGAGGTCGCGGGTCGCGCCGCGCCGGTAGATCTGGATCATCGACTTGCTGCCCGGCTTGGTGTTGCCCACCAGCCGCGGCAGGTCGCTCGAGCGCTCGACCGGCTTGCCGTCGAAGCGGGTGATGATGTCGCCCGGCTCGACGCCGGCCGCGGCCGCCGGACCGCCCTCTTCCACCGAGCGCACCAGCGCACCGCTCGCGCGACCGAGGCCCAGCGACTCGGCCACGTCGCGCGTGACCTCGCCGATCTGCACGCCGATGCGTCCGCGCACCACGCGGCCGGTGCTGCGCAGCTGATCGACCACCCGGACCGCCTCGTCCATCGGGATCGCGAAGGACACGCCCATGAAGCCGCCCGAGCGGCTGAGGATCTGCGAGTTGATGCCGACCACCTCGCCGCGCATGTTGAGCAGCGGGCCGCCGGAGTTGCCGGGGTTGATCGCCACGTCGGTCTGGATGAAGGCGACGAACTCGCCGGTGTCGCGCCCCTTGGCGCTGACGATGCCGGCGGTGACGGTGTTCTCCAGGCCGAAGGGCGAGCCGATCGCCATCACCCATTCGCCGACGCGCAGCTTGCCGACGTCGCCGATCTTCACCGACGGCAGGCCGGTCGCCTCGATCTTGACCACCGCGACGTCGGTGCGCTTGTCGGCACCGATGATCTTGGCCTTGAACTCGCGCTTGTCGGTCAGCGTGACGTAGACCTCGTCGGCCCCGTCGACCACGTGCGCATTGGTCATCACGTAGCCGTCGCTGCTGTAGATGAAGCCGGAGCCGACGCCGCGCTGCTGCTCTTCTTCGGGCTGCTGGCCTGGGCGCGGCGCGCCGCCGCGCGGGCTCGGTTGTTGCCCCGGCGGCGTACCGAAAAAGCGACGGAAGAACTCCTGCATCTCCTCGTCCATCTCGGGTCGCCCGCCGCGCTGGCCGCCACGCACCTTCTCGGTGGTGCGGATATTGACCACCGCCGGACCGACCTGCTCGGCCAGGTCGGCGAAATCCGGCAGGCCGCGCGCCGCCGCGGGTGACGGCGCCGCCGCCTGCGCCTGCCCCGCGCCCGGGAATACCGCCAGACCCACAGCCGCCCCCAGCGCGGCGAGCACCATCACGGCCTGCCGCCACCGGCCACCGGCCGCGTCCACCATCACATCGTTCATTCGCATGGTCACCTCGGAATGCACCTCGAACATGGCCCGCCGCGAAGGAGCGGGCGATCCCGTCAGCGCCGGCGCTCGAGCCCGAGCGCAAAAGCGCGCAAGGTGGCCGTCGGCACGTCGCCGATCACGGTGAGCCACCACTCGCCCTGCCGGCGCGTCATCGTCTGCGTCGCGCCCATCGCCATCGACGCCTCGCGTTTGTGCACCGCCGGCGCGAAGGGTTCAATGAAGATCGAGACGTACGTCAGCCCGTCGGAGTAGATGGACTGCAGCACCGGCGCCACCGCGGCCGCCGCCTCGGCGGCCGCCATCGAGCGCCGCACCGTGCTGACGGGCTCGAAACCCGGGGGCAGGTCGCGCAGCGTCCAGCCCTCGGCCTGCAGCTCGGTCGGCTCCAGCATCGGCCGCTCGATGCGGTAGCCGTCGAGCCGCTTCATCGCCTTGAGCACCAGGTCCGGCTGCGGCTTGACGCCGATGATCAGGTCGGAGAAGGCCGAGGCCTCGAGCACCGCCTCGCGCTCGTCGAGCACCTCGGCGCGCAGCAGCAGGCCGGTGCCCTTCTCCGCCCACAGCCGGTAGCCGTAGCGGTAGCCGTCCTTCGGGCTCAGCAGCAGCACATGCGCCTCGTGGCCCGCGACGCGGCCCTCGCCGAGCGGCTGGACGCGGTAGCGCTCGACGATGCGTCCGGCGCCGGCCGACAGCAGGGCCGGGAACTGGCTCATCGACTGCCGCGTCTCGATCACCGCCAGCCGCTGCTGCGGCCACAGGCTCGTGACGACGTCGTTGTGGCGCAGCACCTGGCGGCGCCGGCCGTCGAGCGGCTCGATGCGCTCGAACTGGTTCGTGCCGTCGCAGTAATGGGCGATGCGCGCGCTGGCCACCGAGCCGCCGGTGCTGACGACGAAGGTGCCCAGGAAGCTGCGCTGGCTGGTCGCCTCGTGGATGCGCGCAAGCCAGTAGCGCGCCTCGCGTGCCTCCACGAGCGGGTCGCCGACCGGCTGCGGGCGCGCGGTCAGCGGCAGCAGCAGCGCCGCCACCGACAGCATCCAGGGCAGCAGCCGCTGCCGGCGACGGAGGATCTCCTGATGCATGCTCAGCGCGGCGCCGGGCCGACGCCTTCGTGCGTCGCGCTGCGCAGGAAGCCCGAGGGCACGCCGAGCGCCGAGCTGCCGCCGAACTGCTTGTGTGCGGCCAGGTAGTCGTCGAGCCGCGGATCGCGGATCAGCACCGCGGCCGCGCGCTCCGCCTCCGGCCCGGCCTCGGCGGCCAGCGTCACCGGCGCGGACTGCGCGGCGAAGCTCGGCGCATCGGCCACCGTCCGAGCGGTCACGGCCGGGGCCGGGGCCGGGATCGTGCCCTGCGCCAGCGCGGGGCCGGCCGCATCGGAGGTCGGTCGCAGCACCGTCATCGCCCCGACGGCAACGACCATGAAACCGGCGGCCAGGGCCGCCGGCGGTGCCCAGCGTCGCGCCCAGCTGCGCGAGGCACGCCCCGCCGCCCCGACTTTCACGGCCTGTCGATCGACCTCGACCCCGACGCTCGGCGCCGCCGGGGCGAGCACCACCGGCTCGGCCGCCAGCCGCGCGCGCACGGCGGCCAGGAAGGCCGCGTCGCGCCCACACCCCGCGAGCTCGTCCGAGCGCATCACGTCGCCGATGAGCTGGTAACGGTGCCAGCGCGAGCGCACCGCGCCGTCGTCGCGCCAGGCGGCGCTCACCGCGGCGGCGACGCGCGCGTCGGCCTCGCCATCGATCAGCGCGGACAGGCCCTCGAGGGCATGGGGGTTGTCGTCGGCTGCGTTCATCGCGTCACTCCTTCTCGGCTCACCAGCGCTCGCCCTCGCGCGTGTCGAGCAGGGGCCTCAGCCTCTCTGCGATCGCCTCGCGCGCACGGAATATCCGGGACCGCACGGTACCGATCGGGCAATTCATCACGCCGGCGATCTCCTCGTAGCTCAGACCTTCGATCTCGCGCAGCGTGATCGCCTGACGTAGATCGTCGGACAGCGCATCGATGGCGGAGTTCACCGCGGCGGCGATTTCCTTGGTGGCGAGCAGGGCCTCGGGCGTTTCGCCGTCGCTTAGTTCGTTCTCGACCCGGGAAGTTTCGTCGCCGTCGTCGTCGCGACCGGCAAAGGCCGACTCGGTCATCACCGGGTCGCGCTTCAGGTCGACCAGCGCCTTCTTGGCAGTGTTGACGGCGATCCGGTACAGCCAGGTGTAGAAGGCGCTGTCGCCGCGGAATTGCGGAATCGCCCGGTAGGCGCGGATGAAGGTCTCCTGGGCGATGTCCTGCACCAGGTCGGCGTCGCGCACCATGCGGCCGATCAGCCGCTCGATGCGGCGCTGGTACTTGACCACCAGCATCTCGAAGGCGCGCACGTCGCCCTGCTTGACCCGGTCGACCAGCAGCGCGTCGGGGGCGGCGTCGGGAGTGGTCATCGCGTCAGGCGGCCTCGCCAGCCGCGGCCGGTCGGGGCGAGTACAAGGCGCAGCGCAACGCGTGCCACTCGGCGGGAGCATCGGCGCGCTGCAGCGGCAGCCACGTGCCGCGCGTGCCGTCGTCGGGCACGAAGCGCAGCAACAGCGCATCGCCGAGGTCGAGCATCACGGCCATCTTGCCGCGGTGCGGCGCTCGCTCGCGCTCGGCCTGCAGCTGCCAGGCCTGGCCGTCCCAGTCGAGCCGCCATCGGGCGACGCGACCGCCGCGCCACCCGAGCACCGCGGCCCAGCCCATGCAGGCACCCGCACCCAGCCAGGCCGGCGCATCGCCGCGCTCGGCCGCCCAGAGCAGCACGGCAGCGCCGGCGACGGCAAGCAGCAGCGCGACCGCAAGGCGCCAGCGGGCGCCGGCCCGGACCGCGACACTGACCGCCGGTGCGGCACGCATCGTTCAACGGTGCAGGGGCACCGCCGCTCAGGCCCGCCGGAACAGCAGCGTGCCGTTGGTGCCGCCGAAGCCGAAGTTGTTCTTCGCGGCGACGTCGATCTTCATGTCCCGCGCGGTGTTGGCGCAGTAGTCCAGGTCGCACTCGGGGTCCTGGTTGAAGATGTTGATGGTCGGCGGCGAGACCTGGTGGTGGATCGCCAGCACGGTGAACACCGACTCGATGCCGCCGGCCCCGCCGAGCAGGTGGCCGGTCATCGACTTGGTCGAGTTGACGACCAGCTTCTTGGCGTGATCACCGAACGCGAGCTTGATCGCGTTGGACTCGTTCACGTCGCCCAGCGGCGTCGAGGTGCCGTGGGCGTTGAGGTAGTGCACCGCGTCGGCACTGACGCCGGCGTCGCGCAGCGCCGCCTTCATGGCGCGCTTCGGACCGTCGACGTTCGGCGCGGTCATGTGGAAGGCGTCGGCGCCCATGCCGAAGCCGATCAGCTCCGCATAGATCTTGGCGCCGCGCGCCTTCGCGCGCTCGTACTCCTCGAGCACCATCACGCCGGCGCCCTCGCCGAGCACGAAGCCGTCGCGGTCCTTGTCCCAGGGCCGCGAAGCCGTGGCCGGGTCGTCGTTGCGCGTCGACAGCGCCCGCGCCGCGGCGAAGCCGCCGATGCCCAGCGGCGACACGGTGCTCTCGGCGCCGCCGGCCACCATCGCGTCGGCCTCGCCGTACTGGATCATGCGCGCCGCCTGCCCGATGCAGTGCAGGCCGGTGGTGCAGGCGGTGACGATCGCCAGGTTCGGCCCGGTGAAGCCGCACTGGATCGACAGGTGCCCCGAGATCATGTTGATGATCGAGGCCGGCACGAAGAACGGCGAGATGCGCCGCGGCCCGCGCGCCGTGTACTCGGCATGGGTCTCCTCGATCATCGGCAGGCCGCCGATGCCCGAGCCGACCAGGCAGCCGATGCGCTCGGCCTCGTCCTCGCTCAGCGCGTCGCCGGTGGGCAGGCCCGCATCCTTGACGGCCTGCAGCGACGCTGCCAGGCCGAAGTGGATGAAGCTGTCCATGTGACGGGCTTCCTTGCCGGGGATGTAATCCTCGATGTTGAAGCCCTTGACCTCGCCGGCGAAGCGGCAGGCCAGGTTGGCCGCGTCGAACTTCGTGACGTTGGCGATGCCAGACTTGCCCGCGACCAGGTTGCCCCAGGACTCGGCCACCGTGTTGCCCACGGGGGTGACGAGCCCGAGGCCGGTGACGACGACGCGACGACGAGTCATGACGACACCCCGTCCGCCAGGTACGGCGTGCACCCCTCCGGGAGGGGCGCACCTTGCGTGGGGTGGCCCGGCGCTGCGGCGCGAATGCTCGGAGACATCGGGAACGACGAGCGTTGGTTCAGGCCTTGGCGTGCGACTTGGCGTAGTCGATCGCCAGCTGCACGGTGGTGATCTTCTCGGCCTCTTCGTCCGGGATCTCGATGCCGAACTCGTCCTCGAGCGCCATCACCAGCTCGACGGTGTCGAGCGAGTCCGCGCCCAGATCGGCAACGAAGGCCTTCTCGTTGGTGACCTCGCCTTCGGCCACGCCGAGCTGCTCGGCGATGATCTTCTTGACGCGTGCTTCGATGTCGCTCATGACTCCTCCAGGGAGAGTTCCAAAAACAGCCGGTGATTCTAAGGGCACCAGGGTGACAACCCTGGGGCGCCCGGCGGCCACCGGTGGATGCCGCTGGGCGCGTTGTCGCGTCAGCTCATGAACATGCCGCCGTTGACATGCAATTCGCTGCCGGTGATGTAGGCGGCGCCCGGCGAGGCCAGGAAGGCCACCGTCTCGGCGATCTCCTCCGGACGGCCGAGGCGGCCGAGCGGGATCTGCGCCAGCAGCGCGGCCTTCTGGGCCTCGGGCAGCCCCTCGGTCATGTCGGTCTGGATGAAGCCCGGCGCGACGCAGTTGACGGTGATGCCGCGGCTGCCCAGCTCGCGCGCCAGCGAGCGCGTCATGCCGGCCACGCCGGCCTTGGCGGCGGCGTAGTTCGCCTGGCCCGGGTTGCCGCTCGCGCCCACCACCGAGGTGATGCTGACGATGCGGCCGTAGCGCTGCTTCATCATCGGCCGGATCGCCGCCCGGCTGGCGCGGAACACGGCCTTGAGGTTGGTGTCGATGACCGCGTCCCAGTCCTCGTCCTTCATCCGCATCGACAGCTGGTCGCGCGTGATGCCGGCGTTGTTGACCAGCACGTGCAGGCCGCCGTCGGTTTTGACGATGGCGTCGATCGCCGCATCCAGCGCCGCCGCGTCGGTCACGTCGAGCACGAGGCCACGGCCGCCCTGCGGCGCCAGCGCCTCGGTGATCGCCTGCGCGCCGGGCTCGCTGGTCGCGGTGCCGATGACCTTGAAGCCGCGCTGCGCCAACGTCAGCGCGATCGCGCGGCCGATGCCGCGGCTCGCGCCGGTGACGAGGGCCACCTGTTGTGCGTCCGACTCGCCCTGAGCTTGTCGAAGGGTCATGCCAGCGCTCCCTTCGTGTCGGCGAGGCTCGCCGGGTCGAAGATGTTGAACGCGGCCAGCTCCGGATCGATGCGCTTGACCAGACCGGCCAGCACCTTGCCGGGGCCGCATTCGACCACCTGGTCGATGTCGCGCGCCTTCAGCGCCTGCACCGTCTCGACCCAGCGCACCGGGCCGAAGGACTGGCGGTAGAGCGCCTCCTTGATCGCGGCCGGCTCGGTCTGCACCGCGACGTCGATGTTGTTGACCAGCGGGATCGTCGGCGCGGCCAGCGCCACGGTCTCGAGCCGCGCGCGCAGCGCCTCGGCGGCCGGCTTCATCAGGCTCGAATGGAAGGGCGCAGACACGGCCAGCGGCAGCGCGCGCTTGGCGCCCGCCGCCTTGAGCAGCTCGCAGGCCTTGTCGACGGCGGCCTTGGCGCCGGAGATCACCGTCTGCTTCGGGTCGTTGTAGTTGGCCGCCTCCACCGGCTCGCCGGTGGCCGCCGCCGCCTCGGCACAGCCGGCGCGCACCGCGTCGGCGTCGAGCCCGAGGATCGCCGCCATCGCGCCGGCACCGACCGGCACCGCCTGCTGCATCGCCAGCGCGCGCAGCCGCACCAGCGGCACCGCATCGGCCAGGCTCAGCGCACCGGCCGCGACCAGCGCGCTGTACTCGCCGAGCGAATGGCCGGCCACCGCCGCCGGGGCGAGCCCGCCCTCGGCGCGCCAGGCGCGGTAGCAGGCGATGCTGGCGACCAGCATCACCGGCTGGGTGTTGGCGGTCAGGTCGAGCGCTTCCTTCGGGCCGCTGCGGATCAGCTCGGCGAGGTCCTCGCCGAGCGCCGCCGAGGCCTCGGCCAGCGTGTCACGCACCACGGCATGGTCGCCCCAGGCGTCGAGCATGCCGACGCTCTGCGAGCCCTGGCCGGGAAAGACGAAGGCGAAGGCCGTCATCCGAGAGTCTCCTGTCGTTCTAGAGGTCGGGCCGCGGTGCTCAGAAGTCGAGCAGCACCGCGCCCCAGGTGAAGCCGCCGCCGACGCCCTCGAGCATCACGGTGTCGCCGCGCTGCACCTTGCCCGCGCGCACCGCGTGGTCGAACGCCAGCGGCACCGACGCGGCCGAGGTGTTGCCATGCTCGTCGACGGTGACGATCAGTTTGTCCAACGGCAGCTTCAGCTTCTTGGCCGTGCTCTGCATGATGCGGATGTTGGCCTGGTGCGGGATCAGCCAGTCGATGTCGCCGTCCTGGCGGCCGGCCTTGTCGAGCACCGAGCGCGCCACTTGCTCGAGCACACCGACGGCGAGCTTGAACACCGCCTGGCCGTCCATCTTCAGCAGCGGGTCGCCGAGCACCTTGCCGCCGGACACGGTGCCCGGCACGCACAGGATGCCGACATGGCGGCCGTCGGCGTGCAGCTCGGTGGCCAGGATGCCGGGCGTGTCGCTCGCCTCCAGCACCACCGCGCCGGCGCCGTCACCGAACAGGACGCAGGTGGTGCGATCGTCGAAGTCGAGGATGCGCGAGAACACCTCGGCGCCGATCACCAGCGCCCGCCGCGCCGCGCCGGTGCGGATCATCGAATCGGCCACCGTCAGCGCGTAGACGAAGCCCGAGCACACCGCCTGCACGTCGAAGGCCGGGCAGCCGACGATGCCCAGCTTGGCCTGCACGATGCAGGCGGTGGACGGGAACACCATGTCCGGCGTCGAGGTCGCGACGATGACCAGGTCGATGTCGGTCGCCGCGCGGCCGGCCGCTTCGAGCGCATGGCGCGCCGCCTCGACCGCCAGGTCGCTGGCGGTCACGCCCTCGGCGGCGAAGTGGCGCGCGCGGATGCCGGTGCGCTCGACGATCCAGTCGTCCGAGGTCTCGACGCCGCGCGCCGCCAGGTCGGCGGCCAGTTGGGCATTGCTCAGTCGGCGCGGCGGCAGGAAGCTGCCGGTGCCGGTGATGCGGGTGTGGGGAAGGAGGGAAGACGAGGTCATGCGGCTTGCTGCACCGACCCGTCCTGCGGCGCCGGCTCGGCCGGAAGGGCCTGCAGCGTCTCGAGGATGCGGTCGTGCACGCGATCGAGCAGTCGGTGGCGCGCCGCATCATAAGCCCGGTTCAACGCCTGCTCGAACGCGAAGGCATCGGCCGAGCCGTGGCTCTTGAACACCAGCCCGCGCAGCCCGAGCAGCGCGGCGCCGTTGTAGCGGCGGTGGTCGACGCGGTTCTTGAAGTGGTTCAGCACCGGCATCGCCACCAGCGCGGCGAGCTTGGTGCGCCAGTTGCGCGTGAACTCCTGGCGGATGAAGGCCGACAGCATCGACGCCAGGCCCTCGGCGGTCTTCAGCGCGACGTTGCCGACGAAGCCGTCGCACACCACGATGTCGGCCTTGCCGGTGAAGATGTCGTTGCCCTCGACGTTGCCGACGAAGTTCAGGTGCCCGCCGGCCGCGGCCTCGCGCAGCAGTTCGCCGGCGCGCTTGATGGTGTCGCTGCCCTTGATCGCCTCTTCGCCGATGTTGAGCAGGCCGACCGTGGGGTTCTCCTTGCCCTCGACCGCCGCGACCAGCGCACTGCCCATTACCGCGAACTGCAGCAGGTGATCGGCGGTGCAATCGACATTGGCGCCGAGATCGAGCACGGTGGTGTGGCCGTCGAGGCGGTTCGGCATCACGGTGGCGATGGCCGGGCGGTCGATACCTTCCAGCGTCTTGAGCACATAGCGCGCCACCGCCATCAGCGCGCCGGTGTTGCCGGCCGAGACGCAGGCCTGCGCGGCCGCCACGCCCTCCACCGGCTTGACCTGGTTGATCGCGACGCGCATCGACGAGTCGCGCTTGCGGCGCAGCGCCACCTCGATCGGGTCGTCCATCGTGACGACCTCGCTGGCGGCGACGACGGTGCAGCGCGCCCAGCCGGCCGCCGGCGCCAGCGCCGCGGGCTGGCCGACCAGCAGCAGTTCGGCCTCGGGGTGGGCCGCGAGGAAGGCGCGGCAGGCCGGCAGCGTGACGGCCACGCCATGGTCGCCGCCCATGCAGTCGACGGCCAGGCGCACGGGCAGGGGCTCGCGGGCAGCGGCGGACGGTGCGTTCATCGGTCGGGTCGGCGAGCGGGCTATGCGCGCACGCTAAGCGCGTCGCGCGCCGCTGGCAAGTACAGCCCAGCGGTCTCGGCCGGGCGGCGCTCCAACGACAACGCCCGGCGGCCTGCGATCAGGCGGCCGGGCGCGCGGTCCCGCGGCGGCAGGCCCCATGGCGCAGCGCGCCGGGGCCGCGCCGGTTCAGGCATCCGCCTTGGTCTTCAGCACCTTGCGGCCACGGTAGAAGCCGGTCGGGCTGATGTGGTGGCGCAGGTGGGTCTCGCCGGTGGTCGGCTCGATCGCGGTGCCCGGCGTCGTCAGGGCATTGTGCGAACGGTGCATGCCGCGCTTGGACGGCGACTTCTTGTTCTGTTGAACGGCCATGGTGGGCTCCTGGGAAGGGCTGGGCGCGGGGCAGGCCCGGCGCGGTCCGCAGTGCCCGTAGCCGGATGGCAGGCCGGGTTGCCGCGGAAAAGCCCGCAAGTATAGCAGCCGGCGCCGGGCGGCCCGGTTCAGTGCGTCGGGCCGGGCTTCTTCAAGGCCGCCAGCGCCGCGAAGGGGTGGGGGGGCTCGGGCTCGTCGTCGGCCGGGGCCGGTTCGGCCGCCGGCAGCGCGACCGGGCAGGTCTCGTGGCGCGGCACCAGCGGCAGCGCGAGCAGCAACTCGTCCTCGACCAGCTCGCGCAGGTCGAACGTGCGGTTCAGGGCCAGCACGTCCTCGTCGCTCTCGGCGTCCAGTTCGGCAGCCTGGGCCTCGCCGGCGACGAAACGCACCGGCGGCCGATCCAGTTCGACCGGCGTTTCCACCGGCAGCAGGCAGCGCTGGCATTCGAGCCGCAGCACCGCACGGGCCCGCAGCTCGACCCGCAACTCGGGCGGCACCCCGGCGCGCCGCCGACACAGCCCGCGGGCGGACCACTCGACATGCTCGTCCGGTCGCGGCGGCGCGTCGACGCTGGCCGTCGCGGCGAGCCGCGGCAGCTCGGCCAGCGGCCAAGCGCCGGCCAGCTCGGCACCGGCCTCGGCAAAGGCCTCGACGTCGAGGCGCAGGGGGTTGAAGTCACGGCCGCTCATCGCCCGGCAAGTGTAGGCGCCGCGACAATGCGCGCATGACTGCGCCACGCCCTGCCCCGCCGCCCCGGCTGATCCTCGGTTCGACCTCGCGCTACCGGCGCGAGCTGCTCGAACGGCTCGGCCTGCCCTTCGAGTCCGTCGCGCCGCAGGTGGACGAGACCCCGCTCGCCGGCGAGGCGCCCGCCGCGCTGGCCGAACGACTGGCCTGGGCCAAGGCCCGCGAGGTGGCCACGCGCCACGCGGACGCGGTGGTGATCGGCTCGGACCAGGTGGCCGAGCTCGACGGCCAGGCCATCGGCAAGCCCGGCACGCATGACAACGCCGTCGCGCAGCTGCGCGCGATGAGCGGCCGGGCCGTCGTGTTCCACACCGCGCTGGCGGTGCTGCGGCCGGCCACCGGCTACGCCGAGTTGCGGCGCGTGCCCGTCACGGTGCGCTTCCGGACCCTGGGCGACGCCGAGATCGAGACCTACCTGCGCGCCGAACGGCCCTACGACTGTGCCGGCAGCGCCAAGTCCGAGGGGCTGGGCATCGCGCTGCTGGAGGCGATCGAGTCGGACGACCCGACCGCGCTGGTCGGCCTGCCGCTGATCGCCACCGCCCGGCTGCTGCGTGCGGCCGGCCTCGACCCGCTGGCCGCCCGATGACGCCCGGCACGCTCTGGCTGGTGCCGAACACGCTCGACCTCGGCACGCCCGACGCCGCGAGCGTTGACCTGCGCGCCGTGCTGCCCCAGGGCGTGATCGAGACCGCCGCACGCCTCGCCCACTGGGTCTGCGAGAACGCGAAGACCACGCGTGCCTTCCTGAAGCGGGTCGATGCCGTCGTGCCGCTCGCGCGGCCGTTGCAGGCCATCGACATCCGCGAGCTGCCGCGCCCGCCCAAGGGCCGGCCCGCGGCGGAGGCCATCGACCTGAAGCCCCTGCTCGCGCCGGCACTGGCCGGCGAGGACCTCGGCCTGATCAGCGAGGCCGGCCTGCCCGCGGTGGCCGACCCCGGCGCGGCGCTGGTCGCCGCCGCCCACGCCGCCGGCGTGCCGGTTCGGCCGCTGGCGGGCCCGAGCGCGCTGCTGCTGGCGCTGGCGGCCAGCGGGCTCGAAGGCCAGAGCTTCGCCTTCGTCGGCTATGTGCCGCAGGAGGCCAGCGCGCAGGCGCAGCGTCTGAAAGAGCTGGAAGCGCTGTCGCGTCGGCTCGGCCAGACCCAGTTGATGATCGAGACGCCCTACCGCAATGCCGCGCTGCTGCGTGGTCTGCTCGCGGCGCTGGCGCCGGCGACGCGGCTGTCTGTGAGTTGCGGACTGACGCTGGCGGCCGGCTTCACGCGCAGCGACAGCATCGCCGGCTGGCGCGAGCGGCCGACCGAGCTGCCAGCGGACCTGCCGGCGGTGTTCGCGCTGCTGGCGCGCTGACGGCGACGGCTCAGGTCTTGCCGCCGAGCAGCGAGGCGACGCGCTTCTTGGGCTTGATGTAGCGCGTCAGGCCGCTGGACGCGGGGGCCGCGGCCTTGGCCGTTTCCCAGGCCGGCTCGGCATCGGCATTGGCCTCGTAGGGCTGGCTGAAGAAGGGGTCGGCGGGCGCCGACGGCGCGCGGCGCGGCGGCGGGAACGAAGGCCGCAGGGCAGCGGCGGGCGGCGCGGCGCGCTCCTCGTCGTCGCGACGCTCCTCGCGCCGGGGCGGCGGCCGGCGCGGCCGCAGGTCCTCCAGCTCGAAGGGCTCGATCTCGATCTTCTTCTTGATCAGCCTCTCGATGTCGGCCACCAGCCGCGCATCGTCGCGCGCCACCAGCGTGACCGCCAGGCCCGAGGCGCCGGCGCGGCCGGTGCGGCCGATGCGGTGCACATAGTCCTCGGCGTTGAAGGGCACGTCGAAGTTGAACACCGCCGGCAGGTCGGCGATGTCCAGCCCGCGCGCGGCCACGTCGGTGGCGACCAGCAGGTCGACCGTGCCGGCCTTGAAGGCGGCCAAAGCCTTGAGCCGCTCGTCCTGCGACTTGTCGCCGTGCAGCGCCTGGGTGTTGAGCCCGTCGCGCTCGAACGAGCGCGCCAGCCGCGCGGCGCCGAGCTTGGAGTTGACGAACACGATGCTCTGCGAGATCGAGCGCTCGCGCAGGATCTGGCGCACCGCGGCGCGCTTGTCGTCCTCTTCGACGCGGTAGAAATGCTGCTCGACGGTGGACGCGGTGGCGTTCGGCCGGGCGGTCTCGACCAGGATCGGGTCCTGCAGGTAGCTCTGCGCCAGCCGCTTGATCTCGGGCGAGAAGGTGGCCGAGAACAGCAGCGTCTGACGGGTCTTCGGCAGGTAGCTGAGGATGCGCTGCAGGTCCGGCAGGAAGCCGATGTCGAGCATGCGGTCGGCCTCGTCGAGCACCACGTACTCGACCTGGTTCAGCGAGCAGTTCTTGGCCTCGATGTGGTCGAGCAGCCGGCCCGGCGTCGCGATCAGCACCTCGACGCCCTTCTTCAGCTCGGCGGTCTGCGGCTTCATGTCGATGCCGCCGAACACCACCGTCGCGCGCAGCTGGGTGTGCTTGGCGTAGGTCTTGACGGCATTGGCGACCTGGTCAGCCAGCTCGCGCGTCGGCGCAATCACCAGCGCGCGCACCGGGTGACGCGCCGGCGAGACGCTGGTGGTCTCGTGCTTGAGCATCTTCTGCAGCAGCGGCAGCGTGAAGGCGGCGGTCTTGCCGGTTCCGGTCTGGGCCGCGCCCATCACGTCGCGCCCGGCCAGGACCAACGGAATGGCCTTGGCCTGGATCGGCGTCATCATCAGGTAGCCGGAGTCGGCCACCGCCCGCAGCAGCTTGGGGTCGAGCGCGAGGGTGTCGAAACGGGCGGGGGGCGCCTCGGGCGGCGCGGCCTGGGTATCTTCTTGCATCTGGCGGGATTATCCGCCATGGGCCGGTTCGAGCCTCAGCGGTGCGTCACCAGCCAGCGCGGCGCCTTGAAACGCACGATGCGCGCGTACAGCACGATGTAGGTCAGCCCGAACAGCAGGATGAAGCCGCCGAGGGCGTGCGAGTTGTCCCAGAACACCACGCTCGGCACCACCGCCAGCGTGCACAGCAGCCACAGGTAGGGCGCGGTCATCGAGTTGCGGCGCGTCAGCGCCTGGGCGTCGCGGGTGCCGACCGCCCAGCGCAGCAGGCGCCGGTAGACCAGGCTGTGCAGGTGCACGCCGTCGGGCATGCCCATCGCGCGGCCCTTGACGACCTTGCGGCGGTACATCGAGAACAGCGTCTCGAACACCGGGTAGATCATCATCAGCAGCGGGAACAGCGGCGAGACCTCGGGGTTGCGCTGCAGCAGCAGGATGCCGAGCTCGGCGACGTAGAAGCCGATGAAATAGGCGCCGCCGTCGCCGAGGAAGACCAGCCCGGCGGGATAGTTCCAGACGAAGAAGCCGAGCACCGCGCCCACGCCGATCAGTGCCAGCGTCGCCACCAGGCCGTCGCCGACCTGCGTCGCGACATAGGCGATCGCGACCATCATGATGACCATGCACATCGCCGCCAGGCCATTGAAACCGTCGATGATGTTGACCGCGTTGGCGATGCCGGCCACGGCGAACACCGCGAGGAAGGCGGCGCCGAGCGGGAAGGCCGCCACCCAGTCCAGGCCCCACAGGTCGGTGCGCGTGATCGTGGCGTCGAGCACCGCCGCCGCCAGGCCGGCCGACGCGGCGGTGGCCAGCAGGCGCCAGCGCGGCGCGACGCGGCCCGTCACGTCCTCGGCCAGACCGGCGGCGAAGGCCGGCAGGCCGCAGGCGAGGACCAGCAGCAGCGTCTGCGCCGAGTCGGTCCCGCCTCGATAGCCGGCGACCAGCGCCGTCACCGCCAGGCCGCCGACGATACCGACACCGCCGATGCGCGGCGCGGGCCTCGCGTGCACGCGCTGGGGGCTGTCGTCGGCGCCGATGAAGAACAGGCCAGGCCGCCGCCGGCCCCCTCGCACCGCCAATAGAGTCAGCACGGCCGACGCGGCCAGTGCGCACAGGAACAACAGGAGCATGGGCCGAGTGTAGGGGGCCGGTCGGACCGATCGGCGTCGCTATAGTCTCGCCACCCGACACCGACCCACATCCATGCAGGCCCTCGTTCCCGTGATCCTCGCCGGCGGCTCCGGCACCCGGCTGTGGCCGCTGAGCCGGGCGCTCTACCCGAAGCAGTTCCTCCCCTTGACCGGCGAACGCAGCCTGTTCCAGCAGGCCGTGCTGCGCCTGGCGGCGCTGGCGGGTCCCGACATCGCGGCGGTGGCGCCGCTGGTGGTCGGCAACGAGGAGCACCGCTTCATGGTGCTGGAGCAACTGCGCGAGATCGGCACCGGCGCACCGACGCTGCTGCTCGAACCGATGGGCCGCAACACCGCGCCGGCGCTGACGCTGGCGGCGCTCGCGGCGATGGCGGACGGCGCCGATCCGGTGCTCGCCGTCTCGCCGGCCGACCAGACCATCGCCGACGACACCGCCTTCGCGGCCAGCCTGCGCGAGGCCGTCGCCGCGGCCGAGGCCGGCGCGCTGGTCACGCTGGGCATCGTGCCGGATCGGCCCGAGACCGGCTACGGCTACATCCGCGCCGGCGGCAGCGGTGCGGTGCGGCGCGTCGAGGCCTTCGTCGAGAAGCCCGACCTCGCCACCGCCGAGCGCTACCTGGCCGACGGCGGCTACGCCTGGAACAGCGGCATCTTCGTGCTCAGGGCCTCGGCCTGGGTCGCGGCGCTGGAGCGCTTCCGACCCGACATCGCCGCCGCGACGCGACGCGCGTGGGATGGCCGCAGCCGCGACGCGAGCTTCGTGCGGCCGCAACGCGAGGCCTTCGCGGCGATCCCGTCGGAGTCGATCGACTACGCCGTGATGGAGCAGGCGCCTGCCGCGCCCGAGGCCGGCGTGCGCGTCGAGATGGTGGCCCTCGACGCCGGCTGGAGCGACCTCGGCGCCTGGGACGCCGTCTGGCAGGTCCGCGAGCGCGATGCCCACGGCAACTGCGCGCATGGCGACGCGATGATCGAGAACAGCCGCAACACCCTGGTCCACGCGACCAGCCGGCTGGTCGGCGCCGTGGGCCTGGACAACGTGATCGTCGTCGAGACCCCCGACGCGGTGCTGGTCGCCGACCGCGCACGCAGCCAGGAGGTCAAGCAGATCGTCGCGGCGCTGCAGCGCCAGGGCCGCCCCGAGGCCACGCTGCACCGCCGCGTGCACCGGCCCTGGGGCTGGTACGACAGCATCGACGCCGGACCGCGCTTCCAGGTCAAGCGCATCCTCGTCAAGCCGGGCGCGAGCCTGAGCCTGCAGATGCACCATCACCGCGCCGAGCACTGGGTGGTGGTCAAGGGCACCGCGGAAGTGACCTGCGGCGAGCGCAAGCTGCTCGTCACCGAGAACCAGAGCACCTACATCCCGCTGGGCGAGAAGCACCGTCTGGCCAACCCGGGCGCGATCCCGCTCGAGATCATCGAGGTCCAGTCCGGCAGCTACCTCGGCGAGGACGACATCGTGCGCTTCGAAGACTCCTACGGCCGAACGACGCCATGACGATCCTCGTGACGGGTGGCGCAGGCTTCATCGGCAGCAACTTCGTGTTGGACTGGCTCGCGCAGAGCGACGAGCCGGTCGTCAACCTCGACGCCCTCACCTACGCCGGCAACCTGCGCAACCTGGCGTCGCTGCAGGGCGATCCTCGGCACGTCTTCGTGCACGGCGACATCGGCGACCGCGCGCTGCTCGACCGACTGCTGGCCGAGCACCGGCCGCGTGCGGTTCTGCACTTCGCCGCCGAGAGCCACGTGGACCGCTCGATCCACGGCCCCGGCGCATTCATGAAGACCAACGTCGAGGGCACGTTCACGCTGCTCGAAGCCACACGCGGCCATTGGGGCGCGCTGCAAGGCGAGGACAAGGCCGCGTTCCGCTTCCATCATGTGTCAACCGACGAGGTCTACGGCTCGCTGGCCCCCGACGCGCCGGCCTTCACCGAGACCCATCCCTACGAGCCCAACAGCCCCTACTCGGCCAGCAAGGCGGCCAGCGACCACCTGGTGCGCGCCTGGCACCACACCTACGGGCTGCCGGTCGTCACGACCAACTGTTCCAACAACTACGGCCCCTATCACTTCCCCGAGAAGCTGATCCCGCTGATGATCGTCAACGCGCTGGCGGCCAAGCCGCTGCCGGTCTACGGCGACGGCCGCCAGATCCGCGACTGGCTCTACGTCGGCGACCACTGCAGCGCGATCCGCGCGGTGCTGGCCGGCGGCCGGCTCGGCGAGACCTACAACATCGGCGGCTGGAACGAGCAGGCCAACATCGACATCGTCCACACGGTGTGCGCCCTGCTCGACGAACTGAAGCCCGACCCCGCCGGGCCCTACCGCCGCCTGATCACGCATGTGGCGGACCGCCCCGGCCACGACCGCCGTTACGCGATCGACGCGCGCAAGATCGAGCGCGAGCTCGGCTGGCGTCCGGCCGAGACCTTCGCGACCGGCATCCGCAAGACCGTGCAGTGGTACCTGGCCCATGGCGACTGGGTCCGCGAGGTGCAGAGCGGCAGCTACCGCGACTGGCTCGCGACCAACTACGCCGCGCGGTGACGATGAAGATCCTGCTGCTCGGCAAGAACGGCCAGGTCGGCTGGGAACTGCAGCGCTCGCTGGCGACACTCGGCGAGTTGACAGCGCTCGACTTCGACAGCGCCGACTTCCGCGCCGACTTCACCGACCCCGGGTCACTCGCCGCAACGGTGCGCGCGCTGCGCCCCGACGTGATCGTCAACTCGGCCGCGCACACCGCGGTCGACAAGGCCGAGAGCGAACCCGCGCTGGCGCGCACGATCAATGCTGTCGCGCCCGGCGTGCTGGCACGCGAGGCCGCGTCGCTCGGCGCGACGCTGGTCCACTACGGCACCGACTACGTGTTCGACGGCTCCGGCAGCACGCCGCGCGCCGAGGACGCGCCGACCGGCCCGCTGTCGGCCTATGGCGCCACCAAGCTCGAGGGCGAGGACGCGATCCGCGCCAGCGGCTGCCGCCACCTGATCCTGCGCACCAGCTGGGTCTACGCGGCGCGCGGCGGCAATTTCGCCAAGACCATGCTGAAGCTCGCCTCCGAGCGCGACCAGCTGACCGTGATCGACGACCAGTTCGGCGCGCCGACCGGCGCCGAGCTGCTGGCCGACGTCACCGCGCACGCGCTGCGGGTGCTGCGCCTGCGGCCCGAGCTGGCCGGCACCTACCATGCGGTCGCGGCCGGCGAGACGCATTGGCATGGCTACGCGACCCATGTGATCGAGTGGGCCCGCGCCCATGGGCAGCCGATCAAGGTCGCGGCCGACGCGATCCTGCCGGTACCGACCAGTGCCTTCCCGACGCCGGCGAAGCGCCCGCTGAACTCGCGCCTCGACACCCGCAAGCTGCGCGAGACCTTCGGCGTCGTCATGCCCCCGTGGCAGCAGGGCGTCGAGCGCATGCTGGCCGAATACCTCGGCCGCTGAACCGACAAGAACCTCCAGGGACTCCATGCAACGCAAGGGCATCATCCTCGCCGGCGGCTCCGGTACGCGCCTGCACCCGGCCACCTTGGCGCTGTCCAAGCAGCTGCTGCCGGTGTACGACAAGCCGATGGTCTATTACCCGCTCAGCACGCTGATGCTGGCGGGCATCCGCGACATCCTGCTGATCAGCACGCCGCAGGACCTACCGCGCTTCGAGGCCCTGCTCGGCGACGGCGCGCGCTGGGGCATCAACCTGTCCTACTGCGTGCAACCCAGCCCCGACGGCCTGGCCCAGGCCTTCATCCTCGGCCGCGACTTCGTCGGCGGCGCGCCGAGCGCGCTGGTGCTCGGCGACAACATCTTCTACGGCCACGACCTGCAGGGCCTGCTCAAGAGCGCGACCGACCGCGACGCCGGCGCGACGGTGTTCGCCTACCACGTGCACGACCCCGAGCGCTACGGCGTGGTCGCCTTCGACGCCCAGCAGCGCGCCGTCAGCATCGAGGAGAAGCCCAAGGCGCCGAAGAGCAGCTACGCGGTCACCGGCCTGTATTTCTACGACCGGCAGGTCTGCGACATCGCCGCCGACATCCAGCCTTCGGCGCGCGGCGAGCTCGAGATCACCGAGGTCAACGCCCGCTACCTGGCGCAGGGCCAGCTCGCGGTCGAGATCATGGGCCGCGGCTATGCCTGGCTCGACACCGGCACCCACGACAGCCTGATGGAGGCCGGCCAGTTCATCGCCACGCTCGAGAAGCGCCAGGGCCTGAAGGTCGCCTGCCCCGAGGAGATCGCGTTCCGCGCGGGCTGGATCAGCGCCGAGCAGCTCGAGGCCCAGGCCCAGCCTATGCTGAAGAACGGCTACGGCCAGTACCTGCTGCAGGTGCTGCGCGAGAAGGTGTATTGAGATGACCCGCCCCCGTTGCGGCTTCGCCGCCCCCCCCTCCAGGGGGCGCGGCGGCCGCTTGGCAGGTCAGTTCGTGCGTCGCGGGTGCGCGAGCATTTCGGTGGAGCAAATGACGTGAAGGTCACCCCCACCGACCTGCCCGAGGTGCTGATCCTCGAGCCCAAGGTCTTCGGCGACGCGCGCGGCTTCTTCATGGAGAGCTTCAACCAGCAGGCCTTCGATGCGGCGGTCGGCCACCATGTCGATTTCGTGCAGGACAACCACTCGCGCTCGGCGCGCGGCGTGCTGCGCGGGCTGCACTACCAGCTGCCGCCGCATGCGCAGGGCAAGCTGGTGCGCGTCACGGCCGGCGCGGTGTTCGACGTCGCGGTCGACATGCGGCGTTCCAGCCCGCGCTTCGGCCGCTGGGCCGGCGTCGAGCTGAGCGCCGACAACCACCGCCAGCTGTGGATCCCGCCCGGCTTCGCGCATGCCTTCCTGGTGCTCAGCGACAGCGCCGACTTCCTCTACAAGACCACCGACTATTACGCACCGCAGGCCGAGGGCGCGGTGCGCTGGGACGACCCCGCCATCGGCATCGCCTGGCCGGACGCCGGCACGGCGCCGCTGCTGTCGGCCAAGGATGGCGCCGCGCCGGCGCTGACCGACGCCCGGTGCTTCGACTGAGCCGGCCGCCGGCGGCTATGCCCCACAATCCGCCCGCCATCCCGCCACTCGATGCAAGCCCTGCCGCCCTCGCCCCTGCCCAAGCGCACGCCCTGGCAGATCCAGCGTGCGGTCGTGTTCGCGCTGTTCATGCGCGAGCTCAAGGGACGGGTCGGCCACCAATGGCTGGGGCTGCTGTGGACGCTGGTCGAGCCGGTGGTGCATGTCGTCGTGGTCCTGCTGATGTTCGTCTACCTGCGTCACGTGACGCGCGCGAACGTCGAGCTGCCGGTCTACCTGGTGACCGGCCTGCTGCCCTTCTTCATGTTCCGCAACCTGGCGCTGCGCTGCGCCGATGCGGTGACCCAGAACCGTGGGCTGTTCGCCTACCGCCAGGTCAAGCCCATCGACACCATCGTCTCGCGTGCGCTGCTCGAGCTGAGCGTCTACAGCGCGGTCTACCTGCTGCTGCTGGCGGGCCTGGCCTGGCTGGGCTTCACGGTCTGGCCGGCGCGACCGCTGCCGCTGGCAGCCATGAGCCTGGTGCTGATCGCCCTCGGCGGCGCGCTCGGGCTGGTGCTGGCGATCGTCACCCACGAGCGGCCGCGGCTGCGCTCGCTGGTCGGCATGGCCTTCCTGCCGCTGTACCTGATGTCGGGCGTGATCATCCCGCTGGACCGGGTGCCGGCCGCCTACCTGGAGTGGCTGATGCTCAACCCGGTGCTGCACCTGGTGGAGCTGTCGCGCGCGGGCTTCATCGCCTACTACCCGCCCTTGCCCGGCGCGACGCTGGCCTACCCGGCGGCCGTCGCGCTCGGGCTTGCCGCCCTGGGCATGAACCTGTACCGCGTGCAGCGCCGCGAGCTGCTCGCGATCGGTTGAGCGGCCCCGGGACGCCATGATCGAGCTGCGCCGCCTCACCAAGTCCTACCCGACGCCGCACGGGCGCCGCTACATCTTCCGCGACCTCGACTTCCGTTTTCCTGACGATGCCAGCATCGGCCTGATCGGCCGCAACGGCGCCGGCAAATCGACGCTGATGCGACTGCTCGGCGGCATCGACATGCCCGACAGCGGCGCGGTCGTCACCGACGCGAGCATCTCCTGGCCGGTCGGGCTGTCCGGCGGCTTCCAGCCCTCGCTGACGGGCCGCGAGAACGTGCAGTTCGTCTGCCGCGTCTACGGCGCCACGCAGGACGCGATGCGCGAGAAGATCGCCTTCGTGCGCGAGTTCGCCGAGATCGGCGAGTACTTCGACCTGCCGGTGCGCTCCTACTCCTCCGGCATGCGCTCGCGGCTGGCCTTCGGCCTGAGCATGGCCTTCGACTTCGACTACTACCTGATCGACGAGGTGATGGCCGTCGGCGACCCGCAGTTCCGCAACAAGAGCCGCGAGGTGTTCCGCGGGAAGCTCGAGCGCTCGAACCTGATCCTGGTCTCGCACCAGATGGCCGACATCCGCAACTACTGCGACGTCGTGGTGCTGGTCGACCAGGGCCGCACCGAGCTCTACGAGGACATCGAGGCCGGCATCGCCGCCTACCAGGGTCCGGAGGGCGAGCTCCCGCAGCGCCGCCGGCCGCGCCGCCCGGGCCAGCCGGCCACGGGCCCCCGCATCGTGACCGACGACTGATGAAGCTCCAGACCCTGCTCACCCCGCGCCACCTCAAGCTGGCACTGATCGCCGTGCCGATGGTGGTCGGCGCCCTGTACTTCGGGCTGATCGCCGCCGACCGCTACGTCAGCGAGTCCACCATCGCGGTGCGCCAGGCGGACAACGACACGCCGGCGCTCGGCAGCGCGGCGCTGCTGTTCGGCGGCGCCAATCCGTCGTCGCGCGAGGACACGCTCTACGTCCAGCAGTACATGCGCTCGCTCGGTCTGCTGCGCAAGCTCGACGAGCAGCTGAAGCTGCGCGAGCATTACGAGGACGCCGCCTTCGATCCGCTGTACCGCCTGTGGCACGGCGACAGCCAGGAGGACTTCCTCGACTACTACCGCAAGCGCGTCGAGGTCCACTTCGACGATCCCTCCTCGCTGCTGACGGTGCGGGTACAGGGTTTCGAGCCCGCCTTCGCGCAGCGCCTCAACCAGGCCCTGCTCGAGGAGAGCGAGCGCTTCGTCAACGCCTTTTCGCAGCAGATCGCCACCGAGCAGCTGCGCTTCGCCGAGGGCGAGCTGAAGGCGGCGGCCGCCCGGCTGCAGACCGCGCGCGCCCAGGTGCTCGCGTTCCAGACCAAGAACCGGCTGCTGGACCCGCTCGCCCAGGCGCAGGCCAGCGGTGCGCTGACGGCCGAGCTGCAGGCCTCGCAGTCGCGGCTCGAGGCCGAGCTCAAGAGCCTGCGCAGCTACCTCAACGACGACGCGTACCAGGTCAAGGCGCTGCGCGGCCAGATCGAGGGTCTGCGCGAGCAGCTGCAGTCCGAACGCAGCCGCACCACCAGCGCCGGCAAGGAGGGCGAGCGCCTCAATGCGCTGGCGGCCGACTTCCAGGCCCTGCAGCTGCAGGCCGAGTTCGCGCTGGACTCCTACAAGCTGGCGCTCGGCGCGGTCGAGAAGACCCGCCTCGACGCGACGCGCAAGCTCAAGACCCTGGTGGTGATCGAGCCGGCCTCGCTGCCCGAGTCCGCCGAGTACCCGGCGCGCCTGTACAACCTGCTGACGCTGCTGGTGGCCGCCACCTTGCTGTACAGCGTCGTGCGGCTGGTGCTCGCCACCATCCGCGAACACCAGGACTGATCCCCATGCACGCTGCACCCGCCCCTTCCGTCCGCCGACCCGTCGCCCGCGCGCTGGGCCGCGGCCTGCTCGCGCTGCTGTGCCTGCCCTTGGGCGCAGCGGCCCAGTTCGTCATCGGCAACGAGGCCTTCGGCACCGGCGTGCGCGGCCTGACCGAGCTGCCGCCGCGCAACCCCGCCGCGGTCGCGGCGCCCGCGGCCAGCGCACCGGCGCTGCCGGCCGTCGCGCCTGCGCCTGCGCCGGCACAGGCTCAGCCCTTGCCGCCGGACCCGGCCACCGCCGCCAAGCCGCTGATGTTCGGCTCGCAGATCTTCACCGGCCGCTTCGGCAGCGAGACCTTCGGCGGTTTCAACCCCGACTACCTGATCGCCACCGGCGACCGCATCACGCTGCGCATGTGGGGCGCCTTCACCTACGAGGCGGTGGCCGCGGTCGATGCCCAGGGCAATGTCTTCATCCCCAATGTCGGGCCGGTGGCGGTGCGCGGCGTGCGCAACGCTGACCTGAACCGCCGCGTCGAGACGGCCGTCAAACGCACCTTCCGCGCCAACGTCGGCGTGTATGCCTCGCTGGAGGCGGCCCAGCCCGTCAAGGTCTACGTGACCGGCTTCGTGCGCGCGCCCGGCCTGTACGGCGGCCTGTCGTCGGACTCGGTGCTCTACTACCTCGACAAGGCCGGCGGCATCGACCCCGACCGCGGCAGCTACCTGGCCGTCGACGTGCTGCGCGGCGGCAAGCCGCGGACGCGCATCAACCTCTACCGCTTCCTGCTCGACGGCCAGATCGAGGCGCTGCAGCTGCAGGACGGCGACACTCTGGTCGCGGCACCGCGCAAGCACACCGTGCAGGTCGGCGGCGAGGTGCTGAACCCCTACATCTTCGAATTCGCCGAGCCGCGCGTGCGTGCCGTCGACCTGATCGCGATGGCGCGGCCGCGGCCGGGCGCCACCCACCTGAGCGTGGTCCGCAAGATCGGCGCCGAGCGACGCAGCGAGTACCACCCGCTGTCCGCCGCCGCCGAGGTCACGCTCGAGGATGGCGACGAGGTCACCTTCACCGCCGACAAGTACCCCGGGACGATCCTGGTGCGCATCGACGGCGCCCACCTCGGCGAGCGCAGCGTCGTGCTGCCCTATGGCGCGCGGCTCAAGGACGCGCTGGCGCGGCTGAAGCCGGCGCCGCAGGCCCAGGTCGACGCGACCCAGCTGTTCCGCAAGTCGGTCGCCGCCAAACAGAAGGAGCTGATCGACGCCTCGCTGCGCAGCCTCGAGACCTACGCCCTCACCGCCCGCAGCGCCACCAGCGAGGAGGCCGCGCTGCGCACCCGCGAGAGCGACCTGATCCTGCAGTTCGTCGGCCGCGCCCGCAGCCTCGAGCCGCGCGGCCAGGTCGTGCTGGCGCGCGGCGGCGATGCCACCGACACGCTGCTGGAGGACGGCGACGTGCTGGTCGTCCCCGAGCGCAGCAACCTGGTGCTGGTCGGCGGCGAAGTGCTGTTCCCGACCGCGGTGGTGCACGACCCGCGCGCCAAGCCCGAGGACTACGTGCAGCGCGCCGGCGGCTACACCCAGGGGGCCGACCAAGCCCGCCTGATGGTGCTGCGCCAGGACGGCAGCACCGCGCTGGCCGATGCCGGCGGCCTGCAGCCGGGCGACCAGCTGCTGGTGCTGCCGCGCATCGAGACCAAGAACATCGAGGTCACGCGCGGCATCACCCAGATCCTGTTCCAGATCGCCGTCGCCGCGCGCGCGCTGTTCAACCTGTGATGCGCGCCGGCGAGCGGCTGCGCCGGCTGGTCCGGCGCCTGGGCGGCCGCCTGCCCGGCGCCGGGTCGCGACCGGCGCTGCTGCCGGCGCCACCGCATGGCGACCGGCCGGCCGGCCTGTGCCTGCGGCTGGCCGAGCCGCTGCCGGCCGGCTGGTACCTGCTGCGCACCACCTGCACGCTGCCGGCGCTGCGCAGCCGCGGGCGGCTGTGGCTCCTCGCCACCGGCGGCGCCGCCGACGACCCGCTGCCGCGGCAGCTGCCGCTGCGCCATGGCCGCCCGGCGATGCGATTGCTGCATGTCACGGAGCCGACCCGCGTCGAGTTCGAACCGGCTCCCGGCAGCGACGAGGCGCGGGTGCAGCGCTTCAGCACGCTGCGCGTGCCGCGCACGCTCGGGCGTCATTTCATGCACCGCCGGCTGCGGCGCTGGCACCCGGCCTATGCCGGGCTGTCCCATCTCGCGCTGTGGCGGCTGCCATTCGACGAAGTCTGGACCGACTACAACCTGCTGTTCGACCAGCCCTCGGCGGCGCGGCTCGACTACCCCGCCTGGATCGAGCGCGCCGAGACGCCGCGGCGCCTCACGCCGGCGCGTCAGCAGGACCTGGTGCGCGACTGGGTCGACCCGCCGCGCCTGCTGTGGCTGCTGGCCGCCGAGCCCGACGCGCCGCCCGACGCGCTGGCGCTCACGCGCAGCAGCCTCGAGGCGCAGGGCTACCCGCACTGGGAGCTGCAGGTCCTGGGCGACGGCGATCCGGCCGCGGCGCTGCAGCGCTGCGACGCGGTCGGCTTCCTCGAGCCCGGCGACCGCCTGCGCGACGACGCGCTCTACCAGCTCGCGCGGGCGCTGCGCGATCAGCCTGCGGTCCAAGTCTGCTACAGCGACAGCGACCGGCTCGACCGCCAGGGCCGCCGCCAGGCGCCCTGGTTCAAGCCGGGCTTTTCGCGCGATCTGTGCCTGGCGCAGAACCTTCTGTCGCCGCTTGCCGTCGTGCGTGCCGGTGCGGTGGTGGCCGCCGGGGGGCTGCCGCCGGCGGCCGGCGCGGTCGGCGGCCACACGCTGGCCTACGGGCTGCTGCTGCGCGCGCTGGCCGGCCTGCCCGACCACGCCGTGCGCCGCCTGCCCGAGGTGCTGTGCCATGCGCGCGCGCAGCCGCGGTCGGCGGCGGGACAGGCCTGCGACGACGACGCCGCGCTGCGGGCCGTCAATGCCTTGCTCGCCCCCGCCGGAGCGCATGCCGATCCGCTGGACAGCGGGCTGCGCCGCGTGCGCTGGCCGCTGCCCGAGCCGCGGCCGCTGGTCAGCCTGATCGTGCCGACGCGCAACGCGCTGCCGGTGCTGCGCACCTGCATCGAATCGATCACCCGCCTGACGCGCTACCGCCGCTACGAGCTGCTGGTGGTCGACAACCAGTCGGACTGCCCGGCGACGCTGGCCTACCTCGACGCGCTGCAGGCCGAGGGCCGCGCCCGCGTGCTGCGCTGGGACGCGCCGTTCAACTACTCGGCGATCAACAACTTCGCGGTGCGCCATGCCCAGGGCAGCGTGCTCGGGCTGATCAACAACGACGTCGAGGTGATCTCGCCCTACTGGCTCGACGAGATGGCGAGCCACGCGCTGCGCCCCGACATCGGCTGCGTCGGCGCCAAGCTCTACTTCCCCGACGACACCCTCCAGCATGCCGGCGTGGTGCTCGGCATCGGCGGCGTGGCCGGGCACGGCCACAAGTACCTGCCGCGCCATGCGGCGGGCTACTTCGACCGGCTGCGGCTGGTGCACGAGGCGAGCGCCGTCACCGGCGCCGTGCTGGTGCTGCGGCGCGAGGTGTTCGACGCCGTCGGTGGCTTCGACGAACAGGAGTTGCAGGTCGCTTACAACGACGTCGACCTGTGCCTGCGCGTGATGCGCGCCGGCTGGCGCAACCTGTGGACGCCGCATGCCGAGCTCTACCACCATGAGTCCAAGACCCGCGGCAGCGACGACACGCCGGCCAAGCGGGCCCGCTGGCAAGCCGAAAGTGCCGTGATGCGTCGCCGCTGGCCCGAGTGGCTGGCCGACGATCCGTTCTACCACCCCCATCTGTCGCGCCACGTCGAGGACTATTCGCTCGAGGCTCCCCGCCCGGCGGTGCTCTAGACTTCAGGGCGGTTCGCCGCACGGTCGGCGGCAGCCCACGATCGGCTCCATTCCCCTCCATTCCCACTTGCGCCGGGCACGCGGCTGGCCCGGCCTCCACACCCCAGCATAGCCCGTACTCACTGCATGATCTCGATCCGCAGCGCCTTGCGCAGACTTTCGGGCCGTCCGGCCGGTCGCGGCCGCATCGACGGCCTGTGTCACGGCGTCGCGTGGGGCTGGGCGGTCGGTAGTGAGCACCCGGCCCGGCCGATCGAAGTCGAACTGCTGCTCGACGGCCAGGTGGTCGGTCGCGCGCCGGCCGATGCGCTGCGGCCGGACGTGACCCGGGCCCGCGCCAGCGGCCAGCGCTGCGGCTACACCCTCGACCTGCGCCCCCATCTCGACGCCTGCCGCGGCCAGGTGCTGTCGCTGCGCGACGCCGGCAACGGCGAGCCGCTCGGCAGCACGCTCACGCTGCTGCCCGGCGGCGGCAGCGGCGTGGTCGAGCGGATCAGCGGCATCGACGTGCTCGGCTGGGCGGTCTCGTTCGCCCCCGGCAGTGCGCCGGTCGAGGTCGAACTGCTGGTCGACGGCCAGGTCGCGGGCACCGCAAGGGCCGATCTCGAGCGCGCCGACTTCCGCGCCCAGCGGCTGCCGACGGTGCGCGCCGGCTTCCGCTGTCCGCTGCCGCCGCAGGCGCTCGACGGGCGGCCGCACAGCATCAGCGCACGCCTGCGCGGCAGCACGGCGCCGCTGTCGGGGCGGGCGCTCGAGTTCAGCGGCGAGGTCCGCGGCTACGTGGACACGATCAGCCGCGAGCGCATCGCCGGCTGGATCGCCAACCTCGGCGCGCCCGCGGAGCCGGTGCGCTTCGACCTGCGGGTCAACGGCCAGCGGGTCGCCGTGTCGCAGCTGCCGACCTTCGAACGCAAGGATGTCGAGACGAGCCTGTTCCCGACCGGCACCGCGGTCGCGCCGCTGGGCTTCGACGTCCGCCTGCCCGCGTCGCTGCGCTGGGGCGAGCGCGCGAACCTCGTCGAGGTCTGCGTGTCGGGCCGCGACGAGCCGCTGCTGCCGCTGTCCGGCGCGGTCGAGCCGCTGCAGGTGATCCGTGGCCTCGAGGGACTGGCCGCCGAGGTCGCCGCCCGCGCGAGCGGCGACGATCCGCAACAGTCGGCGGTCGAACTCGCACTGCGTCAGCAACTCGCCCAGGCCATCGAGCAGCTGCGCCGCCAGCACGGCCGGTCGCCGGTGCTGGTGCACGGCGCGCGCGCCGCGGCTGCCGACGAGCCGGTCGACGTCATCGTGCCGGTCTACAAGGGCTACGACGAGACCCTCGCCTGCCTGCGCAGCGCGATCGCGGCGCGCGACGATGGCCCGGCGATGGAGCTGATCGTCATCCACGATGCCGGCCCCGATCTCAAGCTGGCCGCCGAGCTGCGCCGCCTGGCCGCCGACGGCGCCTTCACGCTGATCGAGAACGAGAAGAACCTCGGCTTCGTCGCCACCGTCAACCGCGGCATGCGGCTGCACCCGAAGCGCGACGTGGTGCTGCTGAACGCCGACACCGTGCTGCCGCGCGACTGGCTGGCCCGCCTGCAGCGCGCGGCGCGCGCCGAACCGAACATCGCCACCGTCACGCCGCTGTCCAACCGGGCGACGATCTTCAGCCTGCCGCGCACCTGCATCGACAACCCGATGCCCGACGGTGCCGACGTGCACCGGCTCGACGCGCTGTGCCACCGCCTCAACGACGGCGTGCGGGTCGACGTGCCGACCGCGATGGGCTTCTGCATGTACGTGCGCCGCACCGCGCTCGAGGAGGTCGGCCTGTTCGACGAGGAGCGCTGGGCCAAGGGCTATGCCGAGGAGAACGACTTCTCGGTGCGCGCCACCGCGCGCGGCTGGCGCCACGTGGCGGCCTGCGACCTGTTCGTCGAACACCATGGTTCGGTGTCGTTCGCCGGCGAGAAGTCGGCGCGGGTGGCCGAGAACCTCGCCAAGCTCGATGCGCTCTACCCGGACTACGCGCCGCGCGTGCAGGACTGGATTCGCCACGACCCGATCGCGCTGGCGCGCGGCCGTGTCAACCTCGCGCTGATCGCCCCGCTGGCGCCCTCGTGGGTGCTGTTCGTGACCCACGGCCTGGGCGGCGGCACCGAGTCGGCGCTGCGCGGCCTGGTCGCCGAGCATGCGGGGCGCGGCGAGCGCGTGCTGGTGCTGCGCTCGACCCCGGGCGGGCGACTCGAGCTGGCGCCGGCCCTGACCGGCCACGAGGACCGGCTGGTCTGCGAGTACCCCGCCGCCACCCGCGCCGTCGATCTCGCCGAGCAGCTGCGGGCGCTGCCGATCACGCAGGTCCACGTCCATCACACGCTCGGCTTCGGCCGCGACATCTGGGATCTGCCGGCGCTGCTCGGCGTGCCCTTCGACGTGACGCTGCACGACTTCTACCTGGCCTGCCCGCGCATCACGATGATCGACGAGCTCGGCCAGTTCTGCGGCCAGCCCGAGGCCGCCGCCTGCGAGCGCTGCGTCGCCGCCGCGCCGCTGGACTACGACATCGGACAACGGCTCGTCGAGCTCGGCGGCAGCGTCGCCGCGTGGCGGGCCTTCCATGCCGAGCGCCTGAGCGGCGCGCGCCGCGTGGTGGCGCCGAGCCGCGACACCGCGGCGCGCGCGCAGCGCTACCTGCCGGGCGTCGGGGTGCGGGCCGAACCCCACAACGAGCCGGCCTACGCCCGCCCGGCCGGGACGGCCATCGCGGCCGCCGCGACGCCTTACACCGTGGCGGTGATCGGCGCGATCGGTCCGCACAAGGGGGTGGACCTGCTGCTCGCCTGCGCCAAGCAGTCGCTGCGCGAGGCCCTGCCGCTGCGCTTCGCCGTGATCGGCTACACCAGCCGCGATGCCGAGCTCGAGGCGCTGGACAACGTCAGCGTCAGCGGCCGCTACCACGCCGACGAGCTGCCGAACCTGCTGCGCGCCAGCGGCGCATCGCTGGCCCTGTTCCTCAGCGTCTGGCCGGAGACCTACAGCTACACGCTGTCGGAGGCCTGGCGCGCCGGCCTGCTGCCGGTGGCACTGGATCTCGGCGCGCCGGCCGAGCGCATCCGCGAGCGCGGCGACGGCGTGCTGGTGCCCTTCCCGGCCAGCGCCACCTCGGTGCTGGCCGCGCTGATGGCGGCGCTGCCGAGCGCCGCACCCGATGCGGTGGACTTCGGCCAGACCCGGGCCGCCACGGAGCGGGTGGCCGGATGAAGCCGCCCGCCACCGCGGCCCGGCCCGCCGCCGCGCCCACGAACCTTCGGCTGACCCCCGCCGTCATCGACGAACTGCGCCAGCGCGGCGTCAGCACGCTGCTGGCCCCCGGCGCGATGCTGCCGTCCGACACGGTCTTCGAGCCGCCGTGCAGCTTCAAGTGGATGAGCATCGGCCACTCGCTGCACCTCGGCGCCTTCAGCTACGCGGTCAGCGGCTTCTACTTCGCCTGCCGCATCGGCCGCTACTGCTCGTTCGGCGAACAGGTCCAGATCGGCCGCCATCCGCACCCGATGCACTGGGCCTCGACCTCGCCCTTCTTCTACACCCGCTTCGACGCCGTGCTCGACCAGCCGCTGCCGAGCGGCGCCGACCTGGTGCCGCACAAGGACTTCCCGCACCGCACGCGACCGGTCACCGCGAAGATCACGACCATCGGCAACGACGTCTGGATCGGCCATGGCGCCTTCGTGCTGCCCGGCGTGTCGATCGGCGACGGCGCGGTGGTCGCGGCCCAGTCGGTCGTCACCAAGGACGTGCCGCCCTATGCGGTGGTGGCCGGTTCGCCGGCCCGCGTCGTCAAGTACCGCTTCCCCGAGGCGCAGATCGAGGCGCTGCGCGCCAGCCGCTGGTGGGAGTTCGCGCCCTGGACGCTGAAGGGTGCGCCGGTCGACGACATCGACGCCTTCGTGCGCTTCGTCGCGGGGCTGCGCGAGCGCGACGCGCCGCGCCACGACCCGGCGCCGGTGGCGCTGTCCGAGGTGGCCGCATGAACGAGTCGCCGACCCTGCCCGCGGACGTCGACGCCCGCCGCGTCTTCTTCCTGCACATCCCCAAGACCGCCGGCCAGTCGGTGCACGCGGCGCTCGTCAACGCCTACGGCGCCGATGCGGTGTGCCCGGCGCGCGTCAACGAGCAGCTGGTGCGCCTGAGCGTGCGCGAGCTGAACCGCTACCGCGTCTTCTCCGGCCACCTCGACTGGTCGCTGCTCGACTGCGTGCGCGGCCCGCGCTACGTGTTCACGGTGCTGCGCGAGCCGCGCGACCGCATCCTGTCGTTCTACTTCTACCTGCGCGAACAGGCCGCCAAGCTGTCGACCGAGGACCTGAACCAGCCCCACAACCAGGGCATGAAGGCGGCGCTGGAGCTGTCGCCGAACGACTACTTCTGCGCCGGCCCGCCGCACCTGCGGCGCTTCCTCGACGACCACTACGACAACTTCTACACCTACTACTTCGCCGGCCGACACTACCGCGCGCGGCAGTCGCTCGCCGGCCAGCTGCAGCAGAAGCTGATCACGCGCGAGCAGCTGATCGACATGGCGCTCGACAACCTCGGGACGCTCGACGCGGTGTTCAGCGTCGACGACATGCCCCGCGTGTTCGCCGCGATCCGCGCGCTGAGCGGCGCGGCGATCCGCGGCGACGACGAGTACCGCGTCAACGTCAACCATGCCGTCGCCGCCCACGACCGCGCCGCGCGCCTGAAGGCGCTCGGCGCCGAGCCGCGCACCTTCGCGCGCCTGAAGCAGTGGTGCGCGATGGACGACCTGCTGTGGCAGCGCGCCGTCGCACCGCACACCGACCCCGCCCCCGTCACCGAGGAGTCCTCCCCATGAGCCGCTCGCCCCTTGCCCGTGCATCGATCGCCGTCGCGCTCTGGCTGTGCGCCGCGGCCCAGGCCCAGCAGCTGACCCCCTCGTCGTTCCGCTACACCGGCGGCCCGACCACCAAGCTGGCCGGCGGCGACGTGGTCGCCGCGTGGAACGTGCGCGACCCCAAGTCCACGCTGCGCCCCGGGCTGAAGGTGCTGTTCTTCGGCAGCTCGCCGCTGTGCGATCCCGATGCCGAGCACGGCCCGGTCACGTCCAAGGGCAATGTGCGCACCGAGCAGGCGAAGTCGGTGACCGGCCTCGAGCTCGATCCGCAGGGCTCCTTGTGGACGCCCAGCGGCGACACCGACCAGTGCTCGCCGGCCGCGCGCGGCAAGGCCGGCGACTCCTTCATGCACGTCAACGCGGCGCCCGGCGGCGGCGTGGGCATGTTCACCTACACCGGCCGCGACGTCGGCGGGCGCGAACCCTTCTTCGAGCAGCATGGCCGCGGCGGCAAGGAGGGCACCGGAGCCAACGCCAACATCGGCGGCAGCTTCTTCTTCTGGAGTCTGGACTGGCGCGGCAAGGAGGTGGTCCGCCCCTGGAGCGGCGGCGGCTCGGCGCAGGGCGCCACGGCCGAACTGCGCACCACCCAGTCGGTCGCACGCGCGACGGTGCCACCCAAGGGCGGCGCGAAGAAGGGCGAGAACGTCCAGGCCAAGCAGCAGGTCATCTTCACCGTGATCAACGAGGACTGCGTGAAGGGCGGCTCCGACGCCAAGACCTGCCGGCTGAAGTACCTGTTCAACCTGGCGGTGTTCCGCGCCGGCGTCGCCGATGTCCGCAACGAGCCCTGGTTCAAGGAAGGCAGCGTGTTCTTCGATCCGGCCCAGGCCGGCGTCGCGATCATCCACGGCCCGATCCCGGCGGCCGGCCAGACGCTGCGCGACCGCCACACCGACGCCAGCCTCTACACCTCGGCCGGCGAGCCCTCGCAGGGACAGGAGTTCACCGACAAGCGCTTCGTGGTCCGCATCTCCTTCGAGCAGCTGACGAACGCGCTGCGCACGATCGCCTCGCGCCGCACCGGCAAGACCTTCGACGCGGTGCGCGACGCCGACGTCGCGGCGCTGTTCGGGCCGCGCTGGAACGACCCGGCGCAGTGGGTGCTGACCTCGATCAACGTGAGCCAGGAAGTCTTCAACTACCAGCGCGAGCAACGCGCCTTCATCGGCGGCAACTTCCGTGAGCTCCAGTTCGGTTCTTGAACCGCTGCTCGGCGAGCCGCTTCTCGCCGCCCCGGTGACGCCGGAGCCAGTGGAGGCGGCGCCGACCGGCGCCGCCTCGTCGCTGCTGTTCGCCGCCGGCGTCGAGCCGACGCGCCACCTGCGGCGCCTCGGCAGCCGGCCGGCGGCCGGGGGCAGCGGGGCGGTGCTCGGCCCGGTCGAGGTCGCCGGCGGCGCGGTCGTGCGCATCCCGGTGCTCGACGGCGGCACGGGCTATGTCGACCCGCGGGTGATCGTCTGCGGCCGCGGCAGCGGCGCGCGCGCCGCGGCGGTCGTGGTCGACGGCGTCGTGACGGCGATCACGATCGAGGCCGGCGGGCGCCGCTACGCGGACGCGACGGCGCAGCTCGTCGACGGCGCCATCGTCGTGCTGGTCGGCGACTCGATCAGCACCGACATGCCGCAGCACGGCATCCCCGGCGAAAGCTTCTGGTTCCAGCTGCAGCGCGCGCTGCAGGAGCAGAACCCGGGGCGCCGCCTGCACTTCTTCAACCGCGCGATCGGCGCGCAGACCTGGTCGACCTTCAACGACCTGGCGCATGCCAACCACCCGGCCTGGTACTGCAACCACGCCAAGCCCTGGCTGCACTACCTGGCCGAGCTCCAGCCCGACCTGGTGGTGGTCGCCTTCGGCATGAACGACCGGCAGAACTTCCGGCCGCGGCACATGGCGGCCGCGATCGCGAAGCTGCGCGCCTTCGCGCGCGCGCCGGACATCGTGCTCGCCACGCCGCTGATGCCGAGCGCGAGCAGCGCCAACCCGAACATGTCGAGCCCGGCGTCGCAGGCCGGGCGCGACTTCGTCGCCGGCTTCGTGCGCGCCTACGCGCTCGCCAACGACCACGGCCTGCTCGACTTCCACCGCCGCTTGCGCATGGTCCGCGACGGCATCGACGTGCGCCAGAGCGTGCTGCGCGTGCCGGTCGGCGGCGAACGCCGGCCGCTGCCCTGGCAGGCCGACGCCGCCTGCGCCGACTTCTACCTCGCGGCCGACTTCGGACCGGTCGACGCCGACTTCTGGGCCGGTCGCCGCATCGACGTGGCGACCGCGCCGCAGGGCGTGAACGCGGCCGCCGTCCTGCGCATCGAGGACGCGGACGGCCGTGTCGCGGTGTCGGTGATCGACCGCCATCCCCAGCGCGACGTGGAATCGGTCGGCCTGCGGCGCCGCAGCGACCTGGCCACCCCTCGCCAAGGGGCGCTGGTCATCGAGGTCTGGTGCCAGGACGTGCGCACCGAGGTCCGCGTCAACGGCACGCGGGTGCTGGGCGAGGTGGTGTGCCGCTGCGGCGGGCTGGTCGCACCGGCGCTGTCGAGCAGCGCCGCGGCCGAGGCCACGATCACCTTCGCCGCCGGCGACTACCTGCGCTGCCCCGCCGCGCTGACCGACCTCGACCTGTACGGCGGCGCGGACTCGCCCTTCCTCGGCAACGGCATGAACCACCCGTCGTCGATCGCGCTCCGGCACGTCATCGCACCGGTGATCCACAACAGCGACTGGCGCGCGACGCCGGTCGGCGTCGGCGGCGGCGCGAACGCGGCCTTCGTCGGCGTCGGCGAGCCGGTGCCGCAGGCGCATCTGCATGTCACGAAGCGGCGCAGCGGCGTGTCGACCCCGCCGGAGGCCGACGCCGACCACCTGCTACTCGAGGATGCCGACGCCGCCGGCGTCACGCTGCGCACCGGCCCCGCCGGCACCGCCCGCTGGGTGGCGGCCAGCCCCGCCGACGCGCGCCGCTTCGTGCAGTCCTTCGACCATGCCGCGGACGCCTATTCGGAGGCGATCGGCGGCGCGGTCCAGCGCCGCCTCAGCCGCAGCGTCGATGCGCATCACGTCCCGGTGCAGCTGCCCAGCTACAGCGTGGCGCAGCTGCCGCTCGACATCGGCGCCGGCTCGCTCGCGTTCTGCCCCGACGAGGCCGACGGCGCCGTGCTCGTCTTCTTCGACGGCGCGCAGTGGCGGCGCGTCACCGACCGCGCCGTCGCCACCGCGCCCCTGCCTTCCACCGCGCCCTAACCGAAGCCCTTCGATCCATGCAACGCATCCCCAACCTCGCCAACGTCTATCCCGACGTGCACCACAAGCATGTCACGGAGCATTTCGCGGCCCTGCCGGCCGGCGCCACCGCGCGCGGCGGCCTGGCGCTGCCGGCGAAGCTGCACTGCGCGTACTTCATCTGCTTCGTCAACCGCTGCGGCTCGAACTTCGTCGCCGAGGCGATGGGCTCGGACGGCCGCCTGCGCGTCGCCGGCGAGGAGCTCAACCACTCGATCGTCACCAAGCAGTCGCAGCGGCTCGGGCTGGACAGCTACGAGGCCTACCTGTCCTGGCTGATCAAGGTCCGCTCGAAGGGCACCGGCGTGTTCGGCTGCAAGACCAGCGCCGGTCAGCTGATCCACCTGTACAACCTCGGTCTGCTGCACAAGCTCGGCGAGCGGCTGCGCTTCATCCACGTGGTGCGCGGCGACCTGGTCGAGCAGGCCGTGTCGATGGAGCGCGCGCGCGTCACCAAGCAGTGGACCAGCGAACAGCCGGGCAGCAACGAGCCGGTCGCCTACCAGCCTGCCGCGCTGGTGCGCACGATGCACGGCATCCAGCAGCAGAACGCGACCTTCCAGATGCTGTTCCAGCTGATGGAGGCCGACCCGCTGGTGCTGCAGTACGAGGAATTCGTCGGCGCGCCGGCGCGCGGCGTCGCGCGCATCGGCCGGCACATCGGCATGCCCGACCTCCGCTGGCGGCCCGAGGGCGTCAAGCTGCGCAAGCAGGCGGACGACGAGAGCCTGCGCATGCGCCAGGCGCTGCTGAACGACTACAGCGTCACGGCCGGCCGCCACACCGCACCGACCCTGACGCTGCCGGCCGACGCCGCCGGCGCCGAACGGCAGGCCTGAGCCATGACACGCAAGACCGTCGCCGAGATCATCGCCGCCCACGAGCTGGACGGCGAGCGCCTCGCCAAGGTCGAGGCGATGCCCGATCCGGCCCACACCTACATCATCGCCACGCTGCCGCGCAGCGGCAGCAAGCTGCTCGCCGAGGTGATGACCGAGACCAAGCGCCTCGGCCGCCCCGACGACCGGCTCGACGCGACCGCGATCCGCGGCAACCTGCGCAACGCGCCGGCCCGCAACCCGGACGAGTACCTGCGCAACGTGCTGCGCGCATCGGCCACGCGCAACGGCGTCGCCGGCCTGATGACGGGCTGGCAGCAGTTCAACAGCTTCGGCCGCCTGCTGGGCAACCGCCGTCCGCTGCTCGAGGCCCGCTACATCCACCTGACGCGGCGCGACCAGTACGCCCAGGCCGTGTCGCTCTACACCAGCACGGCGGCCAAGCCGGGTGCGCCGGCGGCCGCCGAGCCGGACTACGACTACGCGCGCATCGCGCGCTGCCACGAACGGCTGCGCACGATGGAGGTCGGCTGGCAGCGCTTCTTCGACCAGCACCGCATCACGCCGCTGTCGATCACCTACGAGGACATCGAGACCGACGTCTACGCCGTGGTCAAGCGTGTCGTCGCCTTCCTCGGCCTGCCGATCGGCAAGCTGGGTGCAGGCGCCGCGCCGGTGCTGCAACAGCGCGGCGAGCGCAGCAGCGTCGTCTGGGCCGCCCGCTTCATGCTCGAGCACGACGCCGAAAGCCGGCGCGCGGCGCCGCCGTCTCCAGCCTCCCCTTGATGAACAACGCCTCCCCGCCCATGAACACGACGACCGTGGATCCCGACCTCGCCGCCCGCGACCCCGAGTCTCCCCTGGCCACCGACGCCGGCCTGCGCGGCATGTTCGACCGCATCGAGCTCGGCCGCGTCTGCGGCTGGGCGGCGCGGGGCAGCGAGCCGTCGCAGCGGGTCGAGATCGAGGTGCTGGCCGACGGCATCGTGGTCGGGCTCGGCGTCGCCGACACCTTCCGCGGCGATCTGCTGGCCGCCGGCATCGGCGATGGCAAGCATGCGTTCTGGATCGAGCTGCCGCATGCGCTGTGGGACGGCGCGCCGCGGCGCATCGAGGTGCGCGAGCGCGCCACCGGCGCGGCGCTCGCCGGCTCGCCGCGCAAGCTGACCGGCGTGGCGGCCGAGTCCTTCGAGCTCAAGCTCGACGGCGCCGCGCTGGTGGGCAGCGCGCGGCTGCCGGGCCACGACGGCAGTCCGCTGCAACTGCTGGTGATGGAGGGCAGCGAGCCGGTGGCGCGCGGCATCGGCAACGCGGTGGCCGCCGCACCCGAGCAGGTGCGCTTCCACATCCCGCTGCCGGCGGCGCTGTTCGACGGCCGCCCGCATGCCTTCACCGTGCGGGCCGAGGGCGCGCCCTGGCTGGTGGCGCAGACCGCGCTCATCATGCCGGCGATGCTGACACCGGCCGAGGCGCTGCAACAGCACACGCGCGAGGGCCTGCGCCCGGCGCTCGCCAACGTACCGGGCCTGCGCTACGACGCGCTCGCGGCCGGGCTGGAAGCGCTGCCGCGCGATGGCGCGCCGGCGGCGCTGGCCGCCGCGCTGGACCAGCTCGTCCACTGCCACGCCACGCTGGTGCGCGGCGCCGACGACGCGGCGCGCGGCTTCCGACCGCTGCGCTTCCCGCGCGTCGACGCGCCGACGGTCTCGGTCGTGATCCCGGTGCACAACAAGTTCGCCGTGACCTACCACTGCCTGGCCTCGCTGCTGCTGGCGCCGAACCGCGCGAGCTTCGAGGTGGTCCTGGTCGACGACGGCTCCAGCGACGACAGCACCCGCATCCCCGAGCTGATCGAGGGCGTCGCCTGCGTGCGGCACGACACCGCGCAGGGCTTCATCCGCGCCTGCAACGCCGGCGGCGCGCTGGCGCGCGGCGAGTACATCGTGATGCTCAACAACGACACCGAGGTCACGGCCGGCTGGCTCGACGAGCTGCTGTGGCCGTTCGCGCACTTCGACGCCGTCGGCATGAGCGGTGCCAAGCTGCTCTATCCCGACGGCGCGCTGCAGGAGGCCGGCGGCATCGTCTGGAACAGCGGCGATCCGTGGAACTACGGCCGCCGCGCCAACCCCAACGACCCGCGCTACAACTACACGCGCCAGGTCGACTACGTCTCCGGCGCCTGCATCATGCTGCCCACCGCGCTGTGGCGCGAACTGGGCGGCTTCGACGAGGCCTTCGTGCCGGCCTATTTCGAGGACACCGACCTCGCCTTCCGCGTGCGCGACCGCGGCCTGAAGACGGTCTACGCGCCGCTCGCGCAGGTGGTGCACTACGAGGGCGTCAGCAGCGGCACCAGCACGAGCTCGGGCACCAAGCGCTTCCAGGAGATCAACCGGCCCAAGTTCAAGAAGCGCTGGGTCGGCGCCTGCCGCAACAACGGGCGCGTCGGCGTGGACCTGGAACTGAACAAGGACCGCAACGTCGAGCTGCGCGCGCTGGTGCTCGACAGCGAGACCCCGCAGCCCGACCAGAACGCCGGCAGCTACGCCGCGGTGCAGGAACTGCGGATGCTGCAGGCGCTGGGCTTCAAGTGCACCTTCGTGCCGATGAACCTGGCCTGGCTCGGCCACTACACCGAGGACCTGCAGCGCATGGGCGTCGAGTGCGTGCACGCGCCCTACGCGACCGGCCTGAAGACGCTGATCGAGCAGCGCGGCAGCGAGTTCGACCTCGTCTACGTGACCCGCTACAACGTCGCCGAGCAATGCCTCGACGCGATCCGCCAGCATGCACCGCAGGCCAAGCTGGTGCTCAACAACGCCGACCTGCACTTCCTGCGCGAGCTGCGTGCCGGCATCGCGTCGGGCGACCGCGAAACCATCAACGCCTCCGTGCGCACCCGCGAGAAGGAGCTCGCGGTGATGCGCAAGGTCGACCTGGTGCTCTCCTACACCGACGTCGAGAAGGCGGTGATCCAGTCGCACAACCTCGACTCGACGCTGGTGGCGCGCTGCCCCTGGGTCACCGACGTGGTGCCGCAGGTGCCGGGCCATGAAGGCCGCGCCGACATCGCCTTCCTCGGCAGCTACAAGCACCACCCCAACGCCGAGGCGGTCGAATGGTTCGTCGAGCAGGTGATGCCGCTGCTGCGCGAGGCGCTGCCGGAGGCGCGGCTGCGCGTCTACGGCAGCAACCCGACCGAGCGCCTGCGCAAGCTGGCCGAGCGCGACGCTCGCATCGTGATCGATGGCTGGGTGCCGACGGTGGACGCCGTCTACGACCACTGCCGCGTGTTCGTCGCGCCGCTGCAGAGCGGCGCCGGCATCAAGGGCAAGGTGATCGGTGCGATGGCGCATGGCGTGCCCTGCGTGCTGTCGCCGGTGGCGGCCGAGGGCATCGCGGTGGGCAACGGCGTGGACGCCTGCGTCGCGGCCCGGCCCGAGGAATGGGTCGCCGCGATCACGGCCCTGTACCGCGACCCCGAGGCCTGGGCAGCGATGTCGCGCCACGCGCTGGCCTTCGCGACGCGCCACTACGGCTTCGAGCAGGGCGTGAGCGCGATGCAGGAAGCGCTGCAGACCGTCGGCCTCGCCACCGACACCGACCATCGCGCGCTCGCCAGCCGCTGAGCGAACCGCCTCGACCACCGTGCGCAAAGTCATCCTCCACTACCACCTGTTCAAGAACGCCGGCACCTCGGTCGACGAGCTGCTGAAGCGCAACTTCGGCGCGCGCTGGGTGACGCGCGAGTTCAACGGCGGCGCTCCGGCGGCGCACCGTGCCGAGCTGGCCCGCTGGCTCGCCGACGAACGCGATGCCGTGGCCTTCTCGTCGCACACCGCCCAGCTGCCGCCGCCGGCACCGGCCGGCGTCGAGTGCTTCCCGCTGCTGTTCGTGCGCCATCCGATCGACCGCATCGCCTCGGCCTATGCCTTCGAGACCAAGCAGGGCGGCGGCGGCTTCGGCGCGGTGCTGGCGCGCAACACCACGCTGGCCGGCTACATCGAGGTGCGCCTGTCGCTGGGCCACGACCGCCAGTGCCGCAACTTCCACGTCACGCGGCTGGCGCAGATGTTCCCGGCCGACAGCGGCGACGAGCTGAGCCGGGCGCTGCGGGCGATCGAGACGCTGCCCTTCGTCGGGCTGGTCGAGGCCTTCGACACCTCGGTGGAGCGGATGGCGGCGTGGCTGACGCCGCACTTCGCCGGCTTCCGTGCCGCCTCGGTGGCGAAGAACGTCACGCGCGACCGCTCGGTGCCGCTCGCCGACCGGCTGGCCGCGCTGCGCACCGAGGTCGGCGAGGCCCTGTGGGGGCAGTTGCTCGAGGCCAACCGCGACGATCTGGCGGTGTACGAGGCCATCGCCGCCCGGTACCGCGCCACCGACACGACCGCATGAGCGACTTCGTCCTGCACATCGGCCGCCACAAGACCGGCACCAGCTCGCTCCAGCACTTCCTGCACCTGAACCGCGAGCGGCTCGTCGCGCAGGGCTGGTACTACCCGCAGGCCGGCCTGGCGCCGGTGGCCCACCACGACATCGCGCGCTTCCTGCACATGAAGCAGCGCAAGCTGCTGCCGCTGCCGGAGCGCGAGCGCCTCGCGCAGACGGTGCGCGCGCTGGCCAAGGAGGTGGCCGGCCGCCGCGAGCCGGTGCTGCTCAGCTCCGAAGCGTTCCAGAACTGCCAGCCGCAGTGGGTGGCGACGCGCTTCGCGCCGGGCAGCACGCGCGTCATCGTCTACATCCGCGAGCAGGTCGACTACCTGGTGTCGTCCTACCAGCAGAAGGTCCATGCGACCAACTACGCGGAGTCGCTGCACGACTATGCCGCCCAGGTGGTGGTCAACTACGACGCCTTCCTGACGCGCTGGGAGCGGGTGTTCGGCGCCGACCGCATCACGGTGCGCCCCTACAGCCGCGAACGCCTGCGCAGCGGCGACATCGTCGCGGACTTCGCCGAGGTGCTGGGCCTCGACCTGGCGGCCGGGTTCGAACGGCCGGCGGAGGATCAGAACCCCTCCATCGGCGGCGCGCTGCTCGAGCTCAAGCGCTGCCTGAACCGATGCAGCGGCGAGGCGCGCACGCCGCGGGCGCTCTACAAGGCCTTCTCGGAGCTCGCCGCCGGCGATGCCGCCCAGCGCCGCAAGCCCGTGCTTGATCCGGCCGTGGCGGCCGAGATCCATCGCAGCACCCAGGCCAGCAACCGTCGCGTGTTCGAGCGCCACTGGGGCGGCGACAACGTGTTCGACCTGGCCACGCGCGGCGCGGCACGGCGCGGCGAGCCGGTCGGCGCGGAGCAGATGCGCGCGCTGCTCGAATCCCTGCGTGCAAGCGCCCCGACCGTGCACGCCCAGCTGCTGCCGGGCGACGGCGGCGACCCGCTTGCCGCTCTCGGCCGCGAGCTGCGTGCCAACCTCTACTGAGAAGACCTCCGATGGATGCCGAACGTCTCGTCACCGCCCTGTACCGGGGTTTCCTGCACCGCGCCCCGCGGCCCGACGAACTGAACCACTGGCGCGACCGCCTCGACGAAGCCCTGCCGCCCGAGGCGCTGGCCGAACGGCTGCTGCAGTCCGACGAGTTCGCCAAGGTGGCCAGCAAGGTGCAGGCCCTGTTCGTGCCGCCGGGGCATTTCTACAGCCCGGTGGTCGATGTCGAGTCGGTGCGCGAGCGCTACGGCCAGGTCCAGCCCAACGTCGCGCCGCAGGCGCTGCGCATCGATGCCGAGGCGATGCGCCGCCACTGGATCGAGCTGCTGCCCTACCTGCAGACCATGCCCTTCCCCGAGGACCCGGACCCGGCCTTCCGCTACCACTTGCGCAACCCGGCCTTCTCCTATGGCGACGGCAGCCTGCTGCACGCGATGCTGCGCCGCCACCGGCCGCAGCGGCTGGTCGAGGTCGGCTCGGGCTGGTCGTCGGCCTGCGCGGTGGACACGATCGAGCGCTACCTGGACGGCGCGGTCGAGGTCAGCTTCGTCGAGCCCTACCCCGCGCTGCTGCTGAAGCTGCTGGGCGAGGCGGCCAGCCGCTACACGGTGCACGCGGTGCCGGTGCAGCAGGCCGACCCGGCGGTGTTCGCGGCGCTCGAGGACGGCGACTTCCTGTTCATCGACTCGACCCATGTGATGAAGACCGGCAGCGACGTCTGCCACGAGCTGTTCGAGGTGCTGCCGACGCTGAAGCCCGGCGTGTTCGTGCACTTCCACGACATCTTCTGGCCCTTCGAGTACGGACCGAACTGGATCGTCAAGGAGAACCGCTCGTGGAACGAGATCTACGGGCTGCGCGCCTTCCTGATGTACAACGAGGCGTTCGAGGTCGTGGCCTTCAACGACTGGTTCGCCCGCAACGAGCGCGAACGCATCGCGGTGGACCATCCGGCGATGCTGAAGAACACCGGCGGCAGCCTCTGGCTGCGCAAGCGGCGCTGAGCCGGCCGGCCCGCGCATGAGCACGCCGGGCCGCCCCAAGTGCGTATCCTCCCGCCTGGCGGGACAGCCCGAAGGGCGAAGGGTGCCCCAATGAGCGACAGCCTCTACGCGACCCCCATCCTCGGCGTGCGCCCCGAGGACTGCACCTTCTACCACCGGCTCGACATCCCGGCCCTGCGGGACACGCAGGACTGGCACTGGGACCTGCTCGGCGACGAGGCGCGCTACCTCGGCGGCATCGACTTCGGGGGCCGGCGCGTGCTGGAAGTCGGGCCCGCCAACGGCGCGCTGAGCTTCTGGATGGAGCGCCAGGGCGCCGAGGTCGTGGCCTGCGACCTGTCCCCCGATGTGGCGAAGACGTCCTGGGACGTGCTGCTGCGCGAGGGGATGGACCTGGCGGCCGTGAACGCGAGCATGTCCGCGGTGATGCGGGGCCTGAACAACGGCTTCTGGTATGCGCACGCGCATCACCGCTCGCAGGTGCGGCTGGTCCATGCGACGGCATACGACGTCCCGCCCGCGGTCGGCCGTTTCGACGTGGTGACGCTCTGCGCGGTGCTGCTGCATCTGCGCGATCCGCTGCGGGCGCTGGAGCATGCGCTGGGCTTCACCGACGACCTGCTGCTCATCACCGACTTGCTGCCCTTCCACCTGTCGGTCGAGGAGCGCGGCAAGCCGCTCGCGCGCTTCCTGCCGAGTCCGAAGAGCATTCCGCCCCATGGCGGCGTGACCTGGTGGCACGTCACGCCCGCGCTCTACGAGCAGTACCTCGATCTGCGCGGCTTCGACATCGTCGGTCGCAGCAGCGGCCGCTACCGGCACCAGACGCGGCCGCACGAGCTGTTCCATCTGGTCGCTCGCCGTCGCGCGCGGCCCTGAGGCCATGAACCGCCCGCTGCGCGCCCTCGTCATCGGCCATAGCCATGTGCTGGCGCTGCAGGCGGCCGCCGGTCTGCCGCGCACCGTGGAGCGTGCCGTCGAGTTCGAGTTCCTGCCGCTGCGCGACATCGGCTTGCGCGCGCGGCCTTCCGGCGCCGCCGATGCCGCGGACCTGTACCGCAGCGTCTCCGTCGAGGGCATCGACCGCGACGCACTCCGCGACCGCATCGCCGCGGCCCGGCCGGACATCGCGATCCTGTGCGTCGGCGGACACGAGCACGCGCCGCTCGGGCTGGTCGCGGTGGCGGCGCTGGCGCCGGCTCGCAAGCTGGTGCACCTGGAGCAGCTCGTGCGCCTGCGGCAGACCGAGTGGCTGGCCTTCCTGCGACCGCTGCTGCCCGAGCGGGTCTGGGCCTTCCCATCGCCGCCGCCGGTCGATGCCGCGACGCTGGCGCCGCACTTTCCCGCCGCGGTGCTGCACCCCTACGGCGACGCGGTTCCCGAGGCGCCGGCGTTCAGGCTGCAGCTCTGGCAGCGCTACGTCGACGTCGTCCGCGGCCTGTGCATTCGCCATGGCGTCGAGCCGGTCGACCTGCCCAGCGCGGTGCGAACCCCGGAGGGCTTTCTGGCGCCGGATTGCTGGGGGACCGATCCCACGCATGCCAACCAGACCTACGGCCTGCGGCTGCTCGAGGCACTTGGCGCCCGACTGGTCGGCTCGTCGACCACCGCCGAGCCGGCGCCACCGCCCCCCGAGCACCCCTACCAGGGCTTGCCCGACACCGCGTTCTGGGAACAGGGCGTCGCCCGCCTCGCGCCGGGCGCCGCCGATCCGGCATCGACGCCGGGTTTCCTGCTGGCGCGGCGCGACCAGGTCGCCACCGCCGGCAGTTGCTTCGCGCAGCACATCGCGACCCGGCTGACGTCGAGCGGTTTCCGACACTTGTGCGTCGAGCCCGCCGCGCCGGACGACGGCGAGACGACGTTCAGTGCCCGCTACGGCAACATCTACACGGCGCGCCAGCTGGCGCAGCTGTTCGACCGCGCGTTCGGCTACTACCACCCGCTCGAACGGGCCTGGCAGCGACCCGACGGCCGCTGGTGCGACCCGTTCCGGCCACGCCTGCGTGCCGCAGGCTTCGAGGCCGAGGCCGATGTCCTGGCCGCCCGGCGCACCCATCTCGCGGCGGTCCGGCGCCTGTTTCGACAGCTCGACGTGTTCATCTTCACGCTCGGGCTGACCGAATGCTGGGCCTCGCGGCTCGACGGCGCGGTTTTCCCGGTGGCACCCGGCGTGGTGGCCGGCCGCTTCGACCCGCAGCAGCACGCCTTCGTCAACTTCACCGCGGCCGAGGTGGCGCAGGATCTGCAGCGGTTCTTCGACAAGCTCAAGCTGGTCAACCGCAAGGCGCGGATGATCCTCACGGTGTCGCCGGTGCCGATGGTGGCGACGGCCGCCGGCCGCCACGTGCTGGTGTCGAACACCTGCTCGAAGGCGGCGCTGCGCGTCGCCGCCGACGAGATCGCTCGCCGCAACGAGCATGTCGACTATTTCCCGTCCTACGAGATCGTCACCGGCGCCGGCAGCTACTTCGCCGCCGACCGGCGCAGCGTGACGAGCGACGGTGTCGACCATGTGATGCGCGTCTTCATGGCCCGCATGACCGAACCGGATGCCGATGGGGTCGCCGGCTCGCCGACCCGCAGCGCCGTGGCGGACGTGGAGGCGATCGCGACGCTGACGGCACTCGATGCGCTGGGCGATGCGGCCTGCGACGAGGAGACGCTGCGGCGGCGCTGAGCCGCTGCGGCATGTCAGCGCCGCAGCAGGTAGCCGTTGGGGTTGTAGGTCACGTTGCGGCCGTAGTGATCGCACAGCGCCGCGTCGATCGCATAGCGCTCGCCGGTCTCGGCCAGGAAGTCGCGCACCGCGCGGCTGGGTCCGTCCTCGTAGCGCTGGTAGATCGGGTCGCCGAGATGGCGCACCACGCCGTCCTCGACGACGATCCGGTCGCCCGCCGCCAGCACCGGATCGAAGAAGCGCAGCACCGCGAGCGCATCCTCGTAGCGATGGCTGCTGTCGTCGATGACCAGCAGCGGGCGCGGCAGACCGGCCAGCAGGTCGGGGGTGAGCACGTGCTGCAGCTCCTGCGCAACGCCCTTCAGGAAGCGGATGCGCGGATCGGTGAAGGCCGCCAGCGGACGGATGTCGACCGAGACCACCGCCGGCTCGGCGACGCCGGCGGCCGACAGCATGTCGGCGAACCACAGCGCACTGCCGCCATGCTTGGTGCCGATCTCGACCACGCTGCGCGGCTGCTGGACCGACAGCAGCTGCAGGTAGATGCCGATGTCGAACGGGCTCTTGAGGAAGGGCACGCCGCGGTAGACCGACTTGAGCACGCCGTTCTGCACCGCGTCGAGCAGCGCCGTCGGTGCCGCCGTGCCGAAGTCGCGTCCCTGCGCGACGAGCGGGTCCCTGTCCATGGCCTCGTGTCTCCTGGTTCCGTGGTTGTCGGCGCGCTAGCGGTCGAGCAGGCAAGCGCGCTCGCGCAAGGCGCTGCGCAGGCGCTCGCGGGCCCCGGCGTCGGTCGCGACCTCGGCCCGAAACGTCTGCAGCAGCGACAGCACCTCGCGGTACGCGCCGCCCTCGGGCCGCAGCGCGCCGCGCCGCGCCAGCACCTTGGGCGGCGGGTCGACCGGCTTGCGCTGCGCGGTCGTGGTGAGCGCGTTGTAGCGCTGCCAGAGGCCGCGCTGGCTGCCGTCGAGGCCGGCGATGATCAGCAGACCCGTCGGCGCCGTGTCCAGCGCGCACAGGATCAGATCCGGGCGGTTCGCCTGCAGCGCCGGCAGCAACCGCCAGACGTCACCGGTCCAGGACCGGGTGGCACGCGCGCGCAGCGCCTGCGCCGGATGGTTGGGAAAGACATCGTCGATGACGACCACGGTGCCCGGCCCGAGCACGCGCTCGACATGCATGAAGTCGCGCAGCGCGTACTCGAACAGGTGCATGCCGTCGATGAAGACGAAGTCCGGCGCGAGCGTCTTCAGCCGCTCGGCCTCGTCGTCGAAGAAGTCGTCGCTGCCCATGCGCAGCAGCGTGGTCGAAGCGGGCAGCTCGACCTGCAGCTCGGGCGCCGGGTCCACGCCCAGCGCCGGGCCGCGCGCGAGCCGCAGACTGCGGCCGAAGCGCACGCCGATCTCGAGGTAGGCGGCCGGCTGCAGCGCCTCGTGCAGATCGGCCAGCACCTCGAGGTAGGGCCGCGCGCCCTTCAGCGCCTCCTGTTCGGCATCGGCCGGCCACTGCGGCCGGTGCGGCGCCGGCGCCCAGCTGGCCGTGTGCGGCCGCGACTTCGGCTGCGCCGTCTTCGCGAACACGCCGACCAGGTCGTTCCACGGCCCGCGCTCGTCGTGCCGCAGATCGATCAGATGGCAGCCCGCGTGCTTGGCCAGCGCGCGGTAGGCGTCGGGGTAGTAGCGGTAGCAGTCGACCGGGTAGCGGTGGATCGGCCCGGCCGAGGGCGCGATCAGGAACAAGTAGCCGTCGGGCTTGAGCACCCGCACCATCTCGGCGAAGGCAAGCCAGAAGAACTCGCAGTGCTCGAGCATCTGCCCGGAGATCACGTAGTCGATCGACGCGTCCGCCAGCGGCAGGCGGTAGGGGTCCTCGAGCACCAGGTCCACGCCCTCGCCCGGCGCCAGGTCGGTGCCGAGGTAGCGCAGGCCGGGCACGCGGAACAGGTCGGCGTAGCTGCCGTTGACGTTGGCGCCGCCGACGTCGAGCACGGTGAGGCCTGCGCCGCCGGCCTGCAGGCGCGCGGCCGCGTAGCGGCGCACGCACCACTGCATGTTTTCGAGGGAACTGGGATGCATGTCGCGCGGGTGGGGCAGGCGGCGCAGTATCGCAAACACACGCCCTGTTGCGGGGTGGTGGTCGCGGCGCGACGTAGCATCGTCGCAGCCACGCACCGAAGGAGGCCGCCATGCTCGCCCGACGCTCCTCGCAGGTTCCTGCCGCGATCGCCCGTGGCGTCGCGACGCTGCTGCTCGCGTTACTGGCCGGCAGCGCGGCGGCGCGCGAGTCGGCGGCCCGCGTCGACGCCGCGAGCGAGTTCAGCGTCGACCTGCGCCGGCCCGGCCCGACCTTGAACCTCGAGCTGCTCGGCAACGCGAGCCGGCTGCCGGCCCTGCTGGCGGTGAACTCCGGCGCGCTGCTGTCGTCGGGCCCGCGCAGCGGGCCGGGGCCGGACTTCTTCCGCAACCGCTACCCGCAGTACCGCCAGTTTCGCGTCGGCAACCTGTTCTTCGGCTACCAGTGCAGCGGCATGGACTTCGACGAGCTCGCGGTGCGCGCCTCCGACGGCCGCATCGAGTACCGCTTCGGCCAGACGCTCGACATGCTGCAGACGCTGGTGGCGGCCGGCATCAAGCCGCATCTCGCGCTCACCGGCACCCCGCGCGCGCTGGTGCCGCCCGGCGAGAAGCCGCTCGAGCACCCGGCCTACGGCTGCGTCAACGCGCCGGCGATCGACTGGTCGAAGACCCAGCCCCGCGAGCGCATGCCCGAGTGGTGGGCGCTGCAGGATGCCTTCTTCAAGGCGCTGGTCGCGCGCTTCGGCAAGGCCGAGCTGCAGGGCTGGACCTTCGCCACCTGGACCGAGCCGCTGAACCCGACCCGCAAGCTCGCCCACCTGGTGCTGCCCGAGGCGGTGGTGCGCGACGGGCGTCACGACGAGGCGGTGGCGACCCTGCTGGCCACGTCGATCGACGCCGCGATGACGCACGGCCTGCGCATCCGGCTCGGCAACATGGCCGGCCCGGTGGACAAGGAGTACCCGAAGCTGGTGCGGGAGATCGGCCGTTTCGCGCGCGGCAAGGACTATCTCGGCTACATCGAGGGCTACGCGATCAGCCGCTACCGCACCAAGGCCGGCCAAGACATCGGCCAGCAGCTCGACGCCGCCTTCGCGCTGCTGTCGAACCCGGCCATGCCCGACAAGCCGCTGTTCATCGACGAGCTCGGCGACCTCGCCGGCGACGACGGCGTCGAGCCCTTCGCCGGCGCGGCCGGGCTGGATGGTGCGCGCTTCGTCGCCACCGCCCTCGAGCGCGTGGTCGCCCGGCAGGACGGCACGCCGCGCAGTCCGCGCAGCGTCGCGTTGTGGAGCGACCAGATCACCCCGCGGCCGCGTCACCTGTTCACCCAACCCGAGGCCTATCTGCGCAGCGCGGCCAGCCACGTGACCAACATGTTCGCTTCGCTGCGCGGTCATGCGCGGCTGGTGGTCGACGGGCCGGCGCGGCTCGCGGTGGCGGGCACCCGCGAGGGCCGGGTCAAGCTCATCCTGCTGGGTGCGCCGATGACGGCCGGCCTCGGCTCGCCACAGCCGCAGACCCGCGGCTTCGAACTCAAGGGCTTGCGGCCCAACGCCGCCTACTCGGTGACGCTCACCGAGGTCAGCCGGCTCCAAGGCAACCCGATTTCGGCCTTCCTCGGCGGCGCGCCCGGCCAGGGCCAGGACCGCAGCGGCCGGTTCGAGGTGCGTGGCGGCGAGTGGAAGCTGGCGTCGCCTTACTGGGAGTCCTGCTACTTCGACGAGGACGCCCGCTGCGCCTGGCGCGAGTCGGCCCGCCGCATCGAGGCCCCGCTGGTGCGCAGCAGCACGCTGCGCAGCGATGCCGCCGGGACGCTGCGGTCGTCGACGACGGTCGACGCGCCGGCGATCGTGATGATCGACGTGGCCCCGGCGCCCTGAGCGGCCTCAGTCGGCCAGCTTGCGGCGCTTGAGCACCGAACGCAGCTGCTGCCAGCCCTGCACCGCTTGGCCGGCGAGCTGGCGCGTGGCGTCGCTGTCCGGGGCCTCGGCGAACCACTGCGCAGCCTGTTCCAGGCGGTCGGCGAGGTTCCAGGCCGCATGCTCGGCATTGAGCTGCTGCAGCCGGTTCTGGCCGTCGAGCCAGCCCTGCACCTCGGCCAGCTCCGCGGCCGTCAGGGCCTGGCGCATGGCTTCGCTGATCTCGGGCTTGGCGCGCACCAGCCGGGCGACGATCGTGCCCTTGGCCTTCTTGGTGTCGGCGTCGTAGGTGGTGCGGATGACCTGGACGACGTTGTTGCGGGCACGGAAGTGCATGGTCGGACTCGCTTTCTCGAAGGGAAAGAAGTCAGTATATCTGGCAATATATTGCCAATACTATGACCCCGGAATCACCCTCCGGAACCCCTCGCCCAGCGGCTCAGGCCACCGACAGCAACTTCACCGCCACCAGCGCCAGCACCACCGCGATCGCGCGCTGCACCCAGGCGCCGGGCATGCGCGCGCTCAGCAGCGAGCCGGCCACCACGCCCGGCAGCGAGCCGATCAGCAGGTTGCCGAGCAGGCCCCAGTCCACATTGCCCAGCCACAGGTGACCCAGGCCGGCGATCAGCGCCAGCGGGATCGCATGCGCGAGGTCGGTGCCGACCAGCAGCTTGGGCGTCAGCCGCAGCGGGTAGAGGTAGACCAGCAGCACCGTGCCCAGCGCGCCGGCGCCGATCGAGGTCAGCGTCACCAGCACGCCGAGCAGCACCCCGGTGGCCACCGTCAGCACCGGTTGCAGGTGCTTGAACTGGTCCGGCGTGCCGGTGCGCCAGCGGCGCCCCAGCGCGTGGAGCCGCTCCTTGAAGATCATGCCGCCGGCGGTGACCAGCAGCGCCACCGCGACCGCCGAGATCAGCAGACCGCTCTTGATGCGCGCCGCGTCGGTCAGGTGCATCCACGCCAGCGTCGCCGCCGCGGCCGGCAGGCTGCCGTAGGCGAGCCGGCGCACGATGCGCCAGTCCACCGAGCCATGCTGGTGGTGCACGCCCACGCCGGCCAGCTTGGTGACGGAGGCGAACAGCAGGTCGGTGCCGATCGCGGTGTGCGGCGCCACGCCGAACATCAGCACCAGGATCGGCGTCATCAGCGAGCCGCCGCCGACGCCGGTCAGACCGACGACCACGCCGACCAGCAAGCCGGCAACCGCGGTGATGACATCCATGCTCAGGCCCGCCCGCTCGCGACGAAGTGCGGGTTCTCGAAGCCCGGCTTGCCGTAGCGCATCGGCGCGCCGGCCAGCGTCGTCACCTGCCCGCCGGCGGCCGCCAGCACCGCATGGCCGGCGGCGATGTCCCATTCCATCGTGCGACCCAGCCGCGGGTAGAGGTCGGCCTCGCCGGCCGCGACCAGGCAGAACTTCAGCGACGAGCCGGCGGCGCTGAGCGCCGCGACCTTGCGGCCGCCGAGGAAGGCGTCGAGCGCCGCGGCGTCGCCGTGGGAGCGGCTGCCGACCACGGTCAGGCCGTCGGCCGGCACGTCGCGGACCGCGATGCGCCGGCGACCGCCGGCGTCCTCGAGCTCGGCACCGACGCCGACCGCGCCGCTGAACAGCCGCCCCAGCGCCGGCGCCAGCACCACGCCGAGCAGCGGTGCGCCGTCGCGGATCAACGCGATGTTGACGGTGAACTCGCCGTTGCGCGAGATGAACTCCTTGGTGCCGTCGAGCGGATCGACCAGCCAGAACTCGGCCCCGACCGCCGGGCAGGCGCCGCGCGCCACCTCCTCCTCGGCGACCACCGGGATGCCGGGCGTCAGCGCGCGCAGCGCGGCCACGATGACCAGCTCGGCACGCTCGTCGGCCTCGGTCACCGGCGAGGCGTCGGCCTTGCTGCGGGCGTCGAAGTCGCCGCGGTAGACCTCGAGGATCACCTCGCCGGCACGGCGGGCGATGGCTTCCAGTTTGGGCAATAGGGTCGTTGGATTCATGCCGGCAAATTACTTTAAAGCGCGGATATCATGTTAACCCTGAAAGTACCCGCCAGCCGCCTTGGACCGTGCCCGCCCCCAAACAGCCTGTTTCGCGCCTCAACGACCAGCGTCGTCGTGCGGTCGAGTTGCGCCTGGCCGGCCACAAGCTCGAGGCGATCCATGCCGAGACCGGCCTGAGCGTGCCGACCATCGTGCAGGCCTATGCCGCCTTCCGCGCGGGCGGCTGGACCGCCGTGCCGGTGCGCCGCGGCGCGGCGCGCTCCGGGCGGCAGCCGGCGCTGACGGCCGAACAGGAGGCCACGCTGCGTGCAGCGGTCACGACCTCGCCGCCGCCGACCGGGCTCGGCGCGCTGTGGTCGGCCGCCGCCGTCCAGTGTCATGCCGAAGCGGCGCTGGGCGTGACGCTGGCGCCGCGCTCGGTCGGCCGCTGCCTGGCGCGCTGGGGCCTGAAGCCGGCCCCGACCGCGCCCGGCCGTGGCGCCGGCCAGTTCCGCTGCTGGGCCGCCGGCACCCGGCTGCTGATGGCCCAGGACGGCCGCGGCGCGCTGCGCTGGCGGCCGGTGGTCAGCGCCAGCGATGCCCAGGGCTGGATCGACCTGCTGCAGGGCCTGCTGGCCGAGTTCCCCGGCGACTTGTCGGCGACACTCTCGGGTGTGCAGCTGCGGCGCGCGCCGCGGCTGGCCGACTGGGTCGCCGCCCAGGCGCCACGCCTGACGGCGAGCGGTGACGACATCGCCGAGCCGCCGCCCGCCCCCCCTTTCGTTTCCCCCGCGATCCCGCCGACCCGCCCCACGACATCGATGGACACCCCCGCTCCCCTGACCCATTTGCAGCGCCTCGAGGCCGAGAGCATCCACATCCTGCGCGAGGTGGTCGCCGAGTGCGAGAACCCGGTGATGCTGTACTCGATCGGCAAGGACAGCGCCTGCATGCTGCACCTGGCCAAGAAGGCCTTCTGGCCGGCGCCGCCGCCCTTCCCGCTGCTGCATGTCGACACGACGTGGAAGTTCCGCGACATGTACGCGATGCGCGAGCGCATGGCCAAGGAGATGGGCATGGAGCTGCTCGTCTACCAGAACCCCGAGGCGCAGGAACGCGGCATCAACCCCTTCACCCACGGCTCGCAGATCCACACCGACATGTGGAAGACGCAGGGCCTGAAGCAGGCGCTCGACAAGTACGGCTTCGACGCGGCCTTCGGCGGCGCGCGCCGGGACGAGGAGAAGTCGCGCGCCAAGGAGCGCATCTTCTCGTTCCGCACCGCGCAGCACCGCTGGGACCCGAAGAACCAGCGCCCCGAGCTCTGGAAGCTCTACAACACCCGCCACCACAAGGGCGAGTCGATCCGCGTGTTCCCGATCTCGAACTGGACCGAGCTGGACATCTGGCAGTACATCCACCTCGAGAACATCCCGATCGTGCCGCTGTACTTCTCGCGCGAGCGGCCGGTGGTCGAGCGCGACGGCGCGCTGATCATGGTTGACGACGAGCGCATGCCGCTCAAGCCGAACGAGGTGCCGATGATGAAGAAGGTGCGCTTCCGCACCCTCGGCTGCTACCCGCTGACCGGCGCGGTGGAGTCGGAGGCGGACACGCTGCCGGCCATCATCCAGGAGATGCTGCTGACCAAGACCTCCGAGCGCCAGGGCCGCATGATCGACCACGACACGGCGGCGTCGATGGAGAAGAAGAAGCAGGAAGGGTATTTTTGATGGGGCCGGCCGCCCGGTTGCCGTTCGCCCTGAGCTTGTCGAAGGGCCACTCCAGGCTCATGCACGCCCGGCCGGGGGCAGGTACCCGCCGGGGCTCCGACTGCCACGGCCTCGCCGTTGGCTCGGCTCCCCTGCGGTGCTCGCTCCGCGGGGGCGGCTGCGGTCGCTTCGCGCCGTCGCTGGACGCGACGACGCATAAATCGTCCTCGCCGGTCCGCCGAGATACGGCGGACTGCCCCCCGCTGCGCTGCGCTCCTCGGCGTGGGCAGAGTCGCCCCGGCGGGTACCTGCCCCCGACCTCCGGACACACGGTGGTTCTCGTGGGGAACAGCCAATGCCACTTCAGGTCTGCGGGCGGGTCGGTGGCGGGGCGCCTGTGGGGCGGCGAGAAGCGCAGCGGCGCGAGGGGCAGTCCTTCGCGGATAGCGAAGGACCGAGCGAGGACGATTTATGCAGGGCCGCGTCCAGCGGCCGTGCGAAGCGACCGCAGCCGCCCTCGTGCCGCGAGCATCGCAGCGCAGTCGAGCCGCAGGCGAGACCGCCCCACCGAAGCCCCGACGCCGACCCGCCCGCAGACCTCGCGCGCCGCTACAACGACAAACTGACCATGGCCCACGTTTCCGACCTCATCGCCACCGACATCGACGCCTACCTGCGCCAGCACGAGCGCAAGGGGCTGCTGCGCTTCATCACCTGCGGCAGCGTCGACGACGGCAAGAGCACGCTGATCGGGCGGCTGCTGTACGAATCGAAGATGCTGTTCGAGGACCAGCTCGCCGCCATCGAGGCCGACTCCAAGAAGTGGGGCACCCAGGGCGACGAAATCGACTTCGCGCTGCTGGTCGACGGCCTGGCCGCCGAGCGCGAGCAGGGCATCACGATCGACGTCGCCTACCGGTTCTTCTCGACCGACCGGCGCAAGTTCATCGTCGCCGACACGCCGGGCCACGAGCAGTACACCCGCAACATGGTCACCGGCGCGTCGACCGCCGACGTCGCCATCATCCTGATCGACGCGCGCCGCGGCGTGCTGACGCAGACGCGCCGCCACAGCTTCCTGGTCTCGCTGCTCGGGATCCGCCACGTCGTCCTCGCCATCAACAAGATGGACCTGATGGGCCACGCGCAGAAGACCTTCGACGCGATCGTCGACGAGTACCGCGGCTTCGCCAAGCAGATCGGCCTCGAGGACATCACGCCGATCCCGATGTCGGCGCTGCGCGGCGACAACGTCGTCGACCGCAGCGACCGCATGCCCTGGTACCACGGCCCGACGCTGATGGGCTACCTGGAGACGGTCGAGATCGACGAGACCCGGCTGCAGGCCGGCCCGCTGCGCCTGCCGGTGCAATGGGTCAACCGCCCCGACCTCGACTTCCGCGGCTTCGCCGGCCAACTCGCCAGCGGCGTGGTGCGCCCCGGCGACCGCATCCGCGTGCTGCCCTCGGGCAAGGAGAGCACGGTCGCGCGCATCGTCGCCCATGGCGGTGACCTGCCGCTGGCGGTCGCCGGCCAGTCGGTCACGCTGACGCTGGCCGACGAGATCGACATCTCGCGCGGCGACGTGATCTCCACGGCCGCGTCGCCGGCCGGCGTGGCCGACCAGTTCGAGGCCACGCTGGTGTGGATGCACGAGGAGCCGCTGCTGCCGGGCCGGCCCTACCTGCTGAAGATCGGCGCCACCACCGTGCCGGCGACCGTCACCGAGATCAAGCACCAGGTCAACGTCAACACGATGGAGCACCTGGCCGCCAAGCGGCTGGAGCTCAACGCGATCGGCGAGTGCAACCTGAGCCTCGACAAGCCGATCGCCTTCGACCCGTACCAGGACAACCGCGACACCGGCGGCTTCATCCTGATCGACCGGCTGACCCACAACACCGTCGGCGCCGGGCTGCTGCGCTTCGCGCTGCGCCGCGCTCACAACATCCACCTGCAGCACTGCGACGTCGACAAGAAGGTGCGCGCGGCGGCCAAGCACCAGAAGCCCTGCGTGCTGTGGTTCACCGGGCTGTCGGGCGCGGGCAAGTCGACCATCTCGAACCTGGTCGAGAAGCAGCTCCACGCGATGGGTCACCACACCTACCTGCTCGACGGCGACAACGTGCGCCACGGGCTGAACAAGGACCTCGGCTTCACCGACGAGGACCGGGTCGAGAACATCCGCCGCGTCGCCGAGGTGGCCAAGCTGATGGTCGACGCCGGCCTGATCGTGCTCACGGCCTTCATCTCGCCGTTCCGCGCCGAGCGCCAGATGGCGCGCGCGCTGGTCGGCGAGGGCGAGTTCATCGAGATCTTCGTCGACACGCCGCTCGACGTGGCCGAGCAGCGCGACGTCAAGGGCCTGTACCGCAAGGCGCGGCGCGGCGAGCTGAAGAATTTCACCGGCATCGACTCGCCCTACGAGGCGCCGACCGCGCCCGACCTGCGGCTCGACACGCCCGGCCGCAGCGTCGAGCAGAGCGCCGAACAGGTCATCGTGCTGCTGCAGCAGCGCGGCATGCTCGACGCGGGCGGCTGAGCGGCGGCCGTGCTGCGGCTGTCCGGCCTCGTCGCCCGCGCCGGCCGAGTGGCCGAGCGGCTGGCGCCGCTGCCGAGCCGCGCGTGGACGCCGAGCGGCCCGCTGCACGCGCCCGCGGCCTGGCCCGCCGGCGGCGAGGTCCTGCTGATCGAGGCCGAGCCCAACCCCTCGAGCGCCTACCTGCTGCGGCCGGCGCTCGCGCGCGCCGGTTGCCGCGTGCGGCAGGCGGCCGGGCCCGAGACGCCGCCGCACCCGGGCGACTTCGTCGTCATCGTCCGCTACCTGACGCCGGCCTGGTGCGCGCTGCTCGAGCGGCTGCGGCCGCAGCTGGCCGGGCTCGCCTACCTGATGGACGACGACCTGTTCGATCCCAGGGCGTGGGCCGGCCTGCCGCCGGCCTATCAGCGCCGGCTGGCCGCGCGGGCGTTGCGACATGCCCCGTGGATCGCGCGCCACGCCGACGCGCTGTGGGTCGGCAGCGAGGCGCTGGCCGCCAAGTACGCGACGCTGCAGCCGCGCGTGCTGCCGCTCGCCCCGAACGCCGGGCTGCTGGCCCGGACCGAGCCGGTGCGGCTCTTCTATCACGGCAGCGCCTCGCACCGGGCCGAGGTGGACTGGCTGCGGCCGGTGCTGGCCCGCGTGCTCGACGCCTGCCCCGACGCGCAGTTCGAGCTGTTCGGCGACGCCACGGTGCACCGTGCCTGGCGCGAGCTGCCGCGCGTCGCGGTGCGGCTGCCGATGCGCTGGCCCGACTACCTGGCCTGGACGGCCGGGGCGCGCGCCGACATCGGCCTGGCGCCGCTGCTGCCCGGCGGCTTCAACGCCGGGCGCGGCGCGGTCAAGTTCTACGACCATGCGCGCCTCGGCGCGACCGGCGTGTACGCCGACGCGCCGCCCTACCGCGGGCTGGTGCGCGACGGCGTCGACGGCCTGCTGCTGCCGCTCGACCCGGATCGCTGGGCCGAGGCGCTGATCGCGCTGGTACGCGACCGGCCGCGCTGCCATGCGCTGGCCGCCGCGGCGCGTGCGCGCGCGCTGGCCGAGGCGAGCGCGGCTGACGCGGCCGCCGGATGAGCGCCGCGGTCGCGGCCGTGGCGCCGGCCTTGGCGGCCCTGGGACCGGGCCGGCTGATCTGCCTGCATGTCGGCCCGCGCCTCACGCCCTGGCTGGAGCGCTTCCTCGGCCGGCCGGTGCACTACGCGCCGCGGCTGCCGGCCCGCGACGTGGCGGCCGTGGTCGGCTGGGGCCTGAAGGGCGTGTCGCGCGAGGCACATGCCGCGGCTCGGCGTGCCGGGCTCCCGTACATCGCGCTGGAGGACGGCTTCCTGCGCTCGCTCGGACTCGGCGACACCGATGCCGCGCTGTCGCTGGTCGTCGACGATCTCGGCATCTACTACGACGCCAGCGCGCCGTCGCGGCTGGAGGCGCTGATCGCACGGGCGCCGGACGCGGCGCGCCGGGCGCGCGGCGCCGCGCTCGCGGCGCGCTGGTGCGCCGGCCGCGTCTCCAAGTACAACCACGCGCCGGAGGCCCCGTCGCCGGTGGTCGGTCCCTATGTGCTGGTGGTCGACCAGACCGCCGGCGATGCCTCGATCGTCCACGGCCTGGCCGAAGCCACGTCCTTCGCGCGCATGCTGGAAGCCGCGCTCGACGAGCACCCGCGGCTGCCGGTGATCCTCAAGGTCCATCCCGACGTGGTCGCGGGGCGCCGGCAGGGCCATTTCGGCCGGCTCGGCCCGGCCCAGGCGGCGCGCGTGACGCTGCTCGCCGCCGACGCCCATCCACCGGCGCTGCTGGAGCAGGCGACCAGCGTCTACACGGTCACCTCGCAGATGGGCTTCGAGGCGCTGCTGTGGGGCAAGCCGGTGCGCTGCTTCGGCCTGCCCTTCTACGCCGGCTGGGGCCTGACCGGTGACGCGCTGCCGGCGCCGCCGCGGCGCGCGGCGGTGCGCGGCGTGACCGTCGCCGACCTGGCCCATGCGGCGCTGATCGACTACCCGCGCTGCCTCGACCCGCTCACGCAACGGCCCGGCGAGCCCGAGGCGCTGCTGGACTGGCTCGCCGCCCAGCGCCGCCTGCCGCCCGGGCAGCGCTCGTCGGCGCCCGCGCCCGGCGCCGACGAGCCGCTGCGCTGGCGGGCGCTGCGGGCGCTCAAGCGCGCACGCGATCGCTGGCGGCGCTGACCGGGTCCGCACCCGCCGCGGGCGGTTCGACCGCCTGGACACGCGCCGCGCGCACATGCTGCAGGACGATCGCGGTGGTCGCGTCCAGATCGTCGTCGGTGTAGGCCCAGGCATCGCCGGGGGCCTGGTACCAGCGCAGCACGGCCGCCTTCAGCGTCTCGCCACGCGCCGGGTCGTCGCCCTCCAACAGGGCGCCGGCGACCGTCCGCTCGAAACCCTCGCGGTCGACCCGGCGGATGCACGGGCTCGCGGTGTAGAAGCTGTCGGCGAAGCACAGCACTGGCTTGCCGAGCACGGCGGCCTCGAAACCGGTGGTCGAGTTCAGGCACACCAGCAGCGCCGCGCGGCCGTACAGCGGCCCGAGGGTGCCGTCGAAGAACTCGGCCCCCGTTGGCAGCGTGAAGTGGCGCACGTCCATCGGATGGCGCTTGACCAGCACGCGGGCCCCGGGCGCCGCGGCCAGGATGCGCGGGACGGCGAAGTCGATGAAGGCCTGGTTGTGCGCGAAGGGCGAGTGCATGACGAACTGCGAATCCGTCTGCAGCTGCAGCGGCAGCAGCACCAGCGGGCGGCCGTCGTCGGGCACCGGCGGCCGCCCGCGTGCGCGGCGCTCATCGCGCTGCGCGCGCCACTGCCGCCACGCGATGCGCGCGTAGTTGAACGGGTGGTAGACCTTGTGCTGCATCGGCCGCAGCTCGGGCTGGCGCGCGCAGGCCCAGGTGTTGAGCAGCATGAACAGCGCGAAGCGCAGCCTGAGCCACGGCTCCTGCTCGCGGCGCGGCGGCAGCGCGTGCGGCGCCAGGCCCTTGACGGCCGCGTCGCGCGCCGCCCAGGCGAGGTCGAAGCGGGCGTTCAGTCCCTGGGTGCTGAGGCTCGCGGTGCGGTTGCGGAAGGCGCCACGCTCGAAGTAGACGCACACGACGCCGGCCTCGCGCGCGGCCACGCGCGCCGCCTGCGAGAACGGCCGCGCGTCCGAGAACACCAGGCAGACGTCGATGCGGCGCTCCCGGAACTGCTGCTTGAACCAGTTCACCGCGTGCGAGAAGCTGCGCCGGAACGCCGGGGTGCGGCTGCGGGGCCAGCCCGCGCGAGCGAATTCGGGCGGGAGTTCGTGGTCGGTCTCGGCGTCGCCCGAGGGCCACACCGCGCGCTGCGCGGCGCGGGCGTAGAGCCGGTAGGACGGACAGGACAGCAAGGCCGTCACCGCGCCGCCGCCCGACGTGCCCGCCAGCCTGGTCGCGAGCGCATCGAAGTAGCCGCTGTACGGCGGATCCAGGTAGGCGATGTTCATGCGCCGCCCCCCGGCCGGTACTCGCGCACCGCCGCCGCCAGCGCGGCGCGCACCGCCGGGGCCGGCGCGTCCGGGTGGGCGGCGATCCAGTCCAGCAGCGCCGCCACCGCCTGCGGCTCGGCCACCAGCCGCGCGACGCGGATGCGCGGATTGGCGGTGGGCAGCGCGGTGTCGGCGTCGGCCAGCAGCTCCTCGTAGAGCTTCTCGCCGGGGCGCAGGCCGGTGTAGGCGATCGCGATCTCGTCGGGTGCCTGTCCGGCCAGCCGGATCATGTCGCGCGCCAGGTCGGCGATCCTGACCGGCTCGCCCATGTCGAGCACGTAGACGCGGCCGCTCTCGCCGATCGCGGCGGCCTGCACCACCAGCCGCGCCGCCTCGGGGATGGTCATGAAGTAGCGCGTGATGTCCGGGTGCGTGACCGTCACCGGCCCACCGGCCGCGATCTGGGCCTGGAACTTCGGGATCACGCTGCCGCTCGAGCCCAGCACGTTGCCGAAGCGCACCGCCATGAAGCGCGTCGCGTGGCCGCGCGTGGCCAGCTCGCCGAGCAGCAGCTCGGCGGCGCGCTTGCTCGCGCCCATCACGTTGGTCGGGTTGACCGCCTTGTCGGTGGAGATCAGCACGAAGCGCTCGACGCCCGCCTCGGCACTGGCCAGCGCGGCGTGCCAGGTGCCGAGCGTGTTGTTCTCCAGCGCCGCGCCGGCGTTGTCGTCCTCCATCAGCGGCACATGCTTGTAGGCCGCGGCGTGGAACACGATCTGCGGCCGCTCGGCGGCGAGCAGCGCGCGCAGCGCGTCCTGGCGCCGCACGTCGCCGACCCGCGCCACCAGCGCCAGGCCGGGGTGGCGCTGCTGCAGTTCCTGCTCGATCGTGTACAGGTTGAACTCGCTCAGCTCCAGCAGCACCAGCTTCCTCGGGCCGTAGCGCGCGAGCTGGCGGCACAGCTCGGCGCCGATGCTGCCGCCGGCGCCGGTGATCAGCACCGCCTGGCCTGAAATGCACTCGGCGATGCCGGCCTCGTCGAGCCGCACCGGCTCGCGCCCCAGCAGGTCCTCGGGGCGGATGTCGCGCACGCGGCTGACCTGGCCGCCGTCGAGCAGCTCCTGCGCCGAGGGCACGGTCAGCACCGGCAGCCCGGTCGTGGTCGCCAGCTCGATGACGCGGCGGCGCTCGCCGCCGCGCAGCGACGGGATCGCGATGATCAGGTGGCTGGCGTCATGCCGCGTCGCCAGCGCGCCGGCGGCGTCCAGCGGGCCGAGCACCGGCACGCCGGCGACCCGGCTGCCCTGCTTGGACGGCGCGTCGTCCAGCAGCCCGGCCACGACCCAGCCCTGGTGCTGCAGGCCGGCCAGCAGCGTGCGCGCCGCGGTGCCGGCGCCGAGCACCAGCGCGCGCCGTGTTCCGGGCGCGGCACGGGTGATGCGGGCGCGGGTGTGCTCGTAGAGCATGCGGTAGGCCAGCCGCACGCTCGCCAGCCCGAACAGCGTGATCACCGGGTGCAGCGCCAGCACCGAGCGCGGCACCTTCTCGAGCTGGGCCATCAGCACGATGGTCGCGGCGATCGCGCCGGCCAGCGTGCAGGCGATCGTCAGGCGCTGCACCTCGCCGAAGCCCGAGAAGCGCCACAGCCCGCGCGGCACGCCGAGCGCCACGAACACCACCAGGTAGAGCGCCACGATGCCGGCCAGCACCAGCGGGTCGTAGTCGGGCCGGGCCGCCCACCAGCGCTCGAAGCCGAGGCGAAACAGGTAGGTGAAGTTCCAGGCGGCGACGATCACGGCCGCGTCGATCGCCAGCGACAGCGGCTCGCGGTGCGGCCGCAGCCGGGCCAGGGCCGCGTCGATGCGGTGCCAGACGCTGGAATCCTCGGAACTCATGCGGGCAAGGGGAACGGCTCGGACAAAGCCGAGCATTGTCGCCTGTCGGCTCAGTGCCTCCACCGGGCCGCACGCGACCCGCGGCGCCGGTACCCGGCTGCCCAGCGGCCGCCAGCGGCGCCCCCTGGAGGGGGAGCGGCGAAGCCGCAACGGGGGTGGTTCACCACGACAAGACGGCGCGCAGGGTGCGCAGCAGCACGCCGAGGTCGGTGGCCAGCGAGGCGCGGTCGGCGTAGTCGGCGGCGGCGCGCAGCTTGGCGGGCAGGATGGTCTCGACGTACTCGCGCTCCGGGTCGGCCGCGGCGGCCAGCCGCGCGGCCTCGTCGAGGTGGGCCAGCGACGCCGGATCGGTGACACCGGGGCGCACCGCCAGCACGCGCGCGCGCAGGTCCGCCGGGTAGAGCGCGACATAGCGCGGCAGTTCGGGGCGCGGGCCGACCAGGCTCATGTCGCCCTTGAGCACGTCAATCAGCTGCGGCAGCTCGTCGAGCCGCTTGGCGCGCAGGAAGCGGCCGACGCGGGTGATGCGCGCGTCCTCGCCGATCGTCAGGCCCGGACCGCGTGCCGGCGCGTCGGCCACCATGGTGCGGAACTTGTGGATGCGGAAGGGCCGCCCGCCGCGGCCGACACGCTCCTGGCGGAACAGCGCCGGGCCGCGCGTGTCGAGGCGGATCGCGGCGGCGATCGCGAGCAGCAACGGGCTCAGCAGCAGCAGGCCGGCGGTGGCCAGCAGCAGGTCGAACAGCCGCTTGGCCATCAGGCGCCGAGCACCTGGCGCACCGCCACGATCACGCGATCGACGTCCGCGTCGCTCATCTTCGTGTAGATCGGCAGGCTCGCCATGCGCTCGTAGGCGCGCTGGCTGTGCGGGAAGCGCGCCGCGTCGAGGCCGTAGCGCTCGCGCCAGTAGGGGTGCTGGTGCAGCGGGATGTAGTGCACCGAGCAGCCGATGCCGAGCGCGAACAGGCGCTCGATGAAGGCCTCCCGGTCCAGTGGCGCGGCGTCGGCCAGTCGCACGACGTAGAGGTGCCAGGCGTGGCGGTCGCCCGCCGCCGGCCCCGGCGGACGCAGCAGCGGCAGGCCGGCGAAGGCCGCGTCGTAGCGCGCGGCGATCTCGGCGCGGCGACGCTGGAAGGCGTCGGCGCGCCGAAGCTGGTGCAGGCCCAGCGCCGCGGCGATGTCGGTCAGGTTGTACTTGAAGCCGGGCGCGACGATCTCGTAGTACCAGCTCGGCGTCTTGGCGGTGAAGCGGTCGAAGGCGTCGCGGCTGATGCCGTGCAGCCGCATCACCTTGATGCGCGCGGCCAGCGCGGCGTCGCGCGTCACCACCATGCCGCCCTCGCCGGTGGTGATGGTCTTGTTGGCGTAGAAGCTGAACACCGTCGCGTCGCTCGCCAGCGTGCCGACCAGCGCACCGCGGTGCGTGGTCGGGAGCGCATGGGCGGCGTCCTCGACCACCTTCAGGCGGTGGCGGCGCGCGATCTCGAGGATCGTGTCCATCGGCGCGGCGAGGCCGGCGTAGTGGACCGGGATGATCGCCCTGGTGCGCGGCGTGATCGCGGCCTCGATCTCGGCGGGGTCGATGTTGAGCGTCGCCGGGTCGATGTCGACCAGCACCACGTCGGCACCGAGGTAGCGCACCACCTCGGCGGTCGCGGTGAAGGTGTGGGTGGTGGTGATGACCTCGTCGCCGGGACCGATGCCCAGGGCCTCCAGCGCCAGGTGCAGCCCGGCGGTGGCCGAGTTGACGGCCATCGCCTGCAGCGACGGATCGCCGAGAAAGGCGACGAAGTCCTCCTCGAAGCGCCGCGCCTTCGGCCCGGTCGTGACCCAGCCCGAGCGCAGCGTGTCGACGACCTCGGCGATCTCCTCCTCGCCGATCTCGGGCAGCGCGAAGGGGAGAAACGGCGTCATGACCACCCCTCGACCGGCGGGTACGCCGGTCGGCCCCCCGAGGGGGCGCGGGCCAGCTTGGGGCGGCCCGGCGCTCGGCCCGCAACGCGGCCGCGGGATCGCGTCCGCGTGCTCACGCCACGCCGCGCCCGATGCCGTGGTACTCGATGCCGAGCGACTTCATCAGCGCCGGCTCGAACAGGTTGCGCCCGTCGAACACCAGCGGCTGCTTCAGCGAGCCACGGATCGCATCGAAGTCGGGGCTGCGGAACTCCTTCCACTCGGTCACGATCAGCAGCGCATCGGCCCCGGCGAGCGCCTCGCGGGCCGAGGCGGCATAGCACAGGCCGCGCTGCTCCGGCATCGCGCGCTTGGCCTCGTCCATCGCCACCGGATCGTAGGCCACGACCGCGGCGCCGAGCGCCGTCAGCCGCGCGATCAGCACCCGGCTCGGCGCCTCGCGCATGTCGTCGGTGCCGGGCTTGAAGGCCAGGCCCCACAGCGCGAAGCGGCGACCGTGGAGCTCGCTGCCGAAGCGCGCGACGACCTTGTCACCCAGCCACTGCTTCTGCCGCTCGTTGACCGCCTCGACCGCCTGCAGCAGCTGCAGCTCGTGGCCGGCCTCGCGCGCCGAGCGCACCAGCGCCTTCACGTCCTTCGGGAAGCAGGAGCCGCCGTAGCCGGCGCCGGCGTAGAGGAATTGGGTGCCGATGCGCGGGTCGCTGCCGATGCCCTGGCGCACCAGCTCGATGTCGGCGCCGACCGCCTCGGCCACGCGCGACAGCTCGTTCATGAAGCTGATGCGGGTCGCCAGCATCGCGTTGGCCGCGTACTTGGTGAACTCGGCGCTCTTCACGTCCATCACCAGCACGCGATCGCGGTTGCGCACATAGGGCGCGTAGAGCGAGCGCATCAGCAGGATCGCGCGCTCGTCGTCGGCACCGATCACGACCCGGTCGGGGCGCATGAAGTCGTTGACGGCCGCGCCTTCCTTCAGGAACTCGGGGTTGCTGACCACCGCGTAGTCGACCTTGACGCCGCGCGCGGCCAGCGCCGCGTCGATCGCCGCCTTGACCTTGTCCGCCGTGCCCACCGGCACCGTGCTCTTGTCGATCACGACCTTGTAGTCGGTCATGCGCTCGCCGATCGCGCGCGCCGCGGCGACCACGTACTGCAGGTCGGCCGAGCCGTCCTCGTCGGGCGGCGTGCCGACCGCGATGAATTGCAGCGTGCCATGCGCGACGGCGCGGTCCACGTCGGTCGTGAACTCGAGGCGCTTCGCGGCGGCATTGCGCTGCACGACCTCCAGCAGCCCGGGCTCGTGGATCGGGATGCCGCCGGCGTTCAGCAGCTCGATCTTGCGCGCGTCGACATCGAGGCACAGCACATGGTTGCCCATCTCGGCCAGGCAGGCGCCGGTGACCAGGCCCACGTAGCCGGTTCCCACGACGGTGATCTTCATCGTTCCTTCAATCCTTCGACAGCCAGCCGAGCCGGTGCGTGCGCAGCGGGGGCGCATTCAGCCAGGCCGGCAGGCGGGGGTGCAAAGCCCCGAGTGTGCGCGCCAGCGGTGGCGCCAGCGTGACGCGCCGCACGCGGCAGCGCGCGGCCGGAAACAGCGCCTTCAGCCGTGCCAGCGGCACGCCGCGCACGTCGGCATTGCGCGGATTGTCCACCGCGAAGTCGTAGCACAGCACGCCGCCGCCCGGCCGCACCCAGCGCCACATCGCGGCCGCCAGGCGCTGCTGCATGGCGTCGTCGAGCAGCGAGGAGAAGACCGTGAAGGCGAGCACCGCATCCTGGCTCCCGGGCGCGATGGCGGCGGCGAGCGCATCGCCCTCGACGACGCGGGCGGCCGCCGGCAGCACGGCGCGCGCCGCCGCGGCGCGTTCGGGCAGCAGTTCGAGGCCGGTCAGCCGTGCCGGCTCGGCGCCCAGGCGCAGCAGGTCGAGCAGGTTGCCGCCGGCGCCGCAGCCGACTTCGAGCAGGTCGCGGCCCCCCAGCGTCTCCCAGCCGTGCGCGCGCCACAGCGCCACCACCGTGCGCAGCCGCTCCTGCTGGGCCTGCAGCGCGGCGGCATCGAACAGGCTGTAGCGCCGCGCATCGGCCGCGGCGTCGCGGCGCGCGTAGCGCCGTGCCACCGCCGCGGCCTCGTCGGGCGGCGCGTCGCTCATCGGGTCAGCGCGCCGAAGGCCGGCGACGGCCTGCCGTGCCGCAGCGCGTCGTACCAGCCGCGCAGCGTGCCCAGGCCGTAGCCGACATGGGTCGCGGCGATCACGAAGGGCAGCCGCGCCAGCAGCGACCAGCCCGCCTTGCGCGCGATCGCGACCGAGGCCGCCAGCACGTACAGCGTGTACAGGTTGCCGAGCCACGCCAGGCCGGTGGCCGCGGCCGGCAGCAGCAGCGCCGCCACCCCCAGCAGCGCCAGCGCCGCCACGAAGGCGCCGGGCACCAGCTGCCGCAGCGCCGCCGCCTGGCCATGCTTGCGCATCACGAAGGGCTTCCAGTAGCCGTACTGCAGCTGCTGGCGGAACAGCTGGCCGATCGTCTCGCGCGGCCGGTAGCGCGAGACGATGCGCGCGCTCTGCCAGACGCTGCCGCCGCCGCGCACGATGCGCAGGTTGTGCTCGTCGTCCTGGTTGCGCACCAGGGCCTCGTCGAAGTTGCCGTAGCGCTCGAAGGTGGCGCGCGGCCAGCAGCCCAGGTAGACGGTGTCGGCCCGGCCCTCGTACTCGAGATCGCGCGAGCGCGCGCCGCCGGCGACCCAGCGCGACTGGAAGGCCGCGGCGATCGCGTCCGAGGTCGCGCCCTCGCCCTCGGCGCACCACGGGCCGCCGACGTTGTCGGCGCCGCTGCGCTCCAGCGCCGCCAGGCATTCGGCGACATAGTCCTCGTCGTACTCGGTGTGCAGGTCCATGCGCACGATGACCGCGCCGCGCGCCTCGGCCAGGCAGCGGTTCAGCCCGGTCGAGACGATGCGGCCGGGGTTGTCGATCATGCGCAAGCGGGCGTCCTCGGCCGCCCGCCGCAGCAGCTTGTCGCGCGTGCCGTCGTCGCTGCGGCCGTCGGCGACCAGCACCTCGAGCTCGACGCCGGGCGGCAGCACCTGGGCGGCAATGGCGTCGCAGAAGGCGACGACATGCTCGCGCTCGTTGCGGCAGGGGGCGATCACGCTGACGAGCATCGTCGTCTCCTCAGGCCGGCTGCGGCGCCTTCAGGCGCAGCGCGTCGTAGAGCACGGCCATCCGTTCCATCTGGGCGCGGCGCGAGGCGCGCCTGACCGCCAGGTCGCGGTTGCGGCGGCCGAGCGCCTGCGCGGCCGCCGCATCGTCGTGCAGCCGGCACAGCGCCGCCGCCAGCGCCGTGGCGTCGCGCGGCGGCACGAGCCACTCGGGCTCGATCCAGGCGCGGTTGGCGGGCAGGTCGCTGGCGACCACCGGCAGGCCACAGGCCAGGCTCTCGAGCATCGCGACCGAGGTCGCGTCGCTGGAAGGCACGCTGACCGAGACGCGCGAACGCTGCAGCATCGCGATCATCGACGCGTCGCCGACGCGGCCGAGGAAGCGCGCGCTGTCGCCGAGTCCGAGCGTCGCCGCCTGCGCACGCAGCGCCGCCTCGTCGGGCCCGCCGCCGAGCAGGTGCAGCAGCGCGCCGGCCGCCGGCCGCTCGGCGCGCAACCGCGCGAAGGCCTCGAGCACCGTGCCGATGTTGTAGTTGGGTTCCCAGCTGCGCAGGCTCGCGATCTCGAAGCCCTCGGCCGGCTTGCCGGGCTTGAAGCGCTCGGTGTCCGCCCCCCACAGCACCTCCTCGCAGCGCGCCTTCGTGCCGTAGCGTGCCACCTCGGCCAGCACGTCCTGCGAGTCGGCGGTGACGAGCGCGGCGCGCTGCAGCGACCAGCCGACCAGCGCCGACATCACGCCGCCGCGCAGGCCCCTCTCGCGCGGCGTGACCAGCAGGTCCGAGCCCCAGGCCGTCAGCACCACCGGCACCTGCGGGCCCAGACCGCAGGCCGCCGCCCACAGGCCGTAGGAGGTGACGTAATGGCCGTGCACCCACTGCGGCGCGACGCGCTTGGCGACGCGCGTGACCTCGGGCAGCGCGAGCAGCCAGCCGCGCGCGTCGCCGCCGGGGCGGATGCTGATCACGTCGCTGGCGCCCAGCACCTCGGCCGGCCGGCGGGTCGCGACCACGCAGTCGAAGCCGCGCGACGCGATCTCGCGCACCCAGCGCTGGGTGTGGATGCTGCTCGCGTCGGCAAAGAACAGGATGCGCTTCATGACAGCCCCTCGCCTGAGGTGTACCTCAGGCGATCCCCCGAGGGGAGTGAGTGCCGCGGCTCCATGCCCGCCTGCGCGGGCATGGACGGCACGAACGGCAGCCGCGTCTCGCGGCTGCGTGGGGCCGGCTTGGGGCGGCCCGGCGCTCGGCCCGCGCTCATACGCCGCGCACCCAGGCTTCGTAGGCGGCTCGCGCCGGCTCGCCGTACTCGGCCGCATGGGCCTCGATCCAGCCGCGGTCGAGCTCGCGGGTGTCGCCGACCACCCGGGCCGGCTGGCCCTCGACGATCGCGAAGTCCGGCACCTCGCCGCTGACGAAGCTGTGGGCCTTGACCAGCACCCCGCGGCCGAGCCGCGCGCCCGGCGCGATCGTGCTGTGCGGGCCGATGAAGCTCCACGCGCCGAGGGACGTGGCGGCGCGCTGCAGCCCGGCCGGTGTCGTATGACCGTAGTAGGCCTCGCGCTCGAGCCGCAGCGCGAGATGGCTCGAGTGCGTCAGCACCGACACGAAGTTGGTGATCTGGCAGCCGGTCGCTATCGCCAGCCCGCCCGAGGCGTCGATGAAGTTGAAGTGACCGATGAACACATGGTCGCCGAGCACCAGGCCCTCGCGGCCCTCGACGCGGGTGTGGCTGCTGATGCGGCTGAGCGGCCGCGGCGTGCCGTCGCCGCTGGCCTGGCCGTAGACCATGCGCGGCCCGGTCAGCCGCTGCCACAGCCGCGCGAGGGGGTGCAGGATTGCCTTCATGCCGGCGGCGATTGTCGCGTGGCCGGCGGCGCCAGCAGCGCCCGCCAGGGCAGGCCGGCGTCGCGCAGGAAGAGGCGCAGCGCCACCACGATCGCGACCGCATAGGCCACGCTGGTCGCCAGCGCCGCGCCGCCGGCGCCGTAGCGCGGCACGGCCCAGGCCGCGATCGCCAGCGTCAGCGCCAGCGACAGCCCGGCGATGCCGGCCGACCAGTGCGGCGCGCCGCGGTGGTTGGTGTACCAGGCCGACAGGCTGGACGCCGCCGCATAGCCGGCCACCCCCGGCAGCAGCAGCGCCAGCGAGGGCAGCGCCGCCGCATAGGCCGCGCCCAGCACCGCCGGCAGCGCCCACACCGCGGCGCCGTAGAGCAGCGGCGCGGCGGCCAGCGTCGCGAGCAGGTTGAAGCGCACCGCGTGCAGCGTCGTCAGCGCCGCATCGTCGGCATCGGGCGCGCCGATGCGGTGGTAGGCCGACACCGTGACCGCCGAGGACAGCAGCCACAGCAGCTCGGCCACCTGCACCGCGACCGAGTAGACACCGGCCGCGGCCAGCCCGCCCTGGCGCTCGACCAGGAACAGGGTCGCGCGGTAGTTCAGCAGGCTGACGACGTTGGTGAGTCCGATCACCGCGACGAAACGCCACTCGCTGCGCAACACCGTGGCATCGGGCGCCGCCGGCCCGGCGTCGCGCGTCGCGCCGATCGCGGTCGCGAGTCCGACCAGCGCCTTCGCGGCCACCCACACCGCCAGCACCAGCAGCACGGTCGTCCCCCCGGCCGGGCGCAGCAGCGCGACGGCGCCGAGGCCGAGCAGCACCAGCGCCGGCGCCGCCACCGGCGCCGCGTTCAGCGGCGCCATCCGCCCCTCGCCGAGCCACAGCCCGGAGGCGGTCGGCACCCACAGCAGCCAGGGCGCGGCCAGCGCCAGCAGCCACAGGTGGCGGTAGGGTTCGGTGTCGCTCGCGAACGACCAGCCGGCCAGCACGACCGCCGCCGCGAGCCCGAGCCCGAAGGCGGCCCGCAGCAGCGCCGCGAGCAGCGGCCCCGGCGCGAGCAGCCGGTGCGAGATCTCGCGCGCCAGCAGCAGGCCGAGGCCGGAAAACAACGTCAGCAGCCCCGCCTCGACCGCGACGAACAGCGCGAAAGCGCCCTGCACGGCGGGCCCGAGCCGGGCGACGACGACCAGGATCGCGAGCCCGAGCGCGACGGCGGCAAGGCGGGCAGCGAGGTTCAGCGCGGCACCGCGGGCGAGGGTCGGGGGCAGCATGGTTCGGCTCGGCGGGGGTCGGCGGGCATTGTCGGCCAGGGCCCTCTCTAAAATCCGCGTTTCTCCGGCCGCCTTGGCCCTCCAGGACCTTCATGAGCACCACCCCGACGCCCGCCGCCCTCGACGACAACCAGCTGATCGCCGAGCGCCGCGAGAAACTGGCCGCGATCCGCGCCCGGGGCGTCGCCTTCCCGAACGACTTCAAGCCCAGGGACCACGCCGCCGACCTGCACCGGCTGCACGAGGGCCGGACCACCGAGGAGCTCGAGGCCCACCCCATCGCCGCGTCGATCGGCGGGCGCATGATGCTCAAGCGCGTGATGGGCAAGGCCTGCTTCGCGACGATCCAGGACGGTTCGGGCCGCATCCAGCTCTACATCACGGCCGACGCGGTCGGCGCCGAGGCGCTGGCCGAGTTCAAGCACTGGGACCTGGGCGACATCCTCGGCGCCGAGGGCCTGCTGTTCAAGACCCGCACCGGCGAGCTGACGCTCAAGGTCACCGCGATCCGGCTGCTGACCAAGAGCCTGCGGCCGCTGCCCGACAAGTTCCACGGCATGAGCGACCAGGAGCTCAAGTACCGGCAGCGCGAGGTCGACCTGATCATGGACGAGGGCTCGCGCGAGCGCTTCCGCGCGCGCAGCAAGGCGGTCAGCTCGATCCGCCAGTTCATGGTCGAGCATGGCTTCCTCGAGGTCGAGACGCCGATGCTGCACCCGATCCCCGGCGGCGCGAACGCCAAGCCCTTCGTCACTCACCACAATGCGCTGGATCAACAGATGTTCCTGCGCATTGCGCCAGAGTTGTACCTGAAGCGGCTGGTGGTCGGCGGCTTCGAGCGGGTGTTCGAGATCAACCGCAATTTCCGCAACGAGGGCGTCTCGGTCCGTCACAACCCCGAGTTCACGATGATGGAGTTCTACGCCGCCTGGTGGAACCACCACGACCTGATGGACTACACCGAGGCGATCCTGCGCCATGCGGCGCGCAAGGCCGTCGGCACGGCCGAGCTCAGCTATGGCGGCAAGCCGGTCGACCTGGAGGCGCCGTTCGCGCGGCTGAGCGTGCGCGACTCGCTGGTGAAGTACGCGGGCCTCACCGCGGCCGAGGCCGGCGACGCCGCGGTGCTGCGCACCAAGCTGAAGGCCCATGGCGAGGAGCCGCCGGCCCGCCATGGCCTGGCCGAGCTGCAGTTCGCGCTGTTCGAGGCCGCGGTCGAGGAGCAGCTGTGGCAGCCGACCTTCATCATCGACTATCCGGTCGAGGTGTCGCCGCTGGCGCGCGCCTCCGACAGCAACCCGGCGGTCACCGAGCGCTTCGAGCTCTTCATCACCGGGCGCGAGTTCGGCAACGGCTTCTCGGAGCTCAACGACCCCGAGGACCAGGCCGCGCGCTTCCAGGCCCAGGCGGCCAGCAAGGAGGCCGGCGACGAGGAGGCGATGCACTACGACGCCGCCTACATCCGCGCGCTCGAGCAGGGCCTGCCGCCGACCGGCGGCTGCGGCATCGGCATCGACCGGCTGATGATGCTGCTGACCGACGCGCCCAACATCCGCGACGTGATCCTGTTCCCGGCCTTGCGCCGGGAATCGTGACGCGACCGGCACTGCGCCGCGAAAGCTGAGGGCACGATGGCGACCGAGCGACTGGCGACACTGGAGGCGCTCGAGACCGCGCTCTGGCGCCAGCTCGGCGCCGCCGCGCACGACCGCGAGCACCCCTGGCGCAGCCCGGTGCTCGCCACCGCCGATGGCGACGGCGCCGATGCCCGCACCGTGGTGCTGCGCGAGGTCGATGTCGCGCGCCGCGAACTGGTCTTCTACAGCGACGCCCGCTCGGCCAAGGTCGCGCAGCTCGGCGCCCGGCCGCAGGCCACCGCGCTGTTCTGGTCGCGCCCGCTCGGCTGGCAGCTGCGCGTGCGGCTCGACATGGCGATCGAGACCGACGGCCTCGCCGTCACGGCCCGCTGGGCCCGCGTGAAGCTGTCGCCGAACGCCGGCGACTACCTCTCGTCCATCGCCCCGGGCGAGCCGCTGCAGCGCAGCGGCGCCACGCCGCCGGCCGCGGCGCGCGCCGCCTTCGCGGTGCTGACCGGTCGCGTGCGGGCGATCGACTGGCTCGAACTCGACCCGGCCGGCCACCGCCGCGCCGCCTTCGACGCGCAGGGCGCGCGCTGGCTGCAGCCCTGAGCGCGATGCGGCCCGACACGCCCGATCGCACCCACCCGCTGCAGGTCGGCGACCCGGCGCCCTGGTTCATCGGCCGCAACCCGAGCAACCCCCGCTACGACTTCAGCTCGGTGGCCGGCCGCCCCGTGCTGCTGAGCTTCCTCGGCAGCAGCGCCGATGCCGAGGGCGCCGCGCTGCTGGCCGCGATCGACGCCGCGGCGGCGCTGTTCGACGACGAGCGCCTGTGCTTCTTCGGCGTCAGCAGCGACCCGGCCGACGCCGCGCGGCTGACCGACCGCATCCCCGGGCGACGTTTCTTCCTCGATGCCGACGGTGCGATCGCGCGGCGGTACGGCGCGGTCGATGCCGCGGGCCGGCCGCGCCGCCTCGGCTACCTGCTCGATGCGCGGCTGCGGGTCGTCGCGGTGCTGCCCTGCCCCGAGGGCGACGCCGCCCGCCATGCCGCGCAGCTGCTGCAGCTCGCCGCCGCGCTGCCGCCGCCCGAGGCACCGCGCCCGGCCCTGCCGCAGGCACCGGTGCTGGTGCTGCCCGACGTGTTCGAGCCCGCGCTGTGCCAGCACCTGGTCGAGCTCTACCGCAGCCAGGGCGGCGTGGAGTCCGGCTTCATGCGCGAGGAGGGCGGCCGCACCGTCGGCCGGCTCGACGCCGGCTTCAAGCGCCGCCGCGACCACGAGATCGCCGACCCGGCGCTGCGCCGGGCCTGCACCGCGCGCATCCACGACCGGCTCGCACCCGAGCTGCTGAAGGCCTTCCAGTTCCGCGCCACCCGCATCGAGCGCCACATCGTGGCCTGCTACGACGCCGCCGACCGCGGCTTCTTCCGCGCCCACCGCGACAACACCACCGCCGGCACCGCGCACCGCCGCTTCGCGGTCTCGCTGTTCCTCAACAGCGGCGGCTTCGACGGCGGCCAGCTGCGCTTCCCCGAGTACGGCAATGCGCTCTACACCGCGCCGCTCGGCGGCGCGGTGGTGTTCTCCTGCACGCTGCTGCACGAGGCGCTGCCGGTCACCGCCGGCCAGCGCTACATGTTCCTGCCCTTCCTCTACGACGAGGCGGCGGCACGGGTGCGCGAGCGCAACGCCGGCCTGCTGGGCGAGCCGCCCGCGGCGGCCGACGGGGGCGCCGCGCTCAGCGGTGCTTGAACGCCGGCTTGCGCTTGTGCACGAAGGCGTCCATGCCTTCCTTCTGGTCCTCGGTCGCGAACAGCGCGTGGAACATGCGGCGCTCGAAGCCCACGCCCTCGGCCAGCGTGGTCTCCCAGGCGCGGTTCACGCATTCCTTGGCCGCCATCAGGCTGGGCAGCGAGCGGTGGCAGATCGCGTCGGCGGCGCTCTGCGCCTCGGCCAGCAGGTCGGCCGCCGGCACGACGCGCGCGACCAGGCCGCTGCGCTCGGCCTCGGCGGAATCCATCATGCGGCCGGTCAGCACCAGGTCCATCGCCTTGGCCTTGCCGACCGCACGCGGCATGCGCTGCGTGCCGCCGGCGCCGGGGATGATGCCCAGCGTGGTCTCGGGCAGGCCGAACTTGGCGTTGTCGGCGGCGATGATCAGGTCGCACAGCAGCGCCAGCTCGCAACCGCCGCCGAGCGCGTAGCCGGCCACCGCGGCGATCACCGGCTTGCGCACGCCGCGGATGGTCTCCCAGTTGCGGGTGATGAAGCCGCCCTTGTAGACGTCGGTGAAGCCCATCGTCGCCATCGCCGCCACGTCGGCGCCGGCCGCGAACGCGCGCTCGCTGCCGGTGATGACGATGCAGCCGATGCTCTCGTCGGCGTCGAAGGCGGTCAGCGCCTCGCCCAGCTCGTCCATCAGCGCGTCGTTCAGCGCGTTCAACACCTTGGGGCGGTTCAGCGTGATCCAGCCGGCGGCCAGCGGCGCGTCGCCGCGGCGCTCGATCAGCAGGTGCTCGAAGTCCATCAGGCTCTCCAGGGGAAGTTGCGGTCAACTGTACCCGTGGCCTGCGTCACGCCGGCTGTCTCCTGCGGGACGCACCGGTGCCGTCGCGGTGGGCGGCGGACGCCCACTGCGCTACCCTCGCGGCTGTCTCCAAACGCATTGGACGGGCATGCCCATCGTCTATCGCAAGACCGACAAGGGAATCAACGAGATCGCCACCCGCGCCCACCGCCTGGTGCCCCGCCTGCGCTCGGCGCTGATCCTGGTGGATGGCAAGCGCGGCGACGACGCGCTCGGCAAGCTGATCCTGCCGCCGGCCGACGGCGTGCTCGCCTCGCTGCTGGCCGACGGCTTCATCGAGGCGCTGCCGGGCAGCGCCGTGCCGGTCGCGGTCGCGCCCGGCGCTGCCGCGACCGCCGCCGCGCCGACGCCGGCGCCCGTCGTGCTGACGCTGGACGAGACCCGCCGCCGTGCGGTGCGCTGGATCACCGACCACCTCGGCCCCTACGGCGACCCGCTGAACATGCGCATCGAGAAGGTCAAGACCAGCGACGAGCTGCGCGGCGCGCTGGAGCTGGCCGACAACTTCGTGCGCCAGCAGCTCGGCGGCGCGCGGTCGCAGGAGTTCCGCCGCCACGTCGGGCTGCCGCCGGCCTGAACTACGGCGCGGCCTGCTGCGGCAGCCGCTCGATCATCAGGTCGATGTGGCTGTCCGGGCCCTGGCGGATCACGATGCGCACCGGCAGGTACTGCAGCGACGGCGCGAACCAGGTCTCGATGCTCAGCACGCTGGGCGTGCCCTCGCGGCGCGGCTTCACGTGCCAGGCCGGCAGCGTGCCGAAGGGCGTGGCGAGCGCCTCCTCGCCGACCACGTCGTAGACCCAGAGGTCCATGCGTCGCGGCAGCGCCAGCGGCACGATCAGCTCGCCGCCGGCGCGCAGCGGCACGGTGCCGGTCGCGAACAGGAAGGTCAGCTGGACGAACTGGCTGGCCGTGTCCTGCAGGCCCGGCAGCGCCGGCAGCACACGGCCGCTGGCGAGCGTGACCTCGTCGCCGTCGAAGACCAGGCCGGTGCGCCGCGTCGGCGCGAAGGCGATGCGGGTCTCCTCGTCGTAGCGGCGCGGCGCCAGGCCCGCGGGGCCGAGCAGGCCGTCGCTGGTCATGCGCCGCTGCATCAGCGGCGCGAACGACGGGCCGACGATCACCTCGACCTGGACCTGGTAGCGGTCGCTCTCGCGCAGCCACTCGACCGTCGCATGGCCCTCGACCGGGCCGCGCACGTCGCCGCTCAGCGTGTAGCTGAGGCGGGTCGACAGCGGCCACTCGAAGGACGGCGAGGACGCCGCGGCTTCCGGGGCCGAGGCGGCAGGCGCGGCCTCGGCGACGGCGGTCGGTTCGGGTGACGGCGCCTCGGGCGGCGCCGGCGCGGCGACGGGCTCCGGCGCCACGGCCGAAGCCGGCGGCTCCGCGGGCAGC
>DATILD010000010.1:0-53110 GCA_035476815.1 Methylibium sp.
GGCCCTTCGGGTGATCCCAGGAAACGGCGGCCCTCGGCGTTGCAAATGCTCGCCGTAGCCGTGCTACGGCTGTGCTTTGCGCCTTGATGGCCGCCGTTTCCTGGGTCACGCGAGCCCTCCGATAGCGTTAACAGGCCCTAGACCAAACCCAAGGCGCCCAGTACGGCACCGGCGCCGATCAGCCACAGCAGGTGCAGCCGCGTGCGCCACACCAGCAGCGCGGCGGCGAGCGTCAGCGCCAGCGAGGCCCATTGCCCCACCGGCGCGGCCAGCAGCCAGCCGGTCGCGGCCACCAGCGCCAGCGTGATCGGCGCCATGCCGGCCTTGAAGGCCCGCACCCCACGCCATTCGGCGCGCGCCTCGCCCCAGCGTGCCGCGAACAGCGCCAGCGTGGTCGACGGGATCATGATCCCCGCCAGCGCCACCGCCGCGCCCGCCAGGCCCGCGGCCTGGTAGCCGAGCAGCGGCACGAACAGCAGGTTCGGGCCCGGCGCGGCCTGCGCGATCGCGATCGCCGACGTGAACTGCGCGTCGGTCAGCAGCGCATCCTCGGTCACCATCCAGCGGTGCATGTCGGGCGCCACCGCGATCGCGCCGCCGATCGCCAGCAGCGACAGCAGCAGGAAATGCCCGCCGAGCGCGAGCAGCAGGTCCAGCGTCACGAGGCGTCCTCCGGCAGCCGCCACCACGCCAGCAGGCAGGCCAGCGAACCGAGGCCCAGCAGCACGACGACCAGCGGCAGCCGCGCCCAGGCCACCGCGGCGAAGCAGGCCCCGCCCAGCGCGGCCGCGAGCGGCCGGCCGAGCGGGCTGTCGCGCAGCGGCGCGGCGAGCTTGATCGCGGTGCCCAGCACCAGCCCCGCGGCCACCGCGCCCATGCCGCGCAACGCGCCGGCCACCACCGGCAGTTCGGCGAACCGCACGTACAGCGCCATCGCGGCCAGCGCGAGCGCCAGCGGCGCGGCGAGCATGCCCGCCAGCGCCGCGAAGGCACCGCGGGTGCCGAAGTAGCGGTCGCCGACCATCAGCGACAGGTTGCACACGTTCGGCCCCGGCAGCACCTGGCCGAGCGAGAGCAGTTCCACGAACTCGGCCTGGGTCAGCCAGCGCCGCTCCTCGCACAGCACCCGCTGCGCGACCGCCAGCACGCCGCCGAAGCCCTGCAGCGCGAGCGCGCTGAAGGCGAGGAAGAGCTGGGTGCAGGAGGCCGGGCGCGCGCGCGGGGCGTCGTCTTGCATCCGGCTTCAGCGCCCGCCGTCGAGTGCGTAGCGACCGGCGCCATGCGCGGCGACGAACAGCAGCCCGCCGGCGATCGCAATGTTCTTCCAGAAGTTGATGGTCTGCATCATCTGCTGCTCGGGTGCCGCGGACCAGAAGGCGTGGAAGAAGACCGCGGCGGCGACGGTGAAGGCCGCCAGGATCAGCGCCGCCCAGCGCGTGCGCCAGCCGACCAGCAACGCGGCGGCGACGCCGAGCTCGACGACGATCGCCATCGCCGCGCCCACCTGCGGCAGCGGCAGCCCGGCGGAGGCGATGTAGCCGACGGTGCCCGAGAAGCCGGTCAGCTTGCCGATGCCGGCCGGGATGAACAGCAGGGCGAGGAGGATGCGGCCGACGAGCGGGCCGAATTGCTGGACGAGGTTCATCGTGAGGGCTCCGTATGGATGGAAGGAAGGCGCCCCGCAACGACCCCGAGGCGCCCGAAGGCTAGCCGAAGCGCCGGGCCGCGTACACGCCCAGCCCGGTCGCGACGCTGGCCAGCCGATCGCCATGCACCGGCCGTGCCTGCGGGAAAGCCGCGGCGAGCCGCCCGGTCAGCGGCGTCAGCCCGGTCGAGCCGCCGGTGAAGTAGAGCGCATCGACGTCGCCCGGCGCGAGGCCGGCGAGCCGCACGGTCTCGCGGGCGGCGTCGACGATGCGGTCGATGTCGGCCTCGAGCGCCGCGACCGCCTCGCGTTCGTCGAGCGTGACCGCGAGGCCTCGCTCGACCGGTCCGAGGTCGATGCACGTCGACCCGCCGCCGGCGACCTCGATCTTGGCGGCCTCGGCGCGTGCCGCCAGCTCGTGGCCGAGGCGCTGCTGCACGGTATGCAGCAGCCGGCGGTGGTGGGACGGTTCGGCATAGAAGCCGGCCATGCCCTTGAGTTCGGCCACGCGGGCCGGCTGGTAGACGGTGTTGATCAGGTGCCAGGTGGCGAGGTCGAAGTAGACCGCGCTCGGCACCTCGCGCGGCGCCGCGTCGCCGCGCGCCGGGCCGTAGGCGCCGTAGCCGAGTTCGCGCAGGATCGACACCAGCTCGATGCGGCGGTCGAAGTCGGTGCCGGCGACATGCACGCCGTGGTTGGCGAGGATGTCGTCCTTGCGGTCGAGCCGCGACCGGCGGCCCGGGCCCACGCGCACCAGCGAGAAGTCGGAAGTGCCGCCGCCGATGTCGGCGACCAGCACGCGCTCCTCGTGTTCGGTGCGGCGCTCGTGGTCGAAGGCGGCCGCGATCGGCTCGTACTGGAAGGCGAGTTCGCGCAGCCCGACCGCGCGCGCCGCGGCCTCGAGCGAGGCCTGGGCCTGGGCGTCGCGCGCCGGGTCGTCGTCGACGAAGAACACCGGGCGGCCGAGCACCGCGCGTTCGATCGGACCGCCCGCCACCGCCTCGGCGGCGTGGCGCAGGTGGCGCAGGTAGCCGGTGATGACGTCGAGGTACTTGACCGCGTGGCCGCCGCCGACATCGGTGCTCTGCTCGACCAGCGTGGAGCCGAGGATGCTCTTCATCGAGCGCATCAGCCGGCCATCGTAGCCGTCGACATAGGCGGCCACGGCCGCACGGCCGAAGGCGCAGGGCGGCGGCGCGCCGGGCGGCAGCGGCGGGTGCTCGGCGAAGTAGAACACCGCGGTCGGCATGGTCGGCAGGCCGGCCTCGAGCGCGACGAGGCGCGAGCCCTCGGCGCAGGCCACCGCGACGGCCGAGTTCGAGGTGCCGAAGTCGATCGCGCACCAGGCGCCGCCGGGCGGCGCGGTCGTGGGAGCGGTGGTGACGGGGCGGGTCATGGCGGCGAAAGGGGCGCGATTCTAGGGCCTGTCCACGCGCCCGCGCTCGCTGCGGCGGCCGATGGCATGATGCGCGCCTCGCGGCGCGAACGGCGCCCCCCGCAAGGACCGACGATGACCCTCCTCGAACCCGGCAGCCGAGTGCTCGCCCGACTGCTCGCGGCCAGCCTGCTGTGCGCCGCATGGCCGGCGCTCGCGGCCGAGCCCGCACCGCCCAAGGGCCATGTGCTCAAGCTCGGCAAGGGGCAGCCCACCGGCAAGTTGCTGACGCGTGACGAGTTGCGCCATTGCCTGCAGGAGGAGGCCGGTCTGAAGGCACAGGGCGAGCAGGTCCAGCGCGGCCGGGGTGATCTCGATGCCGAACAGGCGCAGCTGGCGCGCGACGAGGAGGCCCTCGGCAGCGAGCGGTCGACGATCGATGCGGCCGACGCGGCCGCGGTCGATGCCTTCAACGTCAAGCTCGGCGCGCTGCGCGAGCGCCGCGCTGCGTACCAGGGCCGCGCCACCGCGTACAACGGTCAGGCCGAGTCCTACAACGCGCGCCAGCAGGGCTGGGCCGGCCAGTGCGCCGACCGACCCTACGACGAGCGCGACTACTTCGCGATCCAGCGCGGCAAGTAGGCCGCCCGCTCAGCGCCGCTCGGCGAGCGTCTTCAGGTTGGCGAGGCCGGCCTCGAAGTCCGGGCCGATCAGGCGGTCGGAGAACAGCGACACCCAGCGCATCAGCGGATTGGGTCCGGCGTTGCCGCGCATCGCCCATGTGACGCGCGTCGCCGCGCCCTCCACGGTCAGCGTGAGCTCGCCGGTCGAGTTGCTGTCGAAGTCGGGGAAGTAGAGGTCGTAGGCGAGGCGGCGATCGGGCTCGGCCTGCGTGAAGGTCATGCGGCCCGTGCCCTCGGTGGCGCTGACCCAGGACCACACCGCGCCGGCGCCCTGTTCGGGGCCGCTGTAGCTGAGCTGCATCGCCGGGTCGCGGCGGTTCCACACCGTCCAGTCCTTCCAGGCGCGCGGGCTCGACAACAGCGCGTAGACGGCGGCCGGCGGTGCGTTGACGACCGTGCTGCGCGACACGGTGAACTCGGGCGACACCAGCAGCCCGCCGACGCCGACCAGCAGGGTCAGGGCGATCGCCAGTGCGACCGCGATCTTGAGAAACTTCAGCAGCATGCCGGCCTCCGTGACGCGGTCGTGCAGCCTAGCGCCGCGCGCCGGCCGGTGTCCAGCGGGCAAGAAAAAACGCGGCCGAAGCCGCGTTTTTTTCTTGCCGGTGTCCGCGTGTTCAGAGCGGGCGGATGTTCGCGGCTTGCGGGCCCTTCTGGCCTTGCTTCACCTCGAACTCGACGCGCTGGTTTTCCTGCAGCGTCTTGAAGCCCGTGCCGGTGATGTCGCGGAAATGCGCGAAGACGTCGGCGCCGCCGCCATCCTGGGCGATGAAGCCATAGCCCTTGCTTTCGTTGAACCACTTCACGGTGCCGGTTTGCATGCTCATAACGTTCCTATATCGATGAAAAGAAGGACGCGGCGACATGCCGTCATCCCTGCAGAGACACTCAAGAAACGCTACTGGGGGGGAAGAACCAGACGCCGGTCGGAACCGACCGACGGATCGAACAAACCTCGAAGCACCACGGTCTTGCGTATATCTACGAGATGGAGTGTATCCCATGCCCTCGTCTGGTGCTCGACGGACGACAATCGCGGTATCGCATCTGCGCAACGGAGCCCCGCATGAGCGACGACCCTTGCCCGACGCGCTGGCAGCACGACGGCGTGCGCGTGATCGCGCCGGACCAGCTCGACGGCAACACCGCCCAGACGCCGGGCATGGACCGCAAGGCGGCGATCAACCACGCCCGCGTCGGCGCGCAGAAGCTGTGGGCCGGCACCGTGCACATCCATCCCGATGCGAAGACCGGTGCCCACCACCACGGACCGCTGGAGAGCGTGATCTTCATCGTCAAGGGCCGCGCACGCATGCGCTGGGGCGAACGGCTCGAGTTCGCCGCGGAGGCCGGGCCGGGCTCCTTCATCTACGTGCCGCCCTTCGTCCCGCACCAGGAGATCAACGCCAGCCCGGACCAGGTGCTCGAGTGCGTGCTGGTGCGCAGCGATGGCGAGGCGGTGGTCGTGAACCTCGACATCGAGCCGGTCGAGCAGCCGCAGACGGTGCGCTGGATCGACCCGATCCACCGCGACTGAGGCCTCACGAGGCGGCGATGCGGGCCGCCAGCGCGGCGATGCCGGCGTCGGACAGGTCGTCGGTCTCGAAGCGCCGCGCCTCCCGCAGCCGCTCGAAGTTCTGGCCCTGCGAGCGCGCGTACAGCGGGTCGTAGTGCTCGGCCATCAGCGCGGCGAACAGCGGCGCGAGTTCGCGCCCGCGCGCCCAGGCCTGCCAGCGCGCCAGCGTCTCGTTCGGCAGCAGGCCATGCAGGCAGCCGAGCCGTGCGGCGAGGTCCTGCGGGTCGTCGGCGAACCAGGCGTAGTCGTGCAGCAGGTAGGCGAGCCGGGCCTCGGGCGTGGCGGCGATCTCGACCACCGGGCTGGCGCGCAGCCGCAGCAGCAGCGGCTCGGGCAGGTTCAGGCGGCCGATGCGTCGGCTCTCGGCCTCGACCCACACCGGCCGCGCGAGATCCAGACCGTCGATGGCGTGCGCGAGCCGCGTCTCGAAGGCCTTCTGAGACGGCTGTTCGACGCCCGGCAATGCGCCCAGCACCGAGCCGCGGTGCGCGGCCAGGTCCTCCAGGTCGAGCATCTGCTCGCCGGCGGCCGCGAGCGCCCGCAGCACGCGGGTCTTGGCGCTGCCGGTCGGCCCGCACAGCACGTGCAAGGGCAGCTGCGGGGCGAGCGCGGCGATGCGCTCGATCACGTGGCGGCGCCAGCTCTTGTAGCCGCCCTGCAGCTGCTGGGCATCCCAGCCGACCATGCGCATCCAGGTCACGAGGCTGCCGCTGCGCATGCCGCCGCGCCAGCAGTACACCAGCGGGCGCCACTGCTTGGGCCGGTCGTGGAACTGGGCTTCCAGGTGGTCGGCGATGCGGCGCGCGACCAATGCCCCACCGATCTTGCGGGCCTCGAAGGCCGACACCTGCACATAGGCCGTGCCGACCCGCGCGCGCTCGGCGTCGTCGAGCACCGGGCAGTTGATCGCGCCGGGGATGTGGTCGAGCGCGAACTCCGACGGCGAGCGCACGTCGATCACGGTGTCGAAGGCGGCGAGTTCGTCGACGGTGGTCGGGCGGTGGCTCATGGACAGGGAGGCGTGGTGGGAGACACTGCGGGCATGGATGACTGCACGCTCATGGTTCGGGGCGAGACGCCCACCGCCATTCTGTCGCGCCGGGGGCCGTGATGCGGACGATCGAGTTCGCGCTGCGCGGCGAGTACATCACCCTCGATGCACTTCTCAAGGCCACCGGCCTGGCCGACAGCGGCGGCGCGGCCAAGGTCCTGATCGCCTCCGGCAAGGTCGCGGTCGACGGCCGCGAAGAACTGCGCCGCGGCGCCAAGCTGCGCGCCGGCCAGGTGGTGGCCGTCCACGGTGCGCGCGTGCACCTGCGGCCGGACCAATGAGCGCCGGTGCGGCCGGCTGACGCGGCGCTGTCTCCAGGGGCCGTTGTCAGTTCGGCTCCCTACCATTCGCTGTCGCCCGCCCGTCCCGGCGACGCGTTGAGAGAAGTTCAGCAACCACTCCAGGAGACACCGATGACAGCCCGACGCCAGTTCATCCAGTGGATTCCCCTTGCCGGCCTGGCGCTCGCCGCCGCGCGCGGCGCCCAGGCCGCCGCGCCGATGGTCGACCCGAAGGACGCGAACGCCGTGGCCCTCGGCTACGTGACCGAGGCCGCCAAGGCCGACAAGGCGAAATACAAGACCTACGCCGCCGGCCAGCTGTGCAGCAACTGCCAGCTGTTCCAGGGCAAGGCGGGCGATGCGGCGGGCGGCTGCCCACTGTTCGCCGGCAAGCAGGTGGCTGCGGGCGGCTGGTGCAGCGCCTACGTGAAGAAGGCCTGAGGCCGAGGCGCCGCGGCGTTCCGCGGCACGAGTCGACGGGGCCGCGAGGCCCCGTCGCTCATTTCGGGGCGCGGTTCGTCGCCCGGGGCCGCGGTTCAGGTCGCGGATGGCGCGCTTCGTCGCAGGCGCGTGGCGTCGCGGGCAGGGGCTGCCGATACTGAGTCCATCGCAGCCCCAACAGCCCTTCGGAGTCCGCCATGAACAGCCCCCGCACCCTGCCGTCCACCGTTTCCCTGCTCGCCGCCGCGGCCGCCGTGCTGTGCACCGCCGTCCAGCTCGCCGGCGTGGCCGGGCTGGCCGGCTTGCAGGCGGCGCCGGCGCACGCTGCGGCGCGGGCCGTGCCGGTGGTGGAACTGGAGCGCGTGGTGATCAGCGCGCGCCGCAGCGTGGCCCTCGCCAGCGCCGAGTGCGTGGCCGTCGCGAGCACCTGCTGAACCGCATCCTCTCTCGACCGGCGGGATCAGACTCCCCCGCCTTGTGCCGCACGGGCTGGCCCCGTGCGGCCTTTTTTATGGGCGTTTGCCGCGTTGACGCGGCGCGCCGTGCTTGCGACACTCGCGGCCACGCCGCAGCCGGTACCCCACCGGCTGCTCCCATCCACCGACTTGAGGAGCCAAACATGCACCAGCCTGATCTTGCCGCCCCCTTGTCGGCCGTCGCCTGAGCCCAGGCGCTGATCGAACGGATCCGATCCGCCGCCCCGGCGTGATCCCGGTTCGCTGACCGCCCGGCCCCGGCCGCGGTCGACCCCCGAAGCCACGACACCGCGTCCGCGCGGTGCCCCGGCGCTTGCGCGCCCCGCTTTCGAGAGTCCGAACCGATCATGTCTTCATCCGCTTTCGTTTCCGGTCCCGAGTTCTCCTTCGACCGGCTGCGCCGCATCGGCTGGCAGCCGGCCCTGTTCCCCGCACTCGCCGCGGCCGCCGGTGGCGACCATGCGGCCTGGCAAGCGATGCGCCTGACCGAGGTGCACCGCGATCAGCTGCGCGTGCACGACGGCGAGGCCGAGCACCGTGCGCGCGCTGCGCCGGCGCTGCTGCGTGCGCTCGACGCCGAGGGCGCCGCGCTCGCCGTCGGCGACTGGCTGCTGTGCGCCGGCGAGTCCGACGGCGCGCTGTGGGCGCAGCGGCGCCTCGAGCCGCTGAACCACATCGCCCGGCGCGACGCCGACGGACGGCGCCACCCGGTGGTCAGCAACGTCGACACCGCGCTGTTCGTGATGGGCCTCGACGACGACTACAACCCGCGCCGGCTCGAGCGCTACCTGCTGCTCGCGCATGGCGCCGGCGTACGGCCGGTCGTGGTGCTGACCAAGGCCGACCTGGTGGCGCCCGCACCGGCGGTGCGCGAGGCGCTGGTCGCCGACGAGACCGACGCGCTGCGCGCGCGCATCGGGCCCGACGTGCCGCTGCTCGCGGTCAACGGCACGGCGCCCGAGGCGGCGCTGGCGCTCGCGCCCTGGCTGATGCCGGGGCAGACGGTGGTGCTGCTCGGCTCGTCGGGCGCCGGCAAGTCGACGCTGACCAACACGCTGGCCGGGTTGTCGCTGCAGGACACCGGCGCGGTGCGCACCCACGACAGCCGCGGCAAGCACACGACCACCGCGCGCACGCTGCACCGGCTGCCGGGCGGCGCCTGCGTGATCGACACGCCGGGCCTGCGCGCGCTGCGGCCCGACATCGACGAGGCCACGCTGGCGCAGGGCTTCGGCGACATCGAGCGCCTCGCGCCGCGCTGCCGCTTCCGCGACTGCCGCCACGGCGACGAGCCAGGGTGTGCGGTGCGCGAGGCGGTCGCGCCCGACCGGCTGCGCAACTACCACAAGCTGCTGCGCGAGCTGAAGCGCGACACCATGAGCGTGCTGGAGCGCCGGCAGCAGCTGGCGCAGTGGAAGGCGCGCGGCCGGGCCGGCGGGCAGCGGGCGAAGATGAAGCGGGCGATCGGCTAGAGGCCGCGCACGTCGGTGACGGGTTGGCTGCCGAAGTCCTCGCGCCGCAGCAGCGCGAGCAGCTTGGCCGCGGCCTGGGTCGGCGTGTCGAGCTGGCCGCCGCGCTTCATGTCGACGAACAGCTGGTGCTCGGGGAACTGCGCCGAGTCGCTGGCGCGCAGCTGGGCCTGCATGTCGGTGTCGATCACGCCGGGCGCGACCGCGGCGACGCGCGCGCCGTCCAGCGCCATCGCGCGGGCGGCATGGTCGAGGCCGGCCTTGATCGCGCAGTAGGTGGCCTGGCCCGCCATCGGCCGCCGGCCGAGGCCCGAGGACACCTGCAGCACGCGGCGCTCGGCCCGCCAGCCGCGCGTCGCGCGCAGGAAGGCGCCGGCCAGCAGCAGCGGCGCCTCGAGCCCGACGCGCAGCACCCGTGCCAGTTCGTCGGGCGCGATCGACTCCAGCGGCCCGGCACTCGGGATCAGCGCCGCGTTGTTGACCAGCACCGCCGCGTCGAAGCGCTGCGCATCGACGCGGCCGAGCCAGGCCTCCAGCCGTGCGGCGACCGGCAGCGGTTCGGCGAGATCGACCGGCCATTGCTCGACGGTTGCTTCCGCCGCCTCGGCCAGCGCGGCGAGCCCCGCATGGCGGCCGCGCGACAGCCCGAGCAGCGTGACGCCGGGGGCCAGCACCTGCTCGGCGAGTGCCGCGCCCAGGCCGCGCGAGGCGCCGGTGACGATGTAGAGCCTCTCGGTCATGCGCCGTCCTCCTTGGACCGCGGCGAGCGCAGGTGCTCGCGCCGCGCCAGGTCCGGGAACAGTCTCATCCAGGCGCCGGCGACCAGCAAGGTGCCGAAGCCGCCCAGCACCACCGACCCCACCGGCCCGAGCAGCGCCGCGGTCGCGCCCGACTCGAATTCGCCGAGCTGGTTGCTCGCACCGATGAAGATCGAGTTGACCGCGCTGACGCGGCCGCGCATCTCGTTGGGCGTCTCGAGCTGCACCAGCGACTGGCGGATCACCACGCTCACCATGTCGGCCGCACCGGCGACGGCGAGCGCCGCGAGCGAGAGCCAGAACCAGCTCGACAGTCCGAAGGCCAGCGTGGCGATGCCATAGACCGCCACCGCGACGAACATGTGCCGTCCGACGCGGTTCGTGATCGGCCAGCGCGACAGCAGCACCGACATCGCCAGCGCGCCCGCCGCCGGCGCGGCGCGCAGCAGGCCCAGGCCCCAGGCATCGACATGCAGGATGTCCTTCGCGAAGATCGGCAGCAGCGCGGTCGCGCCACCGAGCAGCACCGCGAACAGGTCGAGCGAGATCGCGCCCAGCACCGCCGGCCGGTGGCGGATGAAGTGCACGCCGGCCAGCAGCGTCGCGAGCGCAACCGGCTCGGTGCTGCGTGCCACCGTCGCGTGCCGCACGCCGGCATACAGCAGCGCGGCCATCACGAACAGCGCGCCGCACACCGCGTAGACCAGCGCCGCGCCGCCGACGAACAGCACGCCGCCGAGCGCCGGCCCGCCGATGATCGCGGCCTGCATGCCGGCCGAGCTGAAGGCGATCGCGCGCGGTAGCACGCTCTCGGGCACCAGCAGCGGCACGAGCGACTGCTGGGCCGGCATCTGGAAGGCCTTGGCCGCGCCGATCGCGAGCGACAGCGCCAGCAGCAGGCCACGGCTGGCCCAGTCGCCGAGCGCGGCGGCCAGCAGCAGCGCGACCACCGCGACCTGCACCGCCATGCAGGCCACCAGGATCCGCCGGCGCTCATGGCGGTCGGCCACATGGCCGGCCCACAGCACCAGCAGCAGCGCCGGGCCGAACTGATACAGCCCGACCAGCCCCAGGTCCCAGGCGCTGCCGGTCAGCTCGTACATCTGCCAGCCGATCGCGACCATCAGCATCTGGTTGGCCGAGGTCGCGGCCAGCCGGCCCCACCAGAAGCGGATGAAGGCGGGAAAGGCGCGCAGCGGGGCCGCCGCGTCGGCGGCCTTCAAGGGCAGTTGCAGCCGGAGTCGAACACCACGCGCCACACGCCGGGCGCTTCCAGCCGCCACACCGACTTGAAGCGCGCCGTCGGCTTGCCGTCCGGCCCGCGCACCGGGCCGGTGGAGAAGGCCAGCGTGCCCGAGTCGAGCACCTCGACCTGATCGGGCTCCCAGGAGAACGGCGCCGCAGGCTGCTCGAAGAAGCGCCTCCAGCCGGCCGCGACCGCGGCCTTGCCGCGCAGCGCCGGCGTCTCGTTGAAGAACACCGCCTCGTCGGCGAGGAAGCGGGTGAACGCGGCGTGGTCGCGGTCGGCCATGGTCTTGGCGAAGGCGCGCTCGGCCTCGGCGACCTGGCGGGCGAGTTCGGCACGGTCGGCCGGGGCCGGGGTCATGGTGGTGCAGGCGGCCAGGCCCGCGAGCGCGAGCACGGCGAGCCTGCGGGTGAGGGGATGCAGCGGCATGGGCCTTGACGCGGGAAGCGGTTCGCCCGATGTTAGGGCGCGTGAGCCGAGCCAGCCGCCCCGTCCCGCAAGAACTCGCCCGCCTGTTCATCGGCCTGCTGCCCGACGAGCCGGTGCGCGACGCGCTGCAGCGCCATGTCGCCACCTGGCACTGGCCGCCGGGTGCGGTGCCGACGCGGCGCGGGCGGCTGCACCTGACGCTGCACTTCCTCGGCGCGCTGCCGCGCGAGGCCATCGCCGGCCTGGTGCAGCGGCTCGACCTGCCCTTCGAGCCCTGCGAGCTGAGGCTCGAGCGCGCCGAGGTCTGGCGCGGCGAGCATGCGGTGATCTGCCCGCAGGCCGTGCCGCCCGCGCTCGCGACGCTGCACGCGCGCTTGCTGCGCGCGCTGGCGGGGCCGGAGGCCAGCCCGTCGCGCTGGCACCCGCATGTGACGCTGGCCCGCCACGCGAAGGAGGCCGTGCCACCCGCCGCGCCGGCGTGCATCCGCTGGCCGGTGACGGGCTATGCGCTGGTGGAGTCCGACCTGCGGCCGCCGGCGAGCTACCGCGTCGTCGCGGCCTACCCTTAGAACGGCGGCGGCGACTCGAAGGCGAGCGTCTCGCCGCTCGTCGGGTGGACGAAGCGCAGCGCGCTCGCATGCAGCAGCAGGCGCGGCGCATCAAAGCCACCGTAGAGCCGATCACCAATGATCGGGTGGCCGATCGCCGCCAGGTGCACGCGCAGCTGGTGGGTGCGGCCGGTCAACGGTTCGAGCGCGAGCCGCGTCGTCGTTGCGCCGCGGTCCAGCACCCGCCAGCGCGTCAGCGCCGCGCGACCCGTCGCGTGATCGATGCGGCGGCGCGGGCGCTCGGCCCAGTCGGCGCCGATCGGCAGGTCGATCGCGCCGCGGTCGTCCGCCACGCGACCGTCGACCACGGCGACATAGCCCTTGCCGACCTCGCGCCGCTCGAAGGCACGGCTCAGCGCGCGCTGCTCGGCCAGGCCGAGCGCGAACACCATCAGCCCCGACGTCGCCTCGTCGAGCCGGTGCACGGTGCGCGCGCCGGGCCAGCGGCCTTGCAGCCGCGTCACGAGGCAGTCCTGCTTGTCGGGTCCGCGGCCGGGCACGGCCAGCAGCCCGGCCGGCTTGTCGACGACGATCAGTGCACCGTCGGCGTACAGCGGCAGCGGGCCGTCGCTGCTCACGCCGCGATGACGATCGGGAACTCGGCGCTCAGTCCGTCGGCCCCCGCCACGAAGGGCCGCGTCAGCGCGGCCCGGTCGGCCGCGTCGCGCAGGCCGCGCCACAGGCCGTCGCGCTCGTTGCCCGGGTCGCCCTCGACATAGAGCTGGGTCGTCAGCAGCGCGCGCGCGCCGAGCCTGACCTTGACGTGGATGTGCGGCGTGCGACCGGGGTAGGACACCGGGCGCAGCGTGCGGAAGCGGTAGCGGCCGTCACCGTCGACGCTGCTGCGGCCGAAGCCCTGGAAGTCCGGGTCGGCGCGGCCGCCGCGATCGCCCGGGTGGTGGTAGCGGCCCTGGGCGTCGCACTGCCAGATCTCGACCACCGCCGACTTCAACGGCCGGCCGTCGAGGTCGACCACCCGACCCGCGAGCGTCACCGCGGTGGCGGCGACGGCCCGCCGCGTGCCGTTGACCAGCAGGTCGGCATCGCTGTCGGCCGGCAGCACCACCGGGTAGAACGGTCCCTCGGTCTGCGCCGGTGTCGGTCGCAAGGGGGCGGGCGGGGCGGCGCGCGGCCCGAGCCACAGGGCCGGGAAGGCGATCGTGCCGGCGCCGGCGAGCACGATGTGCAGCAGCTGCCGGCGGCGGATGACGGGGATCGGCGGCGTCATGGCGTGCCAGTGTGCACGCTTTGCGCGGCCCCGGCGGCTGCGTCAGCGATGTGCGGAAGGCAGCGGCGCGTTCACAGACCAAGCCACTTGCCGAGCGTCATCATCTCGCTCTGCTCGTAGGCGGCGAAGCCCTTGAGCTTGGTCGGTTCGAGCTTCTTCCTGCCGTCGTCGGTGTCGGCGAGCGCCAGCAGGTAGGCGCGCACCGTCCGCACCTCGTCGGCGCTGAGCGCCGGGCCGGCGATCACATGCTTGATCGGCACCGGCTTGGACTTGAACAGCACCTTGCCGCCCTTCTCGGTCCAGGCCTTGATGACCGCCGACGAGGCGGTGGCGCCGGCCGGCGTCAGATGGTTCTCGACGAAGAAGGGCACGGCATCCTGGTACCGGGTGTAGACATAGCGTACCTGGTCGGCGCCGCCGAGCGCGTCGCGCAGCGTGGCGCGCACCATCCACGAGGTGATCGAGTCCTCGTCCGGCGCGCCGAGCCGCAGGCCCTTCAGTTCGGCGAGGCCCTTGTAGGGCGCGTCGGCGCGGACCAGGAAGTTGGCGCTGTAGGTCTGGAAGCCCTGGGTCACCGCCACCAGCGTGTAGCCGGAGTCGCGCAGCGCGACGATCGACAGGTGAGCGGGATGGACCAGAGCCAGGTCGTAACGCTTCGCGGCCAGACCGGCGCGCAGCGTCGGATAGTCGCCCACCGGCTGCACCACCACGTTGCGCTTGAGCAGCTTGCCGAGGTCGGCGGCGATGGCCGTGTACTTGGCGACGATCTGCTCCTGCGGCACCCGGTAGGTCACGCCTTCGTTGACCGCGAGCACCAGCTCGCTCGCCTGCGCCGCGGCCATGCCCAGGGCCAGGGCCAGGGCGGCCAACCAGTGCCGGGCACATGACAACTTCGATCCGACCATCTGGGACTCCTTCGGGCACTGCGCCGGCGCGGATTCTGGGTCGCGGCGTCCCGGCCGGCGCCAGTCGGTTGCAGATCGCTACGTGGCCGGCCGGCATTCCATGAACTCCTGCATGCCGCGGCGCCGCAGGCCGATGCCGGCGCACTGATGCTGCCGTGCAACACGCGCTGACACGCGGGCCGGCTTCTTGCATCAACAATCGCGTTCCGATCCCCCTCAAGGACTCCTGTGACCCCCATCCATCTGATCGGCGGCGAGAAGGGCGGCGTCGGCAAGTCCGTCGTCGCGCGGCTGCTGGCGCAATACCTGATCGACCGCGGCCTGCCCTTCGTCGGCTTCGACACCGACCGCTCGCACGGCGCGTTGCTGCGCTTCTATGCCGGCTTCGCGGCGCCGGCGCCGATCGACAGCTACGACGCGATGGACGAGATCGTCGAGGCCGCGGTCGACGTGCCGGGGCGCCGCATCCTGGTCGACCTGGCCGCGCAGACCCACGACCCGCTGGCGAAGTGGATGGACGAGTCCGGCGTGCTGGAGCTGCAGCAGGAGGCCGAGCTGGCCTTCGTCTACTGGCATGTGATGGACAGCGGCCGCGACTCGGTCGACCTGCTCAAGCGCGTGCTCGACCGCTTCGGCGATCGGCTGCAGTACCGGCTGGTGCGCAACGAGCTGCGCGGCGACGACTTCGGCTTGCTGGAGGCCTCCGGCGAGGAGCAGCGGGCCCGCGAGCTCGGCGCGCGCACCGTGCGGCTGCGCCACCTGCACGACGGCGTGATGCAGAAGATCGACGCGCACAGCGCCAGCTTCTGGTCGGCCCAGAACCATGCCGACAAGGCGGCGACCGGCCTCGGCCTGGTGGACCGCCAGCGCGTCAAGCTGTGGCTGCGCGACGCCTACAAGGAGCTCGACGCGGTCGGCGTTTGAGTCGAGGGTTAACCCAGGCCGCCGCAGGCCCGGTGACCGGCAGCTGCGGGCGGGCGCTGATAGAGTGCTTCGCGCGCGGGGTAGCCGCGCTCCCGGAGTCCCTGATGCTTCGTCTGTTCGCATCGGCGTGGCGCACCCTTGCCACCCTGCTTGTCGTCGCGCTGGCCGCGCCGTCGCTGGCCGCGCCCGGCGGACTGCCGGCCAACATCGCCCACACCGACAGCTCGCCCGAATGGGACCGGCTGCGGGCCCAGCTGTTCAAGGAGCAGCCGATCGAGGTCGCGGCGTCCAAGGTCGAGCTGCAGGTGCCGCTGCGCGCCGCCTATGGCGCCGCGGTGCCGGTCAAGGTCGTGTCGCGCATCCCGCAGAAGCCCGAGTTGTACGTCAAGCGCATGTACGTCGCGGTCGACAAGAACCCCTCGCAGCTCGCGGCGGTGTTCGACCTGACCACCGAGCTGGGCCAGGCCGACTTCGAGATGCGGCTGCGCGTCGACGAGTACAGCCACATCCGCGTCGTCGCCGAGCTGAGCGACGGCACGCTGCACATGGCCTCGCGCTACGTCAAGACTTCCGGCGGCTGTTCGGCGCCACCGAACCGCAGCCCGCTGAGCGAGGTCGGCCGCACCGCGTTCAAGCTGCCCGAGGGCGTGAAGATGAACGGCCTGACCGCCGCCGATCTGCGCGTGACGCATCCCAACGACACCGGCTTCGAGCTCAACAACCAGACGGTGATGTTCATCCCGCCGCACTTCGTGCGCTCGATCAAGGTTCGCTACGGCGAGCGCAAGCTGTTCGACGCCGAGCTTGACTTCTCGATCAGCGAGAACCCGCAGTTCCGCTTCAACTTCGTGCCGCAGGCGCCGGCCGAGCTGAAGGCCGAGGTCGAGGACTCGAAGGAGCTGCGCTACCAGGGCTCGCTGGCGGTCCGGTGAGGGCGCTGCTGCTCGCGTTGGCGATACTGCTGTCGGCGCTGCCGGCGGCGGCGGCCGGCTTCCCGGCGGCCTATGGCGCGGTGGTGATCCAGCCGGTCGGCCTGCCGGACAGGGCCGAGTTCGACCTGACCGCGGTCGCCGAGCGCGCGCGGCGCGAGAACAAGCGCCTGTACGTCTATCTCGGCGCCAGGGACTGCAGGTTCTGCCGCCGCTACGAGGCCTTCCTCGACCGGCATGCCGCCGAGCTCGTGCCGCACTTCCAGCGCGACTACGTGGTCGCCGACCTGCGCAGCTCGCTGTCGGTGCTGGCGCGCTCGGTCTACATCAAGCTCGGCGCGAGCAGTCGCAGCTACACCGAGTTCCAGACCGCGATCGGCGACGAACGGGTCCGCCAGCTGGTCTACCCGAACATCTGGATCCTCGACGCCGACGGCAAGCCGCTGATGCAGATGCCGTCGGGCGCCGGCACCTTCGAGACGGTGGCCGAGCAGATCGAGGTGCTGCAGCTGGTGCAGTAGCGGCGGGCCTGACCCGCGCAAGGGCTTCGTCATCGGCTAACCTCGCGCGCTCGTCCGCCGCCGGCCACCCGCCGTGGCCGCCGCCTTGCCAGCCACCCGCCTGGAGCCCCGCTTGCTCGCCCGCTTCGAAAAGCTGCTGCATCCCTACCCGGATGCCGAGCCCCTGCCGCCGCCGCGCGGCCTGCTGCCCTTCGTCTGGGCCTGCACGCGCGGCTCGCGCGGCTTCATCCTGTGGATGACGCTGCTGACGGCGGCGATCGGCGCCTTCGAGGCGCTGCTGTTCGCGATGCTCGGCGGCATCGTCGACTGGCTCGGCGCGACCGAGCCCGAGCGCCTGTGGGACACGCACCGCGGCGAACTGCTGCTGATCGCGGTGATCCTGCTGGCCAGCCCGATCGTGGTGGCGCTGCAGGCGCTGTTCAAGTACCAGGCGCTGTTCGCCAACTTCCCGATGCTGCTGCGCTGGAACTTCCACCGCCTGATGCTCGGGCAGAGCCTGGCCTTCTACCAGGACGAGTTCGCCGGCCGCGTCGCCACCAAGGTGATGCAGACCGCGCTCGCGGTGCGCGACGTGATGCTGATCGTGACCGACATCCTGATGTTCGTCGTGATCTATTTCGTCACGCTGATCGCGGTGGTCGGCGCTTTCGACCGCTGGCTGTTGCTGCCCTTCCTGGGCTGGCTGACGCTGTACGTGGCGACGCTGTGGTTCTTCGTGCCGCGGCTGGGCAAGGTGGCGCAGCAGCAGGCCGACGCGCGCTCGTTGATGACCGGCCGCATCACCGATGCCTACACCAACATCGCCACCGTCAAGCTGTTCTCGCATGCGCAGCGCGAGTCGGGCCATGCGAAGAGCGCGATGCAGGAGTTCATGCAGACCGCCTACGCGCAGATGCGGCTGGTGACCGGCTTCGAGGTCGTCAACCACATCCTCAGCATGGCGCTGATCCTGGCCACCGCCGGCGTGACGCTCGTGCTGTGGACGCGCGGCGAGGTCGGCATCGGCGCGGTCGCCGCGGCCACCGCGATGGCGCTGCGGCTCAACGGCATCTCGCACTGGATCATGTGGGAGATGGCCTCGCTGTTCGAGAACGTCGGCACGGTGCAGGACGGCATGAACACGCTGTCGAAGCTCCACGCGGTGGTCGACCGGCCGGACGCCAGGCCGCTGGTCGTGACGCGCGGCGAGCTGCGCTTCGAGGACGTGCGCTTCGCCTACGGCGGCAAGAAGACGGTGATCGACGGCCTGACGATGACGGTGCGCCCGGGCGAGAAGATCGGCCTCGTGGGCCGCTCGGGCGCGGGCAAGAGCACCATCGTCAATCTGCTGCTGCGCTTCTACGACGTCGAGTCGGGCCGGGTGCTGATCGACGGCCAGGACCTCGCCGCGGTCACCCAGGACAGCCTGCGCGCCCAGGTCGGGATGGTCACGCAGGACACCTCGCTGCTGCACCGTTCGGTGCGCGACAACATCCTCTACGGCCGGCCCGACGCCGGCGACGCGGAGATGACCGCCGCCGCGCAGCGCGCCGAGGCGCACGACTTCGTGCTGACGCTGACCGACCCGAAGGGCCGCGCGGGCTACGACGCCCATGTCGGCGAGCGCGGCGTCAAGCTCTCCGGCGGTCAGCGCCAGCGCATCGCGATCGCGCGGGTGATGCTGAAGGACGCGCCGATCCTGCTGCTCGACGAGGCCACCAGCGCGCTCGACAGCGAGGTCGAGGCGGCGATCCAGGCCAGCCTGTACCGGCTGATGGAGGGCAAGACGGTGGTCGCGATCGCGCACCGGCTCAGCACGATCGCGGCGATGGACCGGCTGATCGTGCTCGACAAGGGCCGCATCGTCGAGGAAGGCACGCACCAGAGCCTGCTGGCGCTGGGCGGTCTCTATGCCCGCCTGTGGGCTCACCAGAGCGGCGGCTTCCTCGGCGCCGAGCCGGATGAGGACGAAGGCGACGAGCCGCCGGTGGCGCCCTTCGCCCTGGGCGGCGGCGCCGCCGCGGCACCGGCCGATCGCGTGCCGGCCGACACCGTGGGGCGCTGAAGCCTTACTTCGCCGCGACCTCGATCGACCCCTTCATCGACGGGGCCTCAGTTCACGAACTCGGCGCGCACCAGGCGCCATTCCTGCGGCACCGCGTTGTTGCGCGAGCAGCCCAGCGCCTCGGGCTCGGCGCCGGGGGGCAACTCGGTGCGCGAGCGGTCGCCGGTACCGCTGCCGCCGTGGTAACGATCGAGCCAGACCTTGACCGTGCGCGTCGGGTGGCTGTTCTTGACGAGGATCTGCACGCCGCCGCGGGTGACGCACTGGCCGGCGTGCTCCTCGATGAATTGCACGTGGCGCGCCGGGTCCTCGGCCGATTGCGCCGCCGCCGTGCCCATCAGCAGCGCGGCGCAGCAGAGACTCGTCAGACGGGGGAGGAGCATGCGCGGCACTCTCAGAAGCAGTTCGGTTCGGGCATCGCCAGCCGGCAGCTCCAGCGGAATAGCTCCGCCGCCTGCTTGGCCGAGCGGCGCATCACGGCCGTGGCCTCGTTGGCGATCGCATCGGGCAGCGGCAGCTCGGCCGCGGCCCCGGTGCTGTTGGTGTAGAAGTTGACGAAGCAGGTTTCCTTGCCCTGGCAGAGCCGGTCGATCTGCTGCAGATAGGCGTCGCGCGAGCGGGCCTGATCGAGCGGCACGATGACCTGCTGGATGATCCCCTGCCGGCCGACCATCGGCCAGGGTTCGGGCGCCGCCTGCGCCGACGTGGCGAGCGCTGCGATCGCGACGGCGGGTCCCAGACGGTGGAGGGCAGGGAAGCGAGGCATGGTCTGTCTCCTGGCGGGGTGGCCGCAGGTCCGTGGCGCCGGCTCGTTGGCGCGGCAGTGTAGGGTGTCGGCCTGATGAACGCCGGAACTCCTTTCGAATCCCGTGGTGCCGCAGCGGTTCCCAACCCGGCCCGCGTCCTGGCCGAGACCCGCGCCTGGCTCGAGCGCGCGGTGATCGGGCTGAACCTCTGCCCCTTCGCCCGCGCCGTGCATGTGAAGCAGCGCATCCGCTGGGTCGTGAGCACCGCGCGCGACACCGATGCGCTGCTGGCCCAGCTGTGCGACGAGCTCGATGCGCTGGCCGCCGCGGACCCCGAGCGCGTCGACACCACGCTGCTGATCCACCCCGCGGTGCTGGCCGACTTCGGGGCCTACAACGACTTCCTCGCGGTGGCCGACGCGGCGGTCGCGCAGCTCGGCCATGCCGGCGTGCTGCAAGTCGCGAGCTTCCACCCGGACTACCGCTTCGCCGATGCCGAGCCCGACGACATCGCCAACGCGACCAACCGCTCGCCCTGGCCGATGCTGCACCTGCTGCGCGAGGACAGCATCGACCGCGCGGTGGCCGCCTTTCCGGAGGCCGAGGCGATCTACGCGGCCAACATCGCGACGCTGCACCGCCTCGGCGCCGAGGGTTGGGCGGCGCTGCAGGCCGAGTGCCGGCGCGAGGCCGAGAGCGACCCCACCCCCTGATCGGGTGGAACGCGACAACCGTCCGTGACATCGCGCACGCAGCGGTCGGCGCAACGGGCCGCGGCCGCGTTGAGTCGGTAAGAACAGGCGCACGATCAAGCGACGGCAGCGATCGACAGCGGTGCGAACCGCCCGCGACTCGAGTGCTTCCCCGCGTCGGCGCCGGCGCACCGTGACGACGCCGTCATCGTGCTGCGACTGGAGGTCGAAATGTTGAACGCCCTGAACCCACCCGCCGCCGCGCTCGGCTACGAGTTGCGGTTCCAGTCGCTGTTCAACGCCGGCCGTGCGCTCGTCTTCCCCTGCGATGCCGAAGGTCACGTGCCGCTCGACGCGCTGAGCGACACGGCGCGCCGCAACTACCTGTACGCGCGGGCCGTCGTCGGCCGCGAGTTCGCGACGCCGGCGGTGCGGCCGACGGCCTCGGCCAACCTGCACTGAGCGGGCGCCGCCGGCAACGCTCCCTGGGCCGGCGCGAGCCGGCCTTTTCGCTTCGGGCTGCCGCTACCATCGCGGCGCCGCGGCCCTGCCGCTCCGAGAACGCTTTCGCCATGGCCTCCAGCCTGCTCGCCCTGCTCGACGACATCGCCACCGTGCTCGACGACGTCGCGCTGCTGACCAAGGTGGCGACCAAGAAGACCGCCGGCGTGCTCGGCGACGACCTCGCGCTCAATGCCCAGCAGGTGGCCGGCGTGCGCGCCGAGCGCGAGCTGCCGGTGGTGTGGGCGGTCGCCAAGGGCTCGATGCTCAACAAGGCCATGCTGGTGCCGGCGGCGCTCGCGATCAGCGCGCTGCTGCCCTGGCTGATCACGCCGCTGCTGATGCTGGGCGGCGCCTTCCTGTGCTTCGAGGGCGTCGAGAAGCTCGCCCACAAGCTGCTGCACAGCCGTGCCGAGGACGACGCCCACCATGCCGAGCTGACCCAGGCGCTGGCCGATCCGAACGTGGATCTGATGGCGCTCGAGCGCGACAAGGTCAAGGGCGCGGTGCGCACCGACTTCATCCTGTCGGCCGAGATCATCGTGATCTCGCTCGGCACCGTGGCCGCGGCGCCGTTCGGCACCCGGCTGGCGGTGCTGGTCGGCATCGCCGCGATCATGACGGTGGGCGTCTACGGTCTGGTGGCCGGCATCGTCAAGCTCGACGACGGCGGGCTGTGGCTGACGCGGCGCGAGGGCGCCGGCGCCCGGGCGCTGGGGCGCGCGATCCTGAAGGCCGCGCCCTGGCTGATGAAGGCGCTGTCGGTCGCCGGCACCGCGGCGATGTTCCTGGTCGGCGGCGGCATCCTGGTGCACGGCTGGCCGGCGCTGCACCATCTGGTCGAGGCGGCCGCGGACGCCAGCGGCGCGTTCGGCCTGGTCGGCGCGATGGCCGCCGAGGCGGTGGTCGGCATCGCCGCCGGCGCGCTGGTGCTGGGCGGCGTGACGCTGGCCCAGCGCGGCTTCCGCGCCGCGCGCGCCGGCTGAACGCCTCAGTTGCGGCGGGCGATCTCGAGCAGTTCGACTTCGAAGTGCAGCGTCGCGTTCGGCGGGATCGCGCCGCCGCCGGCGCCGCGCGCGCCGTAGGCGATCGCGGCCGGGCAGGTCAGCTTGGCCTTGCCGCCGACCTTCATCTTCTGCACCCCTTCGGTCCAGCAGGGGATCACGCCGCCGAGCGGGAAGGACGCCGGCTGGCCGCGCTTGTAGGAGCTGTCGAACTCGCTGCCGCTGACCAGCGTGCCGCGGTAGTGCACCTGCACGACATCGCTGGCGGTCGGGCTGGCGCCCTTGCCGTCCTTCAGCGAGCGGTAGACCAGGCCGCTGGGCGTGAGCTCGGCGCCCTTCTCGGCAGCGGCGGCCTTCAGTGCATCGGCATCGGCGTTCTGGGCCAGGGCGGGGGCGACGACCAGCGCGAGCAGCGACGCGCACAACAGGGTTCTCACAGGGCGGCTCCGGGGGTAGTGGACGGGGCCGCCATCATCGCGGCTTTCCGGCGCGGCCGGCATCGGGTCGGCTGCGTACACTTTGCGCCCCGCCGGACGCCGCCATGACCCTGCTGCTCGCCCCGATGGAGGGGCTGCTCGACCACCTGCTGCGCGACATCCTGACGCGTGCCGGCGGCGTGGACCGCTGCGTGTCGGAGTTCATCCGCGTCACCGGCACGCTGCTGCCCGAGCGTGCCTTCCTGCGCATCGTGCCCGAGCTGGCCAGCGGGGGCCGCACCGCGGCCGGTGTGCCGGTGCGGGCCCAGCTGATGGGCTCCGACCCGGTCTGCCTGGCCGAGAACGCGGCCCGGCTGGCCTCGCTCGGTCCGGCCGGCATCGACCTGAACTTCGGCTGCCCGGCCAAGGTGGTCAACCGCCATGGCGGCGGCGCGGCGCTGCTGCAGGATCCGGAGCTGCTGATGCGCATCGTCGGCGCGGTGCGGCGGGCCGTCCCGGCCGCGATGCCGGTGTCGGCCAAGATGCGGCTCGGCTATGCCGACGACGGTCGCGCGGAGGAATGCGCCCAGGCCATCGAGGCCGGCGGTGCCGGCGAACTGGTGGTGCATGCGCGCACCAAGGTCCAGGGCTACCGGCCGCCGGCGCATTGGGCGCGCGTCGCCGACGTGCGACGGGCGGTGCGCGTCCCGGTGGTCGCCAACGGCGAGATCTGGAGCGTCGCCGATGCGCGGCGCTGCCGCGAGCTGTCAGGCTGCGACGCGCTGATGCTCGGGCGCGGCATGGTCTGCGATCCGGGGCTGGCGCTGGCGGTCGCCGCCGATGCGCGCGGCGCGGCGCCGGCCGGCCTGGGCTGGCCGGCGGTGCAACCACTGCTGGAGGCGTTCTGGGCGCGGGTCCAGGGTCAGATCGAGCCGCGGGCCCGCGCCGGGCGGCTCAAGCAGTGGCTCAACCTGTTGCGCCGTCGCCACCCGCAGGCCGAGGCGCTGTACCAGGCGGTGCGCACGGTCGACGACTCGCGGGCCGTGACGCGACTGCTGTCGACGCCGAGCTGGCAGGAAGCGGCCTGAGGGGCTGCATGCCGCGGCGCGCAGGGCCATACTTGACGGCCCACCGTTCCGGAGCCGCCATGAGCCACCCGCTGTACGACGCGTCGATCCCCGTGTTCCGGCAGTTGCTGGGCTCGCTGGCGGCGATCCTGAGCAAGGCCGAGGCCCATGCGGCCGCGCGCAAGATCGAGCCCGACGTGCTGCTGCAGGCTCACCTCTACCCCGACATGTTCCCGCTGCGCCAGCAGGTGCAGATCGCGTGCGACTTCGCCAAGAACATCCCGGCGCGGCTCACCGGCACGCCGCTCGTGCCCTTCGAGGACACCGAGCAGGGCTTCGCCGATCTGCAGGCGCGCATCGCGCGCGTGCTGGCCATGGTGGAAGGCTGGACCGCCGAGCGCTTCGAGGGCAGCGAGTCGCGCGAGATCGTCATCACGCCGGGCGGCATGGAGCTGCGCTTCCAGGGCGGGGCGCACTACCTGCACCGCTTCGGCATGCCGAACTTCCTGTTCCACCTGACGACCGCCTACGCGATCCTGCGGCACAGCGGCGTGGAACTCGGCAAGCGCGACTTCATCGGCCAGGTCTGAGGCGACACCAGGGGAGGCGGTCATGGCCGAATTGCTGCTGCCGGGGATCGGGCTCGCGGTCTGTGTCGTGCTGCTGCTGCGCCTGGCGCTGGGCGAGCGGCGCCGCCGCCGCATCGACGCCGCGCTGCAGCGTGGCTGGTCGCGCCTGAGCCACGCCGCCGCCGAGCTGCGCCACCGCCGCCGGCGCAAGGTCGTCGAGGCCGCCGCGGCGCGCGAGGCCGACGAGGTGATCCGCCGCGTCAAGCGCGACGTCGAGCGCGAGGGCAACGTGATCCGCCCGCGCGCCTTCCAGCGGCCGCAGCGCGACGACCGTGCGCGCGACCAGCCGCGCAAGCCGCATTGACCCCCTCGATGCGCGGCGCGCTGCCGAGCCTCGTCGCCGCCGCGCTGCTGGCCGGCTGCGCCACCGCCATCAACCCGGTCACCGGGCGCGAGGAGCGCTCGGTGATGAGCGAGGCCGACGAGCTCGCCGAGGGCCGCAAGGCCCACCAGCAGGTGCTGCAGGAGTACGGGGCCTACGGCGACGCGCGGCTGCAGGCCTATGTCAGCGGGCTCGGCCAGAAGCTCGCGGGCCAGTCGCACCGCGCCAAGCTGCAATGGACCTTCACGGTGCTCGACAGCCCCGAGATCAACGCCTTCGCGCTGCCCGGCGGCTATGTCTACGTGACGCGCGGCATCATGGCCTACATGGAGAGCGAGGCCGACCTGGCCGGCGTCATCGGCCACGAGATCGGCCATGTCACCGCCCGCCACGGCGCGCAGCGCGCGACCCGCCAGCAGACCGCCGGGCTGGGCGTGCTGGCCGCCAGCGTGCTGGGCGCGGCGCTCGGCCTCGGCGACGTGGCGAGCCAGCTGTCGCAAAGTGTCGCGGCCGGCTACATCGCCAGCTACAGCCGCGAGCAGGAGCTGCAGGCCGACCGCCTGGGCGCCGAATACCTGGCCCGCAACGACTACCGGCCGCGCAACATGGTCGACGTGATCGCGGTGCTCCGGAACCAGGAGCGCTACGCCGCCGACCAGGCGCGCGCCGAGGGCCGGGCGGCGCCGCAGGGCGCGAGCTGGCTATCCTCGCACCCGAGCAACGACGACCGGCTGCGCCAGATCCGCGAGATCGCCGCCGGCTACAACGGCAGCTATGGCGACGACGGCCGCGCGCGCTACCTGCAGGCCATCGACGGGCTGCCCTTCGGCGAGAGCCGCGAGCAGGGCGTGACCCGCGGCCGCAACTTCTTCCACGAGCCGCTCGGCTTCGCGCTGACCGCGCCGGTGGGCTGGCGGGTGCGCAACGGGAAGGACGTGATCGCGCTCGTCAACGGCGCCGGCGACGCCGGCCTGATGGTCCAGCCGGTGCCGATCAAGACCGGCAGCACGCACGACGAGATCATCCGCAACGGCCTGAAGCCGAGCTCGGGCCGCGTCGAGCGGCGCGTGATCAACGGCTTAGCTGCGACCCACTTCGTCGGCCAGCGCCGCAACGCGCAGGGCCAGACCCAGAGCCTGGTCGCGACCATCGTCACCGGGCCCGAGGACCGGCACTACGCGATGCTCTACGTGTCCAAGGACGCCGCCGCGCTGCAGCGCGCCCATGCGGGGCTGAGCGAGGCCGAGGGCTCGTTTCGCGCACTGTCCGCTGCCGACCGCAGCGCCGCGCGGCCGTGGACGCTCTCGACCACCGCCTATCCGCGCGGCGGCTTTGCCGAGCTGGCGCGGCGCTCGCCGCTCGGCTCCGGCGCCGAGGCGCAGCTGCGGCTGCTCAACGGCGTGTATGGCGGCGGCGAGCCGCCGCCGGGGCAGCGGGTCAAGGTGGTCGAGTAATCCGGCGCGGAACCACCCTCGCGGCGGTCGCGTCGGAGAATGATGAGCATGAGTCCCGACTGGATGTCCGCCCCCCTGCGCGCGTGGCGCGCTTCCTCACTGCGGCGCGCCCTGCGCGCGGTCGCTTCCCTGCTGCTGCGCGCCTGCGCGGCGCTGCTCGGCCTGGCCTTCATGCTCGGCATGCTGCTGCTCGGCCTTGTCGCCGGCAGCTTGCTGCTGCTGTGGGCGCTGCTGCGCGGCCGACGCCCGGCGCTGCGCTTCGGCGGCATGCCGCCCGGCGCCGGCTGGCAGCGCTTCCGTGCGGCGCCGCCGCGCGCTTCGTCGGGCGAGGTGGTCGACATCGAGGCCCGCGAGATCAAGTCGCCCGGCCAGGGCTGACGCGAGCGTCGGGGCCGACCCTTCGGTGGTGCAAACCCGCCCCGGCCGTGACAAGCGTCACCGGTTGGGCGTTGCCTGCGCTTGTTCACGATCGTGAGGGACCCCTAACATCCACTCACACCCCTGGCCCACAGGAGCAGTAGGAAAACGAGAGATGGGCATCGTCCGGAGGTTCATGAATTTCGTCGCCGTTGCCGCACTGTTGGCAGGCGGCGTCACGGCGTTCGCCGAGGACCGGCCCGACACGCCGACCCAGCTGGCCGGCGGCAAGGTGATCACCGTCGCCGAGGCCCAGGCACTGCTGGGCACGGGGCGCGCGGTGTTCATCGACACGCGCAGCCCGCTGAACTTCGGCAAGGGCCGTGTGCCGGGGGCGCGGCTGGCCTACTACAACGAGAAGAGCGCCTACGCGCCCGATTTCGACGGCACGGTCGACAGCTTCGACTGGGAACGCCTGCCGGCCGACAAGTCGGTGCCGGTCGTGTTCTACAGCCACGGCAGCAACGGCTGGAAGTCCTACAAGGCGGCCGTGCTGGCCGTCGGCCGCGGCTACCGTCAGGTGCTCTACCTGCGCGACGGCTGGACCGGCTGGCAGGCGGCGCAGTTGCCGGTCGAGCAATAGGTCGGCCAGCGGCCCGCAACGACGTCGCCCCCCATGTTGCAGACCTCGCCCGCCGGCCGACTCACGCTGCGTCAGCGTGTCGGCCTCGGCGCGTTGCTGCTGATGCTCGCGGCGCTCGGTGTGTTGGTGCTGGCGCGCGACGCGCTCCACCGCATGGAGCGCTCGCAGGAGCGGGCGGCCCATGCCCACGCGGTGCACCTGGCCGGCGAGACCGTGCTGCGCGCCGCTGGCGAGGTGATGCTGTCCCAGGGCACGACGCCGGCGCGCGACGCGCTGCTCGGCGCGGCCGCCGGGATCGGGCGGCATCTCGACGAACTGGTCGCGCACGACGCCGAGATGGCGCGCCAGCAGGTCGCCTGGCCCGCGCTGAAGCGCCGCGTCGATGCGCTGCTGGCGATCCGCCTGATCGACGCCACCGACGAGACCAGTCTCGTCAACTACGGCGCCCTGATCAGCGGCATGGAGTCCTTCCTGCCCGCGGCGGTCGCCGCTGCGGAGCGTGCCGACGCCGCGGCCGAGGCATCGCTGCGGCGCGCCGCCTGGCTGATGTTCACCGGCCTGGTCGGGCTGACCGCGCTGGCGGCGGTGGCCGGCCTGTGGATGGTGCGCACCCTCGACCGGCAGCTCGGCGGCGATCCGCGCGACGCGCACCGCATCTCGCTGCGCATCGCCGACGGCGAACTCGACACGCCGGTGCCGGTGGACGCGGCGCACCGGCACAGCGTGATGGCGGCGCTCGAGCATGTGCGGCTGCGCCTGATCGACCGTCGCGCGATCGAGGAGCGCGTGCAGTACCTGGCCCGCCACGACACGCTCAGCGGCGCGCTCAACCGCGGCAGCCTCAACGAGGTGCTGGCGCTGTCGATCCAGCATGCGCGCGGCGCCGGCGACCCGCTGGCGGTGCTCTACATCGACCTGGACCGCTTCAAGCATGTCAACGACACGCTCGGTCATGCCCTCGGCGACGAGGTGATCCGCAGCACCGCGGAGCGCATCCGGACGCTGGTGCGCCGCGGCGACCACTTCGCCCGCCTCGGCGGCGACGAGTTCGCGATCGTCGCCCACGGCCTGGGCGACCGCTCGGCCGTCGAGTCGCTGGCGCAGCGCATCGTCGAGCGGCTGGCCCAGCCGATGGCGGTCGGCGCGCAGATGCTGCACATCGGCGCCAGCGTCGGCGTGGCGATGTTCGACGAGCGCGTGGCCGACCGCGAGGACCTGCTGCACAAGGCCGACCTCGCGATGTACCGCGCCAAGGGCGAGGGGCGCGGGCGCGTCAGCATCTACGACGAGCAGCTCGACGGCAAGCTGCGCGAGCGGCTCGAACTGGTGCGCGACCTGCAGGCCGCGATCGGCACCGAGCAGCTGTTCCTGCACTACCAGCCGATCTACGCCCGCGATGCGCGCCAGCTCAGCGGTTACGAGGCGCTGCTGCGCTGGCGCCATCCGCTGCGCGGCATGGTGTCGCCGGCGGTGTTCGTGCCGCTGGCCGAGAGCAGCGGCCTGATCGAGCAGCTCGGCCAGTGGGTGCTGCACCAGGCCTGCCGCGAGGCGGCGAGCTGGCAGGACCAGCTGTCGGTGTCGGTGAACCTGTCGGTCGCGCAGCTCGAGCGCACCGACCTGGTCGATGCGGTGGCCTATGCGCTCGACGCCAGCGGCCTGCCGGCGCGCCGGCTCAACCTCGAGATCACCGAGTCGATGCTGATGACCCACCGCGAGGCGACGATGCGCAGCCTCGACGGCCTGTCCGCACTCGGCGTCGGCATCGTGATGGACGACTTCGGCACCGGCTACTCGAGCCTGGCCTACCTGTGGCGCTTCCGCTTCGACAAGCTCAAGATCGACCGCAGCTTCGTCACCGACCTGACCGCCGGTTCGCGGGCGCACACCGTCGTGCGCTCGATCGTGTCGCTGGCGCATTCGCTGGGCGTCACGGTCACGGCCGAAGGCATCGAGACCCGCGCCCAGCTCGAGCTGCTGCGCGCCGAGGGCTGCGACGAGCTGCAGGGCTACCTGCTCGGCCACCCGGGGCCGTTGCCGGTGCCGACGCCCGCGCCGGCCCCGTCGGTGGCGAGCCCGTCGAGGAAGCTCTCGCTGGTCAAGACGGCGGCCTGAGGCCGCGCGTCGGGTATCGTGCCGCGCATGGCGGCAGACTTCAGCTTCTTCTGGCACGACTACGAGACCTTCGGCGTCAACCCGCGGCGTGACCGACCGGCGCAGTTCGCCGGCGTGCGCACCGACGCCGAACTCAACGAGATCGACGCGCCGGTGATGCACTACTGCGCACCGGCCCCCGACACGCTGCCCGATCCCGAGAGCTGTCTGCTGACCGGCATCACGCCGCAGGTCTGCCTCGAGCGCGGCGTCGCGGAGCATGCGTTCGCGGCCGAGATCGAGGCCCAGCTGGCGCGGCCCGGCACGGTGGGCGTGGGCTACAACTCGATCCGCTTCGACGACGAGGTGACCCGCTTCCTGTTCTGGCGCAACCTGATCGACCCGTACGCGCGCGAATGGCAGAACGAGTGCGGCCGCTGGGACCTGCTGGACGTGGTGCGCTGCTGCCACGCGCTGCGGCCCGACGGCATCGAGTGGCCGAAGCACGAGGACGGGCGCACGTCCTTCAAGCTCGAGCACCTGAGCGCCGCCAACGGTCTGGCGCACGAGGCGACGCACGATGCGCTGTCGGACGTGCGCGCGACGATCGCGCTGGCGCGGCTGATCCGCGCCAAGCAGCCGCGGCTGTGGGAGTTCTGCCTGCGCTTGCGCAGCAAGCCGGCGGTGATCGCCGAGCTGGCCGCGGCCGAGCGGGCCGGCGGCCCCTTCCTGCATGTCTCGGGCATGTACGGCGCGGACCGCGGCTGCCTCGCCGTGGCGTGGCCGCTGGCACCGCACCCGACCAACAAGAACGAGCTGATTGTCTGGGACCTGGCGCAGGATCCGGCCGAGCTCTTCTCGCTCGACGCCGCGACCGTCCGTGAACGCGTCTACACGCGGGCCGACGCGCTGCCGGAGGGGGTCACGCGGCTGCCGATCAAGACCATCCACCTGAACAAGTCGCCGGTGGTGATCGCGAACCTCAAGACGCTGAGTGCGGCCCAGGCCGAGCGCTGGTGCATCGACCTCGTGCAGGCCGAGCGCCATGCCGCGGTGCTGCGACTGCGTGCGGCCTCGCTGGCGGGGTTGTGGCCCGAGGTCTACAAGCGCCCGGCGCCCGAGCAGGCCCCCGACGTCGACGAGGACCTGTACGGCGGCTTCCTGAACAACGAAGACCGCCGCACGCTGACGCGGCTGCGCGGCCTCGCGCCCGAGGAGCTGGCCGCCAAGCGCCCGGCCTTCGCCGACCGGCGGCTCGACGAGCTGCTGTTGCGCTACCGCGCCCGCAACTTTCCAGCGACGCTGAGCGAGGCCGAGCGGCAGCAGTGGCACGAACACCGCGTCCACCGGCTGCACGAGGGCGCCGGCGGCGGTCTCACGCTGGAGGCCTACTTCGCGCGCATCGACGCGCTGGTCGAGTCGCTGGGCGAGGCGGACGACGAGCGCGCGCATGCGATCCTCGAGTCGCTGGTCGACTACGCCACCGAGATCGCGCCCGAGCGCGATTGACGTCGGCGCCTGGAGTTCGCCCGAACGTTCGATGGCAAGAGCTATAGAGAAAACGATGGCGATAGGCGTTACAACTTAACCTCCCGGCACATCCAGAGACAGCCGCATCGGCCCCGTGGGGCTAAGGTGAAATCTAGCGCCGCCTCCGCGGAGCTGAAGGAGACCCTGAACGATGCGAGTCACACGCTCTCACCACGATCTGACGTTTCCCCCGGGCCGACCGGCCCTTCTTTCGGCGCAGGCCATGCTGGCCACCACCCGCCGGGCCTGGCTGGGCCGGTTCGGAGCCGGCGCCCTGGTGCTGGCGGTCCCGGTGCTGGGCCAAGCCGCGGCTCCTGCCGAGGCCGACACCTATGACGAAGCCTCGACGCTGAAGGCCGCGGTCGACTTCTTCGGCCAGACGACCGAGGGCCTGGCCCAGGTCATCGCCAAGGCCTTCCGCGAACAGGGCCGCCCCAATGGCTTCGTGCGCGGCCAGGAGGTGGCGGCCGCCGCGACCGCCGGTGTCCGCTACGGCGAAGGCGAGTTGGTGATGAAGTCCGGCGCGACCAGCAAGGTCTACTGGGCCGGCCCATCGATCGGCTTCGACCTCGGCGCCAACGCGTCCAAGGTGTTCGTGCTGGTCTACAACCTGCCGGGGCCGAGCGCGATCTTCAAGCGCTACCCGGGCGTCGACGGCAGCCTCTACTACGTCGGCGGTGCCGGCCTGAACTACCAGCGCCTCGACGGCGTGACGCTGGCGCCGGTGCGCCTGGGCGTCGGCCTGCGGGCCGGGGCCAGCGTGGGCTACACGCACTACCGGCCCGAGAAGTCCCTGAACCCGCTGTAGACGCGGGGCGGCGGCGGGGGCGGCTATTCCGGCGTGGCCGGATCGGCGTCCCCGCCGCCATGGGCGAGCGCCTGGCGCGCCAGTTCCTCGTCGCTCAGTTCGGGCGCGGCCTCGAGCGCCGCGAGTTCATCGAGCATCTCGGGCGTCGCATCGGCCTTGCCGAGCAGCACGTCCTCGAGCGTCGGATGGGGCGCGCGAACCTCGTCGTGGTCCTCCGGTGACGGATGCACGACGGCCGGCGCCAGCGCCGGCAGCTTGGCGGCGGCGAGTTCGAGCTGCTCGTCGATCAGCTTGGCGAAGTTGCCATCGGGCGGTGTGTCGTCGGGGCGCATGCTCGTTCCTCCTGCCACGGTCTCGAGGGACCCATCATGCACCGTCCCTGCCCAGGCGCGCCAGCTTGGCGAGCCAGCGTTGCCGTGCCGCGTCCGACCCCTCGACCGAGCCGACCAGCGTCTCGTGCACCGGCGCGATGCCGATCAGGCCGAGGATGTTGCGCTCCAGCGCCTTCAGGCCGTGGGCGCGGAACACCCAGCGGTAGACGGCCGCGGGCATGCCCATGGTCACCACGACGCGCGCCGAGCGGCCGGTCAGCGGCTTGGCTGCCGTCATCGGATGGCCGGTGCCGACCGCAAAGCCGGGCCGCGCGACCTGCTCGATGAAGCCCTTCAGCAGCGCCGGCATGCCGCCCATCCACAGCGGGAAGAAGAACACCAGGTGTTCGGCACGCACGATCGCCTGCTGCACCGGCGCCAGCGCCGGCGGCACCGGACCCTGCTCCCAGTCGGACCTGGTGCGCAGCAATGGGAAGTCGAGTGTCGCGACGGTGACGGTCTCGACCGCGTGCCCGGCGGCGCGCGCGCCGTCGGCGTAGGCCGATGCGAGTGCATGGCCGAAATGCGCCGGGTCCGGGTCGGGGTGGCCCTGGATGATCAGGACGCGGGTCATGGCACCGCATCCCGGTCGACGGAGTACGTCGCGTCGGCGTGGTACGGCAAGCGTGCCGGTCCGTCAGGGCAGCGGCTCGCCGCCGACCGGCATGCAGGGCCAGGAGGGCAGCGAATCGGTGGGCAGGCCGCAGGCCTGCAGCCAGGCGGCCTGCCATTCCGCCCAGGGGGCCAGCCAGGCGCTCTGCATGGCCAGGTACTGGCTCCAGACGGCGCTGTTCGCCTCGAACAGCGGCCAGGTGGCCTCGAAGCTCGGCGGCGCGATCGGGGCGGGGGCGTTGCGGGACATGGCGGGTCTCCGGACGGGCAGGGGCGATGCCTCGACTATGAGCGCTTGCGCGGCGCGCTTCGATGACCCTGTACCAAGGCAGGGGCTTCCTCCGGTGCCGCGGGCATTCGATCGCCCCGCACGACCCGCGGCAGCTTGCCGCTGCGGCCGCGCACCGCCGCCGGGCCGCAGGTCCCGTGCAGCCGCAGGCCCTCGAGCCCCTGGCGGCGCAGGTAGGCCGCGAGCGCGGCGCGGGCGTGCGCGAGCGCCTCCTCGCCGCCGCTGCCGACGCTCAGGCGCAGCGTGCGCGGCCCGTGCTGGACGAGCTGGAAGTCGAACACCCCGGCCTCGTCTTCCAGCACCGTGGTCAGCGCCAGCGGCAGCAGGCGCACCGCCTGGCCGTCGGCGGCGCGCAGCAGCAGCGCGTCGTCGACCCGGCCCTGCACCTCGATCACCGGCAGCGGCGAGCCGCAGGCGCAACGTGCGGGGTCGAAGCGCACGCGGTCGCCGAGCTCGTAGCGGATCAGCGGCTGCACGTGGTTGGCGAGGTTGGTCAGCAGCGTGCGGCAGCCGGCGCTGCCGAGCGGCGCCGGGGCGCCGTGGGCGTCCACGGCTTCGAGGATCGCCCAGTCGCTGTTGAGGTGGAGCTTGCGCTGTGCGCATTCGGCGGCCAGCGCGAGGAACTCGGACGCGCCGTAGCTCGCCCACACCGGGCAACCGAAGCGGCCGGCGATGGCAGCGCGCAGGCCCTCGCCGAGCGCCTCGCCACCGGTCAGGACCTCGCGCAGCGCGAGCCGCAGCCGGCCGGCCGCCTGCTCCTCGGCCAGCAGCAGGGCGGCGGTCGGGTAGGTCGCGATGATGCTCGGCCGCCAGCGGTTCAGCGCCGTCACCAGCTCCGCGGTGGGTTGCAGGAACGAGAAGCCCTGCAGCCGCCCCGCCGCACCAGGCATCACGCGGCGCAGCCGCTCGACCGTGACCGTGCTCGCGAAATGCCCGCCGGTGGCGCCGACGAAGGCGATCCGCTGGCTCATGCCGAACGGGTCGGACCAGGCCGTCCAGGCGGCCGGCCGACGCAGCGCCTCGAGCGCGTCGTAGACGACCATCGCCTGAGCGTCCTGCACGAAGATGCCCGGCACGCCGCTGCTGCCCGAGCTTTCCCACACCGTGTACTCGCCCTCGTAGGCGGTGCCGATGCGCGCCGGGTCGGCGAGGAAGGCGCGCACGCCGGCGAGCGTCACGCGCGGGTCGCAGACCGAGTCGTCGAAGCGCGCCATCAGCTCGGCCTTGCCGAGCGGCGGCTGGTCCTCGAAGGCGCTGCCGTGGCGCGCGAAGCGCTCACGGTACAGCGGCGAGCGGCGGGCGGCCGCCATCACCGCGGCGAGCCGCTGCCGGCGGCGCGCCTCGATCCCGGCCGCGGTGCCATGGCCGGCCCACTGCACGTCGGCGGCGACGGCACAGGCCTGCCATGGGCTCGCCATCGTCTCCATGGTGCCGATCATCGCGCGTCGTGCGTCCTTCGGACAGGCTCGACGCATCGGCCTTGACCGAACTCAAGGCAAACGCTGGTGCGCTTCCTAGACTGAAGGTGTTCCACCCGCCACGCAGGAGGCTCCGATGACCGCACTGACCCGCATCGACGACATGTTCCCCGAGTTCGTCCGCCGCTTCATGCTGCAGGCGCCGCCGACCGGCGAGCCGCTCGGCGAGATCAGGCTCGACGTCGACGAGACCGACAAGGCCTACACGGTGCGCGCCGAGATTCCCGGCGCGAAGAAGGACGACATCCGTGTCGAGATCGACGGCAACCGCGTCGCGATCGCGGCCGAGGTCCGCAAGGACCGCGAGGAGAAGGACGCCAAGGGCCGCGCGCTGGTGCGCGAGACCTATCGCGGCCGGGCCTCGCGCAGCTTCACGCTGGCCTGCGATGTCGACGAGACCGGCACCACCGCGAAGCTCGAAGACGGCGTGCTGACGCTCGTGCTGCCCAAGCGGGCCGGCGCGCGCAGCCGCCAGATCGCGATCGAGTGACGCAGGGCCTGCGATGAAGAGCCTGCTGGTGCAGCTCGACGGCTCGGCCCGTTGCGGGTTGCGGCTGAAGGTCGCCGCCGAAATCGCGCGCCGGCATGGGGCACAGCTCACGGCGCTGTTCGCGGCGCCGCGGCCGTTGCTGACGATGCCCTTCGCCTACACCGGTGACGCGGCCGTCGCCGAGGTGCTGCAGCAGCTCTACGACGGCTGGCTCGAACGTTCGCGCCAGACCTTCGGCGACGCGGCACCCGGCCCGACGGCCCGTTGGGCCGAGCTCGGCCCGGTGCCGCTGATCCCCGGCTTCGCGGCGCAGGCGCAGCTCGCCGACCTGACGGTGCTGGGCCAGCATGACCCCGACGACCGCGACGGCGCACCGCCGGCCGACTTCGTGCCCTCGGTGCTGGCGGCCAGCGGCCGGGCGGCGCTGGTGCTGCCCTATGCGGGCCGCTGCGACACGGTCGGCAGCAAGGTGCTGGTGGCCTGGAAGCCGGCGGCCGCGTCGGCGCGGGCGCTCGCCGCGGCCTTGCCGCTGCTGCGCGAGGCGGCCGAGGTCACGGTGGTCGCGTGGGGCAGTGCGCCGGACCCGGACGCACCGCTCGACGTCGGACGCTATCTCGCGTGGCACGGCGTGCGGGCGAGCCTGCAGCAGCACACCGACGCGCCGAGCGAGCTCGGCGAGTTGCTGCTGTCGCGCGCGGCCGACCTGGGGGCCGACCTGCTCGTAATGGGCGCCTACGGCCACAGCCGGGCGCGCGAGTGGGTGCTCGGCGGCGTCACCCGCACCGTGCTTCAGTCGATGACGCTGCCGGTGCTGATGAGCCACTGAGCCGCCCGCGGCCCGCGGGGCGCGTCACTTCGCCCAGGTGTCCTTCAGGCCGGCGATGCGGCCGAACACCGCTGCGCCGGCCGCATGCGCCCGCGCGTCGGCGACGAAGTAGCCGTGGCGCTCGAACTGGTAGCGGTCCTCGGGCCGGGCGGCGGCGAGCGCGGGCTCCACATAAGCGCTGCGGACCGTGCGGCTCGCGGGATTGAGCACGCTGAGGAAGTCGCGCCCGCCGGCATCCGGCTGGGCTTCGGTGAACAGCCGGTCGTAGAGCCGCACTTCGGCCGCCACCGCCTCGTGCACGCCGACCCAGGTGATCGTGCCCTTGACCTTGACCGCGTCGGCGCCCGGCGTGCCGCTCCTGGTGTCGGGCACGACGGTCGCGAGCACCGCGGTGACCTGGCCCGCGGCGTCCTTTTCGCAGCCGGTGCACTCGACGACGACGCCGTACTTGAGCCGCACCTTGTTGCCCGGGAACAGGCGGAAGAAGCCCTTGGGCGGGGCTTCGGCGAAGTCGTCGCGCTCGATCCAGACCTCGGGGCCGAGGCCAAAGGACCGCGTGCCGAGCTCGGGCCGCTGCGGATGCGCGGGGGCCTGGCAGGGCTCGACGTGGCCGGCGCTGCCGAACACCTCGGCCCAGTTGACGAGCTTGAGCTTCAGCGGCTCGAGCACCGCCATCGCGCGCGGCGCCTTGCCCTCGAGGTCGTCGCGCAGCGCCGCGTCGAGCGCGGCGTAGTCGATCCAGCTGTGGTCCCTGGTGACGCCGATGCGCTCGCAGAACAGCTGGATCGCCTCGGGCGTGTAGCCGCGCCGGCGCAGGCCGACGAGGGTGGGCATGCGCGGGTCGTCCCAGCCGTCCACATGGCCCTCGTCGACCAGCTGCTTGAGCTTGCGCTTGCTGGTGATCACGTAGGTCAGGTTCAGCCGCGCGAACTCGTGCTGGTGCGGGCGCGGGCGGGCCAGCAGGCCGAGGTCGCAGAGGTGGTCGAGCAGCCAGTCGTAGAAGGACCGCTGGTCCTCGAACTCGAGCGTGCAGATGCTGTGGGTGATGCCTTCCAGCGCGTCCTCGATCGGGTGCGCATAGGTGTACATCGGGTAGATGCACCAGCGGTCGCCGGTGTTGTGGTGGGTCGCGCGCTTGATGCGGTAGAGCGCCGGGTCGCGCAGGTTGATGTTGGGCGAGGCCATGTCGATCTTCGCGCGCAGCACCGCGGCGCCGTCGTCGAGCTGGCCGTCGCGCATCGCGCGAAAGCGCGCGAGGTGCTCGTCCGGGCTGCGGCCGCGGTAGGGGCTGTCGGTGCCGGGCGTGTTGAAGTCGCCGCGGGTCGCGCGCATCTGCTCGGGCGTCTGCTCGTCGACATAGGCGAGGCCGGCCGTGATCAACGCCTCGGCGGCGCGGTACATGAAGTCGAAGTAGTCGCTGGCGAAGTAGAGATGGCTGCGCGGGCCGGCCGGCGTGGCCTCGTCCCAGGAGAAGCCCAGCCACTTCACCGCGTCGACGATCGCGTCGACGTACTCCTGCTCCTCCTTCTCGGGGTTGGTGTCGTCGAAACGCAGGTGGCAGACGCCGCCGTAGTCGCGTGCCAGGCCGAAGTTCAGGCAGATGCTCTTCGCATGGCCGACGTGCAGGTAGCCGTTGGGCTCGGGCGGGAAGCGGGTGCGGATGCGGGCTGCATCGAGCGGCGCGACGGCATGGTGCGCGGCATCGCCGGGGCTGCCGGCGTGGTGGCGCCCGGCGTAGCGGCCGTGCTCGAGATCGCGGTCGATGATGCCGCGCAGGAAGTTGCTGGCGGGCTTGTGCGGGTCGGCGGGAGAGGGCTTCTTGGGGTCGTTCATGGTGCGGGGGCAGCGGTCCGGGTCATTCTAAGGAGCGCTCACTGGGCGCCTGGATGGGCCGGTTCACAAAACTTCACCGCCATCGCCACAACTCCTTACGCGCGGCTGTGAACCGGACGCCGGCGCGGTTCGTTGTAGCAGCACGGGCGCCGAGTACCGCCCAGACAAGGAGTCGAGATGAACAAGCAAACGATCCGCAGGAGCCTCGCCATCGCCGCCCTTGGCGTGGCAAGTGTCGCGGCCACCGGTGCGGCCCATGCCGGCGACGTGTCCTGGTCGGTCGGCATCAACCTGCCGCCGTTGGTGATCTCCGGCGGCAGCATCGGCGCCTACTACCCGGCACCGGTCTACGTCCCGCCGCCGGTGGTCTATGCCCCGCCGCCGGTCGTGTACGCGCCGCCGCCGCGGGTCGTGTATGGCCCGCCGCCGGTGGTCTACCGGCCGGTCGCCCCGGTCGTGTACCGCCACGCCCCGGGACGCTATGACCCGCAGCACGGCTACTGGCGCGACGGTCGCCGCTATGCGCAGCAAGGCGACAGCGACCGCTGGCGTGACCGCGATCGCGACGGCATTCCGAATCGCTGGGACCGCCGCGACTGAGCGACCTGGCTCCGCAACCACCCCGGCACGGCCTCGGCCCTGCCGGGGTTCGACGTTTCAGCGACGCTTGCCGCCGCCCAGCAGGCTGCCGAGCACGCCGCGGAGGGGACCGCGAAGGGCGGAAGAGGGGCCCCGACGCAGCCGGGGATCGAGCCCGCAGCGGGACCGGATCATCCGCTGCCAGAGCCGTGGGAAACGTCAACGGCGCCTGCCGCCGCCCAGCAGGCTGCCGAGCACGCCGCGGATGATCTCCCGCCCCACCGTCGTCCCCATGGTCCGCACGGCCGACTTCGCCATCGCCTCGGCCAGCCCCTCGCGCTTGCCGCCGCGCGGGCCGGTGCTGCCGAACAGGATGCCGCCCAGCCCGCCGAGCAGCCCGCCGCCGGCATCCTCCTGCGGCGCGGCCTTGCCGCCGGTCGCGCGGCCCGCTTCGGCGGCCATCGATTCCGCCGCCTCGGCGGTCGTCTCGGCCCGGCCCTTGATCTTCTCGTAGGCCGACTCGCGGTCGACCACCTTCTCGTAGACGCCGGCCACCAGCGAGCCGGCGATCAGCGCCTTGCGCTGCTCGGGCGTGATCGGGCCGATCTGGCTGCCCGGCGGCAGCACGAAGACGCGCTGCGTCACGCCCGGCCGTCCCTTGTCGTCGAGCAGGCTGACCAGCGCCTCGCCGACCGCCAGCTCGGTGATGGCCGCGCCGATGTCCAGCCCCGGGTTGGGCCGCATCGTCTCGGCGGCCGACTTGACGGCCTTCTGGTCGCGCGGCGTGAAGGCGCGCAGCGCATGCTGCACCCGGTTGCCGAGCTGGCCGAGCACGCTGTCGGGCACGTCGAGCGGGTTCTGCGTCACGAAGTAGACGCCGACGCCCTTGGAGCGCACCAGCCGCACCACCAGCTCGATGCGCTCGACCAGCGCCTTGGGCGCGTCGGTGAACAGCAGGTGGGCCTCGTCGAAGAAGAACACCAGCTTGGGCTTGTCGAGGTCGCCGACCTCGGGCAAGGTCTCGAACAGCTCGCTCAGCATCCACAGCAGGAAGGTCGCGTACAGCCTTGGTGAGTTCATCAGCTTGTCGGCGGCCAGGATGTTGATCACGCCCTTGCCGTCGACCGTCTGCATGAAGTCGCCGATGTCGAGCATCGGCTCGCCGAAGAACTTGTCGCCGCCCTGTTCCTCGATCTGCATCAGACCGCGCTGGATCGCGCCCACCGACGCGGCGCTGATGTTGCCGTACTCGGTCTGGAACTGCTTGGCGTTGTCGCCGACGAACTGCAGCATCGCGCGCAGGTCCTTCAGGTCCAGCAGCAGCATGCCGTTGTCGTCGGCGATCTTGAACACCAGGCTGAGCACGCCCTCCTGGGTGTCGTTCAGGGCCAGCATGCGGCCGAGCAGCAGCGGGCCCATGTCCGAGGCGGTGGCGCGCACCGGATGGCCCTGCTCGGCGAACACGTCCCACAGCGAGGCGGGGCAGAAGCTCGGCTGCGGCGCCTCGAGACCGCGGTCGGCCAGGATCTTGGCGACCTTGTCGGGGATCTTGCCGGTCTGGCTGATGCCGGTCAGGTCGCCCTTGACGTCGGCCATGAAGACCGGCACGCCGATGCGGCTGAAGTTCTCCGCCAGCGTCTGCAGCGTGATCGTCTTGCCGGTGCCGGTGGCGCCGGTGATCAGCCCGTGGCGGTTGGCCAGCGCCGGCAGCAGCGCGCATTCGATCTGGCCGTGCTTGGCGATCAGGAGGGGGTCGGCCATGGCGTCCTCGTCAGGGGGCGGGGGAGGGGTCCACTAAAATCGCCGCAATCCTAAGCTTTCCAGAAAGAAACAATGGCCGGGCATTCCAAGTGGGCCAACATCCAGCACCGCAAGGGGCGGCAGGACGAGAAGCGCGGCAAGATCTGGACCCGCATCATCCGCGAGATCACCGTCGCCGCGCGCACCGGCGGCGGCGATCCGGCGATGAACCCGCGCCTGCGGCTGGCGATCGACAAGGCCAAGGCGGCCAACATGCCGGCCGACCGCATCAAGTACAACGTCGACAAGGCCTCCGGCAACCTCGAGGGCGTGAACTTCGAGGAGGTGCGCTACGAGGGCTACGGCATCGGCGGCGCGGCGGTGATCGTCGACTGCATGACCGACAACCGCGTGCGCACCGTGGCCGAGGTGCGCCATGCCTTCAGCAAGCATGGCGGCAACATGGGCACCGACGGCTCGGTGAGCTTCCAGTTCAAGCACTGCGGGCAGTTCGTGTTCGCGCCCGGCACCTCGGAAGACAAGGTCATGGAGGTGGCGCTGGAGGCCGGCGCCGAGGACGTGATCACCGACGCCGAGGGCGCGGTCGAGGTGCTGTGCGCGCCGCCCGACTTCGAGACGGTGAAGGCGGCCCTCGAAGCCGCCGGCCTCAAGCCCGAGATCGCCGAGGTGACGATGCGCGCCGAGAACACCGTCGCGCTCGAGGGCGAGGACGCCGAGCGCATGCAGAAGCTGCTCGACGTGATCGAGGACCTCGACGACACCCAGGCGGTGTTCCACAACGCGGAACTCTGACGTGGCCGATGCCGACCGTCTGGAACGCCTGCTCGACGAGGGCAACGCGCTCCGGCGCGAGGCCATCGAGCTGCAGCGCCAGGGCCTCGCGATGCAGCGCGAGGCGATCGACGCCCAGCGCGAGGCGCTGGCCGAGACGCGCAAGAACCTCGAACTCGCGCGCGGCGTCAATGAACGCGCGGCCGAGCTGCAGACCAAGGCGCGGCGCGTGCTGGCCGTGCTGCTGCCGGTGATCGTGGTCCTGATCGGCTACGTGAGCTGGCTTCTCTTCTTTCGACTCAGGTACTGAATGAACGTCCTCGTCATCGGCGGCGGTGGCCGCGAACACGCGCTGGCCTGGAAGCTCGCCGCCTCGCCCAAGGTGCAGATGGTCTATGTCGCGCCCGGCAACGGCGGCACCGCGCTCGACAAGCGGCTGAAGAACGTGCCGATCACCGACATCGCGCTTCTGGCCGATTTCGCGCAGAGCGAGAAGATCGGCCTGACCGTCGTCGGCCCCGAGGCGCCGCTGGCGGCCGGTGTCGTCGACCTGTTCCGTTCGCGCGGGCTGCGCGTGTTGGGGCCGAGCCAGGCGGCCGCGCAGCTCGAGAGCTCCAAGGCCTTCTCGAAGGCCTTCATGCGGCGCCACGGCATCCCGACCGCGGCCTACGAGAGCTTCACCGACGCCACGGCCGCGCATGCCTACATCGAGCGCATGGGCGCGCCGATCGTCGTCAAGGCCGACGGGCTGGCCGCGGGCAAGGGCGTGGTCGTCGCGAGCACGCTCGACGAGGCCCACCAAGCGGTCGACTGGATGCTGCAGGGCAACAAGCTCGGCGTGACCCACAACGCCGGCGGCGCGCGGGTCGTGATCGAGGAGTTCCTGGCCGGCGAGGAGGCGAGCTTCATCGTCATCGCCGACGGCAAGCATGTGCTGCCGCTGGCCACCAGCCAGGACCACAAGCGCCTGGGCGACGGCGACGCCGGGCCCAACACCGGCGGCATGGGCGCCTACTCGCCGGCGCCGGTGGTCACGCCGAATATCCATGCCAAGGTGATGCAGGAGATCATCCAGCCCACGCTCGACGGCATGGCCAGGGACGGCATCCCCTACACCGGCTTCCTCTACGCCGGGCTGATGATCGACGCGCAGGGCCATGTCAAGACGCTGGAGTTCAACTGCCGCATGGGCGATCCGGAGACCCAGCCGATCATGATGCGGCTCAAGAGCGACCTGCTGGACGTGCTGGCCCATGCCGCCGACGGCACGCTCGACCAGGTCGAGCTGCAATGGGACCGCCGCTTCGCGCTCGGCGTCGTGATGGCCGCGCATGGCTACCCGGAGAACCCGCGCAAGGCCGACGTGATCTCCGGCCTGCCGCCCGAGCGCGACGACGCGATGGTGTTCCACGCCGGCACCGCCAAGCTCAGCAAGGACCTGGTGACCAGCGGCGGCCGGGTGCTGTGCGTCACCGCGCTGGGCGACTCGGCCAAGGTCGCGCAGGCGCGCGCCTACGAGACGCTGGCGACCATCCGCTTCGACGGCATGCAGTTCCGCCGCGACATCGGGCACCGTGCGATCAAGCGCTGAGCCGCCGATCACCTTCGCCGGGAACCGCGGCGCCGCGCTGCTGTTGCGTCTGGCCGGCTGGACCCTGCGCTTCGACGGCTTGCCGGCGCGGCAGGGCGTGATCGTCGTCTACCCGCACACCTCCAACTGGGACTTCGTCGTCGGCCTGCTGGCCAAGTGGGCGACCGGTGTCCCGGTGCATTTCTGGGGCAAGGACAGCCTGTTCCGGATCCCGCTGTTCGGCCGCTGGATGCGGGCGGTCGGCGGCATCCCGGTCGACCGCCACGCGCCGCAGGGCGTGGTCGAGACCACGGTGCAGCGGGTCGCGGCGGCGCGCGAGCGCGGCGAGCTGTTCTGGCTCGCGCTGTCGCCCGAGGGCACGCGCGGCTACCGCGACCATTGGCGCTCCGGCTTCTACCGCGTGGCGCTCGCGGCGCGCGTGCCGGTCGGCATCGCGACGCTCGACTGGGGCCGGCACGAGATCGACATCCGGCGCTTCGTCGACCTGAGCGGCGACCCGGTGGCCGACCTGGCCCGGATCGCTGTCCACCTGCAGGGCGTGCGGGGCCGCCGCCCGGAACGGGCCGCACCTGTCACACTCGCGTCCCGATGAACGAGAGCACCGCCGTCCGCGATTACCTGCTGAGCCTGCAGGGGCGCATCGTCGCCGCGCTCGAGGCCGAGGACGGGCTGCCGTTCCGCCGCGATGCCTGGACCCGCGAACCCGGCGGCAAGCTCGAAGGCGACGGCTGCTCGCAGCTGATCGAGCAGGGCAGGCTGCTGGAGCGCGGCGGCTGCAATTTCTCGCATGTCAAGGGCAAGGCGCTGCCGCCCTCGGCCACCCAGCACCGGCCCGAGCTGGCCGGCGCGCCCTTCGAGGCGATGGGCGTCTCGCTGGTGTTCCACCCGCGCAATCCGTACGTGCCGACGGTGCACATGAACGTGCGCATGCTGGCGGCCCAGCGGCCCGACGGCGCGACCGTCAGCTGGTTCGGCGGCGGCATGGACCTGACGCCCTACTACGGCTTCGAGGAGGACGCGGCGCATTTCCACCGCAGCTGCCGCGACGCGCTCGCGCCCTTCGGCGGGGACCTGTACCCGCGCTTCAAGCAGTGGTGCGACGAGTACTTCTTCCTCAAGCACCGCAACGAGCCGCGCGGCGTCGGCGGCGTGTTCTACGACGACTTCGCCGAGCTCGGCTTCGACGGCGGCTTCGCGATGACGCGGGCGGTCGGCGATGCCTTCCTCGACGCCTACCTGCCGATCCTGCGGCGCCGCCGCGACACCCCCTACGGCGAGCGCGAGCGCGAATTCCAGGCCTATCGGCGCGGGCGCTATGTCGAGTTCAACCTGGTGTGGGACCGCGGCACGCTGTTCGGCCTGCAGTCGGGCGGGCGCACCGAGTCGATCCTGATGTCGATGCCGCCGGTCGTGACCTGGCGCTACGACTGGCAGCCCGAGCCCGGTACGCCGGAGGCGCGGCTGTACAGCGACTTCCTGCGACCGCGCGACTGGGCCGCGGCCTGACGCGGCGGACCGTGCGCATCGGACTCTTCGGCGGCAGCTTCGATCCGCCGCACCAGGCGCATCGGGCGCTCGCGCGTACGGCGCTGACCCAGCTCGCGCTCGACGAGTTGCGCTGGCTGCCGGCCGGCCGGCCGTGGCAGAAGGAGCGCGGGCTGGCCCCGGCCGAGGATCGCCGTGCGATGGTGGCCGCGATGATCGGCGGGGAGCCGCGCTTCGTCGTCGATGACCGCGAACTCGCGCGCGCCGGCCCGAGTTACACCATCGACACGGTGCGCGAACTGCAGGCCGAGCGGCCGGGTGCGACGCTGTGCCTGCTGATCGGCCAGGATCAGTACGCGGCCTTCCCGACCTGGCGCGAGTGGGAGGCGCTGGCCGACGCCGTGACGCTGGCCGTCGCGGCACGCGCCGGCGCGGCCGTGGCGGCGCCGGCGCCCCTGACCGCCCGCGCGCACCGGATGGTGCGGCTGGACCTGCCGCCGATGGACGTGTCGGCCACCGTGATCCGCGCCCACCTCGCCGGCGGCGGGGCGGCCGCGGACCTCGTTCCCGCGATGGTGCCGGCCGAGGTCGCACGCTATATTGACTCGCACCGGCTCTACCGCCCGCCGGTCACCCCCACCAGGAGCTGAATGGACATCCGCAAACTGCAACGCGCCATCGTCGATGGCCTCGAGGACGTGAAGGCCCAGGACATCGTGGTCTTCAACACCGAGCACATGACCCCGCTGTTCGAGCGTGTCATCGTCGCCTCGGGCACGAGCAACCGGCAGACCAAGGCGCTGGCCTCCAGCGTGCGCGATGCGGTCAAGTCCAAGGGCTTCGACGTGCTGCGCACCGAGGGCGAGGTCAACGGCGAGTGGATCATCGTCGACTGCGGCGCCGCAGTCGCGCACATCATGCAGCCCGAGATCCGCCGCTACTACCACCTCGAGGAGATCTGGGGCGACAAGCCGGTGGCGCTGAAGCGCGCCGCGCTGCGCGGCCTGGTCAAGGCGGAGGAGCCGGCGCCGGCGGCGCGCAAGAGCGCCGCTGCTCTGCCCGCGGCGAAGAAGGCCGTGGCCAAGAAGCCTGCCGCCCGGAAGGCGCCGGCGGCGAAGCCGGCACCGGCCGCGAAGAAGGCCCCCGCGCGCAAGGCGACGCCCGCCGCCAAGGCCGCGCCGTCCAAGCGGCCCGGCGTGAAGCGGCCCGCCGTGAAGCAGCCCGCCGCGAGGCCGGTCGCGAAGAAGGTCGCCGCCAAGAAGACCGCGAAGCGCGCATGAGGCTGGCGCTGGTCGCCGTCGGCCAGCGCCAACCGGCGTGGGCCGAGACGGCCTGCGACGACTACCTCAAGCGCTTTCCGCCCGACTGGCGGGTCGAGCTCAAGGCCGTCAAGGCCGAACCGCGCAGCCAGGGCAAGACGGTCGACGCGATGAAGGCCGCCGAGGCGCAGCGCCTCGCCGCCGCCTGCCCGAAGGGGGCGCGCCGCGTGATCCTCGACGAGCGCGGCACCCGCCTCACCACGGTGCAGCTGGCCGAGCGCCTGCGCGCCTGGCAGCACGACGGGCGCGACGTCGCGCTGCTGATCGGCGGCCCGGACGGCCTGGACGCCGCGCTCAAGGACAGCGCCGACGAGGCGTTGCGCCTGTCCGACCTGACGCTGCCGCACGCGCTCGCGCGGGTGCTGCTGGCCGAGGCCTTGTACCGCGCCTGGTCGCTCAACGCCGGTCACCCGTACCATCGAGAGTGAACCGACCCCGATCAGGACCCGTGCGCGACTACCTCTACCTCGCCTCCCAGAGCGCCCGCCGCCGCCAGTTGCTGGCGCAGATCGGCGTGCGGCACGAGCCCCTGCTGGCCGATGCGGGCGAGGACGCCGAGGCGCTGGAGGCGGTGCAGTCCGGCGAGCTGCCGGCCGACTACGTGCGGCGCGTGACGCTGGCCAAGCTGCAGGCGGCGCGCACGCGGCTGCTCGATCGCGGGCTGCCGGTCGCGCCCATCCTGTGCGCCGACACCACGGTGGCGCTCGGCGAGACCCTCTTGGGCAAGCCGCGCGACGACGAGGAGGCCGCCCACATGCTCGAACGCCTGTCGGGCCGCACCCACCAGGTGCTGACCGCGGTGGCGGTGCTCGAGGGGCCGCACGAGGCCTTCGAGCCGGGGCTGGCGGTGCAGGTGTCGAGCGTGCGCTTTCGCGTCCTGTCGGCCGACGAGATCGTGCGCTACGTCGCCAGTGGCGAATCCCAGGGCAAGGCCGGCGCGTACGCGATCCAGAGCCAGGCCGCGGCGTGGATCGCGCACCTGGAGGGCAGCTACAGCGGCGTGATGGGACTGCCGCTGTACGAGACCGCCGAGCTGCTGCGGCCGCTGGGCTGGCGTTTCTAGACCGAAGGGCATGGCACGGTGCAGGACATCCTGATCAACTGGTCCCCGCAGGAGACGCGGGTCGCGATCGTCGAGAACGGCGCGGTGCAGGAACTGCACCTCGAGCGCGCGCTCGAGCGCGGCCGGGTCGGCAACATCTACGCCGGCCGGGTGGCGCGGGTGCTGCCGGGCATGCAGTCGGCCTTCGTCGACGTCGGCCTCGAGCGCGCAGCCTTCCTGCACGTGGCCGACCTGTACCGCGACGACGCGTCGGCGCGCGACAACGGGGCCGCCGCGGTCCCGATCGAGAAGCAGGTGTTCGAGGGCCAGACGCTGGTCGTGCAGGTCATCAAGGACCCGATCGGCAGCAAGGGCGCGCGGCTGTCGACGCAGATCAGCATCGCCGGGCGGCTGCTGGTGTTCCTGCCGCAGGACGACCGCATCGGCATCAGCCAGAAGATCGGCTCGCAGGAGCTGCGCGAGCAGCTGCGCACGCGCATGCAGGCGCTGGTGGGCGAGGGCGGCGGCGGCTTCATCCTGCGCACCAATGCCGAGGAGGCCAGCGACGCCGAGCTGGCCGACGATATCCGCTACCTGCGCACCACCTGGGCGGCGATCCGCGAGCGCGCCTTCAAGGCCGCGCCGGGCAGCCTGCTGCACCAGGATCTGAGCCTGGTCGAGCGCGTGCTGCGCGACCTGACGAACGAACAGACCGCGTCGGTGCGCATCGACTCGCGCATGCAGTACGAGGTGCTGCGCGACTTCGGCACACGCTACACGCCGACCTCGGTGGCCAAGCTCGAGCACTACGCCGGCGAGCGGCCGATCTTCGACCTGGTCGCGGTCGACCAGGAGATCGAACGCGCGCTCGCGCGCCGCGTCGACCTGAAGAGCGGCGGCTACCTGATCGTCGACCAGACCGAGGCGCTGACGACGGTCGACGTCAACACCGGCGGCTATGTCGGCGCACGCAACTTCGACGAGACCGTCTTCAAGACCAATCTCGAGGCGGCGCAGGCGATCGCGCGCCAGCTGCGGCTGCGCAACCTTGGCGGCATCATCATCCTCGACTTCATCGACATGGCCCGGCCCGAGCACCAGGAGGCGGTGCTGGCCGAGCTGCGCAAGCAGCTGGCGCGCGACCGCACCAAGATCACGGTCAGCGGCTTCACCCAGCTCGGCCTGGTCGAGATGACGCGCAAGCGCACCCGCGAGAGCCTGGCCCACCTGCTGTGCGAACCCTGCCCGGTCTGCCAGGGCAAGGGCCAGGTCAAGACCGCGCGCAGCGTCTGCTACGACATCCTGCGCGAGATCCTGCGCGAGGCGCGGCAGTTCGCGCCGAAGGAGTTCCGCGTCATCGCGCCGGCGCCGGTGGTCGAGATGCTGCTCGACGAGGAGAGCGTGCACCTGGCCGGACTGTCGGAATTCATCGGCAAGCCGATCTCGCTGCAGACCGAGCCGAGCCTGTCGCCCGAGCAGTACGACATCGTGCTGCTCTGAGGCCGCCGCGGCCCGTCCCTCAGGTCTGGAACTGCAGCGCGTGCAGACGCGCGAACAGGCCACCGCGCGCCAGCAGCTCGGCGTGCGTGCCCTGCTCGACGACGCGGCCGCCGTCGAGCACCACCACGCGGTCGGCGGCCTCGATGGTGGACAGGCGGTGCGCGATCACGATCGAGGTGCGCCCGACCATCAACCGCTCCAGCGCCTGCTGCACCAGGCGCTCGCTCTCCGAGTCGAGCGCCGAGGTGGCCTCGTCGAGGATCAGCACCGGCGCGTCCTTGTAGACGGCCCGCGCGATCGCCAGGCGCTGGCGCTGGCCGCCGGAGAGCTGGCTGCCGTTGTGGCCGATCTCGGTGTGCAGGCCGGCGGGCAGCCCGTCGACGAAGTCGAGCAGGTTGGCGGCGGCCAGCGCCGCGCGCACCCGCGTCTCGTCGACCTCGGTGCCGAGCGCGACGTTGGCCGCGACGCTGTCGTTGAACAGCACGACATCCTGGCTGACCAGCGCGAACTGGCGGCGCAGCGCGCCGAGCTCCCAGTCGGGCAGCGGCACGCCGTCGAGCCGCACGCGGCCGGCGGTCGGATCAATGAAGCGCGGCAGCAGGTTCACGAGGCTGGTCTTGCCGGCGCCCGAGGGGCCGACCAGCGCGACCGTCTCGCCGGCGTGCACGACGAGGTCGATGCCGTCCAGCGCCGGCTGGTCGTCGCGGTAGTGCAGCGCCACGGATTCGAGCGCGATCTCGCCGCGCACGCGGTCGACGGCATGGCGGCCGCCGCGCTCGCCCGGCGTCTGCTCGATCAGCGCGAGGCCACGCTGCAGCGCCGTCAGGCCGCGCGTGATCGGGCCGGCGATGTCCGACAGGTGGCGCAGCGGCGTGATCAGCATCAGCATCGCGGTCACGAAGGCGACGAAGCCGCCGACCGTGCCGCCCTGGTGCTGCACCTGCCACAGCGCGGCGACCACCACGGTCGACAGCGCACAGGCGGCGAGGATCTGCGTCAGCGGCGTCACCGAGGCCGAGGCGACGGTCGACTTCAGTGCGAGCTGCCGCAGCTTGGTGCTGGTCTGCCGGAAGCGCTGCGCCTGCTGCGCCTGCGCGCCGTGCAGCCGCACCAGCCGCCAGGCGGCGACGTTCTCCTCGACCACGTAGGCCAGCTCGTCGGTGGTCTCCTGGTTGCGCCGCGCGATGGTGCGCAGGCGGCGACCGAAATAGCGCATGGTGACCGCCACCGCGGGGAACAGCAGGGCCACGATCAGCGTGAGCTGCCAGTTCATCCACAGCAGGTAGCCCAGCAGCGCCAACGCGGTCAGCGAGTCCTTCACCAGCGTGAGCAGCGCGTTGACCAGCATCTGCGAGCCGGTCTGCACCTCGTAGACCACCGTGTTGGTGAGCGCGCTCGCCGACTGGGCGGCGTAGAGCGCGGGCCGCGCGTCCATCAACCGCGCGAACATCGCCGTGCGCAGGCCGAGCGTGCCGTGGTTCTGGGCCCAGGCCAGTGCGTACTGGGCGATGAAGCCGCCAAGGCCGCGCATCGCGAACAGCCCGATGATGGCCAGCGGGATCATCCACAGCGGCAGCCCGCCGGCCTGGAAGCCCTTGTCGAGCAGCGGCTGCATCAGCGACGCGACCACCGCGTCGGTGACCGACGCGACCGCCGCCGCGCCCGCCGCCGCCGCGAGCGCCCAGCGCGTGGCCGAGAAATAGGGCCAGAGGCTGCGGAGGCTGGCGAGGTCGGCGTTCGGTGGCTTGCTGGTCATGCGCGCGGGGAGGGCGCACGGCCGGTCCGGCGCCGCGGCGATTATGCGGGCCGCCTTCGCGGTGCTTCGGCGCCGGGGGCCGACTACAGGATGTCACGACTTCGCGGCCCTGCCGTCGCCGGGCATGGCTGTGTCCGCTGGTATCCTGCCGCCTGGCCTGAAAGCTGCTGAACTTTGACGGCGTGAGCGGTTCCATTCCAGGTGTGCCCCCACGGCGGGGCGCCGAGCCGGCGCCGCTGCCCACCGCATGAATCCAACACAGAACGCTCTCCCGTCGTCGCTCAAGCGACGCTCGCTCATCGCCTGGCCGCTGGCGGCCGCCGCCGCGCCGGCCTGGCCGCAGTTCCGCGTCGAGATCTCCGGGGTCGGCGCGACCCAGCTGCCGATCGCGGCGCTGAAGTTCCGCGACGAGGACAAGGCCCCGCAGCCCGTCGGCGCCATCATCCGCGCCGACCTCGAACGCAGCGGCGTGTTCCGCCATGTCGAGAGTGCCGGCACGGCCCTCGACGAGAGCTCGCAGCCGCCGATGAGTGAGTGGCGCGGCCGCGGCGCCGACGCGCTGGTGGCGGGCTCGGTGTCGCGGCTGGCCGATGGCCGCTTCGACGTGCGCTACCGGCTGTGGGACGTGGTCAAGGGCAGCGATCTCGGCGGCCAGAGCTACGCGGTGCCGGCGGCCGACCTGCGGCTGGCCGCGCACCGCATCGCCGACGCGGTCTACGAGCGGCTGACCGGCGAGAAGGGCGTGTTCTCGACCCGCATCGCCTATGTCACCAAGGGCGGCGGCCGTCACACGCTGTGGGTCACCGACGCCGACGGCGAGGGCGGCCAGTCGGCGCTCGCCAGTCCCGAGCCGATCATCTCGCCGGCCTGGTCGCCCGACGGGCGCGAGCTCGCCTACGTGTCCTTCGAGAAGCGCAAGGCGGTGGTCTACGTGCAGGAGGTCGCCAGCGGCAAGCGCCGCACGGTGGCCGACTTCCGCGGCTCCAACAGCGCGCCGGCCTGGTCGCCCGACGGCGGCCAGCTCGCGCTGACGCTCAGCCGCGAGGGCGGCTCGCAGCTCTACCTGATGAACCGCGACGGCAGCAACGTCCGCCGCTTCACCCAGAGCGGCGCGATCGACACCGAGGCCGCGTGGTCGCCGGACGGCAAGCAGGTCTACTTCGTCAGCGACCGCGGCGGCGGCCCGCAGATCTACCGCCAGTCGGTGGGCGGTGGCGGCGCCGAGCGCGTGACCTTCGGCGGCAGCTACAACATCAGCCCCGCCGTCAGCCCCGACGGGCGGCTGCTGAGCTACGTCTCGCGCGACGGCGGCGGCGCCTTCCGCGTGCAGGTGGTCGAGCTGGCCGGCGGGTCGCCCCGCACCATCAGCACGACCAGCGACGACGAGAGCCCGAGCTTCGCTCCCAACAGCCGGCTGCTGGTCTACGCCACCCGCGACAGCGGCCGCGACGTGCTGATGACCAGCACCGCCGACGGCCGCATCAAGGCCCGCCTCGTCGCGACCCAGGCCGACGTGCGCGAGCCGGCCTGGGGCCCGTACGGCCGCTGAGCGCGCGCCGCATCCCGTTTTCGTTTCGTCCAAAGGAGAGAACCATGAACACCATCAAGCACCGCATCGCCCCGTTGGCCGCGCTCGTCACCGCCTTCGTGCTGGCCGGCTGCGCATCGAGCGTCAAGCTCGACGATCCGCCGGTCGAAAGCCGCACGCCGGGCGGGACGGCCGGGAACGGCGCAGGCTCGGCCGGCGCCAGCCAGTCCGGCGTCGCGCCGGTCGACCTGACCGGCAAGACCGACAGCGCGTTGCTGGCCAAGGTCGTGTACTTCGACTTCGACAGCTTCGTCGTCAAGGACGAGTACCGCTCGATCGTCGAGGGCCACGCCCGCCTGCTGTCGGGCAACCGCGCCAAGCGCGTCGTCGTCGAGGGACATGCCGACGAGCGCGGCGGCCGCGAGTACAACCTCGCCCTCGGCCAGAAGCGTGCCGAGGCGGTCAGCCGCGCGATGGTGCTGCTGGGCGCCCAGGACGCGCAGGTCGAGTCGGTCAGCTACGGCGAAGAGCGTCCGGCGGCCACCGGCAGCGACGAGACCGCCTGGGCCAAGAACCGCCGCGCCGAGCTGCGCGACCGGTGAACGCGGTGTCGACGCTTCGTTTCGCGCTGCGGCGCTGGGTCCCGGCGCTGCTGCTGGCCGGCGCGGCGGGCGGCGCGAGTGCCGGGCTGTTCGACGACGACGAGGCGCGCAAGGCCATCCTGGACCTGCGCGCCCGCATCGACCAGTCCGAGCAAGGCAGCCGCACCCGCGATGCGGAGCTGACGGAGCAGATCACCCAGCTGCGGCGCAGCGTGCTGGAGCTCAATGCCACGATCGAAAGCCTGCGCGGCGAGCTCGCCAAGCTGCGCGGCACCGACGAGCAGCTGCAGCGCGACGTGGCCGAACTGCAGCGCCGCTCGAAGGACGTGCAGGCCGGCATCGACGAGCGGCTGCGCCGCATGGAGCCGCAGCGCGTCACGCTCGACGGCCAGGAGTTCATGGCCGAGCCCGAGGAGACGCGCCAGTACGGCGAGGCGGTCGGTGTGCTGCGCCAGGGCGACTTCGCCGGGGCCGTGACCGCCTTCGGCAGCTTCCAGCGCCGCTGGCCGGCCAGCGGCTACGGGCCGGCCGCGCTCTACTGGCTGGGCAATGCGCAGTACGGCAAGCGCGACTACAAGGAAGCGATCACGACCTTCCGCACGTTGCTGGCCAACGCGCCCGACCACCCGCGCGTGCCCGAGGCGCTGCTGTCGATCGCCAACTGCCAGATCGAACTCAAGGACGGCAAGGCCGCGCGCAAGACGCTCGACGAGCTGCTGAAGAAGTACCCGAAGAGCGAGGCCGCACAGGCCGGCCGCGAGCGCCTCGCGGCACTGAAGTAGCAGCGGGGCCGCATGGCCTTGGCCAATGCCCCGCAGGAGGCGGACCTCGAGCGCCGCTTCGGTGGACTGCGCCGCTTGTATGGCGACGAAGGCTATGCGCGGCTGAGGGCGGCGCGCGTGGCCGTCGTCGGCGTTGGCGGCGTCGGGTCCTGGGCCGCCGAGGCGCTGGCGCGCAGCGGCGTGGCCGCGCTGACGCTGATCGATCTGGACCATGTGGCCGAGTCCAACATCAACCGCCAGGTGCAGGCCCTCGAATCCACGCTGGGGCAGGCCAAGGTGCTGGCGCTGCGCGAGCGCATCGCGCAGATCCATCCGGGCTGCGAGGTGCGGGCGGTCGAGGCCTTCGTCGAGCCCGAGGCCTGGCCGGGTCTGTTGCCTGAACCCGTGGACGGCCTGATCGACGCCTGCGACCAGCTCGCGGCCAAGGCCGCGCTCGCGGCTTGGTCGGCCGCCAGCGGCGTGCCGGTCGTTTGTGTCGGCGCGGCCGGCGGCAAGCGCGCGCCGGAGGCGGTGCGTGCCGACGACCTCGCCGACTGCACCCATGACCCGCTGCTGGCCGCGCTGCGGCAACGGCTGCGACAGCGCCATGGCGCGCCACGGCAGGGCGCGATCGGGCTGCGCTGCGTCTACTCGCGTGAACCGGTGCGCCGCCCGGAGGGCGAGTGCGAGGTCGACGGCAGCCTCAACTGCCACGGCTACGGCTCCGCTGTCACCGTCACGGCGACCTTCGGGCTCGTGGCTGCGGGCCAGTTGATCGAGCATTTGCTCGGTGCCGCGCGCCGACCTTGAGTCGATGTGCGGAATGTGGCTACAATGCCGGGCTCTGCCGGGGGTTGTTAGCTCAGTCGGTAGAGCAGCGGACTTTTAATCCGTTGGTCGCAGGTTCGAATCCTGCACGACCCACCACCGGATCCGGAAGTCCGGCGTCATCGCGGCGCAAACACTTCAGGGCTCTTAGCTCAGCTGGTAGAGCAGCGGACTCTTAATCCGTTGGTCGCAGGTTCGAATCCTGCAGGGCCCACCAATCACATCAACGGCTTAGGCGATTCGCCTAGGCCGTTCCTGCTTCTGGCGTGGCACTTGCGTGAGGACGCTACGGAGCCAGCACGCTGCCGCAAAGCTCGACGAACGTTCCCGACTGGAAGCGTGCGCCCAGGGTGTGCTCTTCATCCCAGGCGGTGGTGTAGCCGAGTTCCGTGGTGAGCACCCCACCCAAACGGAGTGACGGCGACGAAGACCAGCGACACGTGAGGCCACACCTGGCGGGGCTCGTTGATGCGCGGGAAGGCCTCGCCCGACGGTGAAAGGTCGCCCATGCCAACGGCCTCGGCATAGGGTGCGTAGTGCTCGAACAGGGCGGTCTCGATGGTCGGCCGCAGCGAGGCGAGTTGCGCCGGCAACGCTGCAGCTGCGGCTACGGCCTGGGCATCCGGTTCGGCCCGTGTGCCGGCAAGAGCCAACGGAACGCCCGTGCCATCGGCGAGCACCAGCGACCCGCGCCAATGCCCACGCGAGCGCACGAGATCACCCAGCCGGGGATCGCGAAACGATGGCGACTTGAAGAGACCGAACATTGCGCTGGCGACTGGGCCGCGGGCTGGAGCCACCGCGAGTCCGCTTGGTGTAGCGGTTAGCTGCCAATCACG
>DATILD010000011.1:0-51149 GCA_035476815.1 Methylibium sp.
CCCAGAAATCTGGCCAAGAGCGTGACCGTCGAATGACGGGCGCGCGCTTGCGGCGCGCAGCGACGCCGCGAAGCGGGCCGGATGGATGGGTTTGGGGCGGAACTCACATGCGCAGCATGTGGGTGGAGACCACAAGCCGCGTAATTTGGCGAAGAGCGTGACGGTCGAGTAGCGGCCACAGGCGGCAGTTCACCGCCCCGGACCGACGTACCGCGTCAGACTGGCCGCGGCCGATCGATGGCGAAAGTCGAACGACCGCAACTCCGCAGAGCGGTCGTTAAGGATTCGCAGGTGCGTCGAGCCGCTCGGCTTCCAAGGCTGACGTTCGCATCGTCGGGCGCAACGGCCGCTTGCCAGAGCTATGACTGACTGCAAAGACATCGTTCTAATCGACGCAAGTCCGAAGATTTCGGCATCAAAGGCCGACGAGCACTGACGGCAAGTGTTGCCGCAAGCGGCTCGACACAGCGTCGGTCCGCCGTACCTTTGCCTTACCAGGACTCGCGTTCAGTCGAGCGCATCTGCCACTGGCGCCGCTCGCCGCGTCGTACTGACCTGGATTTTCTGACTTTCGCTGACGCCGCGGCTGCCGGCTGGGCATGCGCCAAGTCGAGCGCTCGTTGGGCCAGAACGGCCTCTGCCAGCGCGTACACCGCATTGACGCCTCGGCCGTAGCAGGTGACGAACGCGAGGCTGAAGACCGTCACCAATAACGGAAGCAGCGCCCAGCCCAATAGCTGCCCGTCCTTGGTTTCGAAACCTCTCTGGCCAAAGTAGATCACCACCGCCCAGGCTGCGCCCATTGCCCACTTCAATGCGGACAGACGTTGGGTTGCGCGTTGCTCCGCGCGGCATAGCAGCACGCGATAGGCCTCGAGGGCTCCCATCGGAACGGTCGCCAGTCCCCCGAGTCGACCATAGGCTCGCTGCAACTCTGCGTCTGTATATGCGCCAAACCCAATGCTGGTCGGGCTCGGCAGCAGCAGCGCGAAGATCGTGAGCATGGCCCAGCCCGCGTTGAGTTGCCTCAACAGTGCCTCACCAATAATGGGCGTCAGAGTGCCGTTGATCACCAGCCCCGCCAGCGCCAACAGTCCAATCGCCACGACCGTCCGCCGACGAACCTGCGTTGCGCCGTGGACCACCAGCGCCACCGGGCTACCGAGGGCTGACCAAGCGGCGCTGCCTGATCGCCCCACTCTTGTCTGACGGTTCCCCGCACGTCCCAACAGGACTTCTTCGCTGGCTATCAGCAACTCTTCTGTGGTGTCGCGCACGGAGGGTGTGCTGGCCCCAATTGGCCGCAGATTTCCGTTCGTCGTCGGCATCGATTCAGCCCCTTGTCTCGACCGACTCGAAGTCGTCCTCAGGGGCAGGCTTGTCCTCATCACGCGGCGGGCCGACGTCGTGCGGATAGAACTGCTTCAGCTTGGGCGTGAGCTCCCAAGCGTTCTGTAGCTTCGAGCGCCCTTCGTTGCCCATGAAAGCGCGGTCCCTGTAGCCGTGACGAAGGGCCTCGTCAAACGTCAACCGATAGCGCGGGTGCAAGTGCTCTAGCAGTCCATACCTCTCGATCAGCGGCACGAACTTGTAGCCATACAGACCCCAACCGTTGAGCGCGAGAAGCAAGACAGCGCCTTCACCAATCTGTGCCCGCGCAATGTTTGAGTACCGGACCTGCTCCTGCTCGCTCAGGCCCGACTCCGCAACTAGCTTGAAAGTTTGAAAGAGCATTCGAAGGTACGGACCGAGTGCTGACGGCGCCTGGTAGTAGACCTTGCGCATGTACCTGTCGACGAGACTCTCGAGTTGCTCCTTGGGTGTGCCGCGACGCTGCCACCGATAGGCAATCCTGCTGGCGAAGTTGTCCAGAGCCGCTGCCCCCTTACGTCCGGGCACCGTGTCGTACTCGTTCTCTCCGCCTGGCACGACAGTCTGCAACCGCGTCTTGAGAGGTGGAGTCTCGATCCGCTCCGCAACTTCGCGCGTCAGTGACAGCAGTCGAAAGAACAGCGACTCAAATTCCTGCTTGCGCCTGGCTGTCCTCTCGTCCTCGACTTGCGCTCGAGCCGCCGCCGCCGCCGTGCGGGCCTGGTTAAGTTGCTCTTTCTGGAGATACCCCGCCCAAAAGACAATGGCTCCAGCAATGGCGGTGAGGAGCGAGTTGAAGCTCCCAAACGAGTCGCCCGTCTGACCGAGCTCGATAAACAGCTGCGCACGGTCTGGCGCCGAGGTCTTTGCAGACGCCTCGGCTTGCCCGGCAGCGACAGAGGCCGCGGCAACTGACGGTGTTGCGGCAGCGACCGCTGAAGCAACCTGACTCGCTACCTTGGCATGGGTCCACGCCGCCGCTCCCAGCAGCCACGTGAGCCACAGAAGGACTGCCATCACAATGCCTGCGAACAAGACACCGAGATGCGCTGAGTGCTTCTTGTGTTCGACGTGGTTGCTCATGGAGTCCTCATGCTTTGGTGGTCACTTCTGCCGGATGCGTGCCTGCCTTGTTCGGATCCTCGCTACCGGCGCGCAAAGGCGCATGCAGTGTGCAGCATTCGGTCAAGGTTGACCGCTATGGGTCATCCCGTTCGGATAACTGTTCCTGGCCAGGCCCAGCCACTCGGCGAATGCACGGAATGCCGCCATCGAGCAAATGGGTTGCTCCCGTCAATGACCGGTGTCAGGCAACAGGTCGGTCGGGCCATCTCGGCCACTTGCTGTCGGGCGAGCTCGCCGGCCGAACGGTTGGAAGAGACTGTCTGCGGCTACTCAAGCCCGGTAGCGCAATGACGGCTGTCACCGATACCGCACATTGAGTACTCCACGGGTCGTCCGTCCGCTGCGCCTCCGAACTGGCCGCTCACCAGCGGCCCACTGAAGATGAGCGTGAACCGCGCGGCGACGGACAGGAGGTCGCCGTCCAACAGACAACCATGCCGAGGATTGAAGCACCCGCCACGATGCTGGCGAACCGCATTCGTCTTTCCTCATCGTCGCACCTCCGACTACTTTTTGTTCTTCGCGATCCACTCGTCCATCGCCTGCCCAAACGCCTTGCTATGCGGCGTTGATCCGCTGTGAAGCATGCTGCTCGCAAACTCGGCGAACGCCTCCAGCACATCGAGCGGGTCATTGCTCGGTGGAATCTTGTTGTCCTTGTGACCCCATTCGCGCATCAGCTTGAACATGTCCTGCGACAAGAAGACCATCCGATCTTCTTCCGTCACTTCTGCTTTGAGGTTGTGCGCGAGCCGGTTTCGGATCTTGTTCAAGTGTCGGATGCCGCCGATGATCCGCCAGATTCCGGCATCGCCTTCCTCCTTAAGCAGGTTCACCTTCTGCGCGAAGCTGAGGCGCGCGTCATCGATGTCGCCTAGCTTCGGGTTGATCTGCTGGAGGTGCTCCGTCAGGTAGTACTCGACGTGCAGGTGCGCTCGCAGGATACGGCCGATCATCTCGACGTTTTGATTCCAGCGGTCCTTGAGCGCGAAATACTCGGCCTCCATCGAGGCGATCGCTTTCTCGCGGCCGCCCATCAGTTCCATCGTGCGCTTCGCGACGAACTCGGTCTGGTCCGGCTCTGGCTCGGTCACGATGTTTGATTCCTCGGCTAGGTGTACAGCTCGTCCCAGTCCTCGCCGAGCACCCAGCGAAGAGCTGACAACTTCCCGTTGATCATGCCCCACTCGAAGTCATCGTAAGGACCAGCACCCTCAACGCCGGGGCCAAGCTTCTTTTTGGCAGCACGTGCTGCTTTGAGGGCGCCTTTCCAGATCTCGTCGACGATGAGGTTCTGGCTGTACTTGCCCGTCTTCGAACGTGCGGCTTCCCACTCCGCCTTCGTGACGATCTTCATCTTGCCATTCTCGACCATGTACTCACGATTCATGTGCCGGTTGTGCCAGACCTGCGTCGTGAGGCGACTCTCCCACTTCAGAATCTCGGTCAAGCCGCGCGGCTGCTGATCCCATTCCAGTTCCGACATCATGTGGGTCACGCGCATTGGGTCGACTCGCCGCAAACAGTCGGCGAGGTTGATGAAGTACATCGACTTGATCTTCGAGAAGCCAGCCGCGATGTCGGTATGTGGCAGCTTCTGATTGCCGTTCGCGAGGCTGAAGTCGTTCTTGTTGTGCGTCACGAATGCGAAGCGGTTGCCGGGACCGTTGCGACTCTTGACGTACTCGAAGTACGTCTCGATGAGCACGGCGTCAGCCATCGAGTTCTTGTTCTCGTGGTGACAGGGTGCTTTGCGATTGATGCCTCGCTCTGCTGCTCTTGCCTTCACTTGTTCTGACGGCTCGACGACTGTCGTCTTCTTGAACAGCTCATCCATGCGGTCGAGGGTGGCTTGAGCCGCACCTCCGATGAGCGGGATGCGGTGGTCAACATCGGCCAGAAAATCGAGGACCTTGTCCTTCTGCCGCTTGTCGCCGTCGATCTTCCTGATTGCCTCTCGAACTTGACCGAAGTGCGAGGCGAGGCTCTTGGCGCTAGCCTTCGCAACGCGCTCTCGGTTCTTGTGGAACTCATTGACGACGGTGCTCGGCAGAACGAGGGTTGTTTGCCCCTCGCCGAGAAACTCGATCAGCACGTCCAACAGCGATGACTGTCGCTGGTCGGCGGCGAGATCAAGCCAGACGCTGGTGTCGACGAGGATGTGGAACATGATCTATCGCAGGCCTCGCGCTTTTAGGTCAGCGATCGTGTCAGCCCTGAACTGATCGAACTCGCTCGGACTCTTGTCCGAGACCTTCATCGTCTCTCGAAGCAGCGTGTCGAAGTCCAGGTCCTGATTGCGGAGCTTCCAGCGGTACTCCTTGATGGCCTGTGGCGTGCCTGAGGTCTTGGACCAGCGCCAGAGAAACATGCCGGCTGCCATCGCGACGTATAGCCACGACAGCAAAGTCCAGGGCAAGCCGAACAAGGTCAGGAACAGGTACTTGCCGACGTTCTTCCACCACGACCGATTCTTCGCCTCGACTGAAAGCGGCTTGGGCTGAAGAGTCAACCAACTGAGCCGCATGCCGATCTTGCGGATGTTTCTTTCGAACTGGCTGTTGACGTTCACGATCACCATGATCGCGTTGAATGCCCACAGGAGGAGCGCAATAAGCACTCCCGTCTCGTAGTCCATCGGGCTCCTCCGTTCTAAGACTTCTTCGCCCACTCGCGGGCTGCTTTCGCTGGTTCTTCGTCCTTCAGCGTGTTGTAGGCCTGCAGGGCGTGCACCTTCGCGTACTTCTCGCCGATCTCAGGCAGCAGCTATTGATACGCGCTGACGAAGGCGAAAATCCATTCATAGCGGTTCGCTGGCTTGTTGTGGTCGAGGGCCTTCATCGCGCGGCCGAACCGTCGCCGAACAGACCCTGTTGGTCGTTGACGTGCTTGTCATAGAAGCGCTGACGCTTGCCTTGGGGTGTCTCGACCGCTCCTGACTCGTCGATTTTTTCGATGACGACAGGGACCGAGTAGCCAGTGATCGTTGGCTCACCTGTCTCGTCGAGCTTTTGCTCAATCTCCAGTCGACAGCGAATCGCATTGCCAGCCTGGAAGCTGACCTCGCGTCGCATCACCATCTGCTTGAACGCCTCGTCCTTCATCGCGAAGCTGATCGGTTCGCCGAGGTACGACCCCTTCCAGTGCATGCCACTGTCGGTGATGACCGGCGCGGCAATTTGAACGACTGCTTCCTCGATGACCTGGGTTGGCAGTTTGTCGGTCAATAGGATGAACTGGACGAAGTCCTTTCTCTCGACGGTCGCCTCGACGCTTGGCTTCGCTGTCTCATGAACGCTCCAGCCAACCGCAGTCACCTTGTCGTAGGGCAACAGGAGCTTGAAGAAATTTGAGCGTCGCGCTGTGAATTTCGTTTCCTCGGCCAAGATGGCGATGACTTGCTCGGTGATGATTGCTGGTGACGTAGGTGGCCGCGCAGCTGCCAACACGAAGCTTGAGAAAGCGCCCGGTGGCGGCAGCGTGCTGCGACCAATGGTTAGGTCCGTGCCCTTAGGAGCGCTCGCTGCTGGTAGGGCCGGCCGCAAAGGCGGCGCGGGTGCAACCTTCTTCTCTTGAGGAGGAGGCATCTCTGCTGCGAGCTTCTGCAGTTCGAGGCGTGCCTTTTCGAGAGCGAGGTGCTTTTCTTCCACCGTCAGCTTTGCAATCTCTTTGTTGATGCCGTCGAGTTCCTTGTCTTTCGGTGGCGCGTTCCAGATCGCAACGAAGTTCGGAATGAGGAGTGAAAGGAGGAGGACGAGATTCGTGTAGGCATGCTTCGGGCTGGTAGTGAACTTCCAGATCTCTTTGAGCCCGCCTTCGGTGAACGCGCTGGTCTCGACCACTAGGTCTATGCCGAGTCGCTGAGCAACATGCACGAACGCTGCTAGCGCTTCTGCCTCGCACTTGTTCCTGATGAACGCGTTCATGGCGTGGTCGCCATCGCGCAGGTGGTAGTGCAGTTCCAGAGAAGAGTGGCTCATCTGGCGCGGTCAAGTACCAAGATGTAGCAATTGTCCACCAGAAAGTTGCCCACAGGTGTGGGCAGCCTCCTGCATACGTAGCACGAAGCCTGTGGATTAGCACGGGAAATCCGGCGGAAAAGCTGCGCGACCGCCAATGCCCAATCGATTTGCTCACGCTCCTCGTCCTTATCGACCGGGCTTGAAGGTTTGGGCGCGCTAGGTGGTCTCCAGCACTCCAGAACCGGCTGTCGACTTACCTCCGGCTGGGCGCCTCGACGACTGCAATGTGACCGAGACCGCGAGTTCAAGGGACCCTATCGACCGACTGCGACCGCTGCAAAGCGGTCATCGACCCTGGCTTGGCAACCGTCAACGCGGGGTCGTCAGCGGGTGCTGCAAGGCGGGCACCGAAGGTCGGCTGCCGATCCGGCCCGCCGGTCGAGACGTTCACCCCCGCCAGGCCTCTGACCCCAAGGGCGGCGCATTCAGCGCCGCCCGCGACTCACGCCACGGCGGCCCGTGGTGGTCAAGGATCGCCACGAAGCGCTCACCGTGGCTGGGCTCGAGCAGATGGGCCATCTCGTGCGCCACCGCGTACTCGAGCAGGTCCTCGGGCTTCTTGACCCGTTCCGTGTCGAGCCGGATGGGGCGCTTGGCAGGGTTGCGGCTGCCCCACCTGGCTTTCATGCGCCGCACTCGGCCGACTTCTCGGCCTCGACCCCCTGGGCGAGGAGGGTCTTCATCTCGCCCGGCAGCACGCTCAGGGGCTCAAGCGCGCGGCCCCCTGAGAACCCCAATCCCGCGATAGGACGCCGTGAGCGCGGGCCCGTCCCAGAACACGACACACGCGCCTCGCCCGCACCCGGGCGCCGCGGCCCACTTCCCGGGAGAGTCCGCCATCCCTAGGAATATGGAGCAGTGGCATGCAAATCGCTGTTCACGCTGCGTGGGACCGGACAGAGCAGGAGACACACCATGAAGCCCTCAACCGCGCATTGCGACGAACGTAGCCATTTCCAATTGCGATTCCAGTCCCTGGTCGACGCCGAGCGTGCCTGCGCATTCCCCTGCGACGCGGCCGGGCATGTGGACATGGACGCGCTCGGCGAGGGCGCTCGCAACATGTACTTCTACGCGCGGACCGTCGTCGGACGGGAGTTCTCGCGACCGCGGGTGCAGGCCTGCGCCGCTTCCTGAAACGCGAGGGTGGCGCGGTCCCCCGCCTGCCGCCGAGGCAGGCGGCAGCCCGTCCCCCGCATTCCCCGTCATTCCCCGAGGAGACTTGCCATGACCCAAAAGAAGACGAGCGCCGTCGCGCTCGCCGAACCCGGCCGCATTTCAGGACACCGCCTGGCTGCGAAGCTGATCGCATCCGTGCTCGGCACGGCCTTGATTGCGCTGGTGGCCGGCACCGCGCTGGCGCAGTTCGACGCCACGCCGCACACGAAGCGGCCGAAGGCCAAGCACACCACGCTGCCACCGCGGCCGCTGCTCGGCGCAGGGCCGCAGTTCGGCGCGCCGCTGCCGGATCTGGAGGCGGCCCAGGCGGCCGCCTTCGAGGCGGGGCGCGAGGAGTTCGAAAGTGCCGAGACCGCCGACGGCGGGCTCGGTCCGATCTTCAATGGCGTCTCGTGCGTCGCCTGCCATTCCGCGCCGGCCGCCGGCGGCGCCGGCGCGTCCACCGTCACCCGCTTCGGGCGGCTGACGCACGGGCGCTTCGACCCGCTGACGCAGGCGGGCGGATCGCTGCTCCAGCGGCTCGCGATCGATCCCGCGGCCCAGGAGCAGGTGCCCGGCGACGCGGACGTCGTCGCGCTGCGGCTGACCACGCCGCTGTTCGGGGCCGGCCTGATCGAGGCGATCCCCGACAGCGAGATCCGGCAGAACGCCGCGCGGCGCAAGCCCGACGGCATAGCGGGCCGCGCCGCGACCATCGTGGACATCGCCAGTGGCCAATGGCGCGTGGGCCGGTTCGGCTGGAAGGCGCAACACGCCAGCCTGCTGAGCTTCGCTGCCGACGCCTACCTGAACGAGATGGGGGTCACGAACCGGTTCTTCCCGGTCGAGAACGCGCCCAATGGCAACGTCGCGCTGGTCGATCGGTTCGACAGCGTCCCGGACCCCGAAGACACGCTCGATCCGGCGACAGGGCGCGGCGACGTCGATGCGCTGGCCGATTTCATGCGGCTGCTCGCCCCCCCGCCGCAGCCGCGCCAGACCCCCTCCGCGGCCACCGGCGCGCGGCTGTTCGAGCAGATGAACTGCGCGGCCTGTCACACGCCCTTCCTGCTCACGGGCGCGAGCCCGGTCGCGGCACTGGCCCACCAGCCGGTACCGCTGTTCTCCGACCTGCTGCTGCACGACATGGGCGCGCTCGGCGACGGCATCGTGCAAGGCGCCGCCAGGGCACGCGAGATGCGGACGCCGCCGCTGTGGGGCCTGCGCGCCAGGGGGCCGTTCCTGCATGACGGACGCGCGGCGACGGTCGACGCGGCGATCCGCGCCCACGACGGCGAAGGCGCCGCCGCGCGGGATCGCTACAACCGGCTCGGCCGCGTGGAACGGCAGCAGGTGCTGGACTTCCTGAACTCGATCTGACGAGGGCTTCGAGCGCGCGCCGCCGAGGCGCGCCGCAGCCCCTCCACCGCTTCCCCCATCACTTCCTGAGGAGACTTGCCATGACCCAAGCAATGACCAGAGCAGCCATGCTCGCGAAAGCCTGCGGCCTGTTGATCGCCACGTTCGTCGTGGCCCTGTCGGCGTGGCCGGACCAGGCCCGCGCCGCGGGCGATCTGTCGCGGCAAACGCCGGTGGAGGTGCGGGTGCAGCTCGGCGACGAGAAGGGCTCGCGCCGCTTCATTCCGGAGACGATCGAGCTCGAGACCGGCAAGCTGTACCGCCTCATTCTTTCGAACCCGAGCGCCGAGAAGCACTACTTCAGCTCGGATGCGTTCTCGCAAGCCGTGTACACGCGCAAGGTCCAGGTGAACGGCCCGGACGGCAACGCGGTCGCGGAGGTCAAGGGCTTCGTGCGGGAGATCGAAGTCCTTCCCAAGGCCTCGACGGAATGGTGGCTGGTCCCGATCAAGGCGGGCCAGTTCGGCGATCTCAGGTGCCCGGTGCAAGGGCACACCGAGTCCGGCATGGTGGGCCAGATCGTGATCAAGTGAGGCGAACGGGGCTCGCCGGCGCGCTTTCTTCAAGACTCACGCGAGCCCCTGGTCGACCAGCTCCACCCAGTGCCGCACCGTCACGGCGGTGCCGGACTGCAGGTGCAGGATGCAGCCGACGTTGGCCGAGACGATCACGTCGGGCTCGGGCGCCGTCAGCTGCCGCAGCTTGCGGTCCCTGAGGGCGGTCGCGATGCTCGGCTGGAGGACGCTGTAGGCGCCGGCCGAGCCGCAGCACAGATGGCTCTCGCCGATCGGCGGCAGCACCGCAAAGCCGAGCTCGGCGAGGCCGGCCTCGATGCCGCCGCGCAGGCGTTGCGCGTGCTGCAGCGTGCAGGGCGCATGGACGGCGATCCGGCGCGCGGTGGCCGCCGTCGACATCCGCGCCTTCAGCGCCGGCAGCAGCTCGGGCAGCAGCTCGCTCAGATCCCGCGACATCGCGCTGATCCGCGCGGCCCGCTCGGCGTACGCCGGCTCGTGCGCGAGCGCCTCGCCGTATTCCTTGACCACCGCGCCGCAGCCCGACGCATTGACGACGATGCAGTCCACGGCGCCGGATTCGATCGCCGGCCACCAGGCGTCGACGTTGCGACGCATGTCCGCCAGGCCGCCCTCGGGGTCGCCCAGGTGGGTGCGCAAGGCGCCGCAGCAGCCCGCCTCCGGGGCGACGAGCGTCTGGACGCCGGCCGCATCGAGCACGCGCGCCGTCGCTGCGTTGATGTTCGGCAGCATGGCCGGCTGCACGCAGCCCTGCAGCAGCATCACCTTGCGCGCATGCTCGGCTCGGGGCCAGTGCGAGGCCCCGGCGGTCGCGCGCTGCGGCAGCTTGCGCTTCAGGGCGCGAGGCAGCGCCGGCCGCAACCACTGCCCGACGTGCACGGCCGGTCCGACGAGCGGCGAGGTCAGCCCCTCCTTCAGCAGCCAACGGGCCACCCGTTCGGCGAGCGGCCGGCGCACCCGCGCATCGACGAGCTTGCGGCCGATGTCGACCAGCTTGCCGTAGCGCACGCCGCTCGGGCAGGTGGTCTCGCAGTTGCGGCAGGTCAGGCAGCGGTCGAGGTGCCGCTGGGTGCTGCGGCCGGCCTCGCCGCCCTCGAGCAGCTGCTTGATCAGGTAGATGCGCCCGCGCGGGCCGTCCAGCTCGTTGCCCTCGAGCTGGTAGGTCGGGCAGGTGGCGGTGCAGAAGCCGCAATGCACGCAGCTGCGCACGATCGCCTCGGCTTCGTGCGCGTCACGATTGCCCTGGAACGCCGGGCTCAATGGGGTCTGCATGGAAGTCTCAGAGGTCCTTGTAGAGGCGGCCAGGGTTGAACAGGCCGTCCGGATCGAAGGCCTGCTTGAGCCGGCGATGGAGTTGCATCAGCGCCGGCGAGAGCGGCGGGAACACGCCCGCCTCGCGGCCCGGCCCGCGCATCAGCGTGGCGTGGCCGCCGACGCGCGCGGCGGCCTGGCGCACCTGCTCGATCGGCTCGCTCGAACGCAGCCAGCGCAGCGCGCCGCCCCATTCGAGGCAGGTCTCGCCGCGCAGCGCGAGCGGCGGCAGCCCGCGCGGCAGCGACAGCCGCCACAGGCGCTCGCCCCGGGACAGCGCGGCGGCGTCGAGCGCGAAGCAGGCCTGCCGGTGGTCGCGCACGCCGGCCCACCACGCCGCCGCGGCGTCCGCCGCCACGAGCCGTCCGCCCAGGCGGGCCGTCGCGGCCCGCACCGCCGCGGCGGCACCGTCGAGCCGGACCCGCAGCTGACCGCCTTGCCAGGCGGTCGCTGCGATCGGCAGCGGCTGCGAGGTCCACGCGGCGAGCCGCTGCAGCGCCTCGGCCTGCGCGCAGTCGATGGCCAGGGTCGCGCTGGCCTGCGGCAGCGGCAGCACCTTCAAGGACACCTCGAGCAGCACGCCCAGCACGCCCAGCGATCCGGCCATCAGGCGCGACACGTCGTAGCCGGCGACGTTCTTCATCACCTGCCCGCCGAACACGAGCCGCTCGCCGCGGCCGTTCAGCATCCGCACGCCGAGCACGTGATCGCGCAGCGCGCCCGCGGCCAGGCGGCCGGGGCCGCTCAGCCCGGCCGCGACCATGCCGCCGACCGTGCCGCCGGGGCCGAAGCGCGGGGGCTCGAAGGCGAGGTGCTGCCCCTGCTCGGCCAGCAGGGCCTCGAGCCGCTCGAGCGGCTCGCCCGCCCGGGCCGTCACGACCAGCTCGGTCGGCTCGTAGCTGGTGATGCCGGCGAGCGCGCGCAGGTCGAGCAGCTGCCCGCGCGGCTCGCCGCCATAGAAGCGCTTCGTGCCACCGCCGCGGATCTCGAGGCACAGGCCCTCGGCCTGCGCTTGCAGCACCTGCTCGACCAGCCTGACCTCGGCCGCGTCATCCGACGGAAGGCGGTCCATCAGAAGCGCGGCAGGTCGGCGAAGGGCAGGCGACCGCCGCGCACCGTCATGCGTCCGTACTCGGCACACCGGCTCAGCGTCGGGATGACCTTGCCGGGGTTGAGCAGCGAACCGGGGTCGAAGGCCTCCTTCAGGCGCAGCAGCTGCGCGCGCTCCTCGGGCGTGAACTGGACGCACATCGAATTGAGCTTCTCGACGCCGACGCCATGCTCGCCGGTGATGCTGCCGCCCATCTCGACGCTGGTCTCGAGGATGTCGGCGCCGAAGGCTTCGGCGCGCCGCAGCTGGTCGGGGTCGCCGGCGTCGAACAGGATCATCGGATGCAGGTTGCCGTCGCCGGCATGGAAGACGTTGCAGCAGCGCAGGCCGTAGCGGGTCTGCATCTCGGCGATGCGCCGCAGGATCTCGGCCAGCCGCTTGCGCGGGATGGTCGAGTCCATGCACAGGTAGTCGGGGCTGATGCGGCCGCTGGCCGGGAAGGCGTTCTTGCGACCGCTCCAGAACTTCAGGCGCTGGGCCTCGCTCTGGCTGACCTCGATGCGGGTCGCGCCGGCGCGCTCCATCACCGCGACCATGCGGGCGATCTCCTCTTCGACCTCCTCGGGCGTGCCGTCGCTCTCGCACAGCAGGATCGCGGCGGCGTCGAGGTCGTAGCCGGCATGGACGAAGTCCTCGACCGCGGCGGTCATCGGCTTGTCCATCATCTCGAGGCCGGCCGGGATGATGCCGGCGCCGATGATCGCGGCGACCGCGGCGCCGGCCGTCTCGAGGTCCGCGAAGCTGGCCATGATGCAGCGCGACGCCGTCGGCCTGGGGATCAGCCTGACGGTGATCTCGGTCGCGATCGCCAGCATGCCTTCGCTGCCCACGACGACGGCCAGCAGGTCGAGGCCCGGCACGTCGAGCGCCGCGGCGCCGAACTCGACCGGCTCGCCGTCGACGGTGTAGCCGCGCACCCGCAGCACGTTGTGCAGGGTCAGGCCGTACTTCAGGCAGTGCACGCCGCCGGCGTTCTCGGCGACGTTGCCGCCGATCGTGCAGGCGATCTGGCTGCTCGGGTCCGGGGCGTAGTACAGGCCATGGGGCGCGGCGGCTTCGCTGATCGCGGCGTTGCGCACCCCGCACTGGACGGTGGCCGTGCAAGCGAGCGGGTCGACCGCCAGGATGCGGTTGAGCCGCGCCAGCGACAGCGTGACCCCGCGCTCGTGCGGCAGCGCGCCGCCGGACAGGCCGGTCCCCGCGCCGCGGGCCACGACCGGCACCTGCAGCGCGTGGCAGGTGCGCAGCACGCCGGCCACCTGGGCCTCGTCTTCCGGCAGCACGACGGCCAGCGGCACGGCGCGGTAGGCGGTCAGGCCGTCGCAGTCGAACGGGCCGGTCTCTTCGCGCCGAAACAGGATCGCGTGCCGCGGCAGCACCGCGCCGAGCGCGTCGACGACCCGAGCCTGGAGCGCCGCGTCCCCCGCCGCGGTGCTCGACACCCGGCCCATGCCAGAACCGAAGCCCATGGATCAGCCGTCGAGCGAGCTGCGGCGCGCGATGCCCAGCAGCAGCGGCCACGACAGCAGCGCGTCGTCATCGCAGGTCCGGGCCGCATGGACGTAGGCCCGCAGGCGACGCCCCTGCGCGATCGCGTGGCGCGTCGGTGCGGCGCCGGCCTTCGTCGGCTCCGGCGCGCAAGCCAGCCACCGCAGCGGGTCGAGCACCTGCTCCGGGAACACCGCGGCGAGCAGGCCGGCGCTGCGGCTCGCCACGCACGCCTCGTCCGGGCCATCGAAGTGGCTGGCGAAGTCGTGCACCCAGGCCGCCGTGATCAGGTGGTCGCAGGCGCCCGCCCGTCGGGCCAGCGAGGCGGCGCGCCGGCCGGTCCAGGCCTCGGCGCCCGGCGCACCACGCGAGCCGCGCTCGGCGATGGCCCGCATGCGCCGCTCGAACTCGTCGAAGCTGCGCGGCGGGGCGGCCTGGTCGGCCTCGCACGCCGCAGCGCGAGGCCGCATGCCCACTGTCGAGATCGCGCCGCCGTCCACCCGCGCCTCCGCGTCCCGACCGTCAGGCGAACGCCGCTTGCCGGGTGTCGATACCCCGACGCGCCTCGCCCGTGTCGACCGGGGCGGGATCGTTCGCGCTCAGGCGCCGGCCCACGTCCATCAGGTGGCGCACGCAGGTGACGCGCAGGAAGGACGCGAAGTTGGGCAGGTCCGTCCGGTGCAAGGTCGCGTCGTCGTACAGCCTGGAGATCAAGGCGTTCGTCGTGCACTTCTGTCCCGCGGCGATGTCGGACAGCACGTCCCACATCACGTTCTCGAGCCGGATGCTGGTGATCACGCCGTGAATCCGAACCGATCGCTGTCGAGGTTCGTATTGATAGGGATCGAGCTGAACAAAGTACTTGCACATCGCAGAGTCCTTCGCGGAACACGGTGAGCCGTGCCGCTTGATTGAGTGTTTCACGCCAGCGGCGATCGAAGGTAATGCGCCGAAATGACGTGTCCGGTTCGCGTCGTTCGCCGCCGCTTCGGACCGGCGGCGTACCCGTACTGCTACCGCCCCTGCGCGCCCACGACACGGCGCGCGGCGATCCCTGTGCGTTTCAATGTTCGCTGTCGTTGCAGGCCTTCACCACATCCTCCAGGTGATAGAGCTCCACCTTCCGGTACAGCGTGCTGCGGGAAATGCCCAGCACGCGCGCGGCCTGCGCCAGGTTGCCGTTGACGCGCTGGATGGCCTGCAGGATGGTCAGGCGTTCGGTGGCTTCCAGGCGCGTGAGGTCGGCATCGGTTGGCGGTGCGGTCCCGACGGCGGCCCGCAGCTCGGCCGGCAGCTCGTTGGCCTGGACGATTTCTTCGTCGGACGTCAGCAGCAGGCACTCGATCACGTTGCGCAGCTCGCGGACGTTGCCCGGCCAGGGATAGGCCCGCAGCAGACGGCGGACGTCCGGACCGATCACCCGCGGCGCCACCCCGTGGCGCGCCGACAGGGCCTCGACGAAGTGGTCGACGAGCATGTCGACGTCGCCTTCGCGTTCGCGCAGCGCGGGCACCTGGATCTGGGTGATGCTGACGCGGTGGTAGAGGTCGCGCCGGAAGCGCCCCGCCGCGACTTCCTGGAGCAGGTCGCGATTGGTCATCGCGACCAGGCGGACGTCGATGTGGCGGGGCGTCGTGTCGCCCAGGCGGTAGACGATGCCCTCTTCGAGCGCGCGCAGCAGCACCGGTTGCAGGTCCAGCGGCATCTCGCCGATCTCGTCGAGGCACAGGGTCCCGCCGTGGGCCATCTCGAAGCGGCCGGCCCGGCCCTCGTTGGTCGCCCCGGTGAAGGCGCCCCGCACATGGCCGAACAGCTCGCCGGCGATCAGCTCCCGGGTCACCGCGCCGCAGTCGAACGCGACGAAGGGGCCGCCCTTGCGTTCGGTGTCGTGCAGCGCCCGGGCGAACAGCTCCTTGCCCACGCCGGTTTCGCCCTGCACCAGCACCGAGACGCGCCGCCGGCCGAGCAGCCGGGCGCGGTCCACCGCCTCCATGAAGACGGGGCTGCGTCCGATCATGCCGGGCAGGAGCTGCGGCGTCGGCTCATCGGTGGCGGCGGACGCCGTCCCCTCCGTCGGCTCACGGTCCGTCGCGCGCAGGACCCGGCCGACGGAACGCTTGGGCACGACCATCAGCGCGCCGATCGGGTTGCCGTCGAACTGCACCGGGTACACCCATTCGCCGAGCATGCCGTCGGGCAGCCGGCTGCCCCACGAGGTGATCAGCCGCCCCTGCAGGCTGCCGGACAGCCGGGCGGTCAGCTCCGGCGGCAGGGAGCCGCTGCTGTGGACCACCCGCGCGTTGCGGTCGAGCACGACCATCGCCGCGGCATCCCGGCCCCCGGGGTGGTTCAGGCAGGCCTCGAGCAGCAGGCCGTGCTCGCGGCTGGCGCGCTCCGCCAGGACCGACTCGATCTGCCGCGCGCAGGCGAGCGCCAGCGCGAGGTTGGTGACCTGGAAGGTCGAAGGCGGTCCCGAGATGTCGATCACGCCGAGCAACTGGCCGGTGCCCGCCATGTAGACGGGCGCCGCGGCGCAGGTCCAGCTCTTGATGCCTTCGCAGAAGTGCTGGGCGCCGTGCACCTGCACCGGACGGCCGGTCGCCAGCGCGGTGCCGATCCCGTTGGTGCCGACGACGCTCTCGTTCCAGTTCCCGCCGTTGGTCAGGTGGATGTCCTGCGCGGCATCCAGCGTCCGCGCGTCGCCGGAGGACTCGAGCACGATGCCGGTCGGGTCGGTCAACAGCATGATCGACCCGGACTTCGTCAGCAGGTGGGCCGAGGCCATGAAGATGCCCTGGGCCGCCCACACCAGGTCGCGGTGACGCAGGCGCAGCTGCTCGAGGTCGTCGATCGCGCGCACCGCCAGCGGGGCCATGCGTGAACCCGGCTCGACGCCGAGCCGCAGGCTGCGCTGCCACGACGACAGCACATGCTTGGGCACCGCCGACGGCACCAGCGGCTGCCCCGTGACGAAGCGCTCCCAGGCGTTCGCGGTGTCGCGGACCGTCTGGGAGTCGAGTTCGCCTTGAGGGGGGGTCGGCGGGAGGGTGCTGGGCATCGCTGTTTCCTTCGATCGTCACCCGCGCCTGGGTGTGGGCGCGGTGCCCCGGGGGGACTGAAGATTGGGCCGCGCGCGCTGTTGCTTCGCCAATCGGGACCAACCCCTTAGCAAGGGCGACGCTCCAGCGCCACCGGGGGCCTCAGCTTCATCGGAACGAACGAAATCCACAACAGCAACGCGGTCAGCGCGCCGACCAGGCCGTAGGCATACCACGGCGCGCCGGCTTCCGAGTCGGCCGTCAGCGTGCGCCACACCAGCCACGCGTTGAGCGCCACGATGCAGCCGGCCGCCGACCAGGCCGCGACCCGCACCCAGGCCGGGCTGGCGAAGCGGCCCATCAGCTCGCGGTCGCTGGTGAAGCGAACGAGCGGCACGATGGCGAAGGGCAGCTGCAGGCTCAGCACGACCTGGCTGAAGATGAGCAACTGCAGCACGCCCGCATCGCCCTGGTACCAGAGCACCCCGACCGCCGGCACGATCGCCAGGCTGCGCGTCAGCAGACGACGGGCCAGGGGGCTCATGCGCAGCGACAGGAAGCCTTCCATCACGACCTGCCCGGCGAGGGTGCCGGTGAGCGTGGAACTCTGGCCGGCGGCCAGCAGCGCCACCGCGAAGGCGGTGGACGCCAGCGTGGTGCCGAGCAGCGGCGTCAGCAGTTCGTGCGCCTGGCGCAGCTCCGTGACCTCGACGCCGCGGCTGAAGAAGGTCGCGGCCGACAGCACCAGGATCGACGCATTGATGACGAACGCGATGTTCAGCGCCAGCAGGGTGTCGATGAAGTTGTAGCGCAAGGCCTCGCGCTGCGCCGACACGGTGTTGGAGATGCGCCGGGTCTGCACCAGCGACGAATGCAGATAGAGGTTGTGCGGCATCACCGTGGCCCCGAGGATGCCGATCGCGACGAACAGGCTGCTCGCGTCGATCCGGGGGACGAGGCCGCCGACGATCTCGCCCAGGTCGGGCCGGACCAGCAGCATCTCGATGGCCATGCACACGCCGATGGTCAGCACCAGCGTCGCGACCACCGCCTCGAGCTTGCGGATGCCGTAGTGCTGCAGCACCAGGATCAGCATCACGTCGAAGGCCGTGATGACGACGCCCCAGATGAGCGGGATGCCGAACAGCAGGTTCAGCGCGATGGCGCTGCCCAGCAGTTCCGCCAGGTCGCAGGCGATGATCGCCAGCTCGCACAGCACCCACAGCGCCAGCGACACGGGCCGCGAGTAGCCGGCCCGGCAGGCCTGCGCGAGGTCGAGCCGGCCGATGATGCCCAGCCGGGCCGCCAGGCTTTGCAGCAGCACCGCGATCACGTTCGACGCGAGCAGCACCCACAGCAGTTGGTAGCCGAAGCGGGCGCCGCCTTCGAGGTCGGTCGCCCAGTTGCCGGGGTCCATGTAGCCGACGCTCACCATCGCGGCCGGCCCGATGAAGCCGAACGCCCGCCACGGCCCCGGTGCGCCCCCCACCCGCATGTCCACGCTCTGCTCGAGGTTCGTCATGGCTCGTCGTCTCTGTGATCGTTGTCCGAAGGGGCCGTGCTCAGTTCAGCCAGGGGCCGGCGGTGTCGAGGATCGAGAGGGCCAGGCCGGCCCCCACGATCGCGAAACCGCACAGGCGCCTGAAGCGCCGCCGCGCGCTCATTGCCGCCCCAGCAGCTCCGCGCCGCCGCCGAGCGCCGGGCCGGCCGTCGGGTCGACGTACTCGGGCTTCTTGGCGATCAGGGTCTGGGTCGTGAGGATCAGCGCCGCCACCGAGGCGGCGTTGCGCACCGCGCTGTAGCTGACCTTGACCGGATCGATGATGCCGACCGAGACCAGGTCGACGAGGCGACCGTCGCGCGCGTCGAGTCCGACGCCGGCGGCGGAATCCAGGATCTTGCGCACCATGCTCGCGCCGTCGAGCCCGGCGTTGGTGGCGATGAGCCGGAGCGGGCGTTGCAGCGCGCGCTGCAGCAGCCGCACGCCTTCGCGCACCGCCCCCTCGCTGCGCGAGATCTCGTCGTCCAGTCGACTGGACGCACGCAGCAGCGCCAGACCCCCTCCGGGGACCACGCCTTCCGCGACGGCCGCGCGGGCGGCGTGGATCGCGTCCTCGACCAGGTGCAGCCGGCGCTTCTGCTCCACCGGCGTCGCGCCACCGACCTGCAGCAGCGCCGTGCCGCCCGACAGCTTCGACAGGCGCTCCTTGAGCTTGTCCTTGTCGATGTTCGGCGGTGCCAGCTCGTGCTGGCGGGCGACCTGCTGGCGACGCGCGGCGATCAGTGCCGGGTCGCCGCCGCCGGCGCTGATGATCGTCTGGTTGGCCGAGATCCGCACCTGGCGCGCCCGCCCGAGGTCGCGCGCCTGCACCGATGCCAGCACGCCGCCCAGGTCGCGCGCGATGACGCGGCCGCCGGTCAGGATCGAGATGTCCTCCAGCATCGCCTTGCGCCAATGGCCGTACTCCGGCGGGTGGATCGCGGCCACCGGGATGCCCGACTTCTCGCGCCAGGCCAGCAGCGTCACCACGCAGGCCGGAGCGACCTCGTCGGCAATGATGAGCAGCGGGCGCTTCGCCTCGGCCGCCAGCGCGAGCAGGACCGACACCTCTTCCTGCGTCTGCAGCCGCTGATCGGTCATCAGCACCAGCGGCTGATCGAGAACGACCTGCATCCTCTCGACGTCGGTGATCATGTGGTGCGACAGGTAGCCCCGGTCGAAGGCCATGCCGTCGACCACGTCGAGCACGGTCTCGACCGTCGTGCCGTACTCCACGTCGACGATGCCGTCGGCCCCGACGCGCTCGAGCGCGTCGGCCACCATGTGCCCGGTGCGCTCGTCGTTGGCGGCGACCACCGCCACCGCCCGCAGCGCGTCGGCATCGGCCAAGGGCACGGCCGCGGCCTTCAGCGCCGCGATGGCCGCGGCGACACCGCGCTCGAGGCCTTCGACCAGTTCGACCGCATTCGCCCCCTTGGCCAGGCAGGCCAGGCCGTCCTGCACCAGGGCATCGGCCAGCACCGTCGCCGTCGTCGTGCCGTCGCCGGCGATCTCGTTGGTCTGCTTCGACACCTCGCGCAGCACCTGCGCGCCGATGTTCTCGAACGGGTCCTCGAGCTCGATCTCGGCGGCGATGCTGACGCCGTCGCGCGAGATGATCGGGGTGCCGATCGGGCGATCGATGATGACGTTCATTCCGCGCGGGCCGAGCGTGCCGCCGACCGCGCGGGCGAGCTTGGCGACGCCGCGGCCGAGCGCCTGGCGGGCCTCGTCGTCGTGCAGCATGATGTTGGGCATGGCTTGTCTCCTGTGTCTTGTCGTGACGGGCTGCTCGAACGGGGCCCGGGCGCAGAGGCCCGGCCCGCGGCGGCGCCCTTACTCGTACTGCATCGCCTCTTCCATGTTCCCGAACAGGACCACGGTGTTCTCGTCGACCATGACCATGCGGCCGTAGTGCGTCGAGGTCGAGATCTCGAAGATGTGCGGCGTCATCTCGCGGCCGAGCGACTCGGCGATCTCGTCCATCTTGAATTCGATGCGGCCTTCGCCGTCGATGCGGATCATCGCGGGCATGTAGGTCACGCGGATGCCGGGCTTGGTGGCCATCAGCTCGGCGATCGCGCGGGCCTCGACGCTGTCGTTCATGGTCACACCGCACTGGTGCGACACGGTCTCCTCGAAGGCCAGATCCTTGAAGGCCTTGAAGATCGATCCGGTATTCGTCGTAGCGGACATGGTCTTGTCTTTCGTGAGGGTGGGGAAGGGCCGTGCGCTCAGGCGGCGATCGACGCCGGGACCGGCACGCCGAGCTGCTGGGCGATGGTCGTCAGGCGCTGCACCGCGGCGGCATAGGCGTCCTCGAACTGGGCCACCTTGGTCCGCGGCAGCGACCAGATCGGCTGCAGGTTCTTGGCCGCGAGCACGGCGAGGTCGCCGTAGCGGTTGAGCCAGGTCGTGAACAGGGCCTTGTTGTGGTTGCCATGCTCGGCGTCGGTCGCGAGCAGGTGCAGCAGCTCGATGGTGTTGGCCAGGTTGCGCTGGTAGTCGCCCTCGGCCGATGACACGACGGTGGGTGTCAGGAAGTCGTTCTGCGCCGCCGCGGCCTGCATGAAGAAGCCGCTGCGGAACAGCTCGCCGACCATCGGCTCGAAGACGATGTTCACGGCGAAGTACTTCTCCAGGAAGTCCGTCGCGCCGCCGATCGTCTCGACCAGCTGGCGCGTCGGCTGCCACATCGGGTCCTCGAGCCACTGGGTCTTGCCGATCTCGGCGTCGAAGCCCTCGATGTCGAGGCCGATGTCGCCGAGGTACAGCGTCAGGTCCTGGGCGAAGCGCAGCTTGTACGACGAGTTGGTCAGGATCGCCGAGTTGATCATCTGCGTGTAGCCGTAGCGCTGGGCGTGCATCAGCGACGTGCCGAGCCCGAACTCGGCATGCTTGTAGGCGCCGAGATGCTTCTCGAGCACCTTGACCCAGGTCTTGTCGTAGCGCTGCGCGGCGCCCGAGCGGCGCGCGTTCTCGACCGCCTGCGAGATCATCCCGACGATGGTGGATTGGCGCTGGTAGTGCGTGCGCTCCCACTCCTCGTCGATCGAGCGATAGACGTGCCAGTCGCTCGAGCGGGCGGCGGTCCACGACTCCGTGTAGGTCGTGTCGCCGTTGCCGAAGGACATGATCCAGTCCTGCAGCAGGTAGCGCTTCGGGTCCGGCTGCACGTCGAGGGTCATGTCCTCGTAGTGCGTGGCCTTGCGGCCCTTGGGCTGGTAGTAGTTGTACTTGCGGCTGTCCCAGCCCGCGAACTTGGCGGCACCGGCGGCGCCCGACTGAACGGGCTGGACTTCCTTGGTGGATTCGCTCATGTCTGTCTCCTGATCAGTGAACTGGATTGGGGGCCGTCGCACTCGCTTCGGTGAACTTGTCGACGTGGGTGCGGTCCGGCGGGATGCCGAGGCGCTGGAACACCGGCAGCACCGCATCGACCATCGGCGGCGGCCCGCAGGTGTAGGCGTCGGCCTCGCCGGGCAGCGGACGGGCGCGCTCGATGCGCTCGACCGCCTCGTGCACGAAGCCGGTCTCGCCCTGCCAGGCGTCCTCGTCGGTGGCCTGCGACAGCACCGGGATGAATTCGAAGCCGGCGAGCTTCTCGGCGATGGCCGCGAACTCGTCGACGAAGAACAGGTCCTTGCGCGTGCGCGCGCCGTAGTAGAAGCGGACCGGGCGCTGCTCGCCGCTCTCGATGTGGTCCTGCAGGATCGACCACAGCGGCGACATGCCGGAGCCGCCGCCGACGAGGAGCATCGGGCCCGGCCGGCCTTCACGGCGGAAGCAGCTGCCGTACGGCCCCTTCACGTCGATGCGCGTGCCCGGCTTGAGATCGCCGTCCAGCAGCGCCGAGAACTGGCCCTGCGGGTACTTGCGGATGATGAAGCGCACCGTGTCGGGCGAGCTCTGGGTGCTCGCCATCGAGTACGAGCGCGTGATGCCGGCGGAGGGCACGCTGAGCTCGACGTACTGGCCGGCCCAGAACTTGATCGGCTGGTCGAGCCTGACCTCCAGCATCCGGATGTCGTGGGTGAGCGTGCTGACCGACACCAGCGCGCCGCTGAAGCTCTTGATGGCGATCGAGCGGCGCATCGCCTCCTCGTCGTAGTTCAGCAGCTCGACCGTCAGGTCGCTGTAGGCGTAGGTCCGGCACAGCAGCACATGGCCGCTGTCGCGCTCGTAGTCGGGCAGCGCGAAGGTCGAGTGGCCTTCGACCTCGGCGTCGCCCTCGAGCACCACGCACTTGCAGCTGCTGCAGCGGCCCTCGCGGCAACCGTGCGGCAGCGCGATGCCCTGGCGGAACGCCGCGTCGAGCACCCACTCTCCCTCTTCGACCTCCATCTCGACGCCGACGGGCTCGAGACGGACGGTATGGACTGTCTTTACTGGCATGTCTGCTCCAGGTGTATCTCGTCGACCCGGGCGGGCTCGTACCCGCCCGGGTCCTCTCGGGTCAGAGCGTCAGAACGGCTTGATCTTGAAGCCGGCCTTGTAGTTGGCGATGTGCTTCTCGCGCGCCTCGGGCGTCATCTCGCGCAGCAGCACCAGCGGGCTCTGGAGCTGGTGGCCCTTGACGTGATCGAGCGTCCACATCTGCTTGTCGTCGAAGCGCAGGTGCGGTTGCGAGACCAGCGTCTTGCCGTCGGAGCGGACGAAGCCGAGGTCCTTGATCGCGTCGGCCAGGTCCCAGCCGTGGTAGCACTCTTCCCACTCGCGGCGACCGCTGAAGCGGCCCATCGCCGGCGTCGGGCGGCCCTCGTACTCGGCGGCGAAGGCCACCTTGTGGGTCCAGCGGCACAGCTCGGAGCAGTAGGTGAACAGCTTGCCTTCGACCTCGTCGACGACGAGCTCCTCGCGGATCACGCAGGGCACCATGCAGCTCCAGCAGCGGTGCGGGTAGACGTAGCCGTTCTCCTGGTCGAACAGCATGTTGGTCTCGCCCGGCACGCTCTTGCGCGCGTACCACTTCCAGAAGTCACCGAACTCGGCGTACCAGCCCGGGTACTTGTGCTCGAACCACTCGAAGTCCTTCTCGGTCTGGGCCTCGATGCGCCAGAAGTTGGCCGGCCAGCCGACCGCGAAGAACTGCGCGACCTTGTGGACGTAGTTCTTCTTGACGATGCGGTCCCAGGCGGCCGACACGTCGTCGTGGTGGATCTTGACGCCGTACTTCTCCAGCGGCAGCAGGTAGGTGCGGTAGTAGTCCTCGTAGATCCAGCGGTGCCACAGCTCGGCGTAGGACTCCTTGTCCTTGCTGCGGTCGGTGGTGCCGTATTCGATGATGGTGCCGATGGCCGCGTCGACGATCGCGTGGTTCTGCCAGAACGCGTAGCGGATGTCGCGCTCGAGCAGCAGGTGGTTGTCGGGGTCGTTGACCACCGACATCAGCAGCGAGTGGCCGTTGCCGATGTGGCGCGACTCGTCGGACTGGACCGACAGGAAGACCGAGGACAGCGCGTAGTCGCCGTTGCGGGCCGCCTCGGAGGGCATCGCGACGAACAGCGTGTTGGTGAAGCCGGTCTCGGCGACGACCTGGAGGTAGATGTTGGCGGCCGTCAGCGCGTCGCCGGTCAGGAAGCCTTCGGCGAACTGGCGGCCGATGGTCGTCGCGTAGCACTTGCCGAACGCGGCCTCGGTGATGTCGAAGCCGGCCGGGTCGATGTAGTTCTCCATGTACCACTTCTTCAGGTTCATCTGAATCGTGGAATGACGGAACTCGTCGACCATCTGCATCGTGAAGCCGGTGCGCAGCTCCTCGCCCGGGGCGAGGCGACCGAGCATGGACATCGAGCGCGCGGCCGAGATCTCGGGGAAGGGAATGATGGCCAGGAACAGCTTCATCCACTCGACCCAGCGCGGCTGGGTGTTGCGGAACATGTCGCCGCGCAGCGCCGCGTCGAGCGCGCCGTACACGCGGTTGTCCTTCTCCTCCTGCATCGGGAAGTAGGAGCGCAGGACCTGCTTCATCGGGTCGCGCGGGGCCTTGCCGATCTTGTAGTCGGTCGGGAAGGTCATCGCTTCCTGGACATAGCTCGGCTGCCATCCGAGATCGGCGATGCGCCGGGCGGCCTCGGCCACGCTGATCCCTTTCTGAGATGTGATCTTGTTGAGCGTCAAACCTGCTGACATGAAGGTCTCCTTTGCTGGTCCTCTCGGACCGGTTTGCGAACTGCCGTGGCTGCGTGGTCGGGTCGGCAGACCTTCCGACTGACTGCAGCGCCACCGGTCTTTAGCGATTGCCGTGCCACTGCTCGAAATCCCTAAATGACTTTCTTCTTCCCTGGAGAGCCGGCGTTGGAATTGCAATTGGCAATCCGGCGGCCGTTTCATCCTGGGTCAGCTGCGGTCCTCGAGCGCCCGAGCCTGAGACGCGAGGCCTCAGGCCTGCGCCGCCGCGGCGGCGGTGGATTCCTCGGCCGCGGCGGGCGCGGCGTGCTCGGCGACGAACCGCGCCGCCAGCACGAGCGTGCCGATCGCGAAGTCGCGGCCATGCGCGGCGACCATCGCGTTCGAGATCTCGGCGAGCCGCTGGAAGTATTCGTCCTTGTCCTTCGATTCGTCATTGCTCATGGCGAGCCTCTTTCTGTGGGTGATTCGTGTCGGCAGGGCGGCGCTCGCTGCAGAACAGCGCGTCGGGCAGGTCGAGCCAGCCGAGCACGCCGTCATGGGTGCCGAAGGCCAGGCGCTGGCCGTCCGGCGACCAGGCCAGCGCCGCCTGCGCGCCGCCGCCCGCCCCCTTGAGCAGCAGGAAGCCGTCGCTGTCGGGCGTGCACAGCGTGATGGCGCCGCTGTGGTGTCCGGTGGCGATCACGTGGCGCCGCGGATGGCAGGTCACGCAGCTGACCGGGGCCTTGCTGCGGATGCCGCATTCGCGCGGCGCCTGCGACGACCCGGGCCGTGCCAGGTCCCAGCACACGGGGCGCAGCGCGCCGCTGGTGACGAGCAGCGCGGCGTCGTGCGTGAACGCCAGCGACAGCGGCTGTCCGGGGTAGCCGGCCATCTCCATGTCGCCGCCATCGGCGACGCGCCAGCCATGGATGGCGTTCTCCTGCATGCCGGTGAAGACATAGCGCCCGTCCGGACTCCAGGCGATCTTGCGGTGGTAGCCGGGCCAGGTCAGCCGCCGCGGCAGCGACCGCTCGTTCCAGAGGGTCACGCCGTCGCTGTGCGCCATGGCCAGCGTCGCGCCGTCCGGGCTGAAGGCCATGTCGGTCGCGGACGCCGGAAGCTCGATCTCGTCGATGCCCGAGGCGCGGTGGCGCGCCACGCGCCGTCCGCCGGCATAGGCCGTCGCGCCGGCGCCGTTGCAGGCGACGGCGTCGATCCACACCCCCGGCATGCGCGACAGCTCCTCGGGCGTCGCATCGGCCCGCACGCGCACCACCCGGCCGTCGTCGCCGCCGCTGACGAAGCCGCCGGCGCCGTCGGCGGCCAGGGCGTGGCAGCTGCCGGCGTGACAGGTGACGACGCTCGGCCGCGCGGTCGACGCCATGCCCGGCAGCACGTGCACGCCGCCCACGTCGCGGCGCTCGACGCGCGGTCCGGCGCGCCACTGGGCCGCGGCCAGGGCCACCCGGCCGTCGCCCATCGCATAGGCGGCCGTGCCGCCGGCGTCGTCCCAGGCGACGGCGACGATGGGCGCCTGCAGGTCCCACTGCACGCCGAGCACATCCAGCAGCGGCGTGTTCACGACACGGCTCCCCGCACGCGATGCGGCTCGTCCGGCCGCGCGCCGCGCGCCGGCCTGTCGCGTGCGCCGGTCGACCGCGTCATGGCGTGACCTCGCAGGTCCGCGCCAGGCACGCCGTGAGCTGCCCGTGCAGCGCCTGCTCGTCCAGGTTGCGGCCGATGAACACCAGCCGCGAGAGCCGCGCTTCGCCGGCGTGCCACGGGCGGTCCATGGCGCTGTCGACGGTCATGTGGACCGAGTGGAAGACGAGGCGTTTGTCGTGGCCGTGGAGCTCGACGATGCCCTTGCCGCGCAGCAGATCCTTGCCCTGCTCGACGACGAGACGCTGCAGCCAGTCGGAGAAGCGGCGCGCGTCGAAAGCCTGCTCGAAACTGAACGACGCGCAGCGCATGTCGCCGGCATGCCGGCCCGCGTCGACCTTGGCATAGGCCGACGGCTGGCGCGCGCGGGCCTCGCTCGCCAGCCGGGCGGGCGGGAAGCGCAGCTTGCGGGTGTCGAAGGCTTCGCGGGCGAGGAGCCGATCGAGCGCGATGTCGCCGTGCATGCAGCGCACGACCTCGGCCGTCGGGTTGACGCGTTCCACCGCGATCTCGGCCACGGCCAGCTCGTCCGCGCGGGCGAGATCCGATTTGTTCAGCAGCACCAGGTCGGCGTGGGCCAGCTGCGCGGCGGCCTCCGGGGCCGTCCGCAACTGCTCGGCCAGATGGCGGCAGTCCGCCACGCAGATCACGCTGTCCGGCTGCGTGTGCTGGCGCAGGAAGTCGTCGAAGTGCAGCGTCTGGATGATCGGCGCCGGGTCCGCCAGACCGCTGGTCTCGATGATGATGCCGTCGAAGCGGCCGGGGCGTCGCAACAGGCTGCCGATCACGCGGATCAGGTCGCCGCGCACCTTGCAGCAGACGCAGCCGTTGTTGAGCTCGTGCACTTCCTCGTCGGCGCCGACGACCAGCGAGCCGTCGATCCCCAGCTCGCCGAACTCGTTGACGATCACCGCGTAGCGCCGTCCCTCGGCGCCGCGAAGCAGGCGATTGAGCAGCGTGGTCTTGCCGGCGCCGAGATAGCCGCTGAGCACGGTGATGGGAACTCTTGAATGCATGGGCTCGGGTCCTTGTCTGTCCAGCCGAACGAATGGCGCTGATCCGCGCAGGCGCCATGGCGCTCGGCACTTGACCGCCGTCGAGCCTTCCCGTTGACGTGGGTCGCTCGGCATGCGGGTCGCCCCTTATGTGCAATCGCTATGCCCATGGGACCGAGGCCGCGAGCGATGGCCGCAAATGCCGCGCCGCCCAGGGCCGCCGAAGCGCCCCCTGAGGTTTCCCCGCATCGAAGTCGAACCGCATGTGTCGCGTTATCGGACACATCGCCGCGATGGCGACGACACGACTTTCGGCGGTGCTTTCCCTAGTAATTAGTCAGCTACAACCTTCTCGCCGATGGCCCCGGGAAAACTGCCTCTGCGTCGAGCGGTGACTCGCACGACACGACCTAGGAGACATCCATGAAGACCATCGCCATTTCCCTGTCCGTGCCCTCGGGCGAGTGCCACGAGGACGACGGGCGCGTGCCGAAGCTCGACCTGCCGCTCGCGCGCCGCGAGTTCCTGAAGGGCTCGGGCGTCCTGATGGGAGCCCTCGCCAGCGGATCACTGTTGGCGGCCCTGGCCCCGTCGACCACCTGGGCCGTCGAGATGCGCAAGCTCACCGAGCCGCAGGGGCGCGCGCTGCTGGCCCTGGGGCGGGTTCTCTACCCGCACGAGAAGCTGCCCGACGCCGTCTACGCGCTGCTGGTGAAGGACCTCGACGCGAAGGCCGCCGCCGACGCCGTGCTCGCCAGGCAGCTTCGGACCGGCATCGCCGCGCTGGACCGTGCCGCCGGAGTCGTCTTCGCCACCGCGCCGGCGGCCCAGCAGCGGGCGATCGTCAAGTCGATCGAAGGCACACCGTTCTTCGCGACCGTGCGTGGCCAGTGCATCACCTCGCTGTACGACAACGACATGGCCTTCGCCGCCCTGGGCTATCCGGGCTCGGCCTGGGACAAGGGGGGCTACATCACGCGCGGCTTCCAGGACCTCAGCTGGTTGCCGGCGCCGCCCAACGAGGCGAGCCCGCCGCTCTTCGCGGGCTGAGCCGACTCAGTGCCGTGACCCCCCCAATTTTCGCGAGGCTCGAAGCAGCATGAAAACGTTCGACTTCAACGACGACTCCGTGGTCGTCATCATCGGCTCCGGCGCAGGCGGCGGAACGCTGGCCAACGAGCTCTGCCAGAAGGGCATCAAGGTCGTCGTCCTCGAGGCGGGCGCGACGCAGTCCAGCGACAAGTTCATCAACGACGAGTGGAAGTCGTTCAGCCAGCTCGCGTGGCTGGACCAGCGCACCACCTCGGGCAGCTGGCGCGTGGCCAAGGACTTCCCGAACCTGCCGGCCTGGATCTGCAAGACCGTTGGCGGCACCACCACCCACTGGGCCGGTGCGTCGCTGCGCTTCCAGGAGCACGAGTTCAAGGGGCGCACCGTCTATGGCGACGTCAAGGGCGCGAACCTGATGGACTGGCCGGTGACGCTGCAGGAGCTCGCGCCCTACTACGCGCGCGCCGAGGACAAGATGGGCGTCACCCGCACCCACGGCATCCCGGGGCTGCCGGGCAACAACAACTTCCGGGTGATGTACGCCGGCGCCACCAAGCTCGGCTACACCGAGGTGCACACCGGCAACATGGCGATCAACAGCGCGCCGCGCGACGATCGCGGCCCGTGCATGCAGCTGGGCTTCTGCTTCCAGGGCTGCAAGAGCGGGGCGAAGTGGAGCACGCTCTACACCGAGCTGCCGAAGGCCGAGCGCACCGGCAACCTCGACCTGCGCCCCGAGAGCCACGTGACGCGGATCGAGCACGACCGCAAGGGCAAGGTCACCGGCGTCGTGTACCGCGACAAGCAGGGGCACGAGCAGCGGCAGAAGGCCCGCATCGTCGCGGTGGCCGGCAACTCCATCGAGACGCCGCGGCTGCTGCTGCTGTCGGCCTCCGGGCTGTTCAAGGACGGCCTGGCGAACCGCTCCGGCCAGGTGGGGCGCAACTACATGCGCCATGTCACCGGCTCGGTCTACGGCCTGTTCAAGGACCCGGTGCACATGTACCGGGGCACGACGATGGCCGGCATCGTCCGTGACGAGGCGCGCCACGACACGCGGCGCGGCTTCGTCGGCGGCTACGAGATGGAGACGCTGTCGCTCGGCCTGCCCTTCCTGGCCGCGTTCCTGAACCCGGGCGGCTGGGGCAGCGAGGTCACCGAGTACCTGGAGAACTACACCCACCTGGCCGGCATGTGGCTGGTCGGCGAGGACATGCCGCGCGAGACGAACCGCGTCACGCTGCACAAGACCCTCAAGGACAAGTGGGGCAGCCCGATCCCGAACGTCCACTTCGACGACCACGACAACGACGTCGCGTTGCGCGAGCACGCGTTCACGCAGGGCCAGCGCGTGTACGAGGCGGCCGGCGCCGTCAAGTCCTTCCGCACGCCGCCCTACCCGTCGACCCACAACCTCGGCACCTGCCGGATGGGGGCCTCGGCGAAGAGCAGCGTCTGCAACGCGTATGGGCAGACGCACGACATCGCGAACCTGTTCATCTCGGACGGCAGCCAGTTCACCACCGGCGGCGCGGAGAACCCGACGCTGACGATCGTGACGCTCGCGATCCGGCAGGCGGAATACATCGCCAAGCAGATGACGGCGCGGACGATCTGATCGAGTGCCAAGGGGATGTTGGAAATGGCCGGCATCCCCTTCGGTCCGGATCGGGGTGACCTCGAACGAATCATGAGAACCGCCATGCGCAGGGGCGCAACGGTGCACGAAGGAGACTGAGGATGCTTAAGAATCTCGAGAGAGAAGGTGGTGGTACGCGCATGCTGGTCAGCCTGCTGACCTCGGCGATGCCGCTTGCCATCATTGGCGGGCTGCTCTATGCGGGCTTCTTCGTGAAGGCCGAAGCGGTCATTCAGAAGGTCGAGCCGAGGGCGGTCGAGCGGCGCGACAACTTCTTCAGCGTCGCGCTGCCGTCCGGCAAGGTGGTGTGGGCGGCCGGCACCGGCGGCAAGATCGTCCGCTCCGGTGACGGCGGCAGTTCCTGGCAGCGTCAGGAGACGCATGTCCACGAGAACCTGCAGGGCATCGCGGCGTGGGACGACCAGCACGCGGCGGCCGTCGGCAACAACGGCGTCATCCTCCACACGGCGGATGGCGGCAACACCTGGGCGAAGGCCGCGGTGCCGAAGACCGACAACCCCAACAAGCTGCTGCGCGTGAAGATCTTCGACGGCGTGGCCTGGGCGGTCGGCGAGTTCGGCGCGCTGCTGCGCTCCGACGACAAGGGCGCGAACTGGACGCGCGTGCTGCCGGAGAAGGACCGCGCCTGGAACGCCGTCTACTTCCTCGGCCAGAAGGGTTGGATCGTCGGCGAGTTCGGCTCGGTCATGCGGACGGCCGATGGCGGCAGCACCTGGACCGACGTCGAAGTCGAGAACAAGGTCAGCCTGATGGGCGTGGTCTTCCGCGACCCGATGAACGGCATCGCGGTCGGCCTGGCCGGCACCGTGATCACCACGTCCGACGGCGGCGCGACCTGGGCCGACGTGCCGCCGCTGACCCGCGAGCACCTGCTCGACGTGATCCTGGACGACGGTCGTTGGGTGGCTGTCGGCGACAAGGGCGTGATGGTGAGCGCCGGCGTCGAAGCGCGGGACTGGAAGTTCACCCGCATCTCGGAAGGCGACGTGTCCTGGCGGACGCAGATCGCCAAGTCCGGCAATCGCTATTACGTCGCGGGCGCCAATCTCGGCATCCTCGACGGCGGCAAGCTGACGATCGTCGGCCGCTAATCGAAGTACAGGCAGGAGACAGCCGTGAAAAACCAGAGCTTCAGCAAGCTCACCCACCTCTTCGAGGCGCTGATCAAGCAGCGCAAGTGGGTGCTCATCGTCGTTGGACTGTTGACCGCGGTCATGGGCTGGCTCGCCGCCAACGTCGAGGTCAAGACCGTCTTCAGCGACCTGCTGCCGAAGAACCACCCCTACGTCGCGGTGAACCAGAAGTTCAAGGCGACCTTCGGTGGTTCGAACATGGTCAGCATCATGCTCGAGACCGAGCAGGGCGACATCTTCGATCCCAAGGTCCTCGCCAAGGTCCAGAAGATCACCGTCGGCATGCAGCAGGTCGACAGCATCGACACCTACCAGATCGTTTCGATCGCCTCGAAGAAGGTCAAGGAGGTGCGTGCGTCGACCGAGGGCGTCGAGTCGCGCCCGATCATGTGGCCTGAGCTTCCGAAGACGCCCGAAGACATGGCGAAGCTGAAGGAGGCGGTGCTCAACAACCCGCTGGTCTATGGCCCCTACGTGTCCATGGACCTGAAGGCGACGCTGATCACGGCCGACTTCCTTGACGGCGACATCAACTACAGCAAGGCCTTCGACCAGATCATGAGTCTGGTCAAGGAGGCCTCCGCGGATGGCGTCAAGGTGCGTGTCGTCGGCGAGCCGGTGCTGTACGGCTGGGTGAACTACTACCTCGACGAGACCATCGCGATCTTCTTCCTGGCCATCGCGTCGCTGGTCCTCATCCTGCTGCTGATCACGCGCACCTGGCATGGCACGCTGCTGCCGCTGCTGGCCGGCGTGATCAGCGCGATCTGGGCGCTCGGTGCCGCCGAGCTGATGGGCTTCCACCTCGACCCGCTGGTCATCGTGGTGGCCTTCCTGATCACCGCGCAGGCGATCTCCAACTCGGTCCAGCTGATCTCCCGCTACGACGACGAGATCGCGCGCGGCGCGACCAGCTCGGCCGCGGCGGCGCTGGCCAGCGCGAAGAACCTGTTCAAGCCCAGCATGCTGGCGATCGTGGCCGACGCCGGCTGCGTGCTGGTCGTCGCCATGACCCCGATCCCGATGCTGGAGAAGATCTCCTACATCGGCACCGTGTGGATCGGTTCGATCTTCGTCAGCGCGCTGATCATGACGCCGGTGATGCTGTCCTTCTTCAAGGCCAGGCAGAGCTTCGTGCACCCGATCAACATCCGGCCCGTGCTGGACAAGATCCTGAGCGTCTGCGCCTCGGTGGTGACGACGCGCTGGCGCTATGGCGTGCTCGCCACCTCGCTGGTCGTGTGCGTCGTCTCGGGCTGGTACGCCTTCAACCTGAAGGTCGGCGATGCGAACCCCGGTTCGCCGATCCTGTGGCCGGACTCCTCGTACAACCGCGACGCCACCGACATCAACCGCCAGTTCCAGGGTTCGGACCGCATGTTCGTCGTGCTGGCCGGCAAGGAAAAGGGCGCGATGCGCGAGCCGGAAGTGCTGGACAGCATGGCCTCGTTCCAGCGCTACATGGAGGCGCAGCCCGAGGTCGGCGGCAGCATCTCGCTGGCCGACATCCTGCCGCAGGTGCGCCGCGTGCTGCGCGAAGGCAACCCGATGTATGCCGAGCTGGGCCGCGACGCCAACGAGAACGGCGAGCTGACCTATATGTTCGTGTCGGGCTCCGACCCGGGCGACATGGACCGCTATGCCGACGCCGACGCCCAGAACGGCGCCGTGACCCTGTTCTTCCGCGATCACCAGGGCGAGACCATCCGCACCGCCGTGGCGCGGGTCCAGGAATACGTCGCCAACAACCCGATCGACAAGGCCGAATACCTGCTCGCCGGCGGCCTGGTCGGCGTGCTCGCGGCGGTCAACGAGGTCATCCTGGCCGGCCAGATCGAGGCGATCGCGCTCGCGCTGCTGGTGCTGGTGGTGTGCTGCACGGTGACCTACCGCTCCACGGTGGCCGGCGTGTTCTTCATGATCCCGGTGATGCTGTCGAACACGATCACGTTCAGCTACATGGCGTGGAACGACATCGGCATGAACATCAACACGCTGCCGGTCGTGGCGCTGGGCATCGGCCTCGGGGTGGACTACACCTTCTACATCGTCGACGGCATCCGCGAGGAGCTGCATCACTCGAGCAACGTCGAGGCCGCGATCATCAAGTCGCTGCGCAGCGCCGGTCGGGGGGTGCTGATCACCGCGATGACGCTGATCACCAGCGTGGGCCTGTGGAGCTTCTCGTCGCTGCGCCTGCAGGCCGACATGGGTCTGCTGATCGCGCTGTGGCTGTTCATCTCGGCCTTCAGCGCGCTGTTCATCATGCCCGCGATCGTCTACGTCTTCCGTCCCGCGTTCATCGTCGGCAGCAAGCAGCGCCCGATCGAGATCGCCGAGGAAGACCAGCCTGCGATGGCGTGAACCTCGTTAGTCGCGCCCGGCGATGTCTTGCGACGGCGGCGTGCGCTCTCTTGTGGTTGAGGTGGTGGGTCATAACCAAAGGAAAGAGGCAATAGAGATGAGAGACAAGCAATTCAAGAGGACCCTTTGCGGCCTCGCCGTCGCGGCGGCGCTCGGCTCGGCGGGGTGGTCCGACGCCTACGCGGCAGAGGGCGCGGGCGGCGACGGCGACTTCTCGTTCGCCCTGTCCGGCTATGCGCGCGGCTGGCTGTCGATGAACCTCGAAGACCAGCCTGAGCTGAAGGCGATCGGCAAGGACAGCAAGGGCAAGCTGTCGATGGTGCGCGGCTCGGTGCTGCTGGATGCCGATGCCAAGACCGGCCCGGTGAAGTGGAAGGCCATCGCGCGCGTCGACCGGGAGTACCGGACCAAGTACCTCGAGAACCTGGAAGACCTGCGTGCGACCAACGGCACGGCCGGCGGCAAGGACATCACCGACAACTACAACAACTTCGACGTCCGGGAGTTCTGGGCCGAGACCAACCTCGGTGACCGCACCACGGTCAAGTTCGGCCGCCAGCAGCTGGTGTGGGGCGAGTCCGACTTCTTCCATGCGATGGACCTGGTGCACGGCTACGACCTGAGCTGGAGGCTGTTCTTCGAGGGCGAGAACGAGGAGTGGCGCAAGCCCCTGATCCTGCTCTCGACCAAGATCCGCGTGCCGGAAGCCAACGGCATGCTGGCCGCCTACATCCGCCCGGGCTGGGACCGCTGCGACGACATCGGCAACAGCTACGACATCGCCGGCGGCCGCTGGTTCTTCCAGCCCTATCGCGGTTTCGATCTGACCCAGGTCACGACCAAGAACTGCGAGCACAAGGCCGGTGACATGGACGACGTGACCGGCGGCGTGCGCTGGAGCGGCGAGGCCTTCGGCGTGAGCTACTCGCTGGCCTATCTGACGACCTTCTCGGCCGACCCGGTGGCCAGCTCGGCGTCGCCGGGCAAGAGCTACCAGGGCGTGCCGGTCCACGGGGCGGTGTTCGACCGGATCCATCCGAAGATCGACGTGCTCGGCGCCACCGTCAGCGGTTACAGCGACACGCTCGACGCCGTGCTGAGCGCGGAGGTCGCCTACACCAAGGACCAGCCCTACAACGTCGGCAGCGGCGCCTTCAATGCGGCGAACTTCGCGTCGGGCGTCGGCAACCCGGGCATCGGCTTGAACGGCGTGAAGCTCAAGGACACGCTGACGACGATGCTGCGCATCGACAAGAACCTCAACTTCGAGGGTCTGCTGGGGACGAGCCGGCCGTCGTTCTCGTCGATCCAGCTGTTCAACACCCAGGTGCTCAGCTTCGACAGGAACGACGACCTGGTGCGGCTGTTCGCCTATGGCACGCCGCTCAAGGAGCACAACACCATCCTGACCGCCTTCACGGTGCTGAACTACCGGAACGACGAGATCAACCCCGGCCTCGCGGTGGGCTTCGATCTGACCAACGGTGGCGGGTTCGCGATTCCCAGCGTCGCGATGACCCTGGATGACAAGTGGGTCGCCAAGGTGGAGGCCGACATCTTCTGGGATGGCGGCCGCAGCAACAAGACCCAGTTCAGCAACGAGAAGTCGCAGCTGTTCGGCTATTTCAGCAAGGCCAGTCAGCTGGTGTTCCGGTTGACCCGGCAATTTTGATCAAAGGAGTATTCACGATGAATTCCAGCAAGATGCGCAGCGGCCTGTTCAGCGCGGTGGCTGTCGCGGCGGCGATCGCCGCGAACCCGTTGATGGCCAAGGAGCTTGAAGCAGGCTTCGTCATCAACAAGGACAACTTCGAGAGCGTCAAGAGCGACACCTTCGAGAAGAAGACCATCGCCAGCATGGTCCCCGAGAAGCTCGAGTGGATGATCAAGAACTACAACCTGACCATCAAGCTCGCGAACTCGAAGAAGATCGAAATGGACCCGAAGTACGTCCAGGCGACCAAGGAAGGGGCGCCGAACGTCAAGTTCAACCCGGCCGACCGCACCGTGACCGGCTGGAAGGCGGGCATGCTGTTCCCGCCCGAGTCCATCAAGATGGACGATCCGCATGCCGGCGACAAGGTGATCTGGAACCTGCGCGCCGCCACCTACGGCGCGACGATGGACCTGCGCGACATCGCCTGGGCCTTCCTCGACGCGAAGAAGGGCTACGAGCGCGTGCAGGCCTTCCAGTCGCGCCGCTACTACATGGAGGGCCGGCTGGACGGCGGCGCGGTCTCCGTCGGCGACGGCAGCGTCGCGCAGAAGACCTACTTCGTCGCGACCTACCCGCAGGACATCCGCGGGCTCGGGACCTTCTCGATGCGCTACAACCAGGCCGACTCGAAGAAGCCCGACGATGCCTATGCCTACCTGAAGTCGGTGCGGCGCGTGCGCCGCCTGTCCGGCGGGGCCTGGATGGACCCGATCGGCGGCACCGACCAGCTGTACGACGACTGGGACATCTGGGATGCCGCGCCGACCAAGTACCTGTCGAACAAGCTGATCGAGAAGCGCTGGGTGCTGGCGATCGCCCACAGCCCCGAGATGAGCGTGGACGTCAAGCAGGACTGGAGCAACCCGGCCAAGCGCTTCCCGCGCATCGGCATCGACACGCCGCCGCACTTCAACCCGGCCGCGGACATCGGCTGGGAGCCGCGCGAGGTCTATGTCGTCGAGGGGACCTGCCCGCCCGAGCACCCGTACAGCAAGAAGGTCGTGTACATGGAGGTCGACTTCCCGCGTCCCTACCTGGGCTACGCGCTGGACCGCAAGGGCGAGTTCTGGAAGATGTTCATCTTCCAGAACCGGCCGGACACCGGCGACGACGGCTACAAGGCGGTCATGCCCGTGATCGGCCACATCATCGACGTCAAGCGCGGCCATGCCACCAACTGGTCGTCGAACATGAAGTCCAACCCCAAGGGCGTCAAGGAAACCGACGTGGCGCTGAACATCCTGGAAGAAGTCGCGACCGGCACGGGCAAGTGAGCCAGCGCCCTGTCGTCCGGACAGGGCGCATCGGCGGGCGCTTCTTCGGGCGCCGGCCGCACTGACCCGCAGTGAACTGATCTCCTCGTGCAGCCCCTCCAGAGGCTGAGTTCGCGACGTCGTCCTGTCAACAGGCGGCGTCGCCTTTTTCCTTGTGCGGTCGCTCGGTGGCCAACGCCGATCGCGGGCCGATACGCGAGCGGTCCTTCCAGGCGCCGGGCATCGGCAGCACCGTGGCCGCGCTGGCGGCGGATCAGGGAATCAGGACGGCGCGCCCCGCGATCTTGCCGTGATGCAGGTCGAGCAGCGCCTGGTTCGCGTCCTTCAGCCGGTATTCGCGCGTCGCCAGGTGCACCAGGCCGCGATCGGCCAGCGCCATCAGTTCGACCAGTTCCGAATAGCTGCCGACCAGGTTGCCGACGATGCTCTTCTCGCTCGTGATCATGTCGATCGCGGGCAGCTCGATCTTGCCGCCATAGCCGACGAGGTAGTAGGTGCCGGCGTTGCGCGTCATCGCCAGACCCTTGGGGATGGCATCGCCCTCGCCGACGAAGTCGATGACCGCCTGCGCCCCCCGGCCCTCGGTGAGTTCCAGGACACGCTCGAGCTCGTGGCCGTCGGCCTTCACCCGATGATGCGCACCGCATCCCTCGGCCAGCCGCAGCGCGGCGTCGGAGCGGTCGACGACGATGATCTCGGCCGCACACAGCGCGGCCAGCACCTGGATGCCGATGTGGCCCAGCCCGCCGGCGCCGATGACGACCGCGTGCTCGCCGGGCAGCAGGTGACGCGACGCCTTCTTGGCGGCGCGGTAGGCGGTGAGCCCGGCGTCGGTGTAGGGGGCCACATCCTTGGGCGCCAGCGTCTTCGGCAACTTGATGAGCGAGCGCTGGCCGGTGCGCAGGTATTCGGCATAGCCGCCGTCGGCGTTGATGCCGGGAAAGCGGCTCTCGTCGGCGTGCATGTCGTCGCCGCGGCGGCAGGCCAGGCAGTGGCCGCTGGTCACGAGCGGGTGGCAGATCACCGGGTCGCCGATCTTCACGCCGGTCACCGCCGAACCCACGGCCTCGACCCAGCCGGCGTTCTCGTGGCCCATGATGTAGGGCAGTTCGACGTCGACCTTGCCGCGCCAGATGCCCTCGACGACGTGCAGGTCGGTGCGGCAGACGCCGGCGCCGCCGATGCGCACGATGACGTCGGTCGGGCTCTCGATCGTCGGATCGGGCACGTCGCCATAGCGCACGAAGCTGTCGCCGCTCAGCGACTCGTTGTACTGGTGCAGCACCGCAGCTTTCACGTCGAGTCTCCTGGTGTCAGAACGGTGGGCCGATCAGGATTCGATCAACTCGCGTCGACCGTCGTCCAGCTTCTGCCGGATGTGCGTCACGTCGGTGGTCGCGTCGCTGGTACGCCTGGACAGCGTCCGGATTTCCTCGGCGATGACCGAGAAGCCGCGCCCCGCTTCACCGGCCCTGGCGGCCTCGACCGCCGCGTTGAGCGCGATGAGGTTGGTCTGCTGGGCGATCCGTTGAATGGTGCCGACGATGTCGCCGATGTCCTTCAGGCTGGATTCGAGCTGCGCGTTGTACTTGACGCGCTGCTTCTCGGCCTCTTCGCGGTCTCTTTCGGCCTGGATGTCCGCCAGGGCCCCCACGGCGCGCAGCGCGGTGCCGTCGGCCGCCCGCTTGGTTTGCCCGCGGGCGCGGAACCAGCGGTATCGATCGTCCTTGCAACGCAGCCGGTAGCTGACGTCGTAGGGCGTCCGGCCCGTCTTGTCGTTCAGATGCTGCACGAAGGCCGTCATCGTCCTGTCCTTGTCGTCCGGGTGCAGGCGTGAGGCCCAGCTGTCGAGGACATTCGGAAACTCGGCCTCGTCCACGAAGCCCAGCAGCCGGCGAAACTGCGGTGACCACCAGAATGCGTTCCTGGGGTTGATCGGATCGCCGGCGACCACGGCCAGGTCCCACACCCCGTCGTTGACGATCTCTCGCGACAGCTCGAAGCGCGTGTGGGTCACGTCGAGCTCCTGTTGCAGCTTCAGGTCGTCGTCGATGGGGATGAGCGTGCCCGCCACGCGCAACGGGGTGCCGTCCGCCGACCGCAGGGTTTCGCCGCGCGCCCGGAACCAGCGATAGACGCCGTCGCTGCAGCGCAGGCGGTAGGTCACGTCGTAGGGCGTGCGTCCGGAGCGGTCGCCCATGTGGGCGCTGAACGCCTTCAGCGTGCGCTGCTTGTCCTCCGGGTGCAGCAGGTCGGACCAGCTGGCGAGCACGTCGGGAAAGTCGCGTTCGTCCCGATAGCCGAGCAATCGGCGGAACTGGGCCGACCAGAAGAACGGGTTGCCGGCGCCGGCCGTGTCGTCGGCCGGCACCTCCATGTCCCACAGCCCTTCTCCCGAGGCGCGACGGATCAGGTCGAAGCGCCTCTGCAGGCCCTCGATCTCGGCCTGCAGCGACTCGACCTGCCGACGCAGGGCGTCCGCCTCGGCCACGTGGTCGGCCGAGTCGAGTGGTGCTTTCCGACCTGCGCGGAAGAAGGACACTTTCATCGCCACGGTTCCTTTGGCTGCGTCAGACGAAGCGGTCCTTCCAGGCCCTCAGCGCGGCGAAGACCGCCACATCGTCCGGCGCGGTGTCGGCCGCCACGCGCCGTGCAGCCTGCCGCACCGCCGACTCTCGGGAGCGAAGGAAGGGGTTGATCCTGAGCTCGCGCTCGATCGAACTGGGCAGCGTGGCCTCGCCGCGGGCCCGCAGCGCGGTGCAGCGCTCGAGGTGCTCGGCGATGTCGCGGTTGCCGGGCTCGACGGCTTGGGCGAAGCGGAGATTGCCGAGCGTGTACTCATGAGCACAGCAGACGACGGTGTCGCCCGGCAGGCGGGCGAGCTGGTCCAGCGACGCCAGCATCTGCGCGGGCGTGCCCTCGAACAGACGACCGCAACCCGCCGAGAACAGCGTGTCGCCGCAGAACAGCAGCGGCCGGCCGGCGAAGTTCTCGGTGTAATAGGCAATGTGCGCCGCGGTGTGGCCGGGGACATCGAACACCCGGAAGGTCACGCCGGCGGCGTTGACCGCCTCGCCGTGCCTCAGCCTGAAGACCGGCTCGGGCATGCGCTCGCGCGCCGGCCCGTAGACGCTGGCATGCCAGCTGGACCGGAGCTGGTCGACGCCGCCGGTGTGGTCGTCGTGGTGATGGGTGAGCAGGATCCCTTCGAGGCTCAGGTGGTGCTCGTCCAGGTAGGCGAGGACGCCGGTCGCCTCGCCCGGGTCGACGACCCAGGCGCGGCTGCCGACGCGCAGCAGCCAGATGTAGTTGTCGGCGAAGGCCTTGATCGGCACGAGTGCATGCACGGCGAGCTCCGGAGCCCGAGCGCTATCTGTAGTGCCCGTGGTGTTCCAGGACTTCGATCTTGTAGCCGTCGGGGTCCTGCACGAAGAAGAACCTTGCCAGCAGCTCGTCGCCCCGCATGAACTCCTTCACCGCGGTCGGCGCATACCCCAGTCGCTCGACCTGGGCCCGCTTGGCGGTGACGTCCGGGACGACCACGGCGATGTGGCCATACCCCGTGCCGTGCGAGTACGCTTCTTCGCGACCCTTGTTGTGCGTCAGCTCGATCTCGAAGTCATTCTGTTCGTTGCGCAGATAGACGAGCGTGAACTCGGGAAAGTCGAGTCGGTGCGCCTCCTGCATGTCCAGGACCGTCGAATAGAACTGCATGGATCGCGTCAGATCCACGACGCGAATCATGGTGTGGATGAGTTTGGCCACGTAATCTCCTGTGCTTGCTGCGCAAGGGCGCGCGATAGGAAGTAGGGGCTATGAGTTCTGCGACGCCGACCTCGTCGGATCCCTCATAGAGCCACCGACCCGCGTCGTTGCAGGCGGCGATGCGCGCGAGCGCAGGCTGAGCCTTCAGCCTCCTGACCGACGGCATGCTTGGCAGTTTTCCACCGACCGCGATGGCGTGGGTAGTACGCAGATAGCGACTGGCGGTCGGCGATGGACGTCGCCGTGCCGCAGGCTCACGGCCAACGGCATCCTGACGTCGACGGCCTACGCTGCCACTGACTGAATCGAGTCGACGGCAATCAGGTGGGCCCGAATGGATCGGGCAGCGGCAGCGCCGTCTTGTAGCGGATCTGCTTGAGCGCGAAGCTCGATCGGATCTTCTCGACGCCGGGGATGGGGGAGAGTTGCTCGAGGATGAATCGCTCCAGAGCCGCCATGTCGGCGACGGCAACGCGCAACAGGTAGTCGCTGTCGCCCGTCATCAGGTAGCACTCCATCACTTCGTCATGGCGAGCGATGTGGGTTTCGAACTCTGCCAGGGCCTCCTTGCTCTGGGTCTTGAGGCTGATCGAGATGAAGACCATCAGCCCCAGTCCCAACGCCGCCGCACTCGCCAATGCGACGTAGCGTTGAATCACCCCTGAACTCTCCAGCGCCTTGACCCGTGCCAAGCACGGCGATGGCGACAGGCCGACGCGGCGCGCCAGCTCCACGTTGGACAGCGCGCCGTCCTGCTGCAGCTGGTCGAGGATCCGCAGATCGATGGCGTCGAGCTTCATGTGCCTGTGATTCGATGATTCGCGGCAGTTTATGCTGCATGCGGTCGTGTGTGCAGCGAGACTTGGCAGCACATGCGGGGGGCTCGGGCGTACCGTATCGATCCATGAACGCCCCCCACGACTGCCATCTCGCCGCCGCCGACAGCGATCCCGTCGAAACCCAGGAATGGCGCGAGGCCTTCCAGTCACTGCTTTCGAATGCGGGGGCGGCCCGTGCGCGCCAGATGCTCGACGAGCTTGCCCGCCTGGCGCGAAATCAGCGCGTGGGATGGCAGCCCGACCTCAACACCCCGTACGTCAACACCATCGCCGTCGACGATCAACCGGACTTCCCGGGCGACCTCGCCATCGAGGAGCGGCTGGCCTCGCTGATGCGATGGAACGCGCTGGTGATGGTGGTGCGCGCCAACCAGGCCTATGGCGATCTGGGCGGGCACATCGCCAGCTATGCCAGCGCGGCCGACCTGTTCGAGGCCGGCTTCAATCACTTCTTCCATGCCCGCAGCGAAACCCACCGCGGCGACCTGGTGTTCTTTCAACCGCATAGCGCACCCGGCGTGTACGCCCGCGCCTTTCTCGAAGGGCGGCTGAGCGAGCGGGACCTGACGCACTATCGCCAGGAGATCGCGGCGCCGGCCGCCGGCGCCAGGGGCCTCTCCAGCTATCCGCACCCCTGGCTGATGCCCGACTTCTGGCAGTTCCCGACCGGGTCGATGGGCCTGGGCCCGATCAGCTCCATCTACCACGCGCGCTTCATGCGCTACCTGACGCACCGTGGGCTGCTCGATTGCGAGGGCCGCAAGGTCTGGGGCGTTTTCGGTGACGGCGAGATGGACGAACCCGAGAGCATGAGTGCCCTCACCCTGGCGGCGCGCGAGCGCTTGGACAACATGGTCTGGGTCGTCAACTGCAACCTGCAGCGCCTGGACGGTCCGGTGCGGGGCAATGGCCGCGTCATCGACGAGCTGGAGAAGCTGTTCGCCGGCGCCGGGTGGAACGTCATCAAGCTCGTCTGGGGCAGCGACTGGGACGGCCTGTTCGCACGCGACGCCACGGGAGCGCTGGCGCGGGCCTTCGGTCAGACGGTCGACGGCCAGATGCAGACCTTCGCCGCCAAGGACGGGCGCTACAACCGCGACACCTTCTTCGGTCAGAACGCCGAGCTCGCCGCCCTCGCGCAGGGCATGACGGACGAGCAGATCGACCGGCTGAGGCGAGGCGGCCATGACCTGGTCAAGATCCATGCGGCCTACGCGGCCGCGTCGGCCCACCGGGGCCAGCCGACCGTGATCCTGGCCCACACCAAGAAGGGCTATGGCATGGGCTCGGCGGGCCAAGGCAAGATGACGACGCACAGCCAGAAGAAGCTGGACGACGGCGATCTGATCGAGTTCCGGGATCGATTCAAGCTGCCGCTCACCGACGAGCAGGCCACCGGCCTGGCCTTCTACAAGCCGGACGAGGACAGCGTCGAGATGCGCTACCTGCGCGAGCATCGCCAGCGCCTGGGCGGTGCCATGCCGCGGCGCGAGACGGCCTGCGAGGTGATCCCCGTTCCCGCCGTCGACCACTACGCCGCGTTCGCGCTCGGCGCGGACGGCAAGGTGATGAGCACGACCATGGCCTTCGTGCGCATCCTCGGCAACCTGCTCAAGGACCCGGATCTCGGTTCGCGTATCGTGCCCATCGTCGCGGACGAGGCACGCACCTTCGGCATGGCCAACCTGTTCAAGCAGGTCGGCATCTACTCCAGCGTCGGCCAGCGCTACGCGCCGGAGGACATCGGCTCGGTGCTCTCCTACCGCGAGGCGCTGGATGGCCAGATCCTGGAAGAGGGCATCAGCGAAGCCGGCGCCATCGCCAGCTGGACCGCCGCGGCCACGAGTTACAGCGTGCACGGGTGGGCCATGCTGCCCTTCTACATCTACTACTCGATGTTCGGGTTCCAGCGGGTGGGCGACGCCATCTGGGCCGCCGCCGATCAGCGTTCGCGCGGGTTCCTGCTCGGCGCGACGTCAGGACGCACCACGCTGGGCGGCGAGGGCCTGCAGCACCAGGACGGCAGCAGCCACCTGGTGGCGGCGACCATCCCGAACTGCCGCGCCTACGACCCGGCCTTCGCGGGCGAGCTTGCCGTGATCCTGGACGCCGGCATGCGGCAGATGCTCGTGGAGCAGGAGGACGTCTTCTACTACATCACGCTGATGAACGAGAACTACGCCCAGCCCAGCCTGCCCGACGGCGCGGCCGATGGCGTGCTGAAGGGCGGCTACCGCTTCGCCACCTACGGCCCACAGGGCGGCAAGCGCGTGACCCTGCTGGGCTCGGGTGCCATCCTGACCGAGGTCGTCAAGGCGGCTCGAACGCTGGCCGCGGAGGGCCTGGGGGTCGACGTGATCAGCGTGACGAGCTGGAGCGAACTGGCGCGCGGTGGCCTGGCGAGCGAAAGATCGCATCTCACCGAGTTGCTGGACCAAACCCAAGGGCCGCTGATCGCCGCCACCGACTACGTCCGCGCCGTACCCGAGAGCGTGCGGGCGTTCATTCCCGACGGCCGGCGCTACCTCACCCTGGGCACGGACGGCTTCGGCCGCAGCGACACGCGCGCTGAGTTGCGTGCCTTCTTCGGCGTGGACGCCGCGACCATCGTCAAGGCGGCGCTGGGCGCCACGGCTCGGGCCTGTTGACGACTTCTGGAGCACGCGTCGATAGGAGCGGGGCGGCTTGGCTATCGGACCAGGGGCAGTCCCCATTCAGCGGACAATCCTCACCGACCCTTCCCGACGACCCCTCTCAACGGATCCTGCCATGGACCTGAAGCTTCCCATCACCATCATCGACGAACTGAGTGAACACGAGGTGCGGTCCCATGGCGATCTCGACCTGGCCAGCGGCGAGATCCGCAACGTCCGCTACGAGGACTACGACTGCGTCGCGCAGGGCATCCCCGCGGCACAGGAGGACTACGAGTTCACCGTGGGCGTTCTGCGCAACGATGCGCGCGAGGTGGAGTTCCGCATCGAAGTCGATCCCATGAGCGGCCGCTATGCCGTCACGCCCAGCGAGTTGCTGGAGCTGAAGGGCCGGGCGGCCAGGCTGTTCAGCCAACCGCCGTCGAAGCCGCATTGAGGGCCGACGCGAGTCGACGCCTGCATGCTCTCCGGCAGGCGTCGCCCGGCCGGGACCTCAGGCCCGGCTGGCGTGGTCGACATACTGCAATCCTTCCTGGGCCAACCGGGGGCGCATGTCGTTGATGTCGAGGCTCAGTTCGCCGGCGGCGTAGCGATCGCGCTTGCCGGCCTCGTCGCGCTCGCGCGCCTGCCCGCGCGTCAGCACCTGCTGGGCGTGCAGCCGCGGGACGACGCAGACGCCATCGTCGTCGGCGACGATCACGTCGCCCGGGTGGATCAGCGCGCCGCCGCAGACGACGGGCACCTGGACGTTGCCGAGCGTCGCCTTGACCGTGCCCTGCGCGAAGACCGCGCGCGCCCAGACCGGGAAGCCCATCTCGGTCAGCGAGGCCACGTCGCGCACGCCGGCATCGATGACGAGGCCGCGCACGCCGCGCGCCTTCAGCGCGGTGGCGAGCAGGTCGCCGAAGTAGCCGTCCTCGCACGGCGAGGTCGGCGCGACGACGAGGACGTCGCCCGGCCGCGCCTGCTCGACGGCGACGTGGAGGGTCCAGTTGTCGCCGGGCGCGACTTCGCAGGTCAGCGCGTTGCCGGCGAGCTTGACCGGGCGGTAGATCGGCCGCAGCGCCGAGGCGAGCAGCCCCTTGCGCCCCAGCGCCTCGTGCACGGTGGAGACGCCCAGCGCGGCGAGGCCGGCGACGAGGGCCGCGTCGGTGCGCGGCGTGTTGGTGACGACGATCGGCATGGGGGTGTCCCTTCGAAGCGGCCGCGCCTCAGGGCGCGATGACGTAGTTGCTGAAGCCGCCATGGCGGGCACCGATGCCCGAGATCGCGCGGTTGATGTCCTCGAGCTTGGCGACCTCGTGTTCCAGGATCGACAGGTCGATCACCTTCGAGCGGATCATCTCGACCATGTCGCAGCCCTCGCTCGACGTGAACCAGGCCGAGCCGACGATCGTCATCGAGTTGTCCATCAGCCACTTCATGTCGATCGGCAGCTTGCCGACCGTGCCGCCGATGTTGACGATCGTGCCGCCGCGCGCGACGCCCTGCATCGCGTCGTCGAAGACGTCGAGCGGGACCGCCGCGCCCAGCGTGTCGACCATGAAGTGCGCGCCGCGCTCCTGGGTGCGGCTTCGGACCCATGGCGCGATCGACCCGTCCTCGGTCGAGAACACCTCGATGCGCGCGGGCGCCAGCGCCTTCACGCGCTCGAGCAGCGCGCGGTTGCGTGCCGTCCCGAAGATGCGGCTCGCCCCCATGGCCAGCGCGAACAGCGTCGCGCCGAGGCCCAGCGTGCCGGTGATGCCGTTGATGACGAGCGACTTGCCGGCGAGGGGGCCGAGCTTGCGCAACGCCGCGTAGGCCGTCCCCAGGTAGCCCAGGCGCGCGGCTTCCTCGTACGAGATCTCGTCGGCGAGCTTGACGATCGCGTACTGGGGCGCCGCGATGTACTCGCAGAAGCCGCCGTGCGGGTACAGGTCGTAGACCGTCTGCGACTTGTCCCTCGAGAAGCCGAAGTAGCCGTTGAAGACGAAGTACTCGCAGGCGACGCGGCGGTCCGCGAGGCAGGCCGGGCACGACCCGCAGGCGCGCACCGGGTTCACGTAGACGCGGTCGCCCGGCGTCAGCCCGATCACCTGCGCGCCGACCTCGACGATCACCCCGGCCGGGTCCAGGCCGAAGATCGCCGGCAGCGCCGGCTGCGGCAGGTGGGGGCACCAGCTCGGCCAGTTGGCCAGCACGTTGCCCAGGTTGGGAACCATGCCGCAGGCCTTGACCTGCACGAGCACGTCGGTCGCCTGCGGCACGGGCCGCGGCACGCGGTCGATGGTCATGGGCGCGCCGACCGCGTGCAGGCGCGCGGCGCGCATCAAGGTCTGACTCAAGGGCTGTCTCCGGTGGTTGGAGGAAGGGCGGTGCCGGCGGCGCGCGGCCGGCTTGACATCCGATACGGTGTCGAAATACTATGCGGTATCGGAAATCGCCGCAAGACATGAAAGTCCGGCGGCCTCCGCCCCGTGCGAACGACCGGAGACATCGCATGAGCGTCCCCCTCTACCTGGCCAACGCGTGGTACGCGGCGGCCTTCAGCGCCGAGCTGAGCTCGACGCCGCTGCGGCGCACCCTGCTCGGCGAGCCGGTCGCGCTGTACCGCGGCGCATCGGGCCGCGCCGCCGCCCTGCGCGACCGGTGCCCGCACCGGTTCGCGCCCCTGCACAAGGGCCAGGTGTTCGGCGACGACCTGCGCTGTCCCTACCACGGCCTGCGCTTCGACCCGCAGGGCGCCTGCGTCCACAACCCGATCGGGGAGGGCAAGGTCCCGAAGGCGGCCTGCGTGCGCAGCTTCCCGCTCGCCGAGCGCGACGGCATCGTCTGGATGTGGTGGGGCGACGCGCCGGCCGACGAGTCCAGGATCCGCCGCTGGCCGGAGTTCGAGGACGGTGCGCGCTACACCAGCGTGCAGGGTCACATCCGCGTGCGCGGCGACTACCAGCTCGTCGCCGACAACCTGCTCGACCTCAGCCACGCCGAGTTCCTGCACCCGTACCTGGCCACCGAGGGCTTCAACCGCCGCACCCGGTACTCGATGGAGCAGCAGGGCCACACGGTGATCGCGCGCAACTGGCGACCGAGCGAGCCCATCAGTCCGTTGTTCGCCTTCGCCTACGGCGAGGGCGCGCCGACGCATGTCGATCACTTGTCCATCGTGCGCTGGGAGCCGCCGTCGACGCTGCGGCTGGAGATCGGCGTCTCGCCGCCGGGCCGCCCGCCCGCGGACGGGCCGCGCTCCTACCAGGCCCACCTGGTCACGCCCGAGACGGAGGGCCGCTGCCACTACTTCTGGAAGTGGGGGCGCGACTTCAGGCTGGAGGACCACGGGTTCTCGAGCCGGCTGCAGGAGAACCTCCAGCAGGCCTTCGAGACCGAGGACGAGCCGATGATCGAGGCGCAGTTCGAGAACATGGCGGGCCAGACGCTCGAGGCGCTCGAGCCGGTGCTGCTGCCGACGGACTCGGCCTCCCTGCGCGCCCGTCGTGTGCTGCAGCAGTTGATCGAACGACAGCGGCAGCCCTCGTCCGCGACCCCGGATCCGTCGCTTTCCAGCGATCCTTCGAGAACCCCCCATGCCCGATGACATCACCGCGCGCCGGACGCCGGTCAGCCTCGCCGGCGGCGCGCTCGGCTTCAACTGGCTGCCAGTCTTCGTCGCGCGCGAGCGCGGCCTCTTCGAGGAGCACGGACTCGCGGTCGAACTGCACCGGCTCGGCAGCGTCGACAAGGCGACCGCCGCGGTGCGGTCCGGCGAGGCGGATCTCGCGATCTCTCCGCCGGAGGGCGCGCTCGCCGACGCCGCGGCCGGCGGCCCGCTGCGCCTGATCGCGGCCAACTGCAACTGCCTGCCGCTGACGCTGGTGGCGCGCGAGCGCTTCAAGCGCATCGAGGACCTGAAGGGTGCCGTGCTCGGCACCTCGTCGCTGACGGAAGGCACCGCGATCTACACCCGCGAGATGCTGGCGCGGCACGGACTGCGGCTCGAGGAGGACTATTCGTTCGCGGTCGTCGGCGTGCACCCGGCGCGCTGGAAGGCGCTGCAGGAGGGCACGATCGACGCGGCCGTGCAGCCGCCGCCGTTCAACTTCCTGGCGATCGACGCGGGCTACAGCAACCTCGGCGAGGTCAGCGACTACCTGCCCGAGATCGCCTTCACCGCGATGCTCGGCCGGCTCGACTGGCTGCAGGCGCACGACGCCACGGTGCTGGCCGTGCTGCGCGCGCTCGCCGCGGCGACCGCGCTGGTCTACGACGAGGCCAACGACGCGAGCACCGTGCCGATCATGATGGAGGTGACCCAGTCCGACGCGGCCTACGCGAAGCGTGCGCTCGACTACATGCGCGCCAAGTCGGCGTTCGCGCGTTCGCTGGAGATTCCATCGCGTGCGCTGGACATGTCGATCGCCCTGATGGTCAAGGCTGGCCTGCTGGACCCGGCGGCCCAGGACGGCGCGCGGCGCGCCTGGGACGGCCGCTGGGCGCAGCGGGCCAGCGCAACCGATTGATCGGAGACAACATGGAAACGATGGCATTCGACCCCCTGGCCGTGCTGCGCGTGATGTGCGGCGTGTGGTTCGTTCCGCACTGCATCGGCAAGCTGCGCAACCTGGGCCCTGCCTCCCAGACCTTCGCCAAGGCCGGGCTGCATCCGCCGCGCCTGTTCGTGATCCTCACGATCGTGCTGGAGGTGCTCGCCGGCCTGAGTCTGGCGCTGGGCGTCCAGCCGCGACTCGGGGCCGCGCTGGCGGTGATCGTGCTGGCCGGAGCGAGCTACGCGGTCCTCAAGATCAACGGCCGCAACTGGCGTTGGCAGAAGCAAGGCCCCGAGTACATGCTCTTCTGGGCCGCCGCCTGTGTCTTGTCGGTCTCCGGATAGCATTCGCGGCAGCATCAAAGAAGGGAGCCGCGCTTGGCACGTCTGTCCAGAGAGGAGAGCCGCGCACTGACGCGGTCGAAGCTGCTGGCATCGGCGGCCGTGGTGGTCGCGCGCGACGGCTACGAGAACGCCTCGATCGACCGCATCGCCGAGGAGGCCGGCTTCAGCAAGGGCGCGTTCTACTCGAACTTCAAGAGCAAGGAGGAGATCGTCCTCGAACTGCTCGAGACCCACTCGCTGAAGGACGTGACCGAGATCGCGGCGCTGATCGGCGACTCGCGCGACCCGGCTCACATGATCGAGGTCATCAGCGACTGGGCTCAACAGCGCTCGATCGATCCGAGTTGGGGCATGCTGGCGCTCGAGCTGTTCCGCCGCGCGCGCCGCGACCAGACCTTCAGTGCGCGTCACGCGAAGTTGTTCCGCGCCCAGTGGCGCGGGCTGGGTGAGATGCTGCTGAGCCTGTTCCCCGAAGGCGAGGCCCCGGCCGGCGCCGAGGTGCTCGGCGGCGTCGTGTTCGAGCTGACGTATGGCGTGGCCGCCCCCTTCATGAACGGTCCGACGACCCGGGACATGGTCCGGCTCGTGCTGACCGGCCTGAACCGCGCCTACGGCAAGCAGCCGAATGCCGTGCCGGCCAAGCAGCGTGCGCCGGCGAAGAAGGCCGCGCCGGCGGCCACCCGGCGTGCGGGGACCCCGGCGCGGAAGAAGCTCGCGGCCTGATGGCGCGCGGTCGCGCCTAGGCGGCGCGGGCCTTCAGCAGCGCGTCGAGCCGCGGGTAGACGCGGCGCGCGTTCGCCTCGAAGACCTGCTGCTTGTGCCCGTCCGGGATCGGCGACGCGTCGACATAGCGTCGGGTGTCGTCGTAGGCATGCCCGGTGAGCGGGTCGACGCCCCGGACCGCTCCGAGCATCTCCGAGCCGAACAGGATGTTGTCGGCGCTGATCACTTCGAGCAACAGGTTGACGCCCGGCTGGTGGTAGACGCAGGTGTCGAAGAACACGTTGTTCATCAGGTGCTCGCGCAGCGCCGGCTTGTGCAGCATGTCGGCCAGCCCGCGGTAGCGGCCCCAGTGGTACGGCACCGCGCCGCCGCCGTGCGGGATGATGAAGCGCAGCGTGGGAAAGTCCTTGAACAGGTCGCCCTGCAGCAGCTGCATGAACGCCGTGGTGTCGGCATTGAGGTAGTGCGCCCCGGTCGTGTGGAAGCAGCCGTTGCACGAGGCGGAGACGTGGATCATCGCGGGCACGTCGAGCTCGACCAGCTTCTCGTAGAGGGGGTACCAGCGGCGGTCGGTCAGCGGCGGCGAGCGCCAGTGCCCGCCCGACGGGTCGGGGTTGAGGTTGCACCCGATGAAGCCGAGTTCGAGCACGCAGCGCTCCAGCTCGGCGATGCAGCCTTCGATCGGCGCGGCCGGCGTCTGCGGCAGCTGGCACACGCCGACGAAGTCCTGCGGGTACATCGCCACGACCCGGGCGACCAGGTCGTTGCACGCGCGCGTCCAGGCGAGGCTGGTCCGAGCGTCCCCGACGTGGTGCCCCATCCCGGCGGCGCGCGGCGAGAACACCGTCAGGTCGATGCCGCGCTCGCGCATCAGCCGCAGCTGCTGCCCTTCGACCGCCGCGCGGATCTGGTCGTCGCCGATCGCGGGATAGCCCGGCGCCGGGCTACCCCGCTCGAGGTGGGCGATCTGCGCTTCGCGGAAGGCGTGATGAGCGGACGGTTCGGTCGTGAAGTGGCAGTGGCAGTCGATGATCATGGTGGGGCCCGGGCGGCGGCGGGTCGCGAGAGGACCGGTCGCAGCGCGATTGACGTACGTCAAAGTGTTCGGATACTAACAAGTATTCATAACCTTCGAGCCGGGTGCCGATCCGACCGGGCGCGCCGCCCTCGGCGTGCCGCGTCGTCGCCATCGTGCTGTCCCCAGGGTCGCCCTGGGGAGCGCCCGGATGGCGACCCGGGTCTTTAAAGTCTTACATTCGCATAGACAGATGTTTGTCGGATCAGCGTCGGCTCGCCGGCGGCGATCTGGAGCACTCTTGCCGAGGCCGGCCCCGCGTCGGCATCGGCGCCCCCCGCGAAAGTGAGATCGATATGCCTTCGTTTCGACAGCGGCCGTGGGCCGCGCTTGGCCTCGCGGTCGCCCTGATCGACAGTGCCTGGGCCGAGCCTGCGGCGCAAGCGCTGCACCAACGCGCCCTGGCGGCGACCTGCGCGAGCTGCCACGGCAGCGAAGGCCGGGCGGTGGAGGGGGCCGGCCACACCGCGCTGCGCGGTCTGGGCCAGGACTACATCGTCAAGCAGATGAGCGCCTTTCGCGACGGCAGCCGGCCCGCCACCGTGATGCACCAGCTGGCCAAGGGCTACACGGCCGAGCAGATCGACCAGTTGGCCGCGTACTTCGCGGCGCCGCAGTGAGGAGCTCGCGATGCAGCGTCGACAACTGATCCAGGCCGGCCTCGCCGGCGGCGGCCTGCTGGCCCTCGGCGGCTGCGCCACCAGCGGCACCGTGCCCAGCCGCGCCAGGGTGCTCGTCATCGGCGGCGGCTACGGCGGCGCCACCGCGGCCAAGTACCTGCGCCTGCTGTCGGACCACCGGATCGACGTGGTGCTGGTCGAACCGCAGGCGAGCTTCGTGTCCTGCCCGATCTCCAACCTGGTGCTCGGCGGCACGCGCAGCCTGGCCGACGTGACCAGCTCCTACGACGCGCTGTCCTCGCGTCACGGCGTGAAGCTCGTGCGCGACAGCGCGGCAGCCATCGACGCGGCGGCGAAGACGGTGACGCTCGCCTCCGGCTCGACGATCCGCTACGACAAGCTGGTGCTGTCGCCCGGCATCGAGCTCATGTTCGACAGCGTGCAGGGCCTGCGCGAGGCCCACGCCGCGGGCCGCATCCTGCAGGCCTGGAAGGCCGGGCCGGAAACGCTGGCGCTGCGCC
>DATILD010000012.1:0-19606 GCA_035476815.1 Methylibium sp.
GCACCGCGCTCACCGGCCGGCCTCTGCGCGCGGCGGCAGCGCGGCGAGGCAGTCCGCGACGATCTCGGCCGCCTCGCCCAGCCGCGGTCCCGGGCGGATCAGCAGCTCCCAGCGCGCCTCGTCGAAGCCGCAGGCATGGCCGCGGCGCAGCGCGTCGAGCCGGTCCCAGCCCGGCCGCTTGGGCATGCCGGCGAGGCCGCGCTGCGAGGCCAGCACGAGCTCGGGCCGGGCCCGCACCACGTACTCCGGGTTGAGCTTGGGGAAGGGGCCGAGCGCGGCCGGCACCGCGTTGCCGACGCCGAGGGCGGCCAGCAGCTCGCCGATGAACGAGACCTCGCCGGCCGCGAACGGCGCCCCGGCCACCTCGACATAGGCGCGCGCGCCGTGCCAGGACGGCGGCACGCGCCGCGCGGCGCCGCGCACGCGCGCCTCGATGCGCTCGAACAGCGCCCGGCCCGCGTCGGGCCGCCCGAGCACCTGCGCCACGACGCCGATGCTGCGGCGCGTGTCGGCGAGGCTCAGCGACTCCAGCGCCATCACCTTGAGGCCGAGCGCCTCGAGGCGCTCGAGCACGCGGGCCGACTTCGCGGCCAGCACCAGGTCGGGCCGCAGCGCGTAGAGGCGCTCGACCTGCGGATCCTCGAGCCCGCCGAGCTTGGGCAGCGCCTGCACCGAGGCCGGCCAGTTCGAGTAGCGGTCGGTGCCGACGAGGCGCTCGCAGGCGCCGAGCTCGCAGACCGTCTCGGTCAGCGAGGGCAGCAGCGTGACGATGCGCGTCGGCGCGCGCTCGAAGCGCAGCAGCACGCCGCGGTCGTCGCGCAGTTCGAGCGGCGCGGCCCGCAGCGGCGCCACGACGGCGAGCGCCGCCAGCAGCGCGAGCGCGGCGATGGACCGGCGCCTCACCGCGGCCCCTTCACCGCCAGCGCGCAGCCGGCCACCATCAGCGTGACGCGCTCGCACCGCGCGGCGACGCGCTGGTGCAGCAGGCCGAGCGCGTCGACGAAGCGGCGCGTCGCCGCGTCCAGCGGTACGACGCCGAGCGCGATCTCGTTGGAGACCAGCACCACCGGGCCGCGCGTGCGCGCCAGCGCCGCGAGCAGGGGCTCGATGTCGCCCTCGACGTCCGCGCCGGGCTCGCCGTGCAGCGGCATCAGCCGCTGCGTCAGCCACAGCGTCAGGCAGTCGACCACCAGCAGCGTGTCGGCACCGCCCGATGCGTCGATCGCCTGGGCCAGTCCGGCGTCGGCCTCGACCGTGCGCAGCGCCGGCACGCGCTGCGCACGGTCGCTGCGGTGGCGGGCGATGCGCGCGGCCATCTCGGCGTCGGAGGGCTGCGCGGTGGCCAGCAGCACGGCCTGGCGCCCGGCGCCGGCGAGCCAGGCGGCGGCGCGCTGCTCGGCCGCGCGCGACTTGCCGGACTTCTGGCCGCCGAGGATCAGCTCCTTCAACGCGGGCTCCAGCGCAGCGTGACGTAGCCGTCGCGGCCCGGCTGCTTGTAGCCGTAGGCGGTCTGGTAGTCCTTGCCGCCGGCGTTGTTCAGCCGCAGGCCCAGGCGCCAGTCGCGGTGCAGCGCCCAGTCGGCGCGCAGGTCCAGCACGCCGTAGCCGCCGAGCCGCAGCGTGTTGGCGGTGTTGTCGTAGCGGTGCGCATAGGCCTGCACGCTGGCGCCCAGCGTCCACGGGCCTTGCGTCCAGTCGACCCCGGCCTTCGCGGCCTGCTGCGCGCGCCGCGGCAGCAGCTTGTCGAACTGGGCGCTGCCCGCGGTCCGGTTGCGCGGGTCGACATGGTCGTAGGAGGCCGACAGCGCCAGCGCGTCGTAGCGCGCCTCCCACGCCAGCGTGGCGCCGTCGATCTCGACCTTGGGCACGTTGACCGGCTGCGGGCCGCTGGAGATGAACAGGTCGTAGCGGTGCTGGTAGGCCGTCGCCCGCACGCGGTGCACGCCGGCCGACCATTGCGCGAACAGCTCGCCGTGCCGGCCTTCCTCGGGCTGCAGCGCCGGGTTGCCGAAGCCGGGGTAGTAGAGCTGGTTGAAGCTCGGCGCCGTGAAGCTGCTGCCGTAGGAGCCGCCGGCGCGCCAGGCCTCGCTCAACCGCCACGCGTAGCCGAGCGCGCCGGTGGTCTTGCCGCCGAACTGCGAGTTGCGGTCGCGGCGCAGGCTGGCCTGGACGTCGTGCGCGCCCACCTGGGCGGTCCAGCCCAGCGCCAGCGCGTCGATGCGGCGATCACTGACGGCGTAGGGCGCGCCGGGGCGGCTGACGTCCTGCTCGATCCGCTCGAGGACGACCAGCGCCTCGCCCAGTGGCAGCGCGACGCGGTTCTCCCAGTCGAGCTGGGTCTGGCGGGTCTCGATCGCGCCGAGCGCGGCAAAGGGGCTGGCGCTGGCCAGCGTGTCGTAACGGTCGAGCGCGCGGCCGTAGGCCAGCCGGGTGTGCCAGCGCTCGGTCGGCGCGCCGCTCAGCTGGAGCGACTGCACGCGGTTGCGCAGCGCGGCGCGCGCATCGGCGCCCGGGCCGTCGTCGTACTGCGTCTTGCCGGTCGATTCGAGCCACAGCGCCTCGGCGCGCCAGCCCGGCGCGAGCGTCCAGCCGGCGCGCAGGCTGCCGGCGTTCTGCCGGAAACCGTCCTCGTCCGGATCGAAGTTGCCGAACTGCGCCGAGGCGTTGGTGGCCGAGAAGCCGTCGGTTCGCTGGTGCTGCACCTGCGCCGCCAGGTCGAAGCGATCGGCCCCCCAGCTCAGGCCGGTGGAGGCGAGGCCGTAGTGCTCGCTGCCGACACTGGCGCGCGCGTTGCCGTGCAGGCCGGCCGCGCCGCGGCGCGTGAACACCTGCACCACGCCCCCCATCGCGTTGCTGCCGTACAGCGAGCTCATCGGCCCGCGCACGATCTCGATGCGCTCGACGAGGTCCAGCGGCAGGTTGTCGAACGAGGCGGTGTTCAGCGTCGCCGAGCCGACGCGCACGCCGTCGACCAGCAGCAGCACATGGCGCGCCTCCAGCCCGCGCACGAACAGCGACGCGGACTTGCCCAGCCCGCCGTTGGCCGTGAACTGCAGGCCCGGGGCCTGCGCCAGCGCCTCGACCAGCGTGCGGCCCTCGTTGCGCTCGAGCGTCGCACGGTCCAGCACCGTCACCTCGGCGACGACGTCGGAGACCTTGAAAGGGGTCCGGGTCGCGGTGACCACCACGGGGTCCAGGGGCGGCGTCGCGGCGCCCGGCTCGGCCAGCGCGGCGGCGCAGAACGACCCGCCCGCGACGGCGCACAGCACCGACCGGGACAAGGCAAGGAAAGGGGTTCCCGGCCGCGACGAAAGGCGGCCCACAAGCAGATGCAACGACAAGATGCTCTCCATCCGCACGCCCCGTGCGGATCCGGTTCAAACACATGCCGGCGAGCGGAGAGAGAGCTATCGGTGCAGGCGGGCGGACGCGCGACGGAGTGCGAGTCGACCGACCCGCATTGCCCTCCGCAACGCCAGCGCCAATGCCATAGGCCGGTATCCGGGCTCGTGAGTGTCGGGACGCCCCTGCGGGATGCCCGAAAGCCTGCGGCGCCTTCCCAGGTGAAGTTCACCCAGTGGCTGCGATGCCGCGCACTCCTCACTGACCGTTGCGGGGGCAGCGCCGGGTTTGTGTCGACCGCGTTCGGTCGCACGCACCGGCTTCCCGTTTAACCTGACCTTCGAGCGAAGGTCAGGCACCTGTAGCGGCGGCGAGTCTAGCAGCCCTCGATCGCGCTCAGTCGCGCCGCACGCCCTCGACCTGCACGACGATCCTCACCCGGTCGGCCACGAAGGGCAGGCCGTAGTCGATGTCGAGGTCGCTGCGCCGCAGCTCGCCCTCGAAGTCGCCGCCGCAGACCTCGCGCCGCAGTCTCGGGTGCGGGTAGCAGCCGAAGCGCGTCGCGGTCAGCGTCAGTCCGAGGCTCACGCCGCGCCAGCTCAGCTCGCCCTGCACCGCCGCCAGCGCCGGCTCGCCGGCCGCGCCGAAGCGCAGCGAGCGGGCGACGAACCAGGCGGTCGGGTAGGCATCGGTCTCCAGCAGGTCGCCGCGCCGCAGGTGCGCATCGAAGGGCGCGACGCCGGTGCTCACGCTGGCCATCGGCAGCTCGATGCTGACCTCGCCGCGCTGTGCCTCGCGGTCCAGCGTGACGCTGCCGCGCGCCGGGCCGAAGCGGCCGCGGATCGTCGAGGTGCCGAAATGCCGCAGCTCGAAGTGCACGAAGCTGTGGTCGGGGTCGAGGTCGTAGGTGGCCGGCGCGGCCGACGCCGCCGCGGCCGACCACGCGAGCAGGGCGGCGGCGAGGCACTTCATGCTGCGATCCCAGGCGCCTGCCGTCGGGTCCTACTGCCGCACGCCCTCGGCCTGGATCAGCAGGCGCACGTTGTCGGGGATGCCCGGCAGGCCGTAGTTCATGCCCCAGAGGCTGCGCTGGATCGTCGCCTCGAAGTCGCCGCCGCACACCTCGCGCTTGAGGCGCGGATGGTCGTAGCAGCCGAAGTTGCTGGCCTTCAGCGTGACCGGCTGGCTCTTGCCGAGCAGCGTCAGCGTGCCGGCCACGGCCGTGAGCTTGTCGCCGTTGAAGCTGAGCTTGTCGCCGACGAAGCGGGCGGTCGGGAACATCTGCGCGTCGAAGAAGTCCGGGCCGCTCAGATGGCTGTTGAAGGGGCCGACGCCGGTGTCGATCGACCCGGTGTCGATGGTGATGTCGACCTTGCCGGTCTTGGCCGCGCGGTCGAGTTGCACCGAGCCTTCCTTCTTGTTGAAGCGGCCCCGGTTGGTGGAGGTGCCGAAGTGCAGCGCCTCGAAGGTCACGAAGGTGTGGCTCGGATCGACCGTGTAGGTCACCGGCTCGGCCTGCGACACCGCGCTGGCAGCCAGCGCGGCCACGGCGATCAGCGTTTTCGTTTTCGACAGCATGGTGGAACGGTCCTCTGTGGGGTTGGAAACAGGATCACGGCGCGCCGATGCCGGCGAGCGCGAGCTTGAACTTGACCTGCACCTCGTCGGCCACCATCGAGGTGTCGGCCCATTCGCCGTCGCCGATGCGGAACTCGAGGCGCTTGATCGTGAACGCGCCGGTCGCGATGCTGGTGGCGCCCGACTGCGTCAGCGTCACCGGCACCACCACGTCGCGGCGGTTGCCCTTGATCGCCAGCGTGCCGGCGACCTCGTAGCGGCCGCCGCCGAGTGCCTTGATCGCGCTCGACTGGAAGCTCGCCTGCGGAAACTTCGCGGTCGAGAACCACTCGGGCTTGGGCAGCTCGCGGTCGGTGTCCGGGTCGCCGATGCCGGCGCTGCCGGTGTCGATCGTGAGGGCCACCTTGCCGGCGGTCGGATTCTTCGGGTCGATGGCGATCTGCGCGTCGAAGCGCTTGAACTTGCCCTCGACCGGCACGCCGAGCTGCTTGCTGACGAAGGCGATCTCGCTGCCGGGCAGCAGCCTGGCGGCGGTCTGGGCGCAGGCGGGGCCCGAGGCGAGCGTGGCCGCGGCGGCCAGGGCGAGCAGGGTGGTGGCGAGGGTCTTCATGGAGGAGGGTCCGAGCTCAGGCGCGGCCGGGCCGCATGCGCAGCAGCAGGCCGTCGCGGTCGATGAACTGGTGTTTCAGCGCCGCGCTGACGTGCAGGACGACGAGCGCCAGCAGCGTGTAGGCGAGCCAGCCGTGCACCGGCTTGACGAGCTTGGCGAACTCCTTGTCGACCGGCACGAAGTCCGGCAGAGGCAGCACGCCGAACCACACGACCGGGAAGCCCGCCATCGAGCTGTAGGCCCAGCCCATCAGCGGCACGATGAAGAACAGCGCATACATCAGGTGGTGGGTGGCGTGGTAGGCGCGCAGCTGCCAGGGCGGCATCGACGCCTCCACCCGCACCGGCAGCGGCGGCGGGCGGTGCGTGAGCCGCCACGCCAGGCGCAGCAGCGACAGCAGCAGGATCGTGATGCCGGCCCACTTGTGCCAGTTGTAGAGCTTGAGCTTGAGCGGCGACAGCGTCAGTTCGCTCATGTAGGCGCCGACCGCCATGCTGCCGAGGATCGCGAGCGCGAGCAGCCAGTGCAGCGCGATCGCGGTGGCGGTGTAGCGGGGTTCGAGCGGTCTCATCGGGCGGCGGCGGGGTCGAAGCGGTCACTGTAGACAGCGGCCGAGCCCCGCGGGTTCACCGCGGTTCACGCATCGATTCAAAATTCCTGCAGGCCGGTGGCCCGCCGCCGAGGCTCAGGCCGACACGCCGGCGCCGGCCCGGCGCCAGGCCGCCATCAGCGCGGCCCAGCGTGGTCGCAGCGCGGCCAGGTGGCGCGCCTTCACGTGACCGTAGCCGCGGATCTCCTCCGGCAGCCGCGCGATCTCGGCCGCCTGGACGAGGTTCGCCGCCGTCAGGCCGGCGATCAGCTCGTCGACCGTGGCCCGGTACTCGTCGATCAGCGCGCGCTCCTCGCGCCGTTCGGCGCTGCGGCCGAAGGGATCGAGCGGCGTGCCGCGCAGGCCCTTGAGCTTCGCCAGCAGCCGGAAGGCGCCGAGCATCCAGGGCCCGTAGGCGCGCTTCTGCAGCTCGCCTTGGGCGTTCTTCCTGGCCAGCAGCGGCGGCGCGAGGTGGTAGCCGAGCTTGATGTCGCCCTCGAACTGCGCCGCCAGCCGGGCGTGGAAGGCCGGGTCGGCGTGCAGGCGCGCGACCTCGTACTCGTCCTTGTAGGCCATCAGCTTGAACAGATAGCGCGCCACCGCCTCGGCGAGCCGGGTCGACTTCAGCGGCGCCTCGGCCGCGCGCACCTCGTCGACGAAGGCGCGGTAGCGCTGCGCGTAGGCGGCGTGCTGGTAGCCGGCGAGGAACTCGACGCGTCGGGCCACCATCTCGTCGAGCGAGGGCCGCTTGACGAACTGGATGACCTGCGTGGTCGCCGTCAGCGACTGCACCGCCGCGAGCTCGTGCGCCGCGCGCCGGCCCCACTCGAACGCGGCCTGGTTGTTGGCGACCTGCACGCCATTGAGTTCCATCGCGCGCCGCAGCGCCGCCCTTGTCAGCGGGACCCAGCCCTTCTGCCAGGCGTAGCCCAGCATCAGCGGGTTGGTGTAGATCGCGTCGCCGAGCAAGGCGGTGGCGAGCTGCTCGGCATCGAGCTTGCCGACACCGGCCGCCGCGCGCCCGATCACCGCCTCGCAGTTGCCGCCGGGGAACTGCCAGTCCGGGTCGTTGACGAAGGCCGCGGTCGGCGTGCCGTGGGTGTTGAGCACGACCTGCGTGCGGCCCTCGCGCATCACCGCCAGCGTGTCCTTCTTGGCCGCGACGATCGCGTCGCAGGCGATCACGAGGTCGGCCTCGGCCGTGCCGACCTTGGTGCAGAAGATCGCCTCGGGCCGGTCAGCGATCTGCACATGGCTCCAGGTCGCGCCGCCCTTCTGCGCCAGGCCGCCGGCGTCCTGGGTGACGACGCCCTTGCCCTCGAGGTGGGCCGCCATGCCGAGCAGCTGGCCTATGGTGATGACGCCGGTGCCGCCGACGCCGGCGACCAGGATGCCCCAGGCCTGCTCGGCCGCGGGCAGCGCCGGCTCGGGCAGCGGCGGCAGCGCGTACGGGTCGTGCGCCGGGTCCTTCTTCGGCTTCCTCGGCGTCGCGCCGCTGACGGTCACGAAGCTCGGGCAGAAGCCCTTCAGGCAGGAATAGTCCTTGTTGCAGCTGCTCTGGTTGATGCGGCGCTTGCGGCCGAACTCGGTCTCGACCGGCTCGACCGACAGGCAGTTGCTCTGCACCGAGCAGTCGCCGCAGCCCTCGCAGACCAGTTCGTTGATGACCACGGTCGTGTCGGGCGGGGTCAGCTTGCCGCGCTTGCGGCGGCGGCGCTTCTCGGTGGCGCAGGTCTGGTCGTAGATGATGACTGTCGTCCCGGCGAGCTCGCGGAACTCGCGCTGCAGCCGGTCCAGCTCGTCGCGGTGATGGACGGTGACGCCGGGTTCGAGCGCCGCACCGGCGTACTTCTCGGGCTCGTCGGTGACGATGACGAGCCGGGCGACGCCCTCGGACACCAGGCTTTTCATGATCTGTAGCACCGAGTGGCCCGAGGCCGTCAGGCCTCCTTCGGAGCCCGGTCGCTCGCCCACCGGCTGCCCGCCGGTCATCGCGACCGCGTCGTTGTAGAGGACCTTGTAGGTGATGTTGACGCCCGCCGCGATGCTCTGGCGGATCGCCAGCAGCCCGCTGTGGAAGTAGGTGCCGTCGCCGAGGTTGGCGAAGATGTGCTTGTCGGTCGTGAACGGCGCCTGCCCGACCCAGGGCACGCCCTCGCCGCCCATCTGCGTGAAGGTGGAGGTGCGGCGGTCCATCCACACCACCATGTAGTGGCAGCCGATGCCGCCCACCGCGCGCGAGCCCTCGGGCACCTTGGTGCTGGTGTTGTGCGGGCAGCCGCTGCAGAACCAGGGCGCGCGGTCGCCGGTGTCGACGGTGATCGCCGCGAGCGCGCGCTCCTTGGCGTCGATCAGCGCCAGCCGCGCCTCGATGTGGGCGCGCGTGTCGGCATCGACGCCGAGCTTCATCAGCCGCTTGCCGATCGCGCGGGCGATGAGGGCCGGCGTCAGGTCGGCCTGGGCGCGCAGCAGCCAGTTGCCGCTGGGGTCGGGCTGGCTCCACTCGCCGCCGGAGGTGTCGCCCTCGGGCTCGTCGAACTTGCCCAGCACGTTGGGCCGCACGTCGGGCCGCCAGTTGTAGAGCTCTTCCTTCAGCTGGTACTCGATGACCTGGCGCTTCTCCTCGATGACGAGGATCTCCTGCAGCCCGGTCGCGAACTCGCGCGTGATCGTCGCCTCCAGCGGCCACACCACGCCGACCTTGTGCAGCCGGATGCCGAGGCGCCGGCAGGCATCGTCGTCCAGGCCCAGGTCGTGCAGCGCCTGGCGGGTGTCGTTGTAGGCCTTGCCGCTGGCGATCAGGCCCAGGCGCGCGTCCGGTGCGGCTATCACCGTGTGGTTGAGCTTGTTGGCCCGCACATAGGCCAGCGCCGCGTACCACTTGTGGTTCATCAGCCGCGCCTCCTGCTCCAAGGGCGCGTCGGGCCAGCGGATGTGCAGGCCGCCGGGCGGCATCGGGAAGTCCTCGGGCAGCACGATGTTCACGCGGTCCGGATCGACCTGCACCGAGGCCGAGGACTCGACGATCTCCTGGATCGTCTTCATCCCCGCCCACACGCCCGAGAAGCGGCTCATCGCGAAGGCGTGCAGGCCGAGGTCGAGGATCTCCTGCACGCTGGCCGGGAAGAACACCGGCGTGCCGCAGGCCTTGAAGATGTGGTCGCTCTGGTGCGCGGCGGTCGAGCTCTTGGCGATGTGGTCATCGCCGGCGATCGCGATCACGCCGCCGTGCTTCGCGGTCCCGGCCATGTTGGCGTGCTTGAACACGTCGGAGCAGCGATCGACGCCCGGGCCCTTGCCGTACCAGATGCCGAACACGCCGTCGAACTTCTTGCTCTCGGGATAGAGGTCGAGCTGCTGGGTGCCCCACACCGCGGTGGCGCCGAGCTCCTCGTTGACGCCCGGCTGGAACACGATGTGGCGGGCCGCGAGGTGCTGCTTCGCCGCCCACAGCGCCTGGTCGTAGCTGCCCAGCGGGCTGCCGCGGTAGCCGCTGATGAAGCCGGCGGTGTCGAGCCCGGCGGCGGCGTCGCGCACCCGCTGCAGCATCGGCAGCCGCACCAGCGCCTGCACGCCGCTCATGAAGGCGCGGCCGGATTCGAGCGCGTACTTGTCGTCCAGCGTCACCGTTTCCAGGGCGCGGCGGATCGACTCGGGCAGCGTGGCGGTCATGGCTCGTCGGGACTCCGGGGGCCGGCAGGGGACGCCTCAGTGTAGGCAAAGGAGGCGGTGAAGTCTTTTCTTTCCATGCCTTCTGCGGCATGCTTGGAGCAACGATATTGCGTGAAATCGCGCCGAGAATAAACAATGCCATCGCGAAAAGCCGCTTCAGGGCAAACCCGCCCCGAACCCGGCGACGCCGCGCCGCACGGCGCGTCGCTCGACCGCTACGACATCGCCATCCTGCGCGAGTTGCAGACCGACGCGCGCCTGTCGAACGCCGAACTGGCGAACCGCATCGGCCTGTCGGCCGCGCCGACCTGGCGGCGCGTCAAGTGGCTGGAGGCGCAGGGCATCATCCGCGGCTACCGCGCCGAGATCGACCGCCACAAGATCGGCCTGGGCGTGCTGGCCTTCGTGCGGGTGGACGCCGACCGCAACACGGCCAGCGCCACCAAGGTGCTGGAAACGGCGATCCGCGCGCTGCCCGAGGTGACCGCCTGCCACTACATCAGCGGCTCGGGCACCTTCGAGCTGCAGGTGATGGCGACCGACCTCGACGCCTTCTCGCGCTTCTCGCTCGAGACCTTGCTGAACCTGCCGCACGTGAAGGACATCCACACCAGCTTCTCGCTCGGCGAGGTGAAGGCCGGCGCGGCGCTGCCGCTCGCGCACCTGCGCGGGGGCGGCAGGGCGTGAGCGACAGCCGGCCGGCCGGCTAGGCCGACCCGGCGCGCCGCCAGCTGCCGGGACGCGACGTCGATGTCGATGTCGAGCTGCGCGAGCGCCCGGGCGCCGCATCGCACCGCGGGCGCGGCCGGCGGCCCGACGAAGTCGCCTCGGCGGCTTGACCCAGCGCAAGCCCGGCGCCGAAACCGCTCTCGGTAGTTCTTTCGGCCGATCCCGCCGCGCCGCGGCATCGTCCTTCTGCCGCGGCGGTGCTGGTCGGCGGGCGGATGGTCGGCGCGCCGGGCCCGCCGGACAGTAAGGACACCTCCCGACGGGTCCTTGCCATGGTCACTTCGACACCCCCGATTCCGCGCCAGGCCTGGAGCGTGCTCATCGTCAGCACGCTGGCCTTCACCGTCTGCTTCATGGTCTGGATGATGTTCGGCGTCATCGGCATCCCGCTGAAGAAGACGCTGGGCCTGAACGCCACCGAGTTCGGCCTGCTCACCGCCACGCCGGTGCTGACCGGCTCGCTGATCCGCGTGCCGCTGGGCATCTGGACCGACAAGTACGGCGGCCGCATCGTGATGGCGCTGCTGATGGCCGCCACCGTGCCGGCGATCTGGCTGATGGCCTACGCCACCGCGTACTGGCACTTCCTGGTCATCGGCCTGTTCGTCGGGCTGGCCGGCGGCTCGTTCTCGGTCGGCACGCCCTATGTCGCGCGCTGGTTCCCGAAGCAGCGCCAGGGCATGGCGATGGGCGTCTACGGCGCCGGCAACTCGGGCGCCGCGGTCAACAAGTTCGTCGCCCCGGCGCTGCTGGTGGCCTTCGGCTGGACGATGGTGCCGCAGGTCTATGCCGCGGTGATGCTGGGCACGGTCATCGTGTTCTGGCTGTTCAGCAGCAGCGACCCGGCCCACCTGGTTCCGAGCCACACGAAGTTCGGCGACCAGCTCAAGGCGCTGAAGGACCCGAAGGTGCTGAAGTACTGCCAGTACTACAGCATCGTGTTCGGCGGCTACGTGGCGCTCAGCCTGTGGATGGTGCAGTACTACGTCGGCGAGTACGGCCTGGACATCCGCGTCGCCGCGCTGCTGGCGGCCTGCTTCAGCCTGCCGGGCGGCGTGCTGCGCGCGATCGGCGGCGTGATGTCGGACAAGTACGGCGCGCATAACGTGACCTGGTGGGTGATGTGGGCGAGCTGGATCGCGCTGTTCCTGCTCAGCTACCCGCAGACCGACTTCACGGTGCTGACGGTCGACGGCCCGAAGAGCTTCCACGTCGGCCTGAACGTCTACGCCTTCACCGGGCTGATGTTCCTGCTCGGCATCGCCTGGGCCTTCGGCAAGGCCAGCGTCTTCAAGTACATCAGCGACGACTACCCGCACAACATCGGCACGATCAGCGGCATCGTCGGCCTGGCCGGCGGCCTGGGCGGCTTCGTGCTGCCGATCCTGTTCGGCGCGCTGATGGACCTGACCGGCATCCGCTCCAGCGCCTTCATGCTGATGTACGGCGTGGTCTGGGTCTCGCTGATCTGGATGTACTGGACCGAGGTCCGCAAGACCGAGGTGATGGGCGCACATACCCCGGTTTCGCCGCTGTCGCGCAGCCTCGCGCACTGAACCCCGGATTCGACAGGAGCCACTCATGGGTACGACCACCACCACCAACACGACGTCGGACGGGGCGGCGACGGGCCGCCGCGCCGGGCTGCCCCAAGCAAGGCCCGACCCTCTCGGAGGGTCGGCTGCCGTACCCGGCGGCCGGGGTGCCGACATTCCCGATTGGCGCCCCGAGGACGAGCAGTTCTGGGAATCCACCGGCAAGAAGATCGCCTACCGCAACCTCGCGATCTCGGTGCCCGCGCTGCTGTGCGGCTTCGCGGTCTGGGGCATGTGGGGAATCATCAGCGTGCAGATGCTGAACCTCGGCTTCCCGTTCACGCAGGCCGAGCTGTTCACGCTGACCGCGATCGCCGGCATCGCGGGGGCCACGATGCGCATCCCGGCGTCGTTCCTGGTGCGCCTCGCGGGCGGGCGCAACACCATCTTCCTGACGACGGCGATGCTGCTCGCGCCGGCCATCGGCACGGGCATCGCGCTGCAGCACAAGGACTGGCCGCTGTGGGCGTTCCAGCTGATGGCCTTGTGGTCGGGCGTGGGCGGCGGCAACTTCGCGTCGTCGATGTCCAACATCAGCACCTTCTTCCCGAAGCGGCTGCAAGGCACCGCGCTCGGCATCAACGCCGGCATCGGCAACTTCGGCGTGACGACGATGCAGATCGTGATCCCGCTGGTGATGACCGCGGGCCTGTTCGGCGCGCTCGGCGGCGAGCCGATGACGCTGCTGAAGGACAGCGGCTGGATCCTCGGCAAGATCCCGGCGGGCACGCCGACCTGGATCCAGAACGCCGGCTTCGCCTGGGTGCTCTCGCTGGTGCCGCTGGCGCTGCTGTGCTGGTTCGGCATGAACAACCTGAAGACGGTCTCGCCCGATACCGGCACCCCGATCGTCGCGTTCCTGAAGATCACCTACCTGTACACGCTCGCCTTCATTCCGGCGATCCTGGGGCTGTACCTGTACCTGCCCAAGCCCACCGGCCTCGGCCTGATCAGCATGTGGGTCGCGATCCCGCTCGACGTGATCAGCGCGCTGCTGATCATGAAGCTCGCGGCGTTCGGCGCGATGAAGGAGCACATCGCCAAGCAGTTCGCGATCTTCCGCGACAAGCACACCTGGTCGATGACCGCGCTGTACATCGTGACCTTCGGCTCGTTCATCGGCTTCTCGATGGCGTTGCCGCTGTCGATCGCGGTGATCTTCGGCGTCAGCCACGTGCCGGGGCCGGACGGCGTGCTGCAGCACACGCTGAAGAACCCGAACGCGCCGTCGCCGTTCATGTACGCGTGGATCGGCCCGTTCGTCGGCGCCGCGATCCGCCCGATCGGCGGCTGGATCTCCGACAAGGTCGGCGGCTCCATCGTCACGCAGGTGATCTCGGCGGTGATGGTCGCGGCCTCGGTCGCGGTGGGCTACGTGATGATGCAGGCCTACCAGTCGGCCACGCCCGAGCAGTTCTTCCCGGCGTTCCTGGGCCTGTTCATCCTGCTGTTCGCCGCCAGCGGCATCGGCAACGGATCGACCTTCCGCACCATCGGCGTGATCTTCGACCGCACGCAGGCCGGCCCGGTGCTCGGCTGGACCTCGGCGATCGCCGCCTACGGCGCCTTCGTCGCGCCGATCGTGATCGGCGACCAGATCAAGGCCGGCACGCCGCAGGTCGCGATGTACGGCTTCGCCGCGTTCTACGCCGTGTGCCTGGTGCTGAACTGGTGGTTCTATCTGCGCCGCGGCGCGTACCTGAAGAACCCCTGAGCGGGCCCACCCGAGCGAGGCAATCCCGTGCACGCCGCGATGGTCGCCATGCCCCCGATCGCGCATTGGAACCCGGAGGATCCGGCGTTCTGGGCCGCGCGCGGCCGCGCGGTCGCGGCGCGCAACCTCGTGATCTCGATCGCCGCGCTGGTGCTCGCGTTCGCGGTCTGGATGCTGTGGTCGGTGGTCGTCGTGCACCTGCCGGAGGCGGGCTTCCGCTACTCGACGAACCAGCTGTTCTGGCTCGCCGCGCTGCCGGCGCTGTCGGGCGCGACGCTGCGCCTCGTCTACGCCTTCGCGGTGCCGCTGGTCGGCGGGCGGCGCTGGACGGCGGTCGCCACCGCCAGCCTGCTGGTGCCGGCCATCGGCATCGGCCTGGCGGTGCAGGACCCGGCCACGCCGTACGAGGTGATGGTGTTGCTGGCGCTCGCGGCGGGCCTCGGCGGCGGCAACTTCGCGTCGTCGATGGCCCACATCAGCTACTTCTACCCGGCGGCGCACAAGGGAACCGCGCTCGGGCTCAACGCGGGGCTCGGCAACCTGGGGCTCGCGGCGGTGCAGTTCGCGGTGCCGCTGGCGATCGCCGGCGGGCTGTTCGGCCCCCTCGGCGGCGCGCCGCAGGCGCTGGCCGACGGCACGCCGCTGTGGCTTCAGAACGCCGGTTACCTGTGGGTGCCATTCATCGTCGCCGTCGCGCTCGCCGCCTGGTTCGGCATGGACGACCTCGCCCAGGTGCGCGCCGGTTTCGCCGAGCAGGCGGTGATCTTCACGCGCCGCCACAACTGGATCATGAGCTGGCTCTACCTCGGCAGCTTCGGCAGCGTGATCGGCTTCGCCGCCGGGCTGCCGCTGCTGCTGGCGGGGCAGTTCCCCGGCCACGACGCACTCGCGGTGGCGTGGATCGGGCCGCTCGCCGCAGCGCTCGCGCGGCCGCTGGGCGGCTGGCTGGCCGACCGCCTGGGCGGCGCGCGCGTGACGCTGTGGGTGTTCGCGGCGCTCGCCGCCGGCGTCGTCGCGTTCGACCACTTTCTGCCGCACGTGGCAGCGACCGGTGTGCCGGGCGCTTATGCCGGCGTGCTGGCGAGCGCGCTCGCGCTGTTCGTCGCCGCCGGCATCGGCACCGGCAGCACCTTCCGCATGATCCCGACGATCTTCGCCACCGAGCGCGGCCGCGCCGCGGCGCCCACGCCGGCAGCGCAGGAACGCGCCGCGCGCGAGGCGGCCACCGAGTCGGCCGCGGCGCTCGGCTTCGCCAGCGCGGTGGGCGCCTACGGCGGCTTCGTGATCCCCAAGGCCTGGGGCACGTCGATCGCGCTCACCGGCGGCGCCGGGGCGGCGCTGCTGCTCTTCCTCGCCTTCTATCTCTCCTGCATCGCGATCACCTGGTGGACCTATGCCCGCCGGTATGCGCCCATGCCCTGCTGAAAAGGACCTCACGATGAGCCATTTCCTCGACCGCCTGACGCACTTCTCGCTGCCCAAGGAGCCCTTCTCCGGCGGCCATGGCGTCGCCACCGGCGAAGACCGCACCTGGGAGGACGCCTACCGCAACCGCTGGGCGCACGACAAGATCGTGCGCAGCACCCACGGCGTGAACTGCACGGGCTCGTGCTCTTGGAAGATCTACGTCAAGGGCGGCATCGTCACCTGGGAAACCCAGCAGACCGACTACCCGCGCACGCGCTGGGACATGCCGAACCACGAGCCGCGCGGCTGCGCGCGCGGCGCGAGCTACTCCTGGTACCTCTACAGCGCCAACCGCGTGAAGTACCCGATGGTGCGCGGCCGGCTGCTCGAGCGCTGGCGCGCGGCGTTGAAGGTCGCGAAGACCCCCGTCGACGCCTGGGCCACGATCGTCGAGAACGACGCGGCGCGGCGCGACTACCAGCAGGTTCGCGGCATGGGCGGCTTCGTGCGCTCGAGCTGGGACGAAGTCAACCAGCTGATCGCCGCCGCCAACGTCTACACCATCAAGCGGCACGGGCCGGACCGCGTCATCGGCTTTTCGCCGATCCCGGCGATGAGCATGGTCAGCTATGCCGCCGGCTCGCGCTACCTGTCGCTGATCGGCGGCGTGTGCATGAGCTTCTACGACTGGTACTGCGACCTGCCGCCGGCCAGCCCGCAGGTCTGGGGCGAGCAGACCGATGTGCCCGAGTCGGCCGATTGGTACAACTCGACCTACCTGATCGCCTGGGGCTCCAACGTGCCGCAGACGCGCACGCCCGACGCGCACTTCTTCACCGAGGTTCGCTACAAGGGCGCGAAGACGGTGGCGGTGACGCCCGACTACTCCGAGGTCGCCAAGCTCGCCGACCTCTGGCTGCATCCGAAGCAGGGCACCGACGCCGCGCTGGCGATGGCGATGGGCCATGTCGCGCTCAACGAGTTCTACTTCAAGCAGCGCAGCGCCTACTTCGACGACTACGCGCGCCGCTACACCGACCTGCCGCTGCTGGTGATGCTCAAGGAGCACCCGCTGCCCGACGGCCGCAAGACCCTGGTGCCCGACCGCTACCTGCGCGCGTCGGACTTCAACGGCAAGCTCGGCCAGGACAACAACCCCGAGTGGAAGACGGTGGCCTTCGACACCGCGGGCCGCGCGGTGCTGCCCAACGGTTCGATCGGCTTCCGCTGGGGCGCCGAGGGGCGTGCCGACGTCGGCAAATGGAACCTCGAGGACAAGGAGGCGCGCCATGGCGCGCAGGTCAAGCTCAAGCTGTCGGTGCTCGAGGACGGCGAGCAGGCCCACGAGATCGTCGACGTCGGCCTGCCCTATTTCGGCGGCGTCGCGACGCCGCATTTCCAGGCCAACGCCCAGCAGGGCGACGTGAACCATGTGCGCGTGCCGGCGGTGCGGCTGCGCCTGGGCAAGGCCGGCGAGGAGCGCCATGCGCTGGTCGCCACCGTGTTCGACCTGCAGGTCGCGCAGTACGGCATCGACCGCGGCCTCGGCTCGGGCGCACGGGCCGGCGCAGCCGGCCCGGGTACGTCCAGCTACGACGACGACGCGGCCTACACGCCGGCCTGGGCCGAATCGATCACCGGCGTGCCGCGCGATCAGATCGTCACCGTGGCGCGGCAGTTCGCCGAGAACGCCCACAAGACCCATGGCAAGTCGATGGTCATCATCGGCGCGGCGATGAACCACTGGTACCACGCCGACATGAACTACCGTGGCGTCATCAACCTCCTGATGATGTGCGGCTGCATCGGCCAGAGCGGCGGCGGCTGGGCGCATTACGTGGGCCAGGAGAAGCTGCGCCCGCAGACCGGCTGGACCGCGCTGGCCTTCGCGCTGGACTGGATCCGCCCGCCGCGGCAGATGAACAGCACCAGCTTCTTCTATGCCCACACCGACCAGTGGCGCTACGAGAAGCTGGGCATGGAGGAGATCGTCTCGCCGCTGGCCGACAAGGCGGTGTGGGGCGGCAGCATGATCGACTACAACGTGCGCGCCGAGCGCATGGGCTGGCTGCCGAGCGCCCCGCAGCTCAAGACCAACCCGCTGCAGGTCGTCAAGGACGCGGCCACGGCCGGGCTGGACGCGAAGGACTATGTCGTCAAGGCGCTGAAGGACGGCACGCTGCAGATGAGCTGCGAGGACCCCGACGCGCCGCAGAACTGGCCGCGCAACCTGTTCGTCTGGCGCTCCAACCTGCTGGGCTCGTCGGGCAAGGGCCACGAGTACTTCTGCAAGCACCTGCTGGGCACCGAGAACGGCGTGCAGGGCAAGGACCTCGGCGCCGACGACGCGAAGCCGTCCGAGGTGCACTGGCATGCCAAGGCGCCCGAAGGCAAGCTCGATTTGCTGGTGACGCTCGACTTCCGCATGAGCACGACCTGCCTGTACAGCGACATCGTGCTGCCGACCGCCAGCTGGTACGAGAAGAACGACCTCAACACGAGCGACATGCACCCCTTCATCCACCCGCTGTCCGCGGCGGTGGACCCGGTGTGGCAGAGCCGCTCCGACTGGGAGATCTACAAGGGCTTCGCGAAGGCCTTCAGCGAGGTCTGCGTCGGCCACCTCGGCGTCGAGAAGGAAGTCGTGCTGACGCCGCTGATGCACGACAGCCCCGGCGAGCTCGCCCAGCCCTTCGACGTGAAGGAATGGAAGAAGGGCCAGTGCGAGCTGATCCCCGGCAAGACCGCGCCGCAGATCGCGGTGGTCGAGCGCGACTACCCGAACGTCTACAAGCGCTTCACCGCCCTCGGCCCCTTGATGGACAAGCTTGGCAACGGCGGCAAGGGGATAGCCTGGAAGACCGGCACCGAGGTCGAGCAGCTCGGCCAGCTCAACGGCGTGACGCAGGCCGAGGGCGCGACGAAGGGCCTGCCGAAGATCGTCACCGACATCGACGCCTGCGAGGTGATCCTGCAGCTCGCGCCCGAGACCAACGGCCATGTCGCCGTGAAGGCCTGGGAGGCGCTGGGCAAGCAGACCGGCCGCGACCACCGCCACCTCGCGCTCTACCGCGAGGACGAGAAGATCCGCTACCGCGACGTGCAGGCGCAGCCGCGCAAGATCATCAGCTCACCGACCTGGAGCGGCATCGAGAGCGAGACGGTCTCGTACAACGCCGGCTACACCAACGTGCACGAGCTGATCCCCTGGCGGACGTTGACCGGGCGGCAGCAGTTCTACCTCGACCACCCATGGGTGCTCGCCTTCGGCGAGGGCTTCAGCAGCTACCGCCCGCCGGTGGACCTGAAGACGACCGCCGGCATCCACAACATCAAGGGCAACGGCCACAAGGAGATCCTGCTCAACTTCATCACGCCGCACCAGAAGTGGGGCATCCACAGCACCTACAGCGACAACCTGATGATGCTGACGCTCAACCGCGGCGGCCCGGTGGTGTGGCTCAGCGAGGACGACGCGAAGCAAGCCGGCATCGAGGACAACGACTGGGTCGAGGTCTTCAACATCAACGGCGCGATCGCGGCGCGCGCGGTGGTGAGCCAGCGCGTCAACCCCGGCATGCTGATGATGTACCACGCGCAGGAGAAGATCATCAACACGCCGGGCTCGCAGATCACCGGCGTGCGCGGCGGCATCCACAACAGCGTGACGCGCATCGTGCTGAAGCCCACGCACATGATCGGCGGCTACGCGCAGTTCAGCTACGGCTTCAACTACTACGGGACCATCGGCACCAACCGCGACGAGTTCGTGGTCGTGCGCAAGATGGACAAGGTCGACTGGCTGGACACCCCGCGCGGCGACGAGCGTGCCGCGCTGGTGCAAGCCCAAGGAGAAGGCGCATGAAGGTCCGCGCACAGATCGGCATGGTCCTGAACCTGGACAAGTGCATCGGCTGCCATACCTGCAGCGTCACCTGCAAGAACGTCTGGACCAGCCGGCCGGGTGTCGAGTACGCCTGGTTCAACAACGTCGAGACCAAGCCCGGCATCGGCTACCCGAAGGAATGGGAGAACCAGGACAAGTGGAACGGCGGATGGGTGCGCCGCGCCGATGGGTCGATCCAGCCTCGGCAGGGTGCCAAGTGGAAGCTCTTGATGCGCATCTTCGCCAACCCCAACCTGCCGGAGATCGACGACTACTACGAGCCTTTCACCTTCGATTACGCGCACCTGCAGTCCGCGCCGGAGATGAAGGCATCGCCCACCGCGCGCCCGCGCAGCCTGATCACGGGCAAGCAGATGGACAAGATCGTCTGGGGCCCGAACTGGGAAGAGATCCTGGGCGGCGAATTCGCCGGGCGCAGCAAGGACAAGAACTTCGACGACATCCAGAAGGAGATGTACGGCCAG
>DATILD010000013.1:0-26513 GCA_035476815.1 Methylibium sp.
CTATGCACCCGGCACGCCCGAGGGCCGCGGCCTGCTGGCCCACGAGCTGACCCATGTGCTGCAGCAGCGCCGCCACGGCACGCCGGCCGAGCAGCCCAGCGGCGTGGCCGACGGCGGCGCGCGCCGCGTGCCGGCCGGCGGCGATGCGGCCGAGCGCGAGGCCGAGCTCAATGCGCAGCGCGTGCACGGCGGCGCGCCGCTGAGCGCGAGCGAGCGCCCGCGCGAGCCGGTGCAGCGCGGCCTGCTCGGGCGCATCGGTGGCACGCTCGGCGATGCCGCCGGCTGGGTCGGCGACCGCGCGTCCGACGCCTACGACAGCGCGGCCGACCTGGCCGGCGACGCCGCCGAATGGGTGGGTGACCGGCTGCGCGACGCCGCGCTGGCGATCGTGCGCCGCGTCGCGCCCGGCCTCGAGCCGCTGATCGAGGATGGCCCGATCGGCTGGCTGGGCCGCAAGCTCGGCGGGGTGTTCGAGAGCATCACCGACACGCTGGTGGCGCTGAACCCGCTGACGCTGGTGCGCCGCCTCGCGAGCACCTTCGCTGTTCTGGTGGAGCGCGCCGCGGCGATCGTCGCCGCGCTCGCCTCGGGCGACTGCCAGCCGCTCTTGAACGCACTCGGCGAGCTGAAGGACTTCGTCACCGAGACGGCCGGCGCGGCCTGGGACCGCTTCATCGACTTCGTCGCGCCGATCGGCGAGTTCTTCAGCGAGGTCTACGACAGCTATGTCGCGCCGGCGCTCGACTGGCTGGGCGAGATCGGCGGCGCGGTCTGGCAGGGCATCCTCGACTTCGGCCAGACGCTGTGGGACTGGACCGAACCGATCCGCGATGTCGCCGGCCGGGTGTGGAACTGGGTCAAGGAGCAGCTGTTCGGCCCCGACGAGGGCGGCGCCGGCGAGGCCGGCGGCAGCGGCGGCATCGTCGCCTGGATCCGCCGCAAGGCCGGCGAGGCCTGGGACTGGGTCAAGGAGCGCACCCGGCCGGTGTGGGAGCCGGTGGTGTCGCTCGCGCACAGCGTCGCCGAGCTGCTGCCGCCGCCCTTCCTGGCGCGCTTCGGCGAGCGGATGAACGCGCTCGCGACCGACCTGAATGCCACCGACGAGGCGGTGGCCGACGGCGACGGCGTGGCCGAGAGCCGCGACACGCTGGCCTCGGTGCTGCCCTCGGTGCAGCGCGTGATCGGCACGCTGCGCGGCGTGATCGAGGGTGCCGGCGCCTGGATCGCCGACAAGGTCGGCGCGGTCGGCGGCGTGGTCTCGCGGCTGATGGGCGCGCTGCGCGGCAGCGAGCTGTTCTCCTGGCTCGCCAACCTGCTCGGCTGGCTGGAGAGCGCGGCGCTGCAGCTGGTCGAGTGGGCGCAGCAGGGCGTGCATGCGCTGTTCGACGGGCTGCTGGCGGCCTTCGACTTCCTCACGCCCTTCATCGAGGCGCTGGCGGGTGTGGTGCGGCGGCTGATCGGCGTGCTGCGCAACCTGATGAATGTGGCGCAGCTGATCCTCAGCGAGGTCTGGAACGCGATCCCCTGCTGCATCCGCGAGCCGCTGAAGGACTTCATCGTCAACCAGATCCTCGCGCGCATCCCGGTGTTCGGCCAGTTCTTCAGCGACCCGACGCTGTGGCCGCGGGTGCGCGCGACGGCGCTGCGCATCCTGCGCCAGATCTTCGTCGACGGCGACCTCGCCGGCGCCGCCTGGACCTTCTTCCGCGCGGTGCTGCGCGTGCTGGGCCTGCCGCCCGAGCTGGTGGTGCAGGTGCTGGCCAAGGCGGCCGGCGCGATCGGCGCCATCCTGCTGAACCCGGTCGGCTTCATCGTCAACCTGGTGCGCGCGCTGTTCGTCGGCGTGAGCCGCTTCTTCGGCAACATCGCGACGCACCTTCTGAACGGCGTCAGCGGCTGGCTGTTCGCGCAGGTGCGCGAGGCCGGCATCGAGCCGCCGGCCGACTTCTCGCTGCGCTCCATCCTCGGCTTCGTGCTGCAGCTGCTGGGCCTGACGGTCGAGAACATCTTCGCGCGGCTGGCCGCCCGGCTCGACGAGCGCACCGTCGCGCGGCTGCGCACCATGCTGAGCGTGGCCACCGGCGTGTGGCGCTTCATCGCGATCCTGGTCACCCAGGGCCCGGCGGCGCTGTGGGAGGAGATCCAGGAGCAGCTCGGCAGCCTCTGGGACCGCGTGCTGGACGCGGTGATCAACTGGGTGACGGAAGCCGTGATCAACCGCGCGACGCGCTGGCTGCTGGCGCTGCTCGACGTCACCGGCATCATGCCGGTGATCAACACGCTGATCGCGGTCTACAACGCGATCGAGTCCTTCGTCCAGTACCTGCGGCAGCTGCTCGAGATCGTCTCGCGCATGCTCGACGGCATCCTCGGCATCGCCCAGGGCGCGATCGACGCCGCGGCCGGCTACCTGGAGGACGCGATGGGCCGGGGGATGCCGGTGGTGATCGGCTTCCTCGCCAACCAGTTCGGGCTCGGCCGGCTCGGTGCGCGGATCCGCGAGGTGGTGGAGGGCGTGCAGGCGCTGGTCAACCGTGCGATCGACTGGCTGCTCGACCGCGCGATCCGGCTTGGTCAGGCGCTGATCGACCTGGCCCGCCGCGGCGCCACGGCGGTGCGCGACGCGGCCGGCGCGGTGCTGCAGTGGTGGCGGCGCCGCTTCGGCTTCAGCACCCCGGACGGCGAGCCGCACGAGATCTACGCCGAGGGCGAGGACGCCGAGCTGATGCTCGAGTCGACGCCGCAGCGCTACAGCGCCTTCCTGGCCGCGCTGCCGGCCAGCACCGGCAAGACCGAGGCGCAGCGCGTCTACGGCGAGCTGCAGACGCTGCGCCGGCGCGCGCGCACGCTGGCCGGCGCGGCGGCGCCGGCGGCGGCCTCATCGGCCTCCAGCGATCCGTTCACGTCGAACGACCCGCAGGTGGTGTCGGCCGCGATCGTCGCGCGCATCGAGGAACTCGCGACGCTGACGGCGACGCTGATGCCGGCCGGTGGCGGCGCGTCGACGCCGCCGGAGTTCGGCTCGGTTACCGGCGAGGGCTATGGCCGCTCGGTGCGCATCGACTTGCTGAACGCCGAGCGCGCCCACTGGCCGGTGCGCGGCGGCGAGCCCAGCGTCAGTTCGGCGCGCTGGCAGCGGCTCGCGAAGCGGCGCAGCGACGGCAATGCCGGCGACCACCTGTACGTCAAAGGCCATCTGCTGAATCACAACCTCGACGGCCCCGGCAACCTGTGGGAGAACCTCGCGCCGATCACCCAGGATGCCAACAATCGCGGCGGAAGCTCGATGCTGCACGCCTTCGAGACCGGCGTGAAGAACGCCGTCGACGGTGGCGGTTCGGCGCGCAACCTCGTGGTGACGATGGCCTACGGCCGCGGCAACCGCGGCGCCGCGCTGCGCGACATCGACGGCGAGCTCGCCGGCGCGCGCGGCGCCCGCCGACGCGAGCTCGAGGCCATGCGCGGCGTGGTCGAGGAGGAGCAGCACATCCCGAGCAGCGTGTCCTGCCGTGCCGAGATCCTCGACCGTGGCGGGCGGCGCACCAGCCGGCTCAACGTGACGGTGCCCAACACCATCACGACGCAGTGGCGCAACTACACCGTCGAGCCCTGAGACCTCACTCGCGCCAGCGCTGCGCCGCCGCCTCGGCCACGGCCGACAGCGGCAGGTTGGCGGCACGCTTCGCGCGCAGCCACTTCGCGTCGTTGCCCTCGAACAGCGACTCGCGCAGCAGTTGGGTGGCGTCGAGCGCCTCGAGGTCGAGCGCATGCTCGTCCAGCCGCGTCAGCGTGCGCAGGATGTCGTCGCGCAGCCGTGAGCGCTGCTTGGTCTTCGGGTCGACGATCTCGCCGTCGAGCCCGAAGCGGCAGGCCTGGAAACGGTTGAAGGTGTAGACGAGGTAGTCGTCTTCCTTGGGCTCGAAGGGCCGCTCCTCGCGCAGCTGGCGGCAGATGCACTGCAGGTAGCAGGCCAGCGCCGCGGCCTTGTCGACCGTGAGCGGCGTGTCGCACACGCGCAGCTCGATCGTGCCGTACTCGGGCTTGGGGCGGATGTCCCAGTAGAAGTCCTTCATCGACTGCACGACGCCGGTGGCGGTCATCTTGTCGAAGTAGGCGCCGAACTCGTCCCACGAGTGCACGAAGGGCGCGCGGCCCGACAGCGGGAAGGCGAACACCGAGTTCAGCCGTGCCGAGTCGAAGCCGGTGTCCTGCCCCTGCACATAGGGCGACGACGCCGACAGCGCGATGAAGTGCGGCACGTAGCGCGACAGCGCGTGCAGCAGCCACAGCGCCTGGTCGCCGTCGGGGCAGCCGACATGCACATGCTGGCCGAACACGGTGAACTGCTTGGCCAGGTAGCCGTAGAGCTCGTGGATGTAGTGGAAGCGTTCGCCGGGGAAGATCTGCTGCTGGCTCCAGTGCTGGAAGGCATGGGTGCCGCCGCCGGCGATCGCGATGTTGAGCTTGCGCCCGGCGCGTGCGAGCTGGTCGCGCATGTCGCGCAGCTCGGAGCGCAGCGGGCCGTGGCGGTGCTGGATCGAGCTGCCGATCTCGATCATGCTGCGCGTGATCTCGGGCTTGATGTCCCAGGCGCCGGTGTGCTTCGCGGTCTCGCGCAGCAGGTCCAGGGCCTGCGGGGCGAGGTCGTAGTCGTGTGTGCTCAGCAGCTGCAGCTCGAGCTCGACGCCCAGCGTCAGCGGCTCCGAAGGGGTGAAGGCTTGCAGCGGCATGGGCTCAGTCCTTCGGCGGCACTTCGCCGGCCAGCTCGCGCAGGCCGAACTGCGCCCACAGCGGGCCGGTGAACTGCATCAGCGTCACGGCGATCAGCAGCGCCTGCAGCACGCCGGGGTCGATCGCCGGCAGCTCGGCGGGCCAGCCGTAGCTGCTGGCGCCGAGCAGCATCGCGGTCTGCGCCATCGGCTGCAGCGCCAGCGTCAGCGCGATCGCCTGGCGCCAAGCCAGCCCGCTGGAGCGCGCCAGCGCCGCGACGGCCAGGCCCTTGCCGAGCAGCCGCGCGACGATGATCGCCAGCACCCAGGGCCACAGCGTCGCGAAGTTGCCGAGCGTGCTGACGAGGCCGAGGCTGACGAACAGCAGCACCGTCAGCGCGGCGCCGGCGACGCCGAGATGCGGCTCGACGCTGAGCCGGTGGCCCATGCGCTCGCGCGCGACCATGCCGGCCAGCAGCAGCGCCAGCAGCGGCGACAGCGACCATTGCGCGGCCAGCAGCGCGCCGAGCACCAACAGGCCGATCTGCAGCACGCCGCGCGCCTCGGCGCGGCGGATCGGGCCCGACAGCCAGTTCAGCGCCAGCCCGAGCAGCGCGCCGAGCAGGAAGGAGCCGCACAGCACGTACAGGGTGTTGGCGAGCGCGGCCGGCAGCTCGGCGCGCAGCGGCGCATCGGCGGTCGCGATCACCAGCCAGATCTTCAGCGCCAGCACCGCGAGCACGCTGTTCAGGGCGCTCATGATCAGCAGCCTCTCGGTGACCTGACCACGCGGCTGCGTCTCGTGGACCGCGGCCATGGTGATCACCGGCGAGGTCGCCATCGCCACCGCCCCGGCCAGCGCGGCGGACATCGTCGGCGCACCCAGCAGGACGAGGGCGCCGGTGACCGCCGCGGCCGCGACCAGCGCCTCGGCGACGCTCTGGAGCGCGAGCGCCGGGTTGTCGAGCAGCCAGCGCGGGCGGATGCGCGCGCCGAGCTCGAACACCAACACGCCGACGGCGAGGTCGAGCAGCGGCTTCCACGGGTCGAGGTCGGCGCGATCCAGCAACTGCAGCGCCAGCGGGCTGGCGATCACACCGACCAGCATGTGGCCGCAGGCGCGCGGCAGGCGGGTGTAGCGGCGCACCGCCTCGCCGGCCACCACCGCGACGATGATCAGCAGCGCGATGCCCAGCACCGGATCGGCGCCGCGCAGCCCTTCGAGCGTCCACAGCGGGGCGCCGGAGGCGAGCGGAGCGGTCGCGCGGAGCAGTTCGTTCACGGGGCAGGGGGAGGTGAGGGGGAGGGGTGCGGTCGGGTGCGGGCTTGAAACCGGTGCGACCGGCCCCACTATCCTTCGCGCCGATGGTGCAAGGCGCTGCGACCGCTCGGCCGAACCTTACAACAAAGCCCTCGCTTTCACGTCATGACCAAGCAGACCCTGTCGTTCCAGGCCGAAGTGAAGCAACTGCTTCACCTCGTTACGCATTCGCTCTACTCGAACAAGGAGATCTTCCTGCGCGAGCTGATCTCCAACGCCTCCGACGCCTGCGACAAGCTGCGCTTCGAGGCGCTGAACGACGGCGCGCTGTACGAGGACGCACCGAACCTCGAGGTCCGCGTCAGCTTCGACAAGGACGCTCGCACCGTCACGATCACCGACAACGGCATCGGCATGAACGAGGCCGAGGCGATCGCCAACCTCGGCACGATCGCCAAGAGCGGCACGCGCGAGTTCGTCGGCCAGCTGTCGGGCGAGCAGGCCAAGGACGCGCAGCTGATCGGCCAGTTCGGCGTCGGCTTCTACAGCGGCTACATCGTCGCCGACCGCATCACCGTCGAGACGCGCCGCGCCGGCGCCCGGCCCGAGGAGGGCGTGCGCTGGATCAGCGCCGGCACCGGCGACTTCGAGGTCGAGACCCTTACCCGCCCCGAGCGCGGCACCGCCGTCACGCTGCACCTGCGCGAGGGCGAGGACGAATGGCTCGCGCAGTGGAAGCTCAAGTCGACGATCGCCAAGTACTCGGACCACATCTCGCTGCCGATCCTGATGCGCCAGCAGGAGTGGAACACCGACAAGGGCGAGTACGAGACGAAGGACGCGTGGGAGACCGTCAACAAGGCCGCGGCGCTGTGGGCGCGGCCCAAGAGCGACATCACCGACGCCGAGTACAAGGCCTTCTACGAGCAGCTCAGCTACGACAGCCAGCCGCCGCTGGCCTACACGCACAACCACGTCGAGGGCCGCAGCGAGTACACCCAGCTGCTCTACGTGCCCGCGCACGCGCCGGTCGACCTGTGGAACCGCGACAAGCGCGGCGGCGTCAAGCTCTACGTCAAGCGCGTCTTCATCATGGACGACGCGGAGGCGCTGATGCCGGTCTACCTGCGCTTCGTCAAGGGCGTGATCGACTCGGCCGACCTGCCGCTGAACGTGAGCCGCGAGCTGCTGCAGGAGAGCCGCGACGTCAAGGCGATCCGCGAGGGCTCGACCAAGCGCGTGCTGGCCATGCTCGAGGAGCTGGCGAACAGCGAGGACGCGACGCAGCGCGAGCGCTATGCCAACTTCTGGAAGGAGTTCGGCGCGGTGCTGAAGGAGGGCGTCGGCGAGGACCACGCCAATCAGGAGCGGCTCGCCAAGCTGCTGCGCTTCGCCTCGACCCAGGCCGACGAGGGCGTGTCCTTCGCGGACTACGTGTCGCGCATGAAGGAGGGCCAGGAGGCGATCTACTACATCACCGCCGACACGCTGGCCGCGGCGCGCCACAGCCCGCAGCTCGAGGTGTTCCGCAAGAAGGGCCTCGAGGTGCTGCTGCTGACCGACCGGGTCGACGAGTGGATGCTCGCGCACCTGTACGAGTTCGACGGCAAGCCGCTGCAGAGCGTCGCCAAGGGCTCGGTCGATCTCGGCAAGCTGCAGGACGAGGCCGAGAAGCAGCAGGCCGAGGCCGCCGCCGAGGCCTTCAAGCCGCTGCTCGAGAAGCTCAAGGAAGCGTTGAAGGACCGTGCCAAGGACGTGCGCGTGACGACCCGGCTGGTCGATTCACCGGCCTGCCTGGTGGTCGACGAGGGCGACATGAGCGGCCACCTGGCGCGCATGCTGAAGCAGGCCGGACAGGGTGCGCCGGCGGCACGCCCGATCCTCGAGGTCAACACCGGCCATGCGCTGGTGAAGCGGCTCGACGGTAGTGCGCACTTCGACGACCTGGCGCAGGTGCTGTTCGACCAGGCGGTGCTGGCCGAGGGGGGGCAGCTGGAAGACCCGGCGGCCTATGTGCGGCGGATCAACGGCCTGCTGACCGGCTGAAGCGCCGAAGGCCGGCGAGCGCCGGCCTTCGGTTTGCGATCTGCCAGGCTCAGGCCGGCCGTCGCCGGCGTCCGACGAAACCGACGACACCCAGGCCCGCCAGCATCAGCGCGTAGGTGCTGGGCTCCGGAATCGGCACGACGCTCACCCGCACGACCAGATCGTCGAAGTCGGCGTCACCCCGGTAGCTGTCGTTGAATCCGAGCAGGTAGCTCGTGGCGCCCGACCGGGCCGTGCGCCGGCCGAGGATGACGAAGGACGGGTTCGGGTGCGACCAGCTCGTCCATCCGGCGCCGGCCGAGTTGTGCACCTCGCCGCCGTGGTTGTCCAGGAAGGCGAAGTCCAGCACCCCGCCGTCGGCCCAGCCGCTGGCGCTGCTGCCGCTGGTTTCGGTGACGCTGCCGCTGCCGGCCAGGAAGTCGGCGAACAGGCTGGTGTCGTAGCCCGATTCGCTGCCCAGGTACTCGTAGGTGACCTGCGCGGGCCCGCTGAGCCGAACGGTGCCGAACAGGCCGGAGGTGAAACTCCCTGGGGTCAAACCGGACGCGTTGAAGCCCGTGAAATAGACGGTGTCCGCGCTGTCGATGCTGAGCGTCTGCGCGCCGGCGGCGGCCGACGCGAGCGCGAGGACGGCAGAGGCGAGGGCTTGCTTCATGGGCTGGGTCTCCAATCGCGGTGGTCGGCCGGAACGAACTTCGCCGACGAGCACCGAGTGGACATCCGTCGCCGCGGCTCTGTCACCCCGGGACTGCGGGGTCGGCAGGCGAACTGGGGGGTCACCGCTCCAGCAGGTGGAGCTGATGCTGGAGCTGGTCGGCTTGCTGCGACCAGTAGGCCGCCGTGCCGAACCAGGTGAACGCCGCCGGGAAGGCCGGGTCGGCCCAGCGTTGGGCCAGCCATGCGCTGTGGTGGATCATGCGCAGCGTGCGCAGCGGCTCGATCAGCGCGAGCTCGCGCCGGTCGAAGTCGCTGAAGGTCTCGTAGCCTTCGAGCAGCGTGGCCAGCGCGCTGCGGCTGCTCTCGTGGTCTCCGGGCAGCAGCATCCACAGGTCCTGGACGGCCGGACCCGTGCAGCAGTCGTCCAGGTCGACGAAGTGCGGTCCGTCTCCGGTCCACAGCAGGTTGCCCGGGTGGCAGTCGCCGTGCAGGCGCTGCAGCCCCAGCGCCGGGACGGCGTCGAAATGCTGCTGCACCGCCTGCAGGGCGCGCAAGGACAGGTCGGCCCAGCGCTGCGCCGTCGGCTCGGGCAGCTCGCCATGGGCCAGCAGCCAGTCGCGCGAGGCGTGGCCGAGCGTGTCGACGTCTAGCCGGCGGCGGGTCGCGAAGCTGGCCTGCCGGCCGACCCCATGCAGCCGGCCGATGAAGCGGCCGATCCAGGCCAGCACCTCGGGATCGTCCAGTTCGGGCGGGCGGCCGGCCCGGCGCGGCGCCACCGCGTAGCGCAGGGAGCCGCAGACGGCGAGGGTCGGCGGCCGGCCCAGACAGCACACCGACGCGTCGTCCGGCTCGGCGGCCAAGGTCAGCGGTGCGACGACCGGAACTTCGGCCGCCGCCAGTTCCAGCGCGAAGGCATGTTCCTCGAGGATCTGCGCGTCGCTCCAGCGGCCGGCGCGATAGAACTTGGCGACCACCGTGTCGCCGCGCTCCAGCGCGATCTGGAACACGCGGTTCTCGTAGGAATTGAGCTGCAGCAGCCGGCCGTCGCCATGCAGGCCGACGGCCGCCATGGCGTCCAGCACCGCATGCGGCGTCAGATCGTGGAAGGGCGGGGGTGCGGCGGGCATCGCCGATCGTCGCACGGCCGGCGCGCCGCTCCTCAAGGCCGATCGACCGGGACGGGCACGGCCTCCAGCGGCGACGAGACCGAGGCCGAAAAGCCGCTCGATGCAGCCTCGAGCCGGCTGTCGGGGCCGAAGAACGAGTCGAGCGGCAGGCCAGAGTCGACCCAGCGCGCGGAGCGCTCCGCGCGCCGCGCCTTCACCGTGTCGGCCAGGCTGCTGCGCGCCGTCTGCAGGTGGGTCGCCTGGGGCGACATCGGCACGGCCCGCGGCATGCTGCCCTGGGTCGGCAGCAACAGTTGCAGCTCGGCCGGCCCCGGCAGGGTCTCGGCCGTGCAGTGCAGGAAGCGGATGCGGCAGGCGTCGAGCACCGCCTGCTTGATCGCCAGCGCCCGGCGCGAGCTGTTGTGCTCGCTGTCGAGGTCGACCACGGCCAGCACCCGGCCGTTGGCGCTGCACACGGCGAAGCTCACATGCAGCGCGCCGAGCAGTTCGTACCAGTACTCGAGCCGCAGGCCGTCGCGCGGTTGGCACAACCGCACCAACGGCAGCTTGGCCAGCACGATGTGCTGCGGCAGCGCCTCGCGCAGCATGCGCAGGGCGCGGCGCTCGTCCGCGTTCAGCACCGGGCGCCCCATCAGCGGCCAATCGGTCGGCAGCGGTGGGGCGCGGCGACGCGACCCGGCTCGGCGCCCGACCAAGTAGCCGAGAGCCAGCATGGCAAACGCAAGCAGCAGCAGGGGCCAGAGCGGCAGGGTCATGGTTCGGGACGGCGCCCGCCGCAGCAGCGGCGGACGGGCCGCGATGCTAGCCGAGCGGGCCTGCCACCGCACCCCCGATCGAGGGAGCGCGCCGCCTCAGGCGCCGCCGTCCTGGCGCTGGCGTTCCATCTGCGAGCGCACCTCGCCGACCGCGTCCATCAACTGTTCGAGCCGCAGTGCGTGCCGCTTGAACTGGTAGTTCACCTCGGCGGCGTGGGATTCGACCAGTTCCTCGATCTGGCTGGCGATCGTGTCCGGTGGCAGCTGCAGGCAGGCCTCGGAATCGGGGCCGTCACGCTCCACGATCGCGCCGGCGCGCCGGGCGATCTGCAGCATCGCCTTGTTCTCCGTCAGCGCATGGATCAGCAGGCGGTCGGTGCCGCGGTTGCGGGCATGCATGACGGCGTGGTCGAACAGCCGGCTGCCGTAGCCGCGGCCGCGCGCCGCCGCGGCGACCGACACGCCGAACTCGGCCATCGCCGGCCGCAGGGCTGACGCCGACGGTTCGGGGTAGGCCAGGTGCGCCATTGCGACCAGCTCCAGGCGACGGTTGAAGATGCCGAACACCTCGTCGCGCTCGAAGTTGATGCCATCGACATAGGCCGCGACCTGCGCATCACTGGCCGCGTAGCCGAAGCGCAGATAGCGGTCTGCCGGGGCAAGCGCCAGCAGGTGCGACAGGATCCGGTCGCGGTGGCGCGGTGCCAGCGAGCGGATCGGCACCCACCGGCGGGGGGCGGACGGCGGCGGCACGGGACTTTCCATGCCTAGGGTTTACCCTAAAATCGATCGGCGTGCTCGGGCCTGCGGCGGCGGCCCAACCGACATTGGGGTCGACCGCCGTCGGTCGCGTATACTCTGCGGCTTTCCCCAAGTTCGGCCCGGGGAAAGATGGCGAAGGTTCTTCGAACCGGACCCTGGGGCGTGAGAGGCCTCGACCGTCGGACGACAGCATGTCGCAGCCGGCGGTCGCACAAGAGGCACCGATCGCTCCTGCACGTCAGGGCCGGGTTCCACTCAGGATGTTCATGAAAACCTTCAGCGCCAAACCGGCCGAAGTGACGCACGAGTGGTTTGTGATCGACGCGACCGACAAGGTTCTCGGCAGGGTTGCCAGCGAAGTGGCCCTCCGTCTGCGTGGTAAGCACAAGCCCATCTACACGCCTCACGTCGACACCGGCGACTTCATCGTCATCGTCAACGCCGACAAGATCCGCGTCACCGGGGCCAAGGCCACCGACAAGATCTACTACCGCCATTCGGGTTTCCCGGGCGGGATCTACGCGACCAAGTTCAAGGACATGCAGGCCAAGCACCCTGGCCGTGCACTGGAGAAGGCCGTCAAGGGCATGCTCCCGAAGGGTCCGCTGGGTTACGCGATGATCAAGAAGCTGAAGGTCTATGCCGGTGCGTCGCACCCGCACACCGCCCAGCAACCCAAGCCGCTGGCGATCTGAGGGGATGGCGATGATTGGCAATTGGAATTACGGAACCGGCCGCCGCAAGTCGTCGGTGGCGCGCGTCTTCATCAAGAAGGGCACGGGCCAGATCACGGTCAATGGCAAGTCGGTCGAGGATTACTTCGGCCGCCAGACCTCGATCATGATCGTCAAGCAACCGCTGTTCCTCACGAACAACGTCGAGGCCTTCGACATCAAGGTCAACGTGCACGGCGGCGGCGAGTCCGGCCAGGCCGGTGCGGTGCGCCACGGCGTCACCCGGGCGCTGATCGACTATGACGCGGCACTCAAGCCCGAACTGAGCCGTGCCGGCTTCGTGACGCGCGACGCGCGCGAGGTCGAGCGCAAGAAGGTCGGCCTGCACGGCGCGCGCCGCCGCAAGCAGTTCAGCAAGCGCTGATCGAGCCTGCGCCGTACAGAAAAGCCGCCCCCGGGCGGCTTTTTTCACGCTGGCGCCGGCTACTACCGGCGGTTGCAGATGCGCGGTCCCGGCGCGACATGCACCCCTAGAATCGGGGGCCTGTTTTGTGGGTTCCTGGCCCGCTTCTTGAAATGCGCTGGAAGCTTCTACGTCGCCGTCTGTCGATCAGTGCCCCGCGCATGATCGTGCGCAGCCATCTGCCGTGGCCGTTGCGCTGGGCGGTGCTGGCGCTGGTGTTCGGCTTCTCGGCGGCGCTGGCCTTGTGGGCCTTCGAATTCGGCAAGAACATCGCCGGCCTCGACCGCCACAGCGAGGCGCAGGTCGTCGACCTGCGCAGCGACCTGGAGCAATTGCGCGCGGAGCGCGACAAGGCCCAGAGCATCGCCAACACCGCGGAGAGCCTGTTGATGGCCGAGCGGACCACGCAGGAGCGCCTGGCCAGCCAGCTCAAGGCGCTGGAGGCCGAGAACCTCGGCCTGAAGGGCGATCTCGGCTTCTTCGAGCGCCTGCTGCCGGCCGGCGCCGGCCAGGGCGTCGCGGTGCGCGGACTGCAGGCCGAGGTGGTGGCGCCCGGGCAGCTGCAGTACCAGCTGCTGGTGATGCAGCCGGGCCGCTCGCCGGGCGAGTTCAGCGGCCGCTTCGAGCTGCAGCTCAGCGGCCGGCTCGACGGCAAGCCGTGGACGCTGCCGGCCCAGGCCGCCAGCGCGCCGGCGCTGCAGTTCAAGCAGTACCAGCGGGTCGGCGGCACGCTGCAGTTCCCGGCCCTCGCGGTGGTGGAAGGCGTGCAGGTCAGGGTGGTGGATGGGCGGGGTGCGCTGCGCGCCAGCCAGGACATCCGGCTTTGAGCGGGGGGCGGCGCGCGCCGGTGACCTCCGCCTGAATCATTGGGAGACAGCGCATGTTCGGTATCCGCAAGCAGCCTCCGCTGCACACGCTGGTCGGCGAGGGCACGGTGATCGAGGGCGAGATCCGCTTCAGCGACGGCCTGCGCATCGACGGGCGCGTGCTCGGCAACGTGATCGCGCTCGGCGACGGCCCCAACCTGCTGGTGATCGGCGAGAAGGCGAGCATCGCCGGGCGGGTCAAGGCCGGCCACGTGATCGTCAACGGCGAGGTGCGCGGGCCGGTCGAGTCCGATGAGTTGCTGGAGCTGCAGCCCAAGGCGCGGATCGAAGGCAACGTCCGCTACGAGCGGCTGGAGATGCACCAGGGCGCCCAGGTCAACGGCGAGCTGCGCCAACTGGGGGCCGAGGACAAGCCGGCGCTGAAGCTCGCGTCGGCAGCAGGGCCGATCGCGGTCGGTCACAATATGCGGGTGGCGGGCGACCGCCCTTCCCAGCAGGAGCTTCCATGACCGCCGTAGCCGAGCAGATCGCGACCGACCTTCCTCCCGCCGCGCCCATCCTGTTCACCGACAGCGCCGCCGACAAGGTGCGTCAGCTGGTCGACGAGGAGGGCAACCCCGAACTGAAGCTGCGCGTGTTCGTGCAGGGTGGCGGCTGCTCCGGCTTCCAGTACGGCTTCACCTTCGACGAGATCGTCAACGAGGACGACACGCGGATGGAGAAGAACGGCGTCACGCTGCTGATCGACGCGATGAGCCTGCAGTACCTGGCCGGCGCCGAGATCGACTACAAGGACGACCTCGAGGGCGCGCAGTTCGTCATCAAGAACCCGAACGCGACCAGCACCTGCGGCTGCGGTTCGAGCTTCTCAGCCTGAGCTTCTCCCGATCGATGGTCGAGGCCGCCTGCGGGCGGCTTCGTCGTTTCAGGCCGGGTACAACGCCCCCAGCACCCGCGGCCCGGCCGCGCCGGTGACGCCGGGCAGGTTGCCGGGCTCGCCGCGCAGATGAGCGCGGGCCAGCCAGGCGAAGGCCGCCGCCTCGACCTGCAGCGGCGGCAGGCCGGCGACAGCGGTCGAGACGACCGCGACGCCGGGCAGCGCGACAGCCAGGCACCGCATCAGCTCGTCGTTGAGCGCGCCGCCGCCGCACACCAGCAAGCGGTTGGCTTCCGGCAGATGGCGCTGCAGGTCGCGGGCGATCGCCCGGGCGGTGAGCTCGCACAGCGTGGCCTGCACGTCGCGCGGCTCGGCGACCGGCGCATGGGTGGCGACCAGCGCGTCGAGCCAGGCGGCGTGGAAGTCGTCGCGGCCGGTGCTCTTCGGCGGCGCCAGCGCGAAGTAAGGGTCGGCCAGCGCCGCGGCCAGCAGCGCCGGCAGCAGCCGGCCGGCGGCTGCCCAGCGCCCGGCGGCGTCGTAGGACTGGCCGAGATGGCGCTGGCACCAGCCGTCCATCAACGCGTTGCCGGGGCCGCAGTCGAAGCCGCGCACGCTGCCTGCGGCCTCGATCAGCGTCAGGTTGGCGATGCCGCCGATGTTCGCGACCGCCAGCGGCTCGTCGGCGCGGCCGAAGCAGGCGCGGTGGAAGGCCGGCACCAGCGGCGCGGCCTGGCCGCCGGCGGCGAGGTCGCGGCTGCGCAGGTCGGCCACGACCGGCAGGCCGGTCAGCTCGGCCAGCAGCGCCGGGGCGTTGAGCTGCAGCGTGTAGCCGGTGCCGTCGAACTGGCCGGGGCGGTGGCGCACCGTCTGACCGTGCGCGCCGACAGCGCGCACGGCCTCGCCGGGCGTCTGTGCACGCAGCGCTGCCACCACCTGGGCGTAGACGCGCGCCAGCGCGTTGGCCGCCAGCGCGGCGCGGTGGAGCTCATCGGGGCCGGGGCTGTTGAGTGCCAGCAACTCGGCGCGCAGTGCGGCGTCGAATTCGGTGTGGGCATGCGCGTGCACCTGCACGCCGCCCCGGTCGAACGAAGCCAGCACGCCATCGACCCCGTCGAGCGAGGTGCCCGACATCAGGCCGATCCAAGAGTCGCCGCGGTGCATGTCCATCGCCGCATTGTCGTGCCGCGGTCTCGGACACGAAAAAGCCCGCCGAAGCGGGCTGTCGCCGGCCGCAGCGGGCTGTCGCCGGCCGCAGCGGGCGCAAGCTACTCGAAGGCCGTCGTGCCTTGGGCCGGGGCCGCCGCCAGCTGGGCGCGAGCCGCTTCGGCCTGCTCGCTGAAGCGCGCGCGTGCCGCCGCCGAGATCGTCATCGACTCGGACTGGCGCGCGATCCGCATCGGATCGACATGTTCGCCGCGCACGCGGAACTCGAAGTGCAGATGCGGTCCGGTGGCCCAGCCGGTGGCGCCGACGGCACCGACGAGCTGGCCCTGGTCGACGCGCTGGCCACGCCTGACGTTCAGCCGGCTCAGGTGGGCGTAGCGCGTCTCGCGATCGCCGGCATGGCGGACGATGGCGACGTTGCCGTAGCCGTTCTGCCAGCCGGCGAAGTCGACGAGGCCGTCGCCGACCGCGCGCACCGCCGTGCCGGTCGGTGCGCCGTAGTCCACGCCGAGGTGGCGGCGCCAGGTCTTGTGGATCGGGTGCAGCCGCATCGCGAAACCCGAGGTCACCCGCGAGAACGCCATCGGCGAGGCCAGGAACAGGCGGTTCTTGCTGCGGCCCTGCAGGTCGAAGTAGGCGCCGCGGGTCTTGCCGCCGGGCTGCTGCTCCTCGAACCAGACCGCGTCATGGGTCTTGCCGTTGTTGACGAACTGCGCCGCCAGCACGCGGCCGGAGGCCTGGTTCCAGGGGACAGGCTCGCCGTCGGCGGTCAGCGCTTCGTACAGCACGGTGAAGGTGTCGCCGCGCTGCAGTTCGCGCCGGAAGTCGATGTCGGTGCCGAACAACTCGGCTATCTGCACGGTGATGGTGTCGGGCAACTGGGATTCGTCGGCCGCCGCGAACAGCGAGCTGTGGATCGTGCCCGAACCGAGCCGCGTGGCCGTGGCCAGCGGCGTCTGTTCGCTGCGCGCGTTCAGGCCCAGCGTGTCGCGGGTGACGGTGAGGCGGGTGAAGTGGCTGCCGAACTGCTCGGCCGCCGCGGCCGGCGAGCGCGCCACCAGTTCGGCGAGCCGGCCGTCGCGCGTCAGCACGCGCACCGTCTTGCCGGCGCGGCCCTCGAGCACGCGGCGCGCCACCGCGTCGCTGCGCAGGAAGGCGGCGGCCTCGGGGTCGTCGACGCCGAGGCGGCGCAGCAGGGTATCGGCGGTGTCGCCGTTGCGGGTCAGGTCGCTGCGCCAGAGCTCGAGCGCGTGGGTTTCAAGCGCTTGCAACTGGGCGTCGAGCGACCGCGGCGTGACACTTTCGGTCACGAGGCGGCGCGGCAGGTCGGCGGCGTCGGGGGCCAGCGGCGCGACGCCGAAGGCCGTGACGGCGCTACCGAGCAGCAGCGCGGCGAAGGCTGCGGTCAGCCGCTTCGGATGGCGCTGCAGCCAGCGGTCGGTACGCTCGACGGCCTGCTGCAGGGTGGTGACGATGTTCAACCCAACGGTCCCGAAAGTCTGTCGCATCCCCCGGCACCGCCGGGAGCGGCGCCGCGAGAGCGTGTTTGGTGGAGGCCGGCAGTGGCGACCGAGGTCGGGGCGTCCTCTAGAATCCCCGCCACTGCGCTGGCTCGCGATTGTATCGATGGCCCCCCGCGCGGCCATTGTGGAAACCCGAAATCCGGCTCATGCCCCCAGACGCTGATCAGGCTCTCGCCCCAACCGGCGCTCAACTGCCGTCATCTGCTGCCAATTTCCCGATCACCGACCGGGTCCGGGCCGCGATGGCCGTCAGCCTGCGCGGCTGCGACGAGCTGCTGCCGCAAGACGACTGGCTGCACAAGCTCGCCCGGTCCGATGCAACCGGCGTGCCACTGCGCATCAAGCTGGGGCTGGACCCGACCGCGCCGGACATCCACCTCGGCCACACGGTGGTGCTGAACAAGCTGCGCCAGCTCCAGGACCTGGGTCACCAGGTGATCTTCCTGATCGGCGACTTCACCTCGATGATCGGCGACCCCTCGGGCCGCAACACCACCCGCCCGCCGCTGACGCGCGAGCAGATCGAGGCCAACGCCCAGACCTACTACCGCCAGGCCAGCCTGGTGCTGGACCCGGCCCGCACCGAGATCCGCTACAACTCGGAATGGTGCGATCCGCTCGGCGCGCGCGGCCTGATCCAGCTCGCCTCGCGCTACACCGTCGCGCGCATGCTCGAGCGCGACGACTTCACCAAGCGCTACAAGGGCGGGGTGCCGATCTCGGTGCACGAGTTCCTCTACCCGCTGATGCAGGGCTATGACTCGGTGGCGCTGAAGTCCGACCTCGAGCTCGGCGGCACCGACCAGAAGTTCAACCTGCTGGTCGGCCGCCAGCTGCAGGCCGAGTACGGCCAGGAACCGCAGTGCGTGCTGACGATGCCGCTGCTGGAGGGGCTCGACGGCGTCGAGAAGATGTCGAAGAGCAAGAACAACTACATCGGCATCACCGAGCCGGCGAACTCGATGTACGCCAAGCTGCTGTCGATCCCCGACGCGCTGATGTGGAAGTACTACACGCTGCTGAGCTTCCGCGCCGAGGCCGAGATCGCCGCGCTGCGCGCCGAGGTCGAGGCGGGCCGCAACCCCAAGGACGCGAAGGTGGCGCTGGCCCGCGAGGTCACGGCGCGCTTCCATGGGGCGGCGGCGGCCGAAGGCGCGGTGGCCGATTTCGAGCTGCGCGCGCGTGGCGGCGTGCCGGACGACATCCCCGAGGTGGCGCTGGCCGGCGCGCCGCTGGCCATCGGCGCGTTGCTCAAGCAGGCCGGGCTGGCGCCGTCGACCAGCGAGGCGCTGCGGCTGGTCGAGCAGGGCGGCGTGCGCATCGACGGCGCGGTGGTGTCGGACCGGGGGCTGAAGCTCGCCGCCGGGACCTATGTGGTCCAGGTCGGCAAGCGCAAGTTCGCCCGCGTCACGCTGGCCTGAGCCGGCGCGCGGCGGTGCCGCGCCACAATGGCCGCGATGCATGCGGTCGGCCTCCACCTGAAGCTCTCGGTCGCGGTCGCGCTGGTCACGATTGCGCTGAAGACCGGCGCGTGGTGGCTGACGGGGTCGGTCAGCCTGCTGTCCGATGCGCTGGAGTCGCTGGTCAACCTGGCCGGCGCCGTGTTCGCGCTGGCCATGGTCACGCTGGCCGCCCAGCCGCCCGACGCCGAGCACCCCTATGGCCACCACAAGGCCGAGTACTTCTCCAGCGGCTTCGAGGGGGTGCTGATCTTCGCGGCCGCGCTCGGCATCGTCTGGGCGGCGGTCGGGCGCCTGCTGGCGCCGCAGCCGGTCGAGCAGCTCGGGCTGGGGCTGGGCCTGTCGGTGGCGAGCTCGGTGCTCAACGGTGCCTTGGGCTGGTCGATGCTGCGCACCGCGCGGCGGCACCGCTCGATCGCGCTGGAGGGCGACGCCCGCCACCTCTTCACCGACGTCTGGACCTCGGTCGGCGTCGTGCTCGGCCTGCTGGCGGTGGCGGCGACCGGCTGGCTGTGGCTGGATCCGGTGATCGCGATCGCCGTGGCGCTCAACATCCTGCGCGAGGGCGCGTCGCTGGTGCGGCAGGCGGGCAGCGGCCTGCTCGACGAGGCGCTGGAGCCGGCGGTGCGCGACGAGATCGAGCGCACGCTCGACCAGTTCCGCCACGAACACACGATCCGCTTCGACCATGTGTCGACCCGCCGCGCCGGCCAGCGCCGCTTCGTCGACCTGCACATGCACATGCCGGGCGCGTGGAGCCTCGGCCGCGCCGCGGCGTTGCGCACCAGCGTCGAGCAGGCACTGATGGCCGCGGTGCCGGGACTGCGCGCCACCATCCAGCTGTTGCCGATGGATGTCGAGGCGCACTTCGGCGACCAGCGAGACCCGCTGTGATCGCTTTGCTGCAGCGGGTCAGCGAGGCGCGGGTCGTGATCGACGGCCGGACGGTCGGCGCCATCGATCGCGGCCTGCTGGTGCTGGTCTGTGCCGAGCCCGGCGACGGCGACGCCCAGGCCGATGCGCTGGTCGACAAGCTGCTGAAGCTGCGCGTCTTCGCCGACGCGGCCGGCAAGATGAACCTGAGCCTGTGCGACCTCGGCGGCAGCGGGGACGCGGCCGGCGGCCTGCTGATCGTCTCGCAGTTCACGCTCGCCGCCGACACCCGCGGCGGCAACCGGCCGAGCTTCGGCGCGGCGGCGCCGGCCGAACTCGGGCGACGGCTCTACGAACGCGTGCTGGCGCGGGCCCGCGCCGCCCATCCGCGCGTCGAAGCGGGCGAGTTCGGCGCCGACATGCAGGTGCACCTGATCAACGACGGGCCGGTGACGATCCCGCTGTTCGTCCGCCCGGGCGTGGCTGGCCCGCGGCTTGCAGAATCCTCGCCATGAGTGCCCTGCGCCGCCTCAACAACCGCATCGACCGCTGGCTCGACCGGCGCAGCCTGCACCTGCCGATCGAGACGACACAGGTCTCGCGCGGCGGCGGCGTGCCCTGCGTCGTCTCGTCGGCGTTCGAGCGCGCCGTCGAACAGGCGCAGCGGCTCGACCGCGACGCGCGGCTCAAGCAGGTGCTGGCGCCGCGCGGCACCCAGACCGACGGCGCAGCCAGCCACTGGCAGTTCCACTTCGAGCTGCCGAAGGTGCGCGCCCGCCTCGTGGTGGACTGGCATCTCGACGGCGATGCCGCGGCCGGCCGCTTCGGGCACGAGGTTCTCGCGGTGCACGCCAGCCCCTTTCCGCCACCGGACAGCGTGCTGGCCCAGGGCGTGGCCGAGGGCAGGCTGCTCTATGCGCGGCTGGGCCGCGTCTGGAAGGAGGAGCGCCGTCGCACGCCGGACCTGCCGCTGGCCTTCCGCGACTCCGACGCCGCGGTGGCCGAGCTGACGCGCCGCGGCCTGCGCGTCGAGGCGGGCGGCTTCACGCTCGGCGTGGCCGCCGAGCCGGGCGGCGCGCTCGTGTGGGTGGCGCGCACCGGCAGCGCGGTCTACCGTTGCCCGTTCCGCTAGGACCGGTCCAAAAGCAGAAGGCCGCCCGGGTCGGGCGGCCTTCTGGCCGGTCGGCGCGGGTCTGCGCGTCAGTCGGCGTACTGTCCCGCGGCCTTGATGACCGGGCTCCACTTGTCGATCTCGGCGAACACCCACTTCTTGTGCTCGGCCGGGTTGGTGCGCGCATCGGTCACGACGACGGCGCCCAGCGCCTCCTCGCGCTTGATGAACTCGGGGTCGGCGAGTGCCTGCTTGAGCGCGGCGTTGACCTTGTCGAGCACCGCCTTCGGCGTGCCCTTGGGCGCGTACAGGCCGTGCCAGATGCTGACGTTGAAGCCCTTCATGCCCGACTCGTCGAGCGTCGGCAGCTTGGCCAGCGCCGGTGTCGTGAGACGCTTCGGTGTGGTCACCGCGAAGGCCTTGACCTTGCCGCCCTCGATCTGCGAGGTGGTGTTGGTGGTCTGGTCGCACATGATGTCGACCTGGCCGCCGATCAGGTCGGTCATCGCCGGGCCGGTGCCCTTGTAGGGCACGGTCGTCATGTCGACCTTGAGCGTGCTCTGGAACAGCAGGCCGCACAGGTGCGAGGCGGCGCCGAGGCCGGCGTTGGCGAGGTTGATCTTGCCCTTGTTGGCCTCGATCCACTTCAGCAGCTCGGCGTAGTTGTTGGCCGGCAGCGTCGGGCGGCCGATCAGCGTCATCGGCACCTCGTTGATCATGCCGAGGTACTCGAACTCCTCGGTCTTGTACTGCAGCGTGCGGTAGAGCGACGGCGAGGTGGCCATCGCGATGTGCGCCAGCAGCAGCGTGTAGCCGTCCGGCGCGGCCTTGGCGACCTTGGTCGCGCCGAGCGTGCCGCCGGCGCCGCCGACGTTCTCGATCACGATCGTGGCGTTGCCCAGCGGCTTGCGCAGCGCTTCCGCGAAGTCGCGCGCCACCTTGTCGGTCGGGCCGCCGGCCGAGAACGGCACGACGATGGTGACGGGCTTCTCGGGGTAGGCCTGGGCCCAGGCGCCGGTGGTGGCGAACGCGGCCACGGCGGCCAGCAGCATGCGGTTCATCGGGTGTCTCCTAAGCGCGGCGCGCTAAACGGTGCGCGAATGCTAGGCATGCCGGCCGCGGCCGCGATGTCGGGAATTACGTAAGCACGCACCCTGAGGGTGTGCACCTCAGTCGTAACGGCGGCCGTCCTCGATGACCTTGCCGTCGTTGGGCAGGCTGCCCGGCGCGACCAGCTCGACCTCGCCGCGCAGCTTGGTCACGTCGCGCAGCGTCTCGACCAGCGCGGCCGCCAGGCCGCCGGGCGCGCCGTCGACCTCGCAGCGCAGCGTCATCGTGTCGGCGCCGACCTCGCCGCCGACCACCAGCCGCGCGCGCTGCACCGCCGCGCCGTGGCGTCGCAGCACCTCGGCCACCTGGCCCGGGTGCACGAACATGCCGCGCACCTTGGTGGTCTGGTCGGCGCGACCCATCCAGCCCCTGATGCGCGGCGCGGTGCGGCCGCTCGGGCAGGCGCCCGGCAGGATGGCGCTCAGGTCGCCGGTGCCGAAGCGCAGCAGCGGATAGGCCGGGTTCAGCACCGTGACGACGATCTCGCCGACCTCGCCGTCGGGCACCGGATCGCCGGTGCCGGGCCGCACGATCTCGACGATCACGCGCTCGTCGAGCACCAGGCCCTCGCGCGCGCGGGTCTCGTAGGCGACCAGGCCGACGTCGGCGGTCGCGTAGCACTGGTAGACGTCGATGCCCTTCGCCGCGAACGCGGCGCGCAGCGACGGTGGGCAGGCTTCGCCCGACACCAGCGCGCGCTCGAAGGACAGCGTCGCGCCGCCTTCGGCGGCCTTGTCGAGCAGGATCCTCAGGAAGCTCGGCGTGCCGCAGTAGACCCGGGGCTTCAGGTCCGCGACGGCCTGCAGCTGCAGCTCGGTGTTGCCGACCCCGCCCGGGAACACGGTGCAGCCGAGCGCCTGCGCGCCGGTCTCCATGATCGAGCCGGCCGGCGTCAGGTGGTAGCTGAAGCTGTTGTGCACCAGGTCGCCGGCCCGCACGCCGGCGGCATGCAGGGCGCGCGCGACGCGCCAGTAGTCCGGCGCCTCGCCCTCGGGCTCGTACAGCGGGCCGGGCGACTGGAACACCCGGCGCGCCCGCAGCGGCGCGGCGAAGGCCGACCAGCCGGCGGCCGAGTGGCCGCCGAAGGGGTCGGTCGCGCCGGGCCGCGCGCGCGCGGCGAGCTGGCGCTCGAGCAGCTCGTGCTTGCGCGTCACCGGCAGGCGCGCCAGCGCGGCGCGCGAGCCGACCGAGGCCGGGTCGATGCCGGCCAGCAGGGCCGCGAAGGCCGGCACCTGCTGCGCCGCGCGCACCTGCTCCGGCAGCGCGGCCATCAGCGCGCGCTCGCGTTCGGCGGCGTCGCGGGTCTCGTCGGCGCTCCAGCACTCAGTCATCGCGGTCGCTCCAGCGTGCGAGCCGCTGCTTCAGCTCGTCGGTGAACTTGCGCACATCGGCCTGGCTGCACAGCAGCCGCGCCTCCCACTCGGGTGCGCGCGTCAGCCGCTTGGCGAGCTGGGCGCGGATCGTGCCCTCACCCTCCAGGACCAGGCGCGCGACGGCCTGCGAGCGAAGCTCGAACACGCCCTCGCGTTCGGTCAGCTTCAGGTCGCGCAGGCTGCGCTTGAGCGTGGCCAGCGCCTCGGCGGCGTGGAACGGGGGGCGGGCGAAGAAGTCGTCGCTCATCGGGTTCAGGCCAGCCAGCGCTTGCGGCGCTTGTAGCTCTTGACGTCGCGAAAGCTCTTGCGGTCGCTGCCGCCCATGCCGAGGTAGAACTCCTTGACGTCCTCGTTCTCGCGCAGCTCGGCGGCCTGGCCGTCCATCACCACGCGGCCGTTTTCGAGGATGTAGCCGTAGTCGGCGTAACGCAGCGCCATGTTGGTGTTCTGTTCGGCCAGCAGGAAGGTGGTGCGTTCCTTGACGTTGAGGTCCTTCACGATCTCGAACACCTCCTGCACGATCTGCGGCGCCAGGCCCATCGACGGCTCGTCGAGCAGCACCATCTTCGGGTTGGCCATCAGCGCGCGGCCGATCGCGCACATCTGCTGCTCACCGCCAGAGGTGTAGGCCGCCTGCGCCGCGCGGCGCGTCTTCAAGCGCGGGAAGTAGGTGTAGACCTTGTCCAGCGTGCGGGCCACCGCGGCCTTGCCGTCGGTGCGGGTGTAGGCACCGGTGAGCAGGTTTTCCTCGATCGTCAGATGTGCGAAGCAGTGACGGCCCTCCATCACCTGGATCACCCCGCGTTCCACCATGTCGGCAGTGGAGAGTTTTTCGATCCGCTCGCCGCGCAGCTCAATCGAGCCCTTGGTGACTTCGCCGCGCTCGCCGGCCAGCAGATTGCTGACCGCGCGCAGCGTGGTGGTCTTGCCGGCGCCGTTGCCGCCGAGCAGCGCGACGATGCCGCCTTCGGGCACCTGCAGCGACACGCCCTTCAACACGAGGATCACGTGGTTGTAGATAACCTCGATGCCGCTGACGTTGAGAAGGATGTTGTTGGACATGGCGTCGACGAATGAACTCTTGAATGAGCCGCACGCGGCCCATTCGAGAGGGCTCTTGTAGAGCCCGCCCGCCCCGGCGAGTGCCCGCGGCCTGCACAGCGCAGGCACACGGGCACCGCGAGGGCGAGGACGCTGCGCTCAGCCCTTGCCGGCGGTGGCGACCGAGTCGGACTGGCAGTCTTCCGGGGTGCGGCGCGTGATCTTCTTTTCCGCCGCGTACTTGTCGGCCGCCGCCTTGATCATCGGCTTGATGATCGCCTGGTCGGCCTCGTACCAGTCGGAGGTGAACTCCCACTTGCTGCCGTTCCAGGTGTGCACGCGCGCCCACACCGCGCCGCGATGGTCGGCGCAGCTGGTGGAGATGGGCCGCATCACGCCGGCGAAGCCCAGCGCGTCAAGCTTCTTCTGGTCGAGCGCCAGATTCTCGTAACCCCAGCGCGCCTGCTCGCTGGTGACCCACTTGCCCTTGCCGAAGCGCTCCTGCGCGCGGCGCACGCCTTCGGTGGACAGCATCGCCGCCACCAGGCCGCGCATGTACAGCACCTGGCCGACCTCTTCCTTCGGCCCGGTGCCCTGGCCCTTGGCGTGCACCAGATCGAGCACCTCCTTGACCACCTTGGAGTCGGGCTCGGCACCGTGCTGCAGCGCCAGCCCGTGGTAGCCCTTGGCCCCTTCGCCGACGTCCTTCACGTCGGGTTCGGCGGCGGCCCACCACACGCCGTACATCTTGTCGCGTGGGTAGCCGGTGGCCACCGCCTCCTTGACCGCGGTGGAGTTCATCACGCCCCAGCCCCACAGGAACACGTAGTCGGGACGGTTCTGGCGGATCTGCAGCCAGGTGGCCTTCTGCTCGACACCGGGGTGCGCCACCGGCAGCAGCTGCAGCTCGAAGCCGTTCATCTTGCTGCGTTCCTGCAGCAGCGCGATCGGCTCCTTGCCGTACGGGCTGTCGTGGTAGACCAGCGCGATCTTCTTGCCCTTGAGCTTGTCGAGGCCGCCCTCGCGCTTGCCGACATGCTGCACCAGCACGTCGGCGGCATCCCAGTAGGTGCCGGTGAGCGGGAAGTTCCACTTGAAGACCATGCCGTCGGTGCTCTCGCTGCGGCCGTAGCCCGCGGTGAGCAGCGAGATCTTGTCGGTGGGCACCTTCTCGGTCAGCGCGAACGTGATGCCGGTGGACAGCGGGTGCAGCGAGGTCGCACCCTTGCCCTTCAGGCGTTCGTAGCACTCGACGCCCTTGTCGGTGGCGTAGCCGGTTTCGCACTCTTCCCACGACACCTTGACGCCGTTGATGCCGCCCTTGGCGTTGATCAGCTTCAGGTAGTCGACGAAGCCGTTGGCGAACGGCACGCCGTTGGGCGCGTAGGCGCCGGTGCGGTACGACAGCACCGGGAAGAATTGATCCTTGGCCTGCGCGAACGCAGGCGCCGAGGTGAGCACGGTGCTCGTGCCGGCGGCCACGAGGGCCGCCGAGATGGCCAGGGATTTCAGTTTCATGTCTGCCTCCAAAGGTGGGAACTTGCTTCCATCGAACAACCGGCACCCTTGGGGTGCACGCGAGAACTCAATGCATCAGTGCGGGAAGGGCCATAGGCGCAGCTTCTCCTTGCCGATCGACCACAGCCTGGCCAGGCCGTGCGGCTCGACGACCAGGAAGAACACGATCAGCGTGCCGAAGACGATGAAGGTCAGGTGCGACGCGAAGGCGGTGTCGAAACCCACCGCTACGCCCAGGTTGTCGAACACGATCGGCAGCACCACGATGAACGCGGCGCCGAAGAAGCTGCCCATGATCGAGCCCAGCCCGCCGATGATCACCATGAACAGCAACTGGAACGAGCGGTCGATGTTGAACGCCGCCGGCTCCCACGCGCTCAGGTAGACGAAGCCCCACAAGGCGCCGGCCACGCCGACGAAGAACGAGCTGACCGCGAACGCCGTCAGCTTGGCGTAGACCGGCCGGATGCCGATCACCGCCGCGGCGACGTCCATGTCGCGCATGGCCATCCATTCGCGGCCGATGTGGCTGCGCACCAGGTTCTTGGCGACCAGCGCGAACACCGCCACGAAGCCGAGGCAGAACAGGTACTTCTCGGCCGGCGTGTCGATCACCCAGCCGAACATGTTGAGTTCGGCCACGTTGACCGAGCCCGACGACGAGTTGTTGGTGAACCACTTGATGCGCAGGAACGCCCAGTCGCAGAAGAACTGTGCCGCGAGGGTGGCCACCGCGAGGTACAGGCCCTTGATGCGCAGGCTCGGAATACCGAACAGCACGCCCACCGCGGTGGCGCACGCGCCGCCCAACAGGATGGCCGCCAGCAGTGGCATGCCGTCGATGCGGATCATTAGGTTATAGGCCGCGTACGCGCCCACCGCCATGAAGCCGCCGGTGCCCAATGAGATCTGCCCGCAGTAGCCGACCAGGATGTTCAGGCCGAGCGCCGCCAGCGACAGGATCAGGAACGGAATCAGCACCGCACGGAACAGGTACTCGCTGGCGAGGAACGGCACCGCGACGAAGGCGAACACCAGCAACACCATGATCAGCAGCTTGTCCTGCGCGATCGGAAAGATCTGCTGGTCAGCCTGGTAGGTCGTCTTGAATTGGCCGTTCTCGCGGTAGAGCATTGCGAAAGATCCCTTCAACCTACTGCGCGGCCCGATCTCGGGCCTGCG
>DATILD010000014.1:0-7710 GCA_035476815.1 Methylibium sp.
GGTTCACCTCGGGCTCGGCGCGGCGCAGGCCGGCGGCCGCGGCGGCCGGCGCACCGCGGCTCAGGTCGAGCGCGGCCGCGGTCACCCACAGGTCGCAGGCGGCGGCCAGCCAGAACAGGTTGCTCGGATCGGCCGCCACCAGCGCCTCGGCCAGCGGCGCCGCCGACGCCAGCGTGGCGGCGGCCGCGTCGACGCGGCCCAGCGCCGCCTCGGCGCGGCCGATCTCGACCAGCGCGTTGAGCACCCAATGGTCCGCCTGGCGGTTCTTCTGCGCATCCGGCAGGCCGCGGATCAGCGCGAGCTTGGCCTGCTGCTCCGCGAGCGCGCGCTCGGGCTGGCCGAGCCGCTCGTAGGCGCGCGCGCGCCAGCCGTAGGTCTGCGACAGGTCGGAGGCCAGCGCCGGCCGCTGCCGGATCAGGCCGCGGTGGATCTCGGCGGCCGCGCCGAACGACACCAGCGCCTGCTCGGGCCGGTCGAGCTCCAGCCGCACCGTGCCCAGATTGCTGTGGGCAAAGGCCCGCTCGGCGCGCCAGTCGAGGTTGGCGGCGTCGATCCGCACCAGCCGCTCGGCCAGCGCGAGGTAGCGCTCGAACTCGCGCTCGGCCGCCGCGCCCTGGCCGCGCAGCCAGGCCACGTAGCCGACCCAGTAGACGCTCTGCGCATGCTCGAACACGCGCGGCCCGTCGTCCGGATGCCGGGCCAGCAGGCGCTCGGTGGTCGCGGCGGCCTGCTCGAAGGCCTGCCGGGCCTCGTCGAGCTGGCCGCGCAGCTCGCGGATCTCGCCGACCAGGTGCTGGGCGCGCGCGCGGTGGCCGAGCGCGGCGGCGTCGAGCGCCTCGGTGTGCTGCGCCGCGTAGTAGGACAGCGCCTTCGCGCCGACCGAGTCGAGCGCGTCGAGCCGGCCGACCGGCTCGAGCTTGCCGCGCAGATCGGTCAGCATGAACTCGATCAGGCCCTCGGCCTGCTCGCGCTGCTGGCGCGCCTCGTCGCGCGCGCGCACCGCCAGCACGGTGAGCACGGTCAGCACCGCCATGCCGGCGAACGAGGCCGCGGCCACCGCGGTGAGCCAGCGCGCGCGGCGCGCGGCATCGCGCCGCACCAGCTCGTCGAAGCCGACGCCGACCATGCCGGCCAGCAGCTTCAGCGCCGCGCGCTTCGGGCCGTCGGCATGGGCGCGCAGGTCGGCGGCGATCGGCTCGAGCGCGGCGCCGCGCGGCTCGCCCTGCGCGTCGAGCGCATGGCGCAGCGCGTTCGGAAAGCATTCCTCGGCCTCGCGGCCCGGCAGCCGCGACGCATAGGGCTCGCCGCGCGCGATCAGCGCCAGCACGCGCTGCTCGCCGTGCAGGCGCTTGAAGGCGACGATCTCGCGCTCGACCCAGGGCGAGCGCGCCGCGTCCGGGCTGCACACCACCACCAGCCAGCGGCTCTCGGCCAGCGCGGCCTGCACGTGGGCCTGCAGATCGGTGCCGGCGTTGAGCTCGTCGCGGTCGCGGAACACCGGCTTGGCCTGGCGCGGCACCGGGCCGATCGGCGTGATGCGGCCGACCAGCCTGGGCGGCAGGCGGTAGGTCTCGAGGCGCTTCTGCAACGACTGGGCCACCGCCTCGTCGCGGTGGCTGTAGCTGACGAACGCCCAGTAGCGCGGGGGCGGCAGGTCGGCGGCGGGCATCGGATCGCGCTTCATCGGCCGCCGAGTGTCTCGCGCAATGCCGCCCGGTCGCAGGCGCGCTCGCCGGCGGCGGCCAGCAAGGTCGCTGCCGCATCGCTGCGGGTCGACAGGTGGGCCACCGGCAGCCCGCGCCGCCGCGCCTCGGCCACCACCTCGGCGGTGCCGCCCGGGCCCTGGGCGGGCGCGCCGTCCCACACCGCGCACAGCAGGTCGGCGCCGGCCAGCAGCGCCGGCACCAGCGCGCGGTAGGCCGCCTCGGGGGCGTCGCGCCGTCCCGGCAGCTCGGTGAGGCGGTGGCTGCGGCCGAGCAGGCGGCCGAACTCCCACAGCGAGGCCGGGCTGTCGAAATCGGCGATGTAGTCGGCACAGGCGAACGGCAGCAGCGCGTGCAGCGCGCAGCCGCGCGCCAGCGCGAGCTGCGCGAGCTGCCGGTCGGCGCCCTCGGCCAGCGCCGTACGCAGCCAGACCGGCGCGCCGGTGCCGGCCTCGGCGGCGAGCGCGGCCAGGTCGTCGAACAGCGTCGCCGCCTGCGCGTCGAGCCGTTCGAGCTGGGCATGGCGCAGCCGGTGCGGCCGGTGGCCGGTGACCGCCACCAGCAGCGGCGCATCGAGCTCGCGACGCGTCATGGCGGCGGCGCGGGACTCAGACCGCCGGCTGCCAGGCCTGCGGCAGCGGCGCCGGGGCGCGGTCGCAGGGCAGCGGCGCGGGCCGCGCCGTCAGGTGGTGGGTGAAGAAGCGCAGCACCACCGCACTGTAGGCGCCGGGCGCGTCGCGCAACGAGCCGGCGTGGCGGCGGCTGGAGGTCACCCACAGTCGCGCCTGGCTGGCCTTCGCCATCGCCAGCGCATGCGCGACCGGCACCACCGGATCGTCGTCGCCGTGGATCACCAGCACCGGTCGGCCGCGCAGCGCCGCGGCCGCGCGGACCGGGCTCAGCGCGCGCAGGTCGACGCCGCACAGCCAGCGCGCACACCACAGCGCACCGGGTGGCACGAAGGCGGGCAGACACGAGTCCGGCTGGCGCGGCGCCGCCAGCAGCGCCGGGAAGTCGGCAAAGGCACTGTCGGCGGCGACCGCGCCGATGGCCGGCTCGTGCACCGCCGCCAGCAGCGCGGCGACCGCCCCGGCCGACGCTCCGAGCACGCCGATGCGCCCGGCCGCCACGCCGCGCGCCAGCAGGTAGTCGACCGCCCCCAGCACCTGCTGGCATTCGCGCCCCCCGTAGGCGCGCCGGGCCGCGCCGCCGGCGTCGCGCGGATCGATCAGCAGCACCGACAGCCGGCAGCCGCGCAAGGCCTCGGCCAGCTCGAGCGCCGGCCCGACCGGCTCGCCCTCGCAGCAGCCGCCCCGGGCGCGCAGCAGGATCACCGCGCCCTCGGCGCCGTCGGCCGGCAGCCAGCGCGCCGCGAGGCGCGCGCGGCCGTCGCGCGTGCCGAGCTCGACCGGTTCGCCGGCGTCGGCGCCCGCCGCCGCGCCGGACCGGCAGGCGCGCGTCAGGCGGTGGGCGGCGCGGGCGCAGACGAGCGCGTAGGCCAGGGCCAGGGCGAGCGCCAGCGCGGCGGCGAGCAGGGTCGGCGAGGACAAGGACATGGGTTCGGCGCGAAACCTCGGAAGGGGTCCGACCGACTGTCCAGGGTCGCGCCGCCGCGGTCCTGAATTCGTCCTGAAGCGTGCTGAATTCCGGGCACCGGCGGTGTTAGTCTCTGCGCCGCCGCGCCGCGCTGCGCCATGCATGCCCGCCACGGCATGCCGGTTGCGCGGAGCGGACCCACCGATGCCTGCCGACACCTCCGCCGCCCTGTCCGCGTCCAGCTCCGTGCCGATGCGGCCGGCCGCATCGGTGGCGCTGGTGGCCCTCGTCTATGCGCTCACCGGCTGGGGCGCGCTGGCCTTCGCGATCCCGCCGGGCTACGCCTCGCCGCTGTATCCGGCGGCCGGCGTCGCGCTGGTGGCGCTGCTGGTCTGCGGGCCGCGGGCGGCCTGGGGCGTGTGGCTCGGCTCGTTCGCCGTCTACGCGCTGCTCGGGTGGCGGCGCGGCGATTCCGGCGCCGCCGCGGCGGCGCTCGCGGCGCTGCTCGGCGCCGGCGCGGCCGCCCAGGCGCTGTGCGGCGCGTGGCTGGTGCAGCGCTACGTCGACGCGCCGCTGACGCTCGACAGCCCGGGCGCGATCTGGCGCTTCTTCGCCTTCGGCGCACTGCTGGCCTGCGCCGTCGGCGCGACGGTCGGCGTGGCCGCGCTGGCGGCGGCCGGCATGCTGCCGCCGACGCGGCTGGTGCAGACCTGGCTCACCTGGTGGAGCGGCGACGCGCTCGGCGTCATCGTCGGCGCGCCGGTCGCGCTGAGCCTGGTGGGACAGCCGACCGCGGCGTGGCGACCGCGGCGCAGCTCGGTCGCGCTGCCGCTGCTGATCGCGATGGGCCTGCTGGCGGTCGCGATCTGGCAGGAGGGCCATTGGCAACGCGCCCGCGACGACGCGCGCTTCGAGCGCGACGCCAGCGCGGTGGCGCACAGCGTCGAGCTGCGGCTGGCGGCCCACCTCGACGCGCTGGAGGCGCTGCACAGCGTGTTCCTGGCCTCCAACGCGGTGACCGGCGAGGAATTCCGCCGCGCCACCGCGGTGTGGCTGCGCAAGCTGCCGAGCATCCAGGCGCTGGGCTGGCACGAACGCGTGCCGCGCGAGGCGATCCCCGGCTTCGAGGCCGCCGCGCGCGCCGACGGGCTGGCCGGCTTCCGCGTGTTCGACCGCGAGCCGGGACACGCCAACGATCCGGCGGTGTATGCGATGCGGCGCGTCGAGCCGGCCGAGCGCAACAGCGCGGCGCTGGGCGTCAACGTGCTCTCGATCGCCGCGGCGCGTGCCGCGATCGGACGCGCCGAGGTGAGCGACGCGGCCTTCGCGTCGGCCGGCTTCCGGCTGACGCAGGACGCGGCCGGCCCGGCCGGCGTGGTGGTCTACCGCGCGGTGCACGGCGCCGGCGGGCCGGCCGGCGGGCCGCCGCGCGGGCTGGTGTTCCTGACACTGCGCATGGAGGACACGCTCGCTCGCCTGACGGCCGGCGCGCCGAGCTACCTGCGGGTCTGCCTGATCGACACCGATGCCGAGCCCGGGGCGACGCGGCTCGCCGGCGCGCCCGGGTGTGCCGCCGCGGCCGCGCCCTCGTCGACCGTCCACCGCAGCGCGCTGCCCTTCGCCGGGCGCGCGTGGGAGCTGCGGGTGGAGGCCTTCGGCGGCGTCGCCGGCCGCACCGGCAGCGACCATGGCGCGGCGTGGCTGTTCTCCGTCACCGCCCTGGCGGCCGCCGGCATGATGGGCGCGCTGCTGCTGATGGTCACCGGCCGCGCGCGGCGCACCGAAGTGGCGGTGGCCGCGCGCACCGAGGAGCTGCGCGAGCAGATCGCCGAGCGGCGGCTCGCCGAGTCGGCGCTGCGGCAGAGCGAGCGGCGCTTTCGCGACATCTTCCAGGCGGTGCCGGTCGGCGTGGCCTACACCGACCTGCAGGGCCGCATCGAGCAGCCCAACCAGGCCTTCTGCACGCTGACCGGCTACACCGAGAGCGAGCTGCTCGGCCTGTCGGTGCCGGCGCTGACCCACGCGGCGGACCGCGCCGCCGACGCCGAGGCGCGCGCCGGGCTGCTCGACGGCCGCGTGCCGATGGTCCGGCTGCGCCTGCGCTACCTCACCAAGGCGGGCCAGACGCTGTGGGTGCACGTCACGATGAGCCTGCTGCGCGACGAGCAGGGCGCGCCGTTCCGCATCGTCGGGCTGATCGAGGACCTGTCGGAGCCCCTGCGGCTCGAGGAGGCCGAGCGCGCGCGCGAACGCGCCGAAGTCTCGAACCGCGCCAAGAGCGAGTTCCTCTCGCGCATGAGCCACGAGCTGCGCACGCCGCTCAACGGCATGCTCGGCTTCGCGCAGCTGCTCGACCTCGACCGCGAGACGCCGCTCGGCGACCGGCATCACCGCTGGGTCGGGCAGATCCAGCAGGCCGGCTGGCACCTGCTGGACATGATCAACGACGTGCTGGACCTGTCGCGCATCGAGTCCGGCACGCTGCAGCTGCAGGTCGAGCCGCTGTCGCTCGAGCCGCTGATCGTCGCGTCGATGGCCTTGGTGGCGCCGCAGGCGGCGCAGCGCCGCATCGAGCTGATCCGCGACCTGACCGACCACGCGCCGCTGCACGTGCTGGCCGACGCGACGCGCGTCAAGCAGATCCTCACCAACCTGCTGAGCAATGCCGTCAAGTACAACCACGACGGCGGCCGGGTGCTGATCGGCACGCGCATCGCCGCGCCCGCCGCCGCCGGCACGCCGGTGCTGGAGCTGACCGTGACCGACACCGGCGTGGGCATGACGCCGCTGCAGCTCGGCCAGCTGTTCCAGCCCTTCAACCGCCTGGGCCGCGAGCGCAGCAGCACCGAGGGCACCGGCATCGGCCTGGTGATCGCGCGGCTGCTGGCCGAGCGCCACGGCGGCTCGCTCGACGCCAGCAGCGAGGCGGGGCGCGGATCGACCTTCCGGCTGCGCCTGCCGCTGACCTCCGAGGCGCATGCGGTCACCGAGGCGGGCGGGCTGGACGGCGTCGACGCCACGGCCTATCACAGCCGCCATGTGCTCTATATCGAGGACAACGACATCAACGTCGAGGTGATGCGCGGCATCCTGGCGCGCCGCCCGCAGGTGCGCCTGGAGGTCGCGACCACCGGCCTCGACGGCCTGGCGACGGTGCGCACCTCGCCGCCCGACCTGGTGCTGCTCGACATGGGCCTGCCCGACATCGGCGGCATGTCGCTGCTGCAGCACCTGAAGGCCGACGAGCGCACCGCCGACATTCCGGTGGTGGTGGTCTCGGCCGACGCGATGCCGGCGCAGATCCAGGCCGCGCTCGCCGCCGGCGCGGTGCGCTACCTGACCAAGCCGGTGTCGGTCGAGGACCTGCTGGCGGCGGTGGACGAGCAGCTGGCGCAGGCGGTGACGCGGTTCGGGTGAGGCGGGGTCACGGCGGACCGCGGTCCGGGCCGAGCCGGTTGGCGCCTTTCTCCTCGTGGGTGCCCCTGCCCCAGGATTTCGCACCGTTCGGTAACAGAACGACCGGCATGCAGATGGTCCCCATTGCACAACCAGTCTGAAAACATCATTCCAAATCAATCACTTGGAAGGAGTTTCTCGAGAGAGATTCTTGCGCCGCTTGTGCGTTGTTTCTCTTGCGGGTTTCTGAGGTGTGGCTCCACCTTCGGCTTTAGCAAGCCCCACTCGACTTCGTGATGGTGACTTGGACTTTGTGGGTGCGGTCGGTGAAATCGCGACGGATTTTGAGTCTCCGTCATGAGGGACCTTTGCAAGATACGGTTCACCGTATATTGCCTCGTAGGTGGCATAGAATTCTGGGCGTTCGCGGAATTTGTGAAATAAAGGCCAACTATGGTAATAGTGCTGCTCTAACATTTCGCCAGACTTTCCGATGCTCTTCATTATTTTGACAGCCTCTTCAAAGTTGTCTTCTAGCACATGAATTGCAAGCTTGAAGTCACGATAACTGGCAGACCAATCAAATGAGCGCAAGAGCTTCCTTGCTACAGGGTCCCGGTCGGAAAACTTGAGTGCTATCGCCCAATTTACGACTCGTATGCGAAGATCAATCTCTGGGACATTCTTGCGCATAGGCTCGGAGAGTGCGAATTCGCCTAGTTCCGCCGCTGTCTTCCATCGCTTCGCTTCGAGGGCGTTATATAGACACTCATTGACTGACTTATGCATCTCCCCTTCTTCTCGGGGAAAGACCTTGCTCCAAAGAGTATGCGTTAGCATGAAGCCTACTTTTGATAGTACTTGCAGCGCTCTTGCGAAGTACCGAATATCAACCTGTAAGGTATCTCCGAGTTTTGGACGCTCCCCAAACCTCCAGGTCGTGTCCCAGCCCGTGGTGTAGGTCCACAGCCCGGAGAAGACTGAGGTGCACGGTACTCAGCGAGCCACAGCGGGCAGCCGAGTCGGGGCAGTATCGCTGAGCGTTTGCAGCCCCTCAAGCTGCATGTAGCGCCGG